>JASGJK010000001.1:0-25897 GCA_049840795.1 Paludibacteraceae bacterium
CAGAATAATGGAAGAGGTATTTATAAAAATCTATGTATTGGTAAGCCTGTGGCTTTGGGCGGGGATGCTCCTGAGCGATCCCCTGCGCAGAGCATTCGGCAATATGCACCGCAGGATGTTGAAGAGAATCTACGATGCTACTTGGGGGCAAGTGGTTAAACAGTTCAGGAAGCTAACCACATCCATATCCCAACGATCTAAAAAAGTTTCGCAGTATATGGAGAATCGCACTTACGAACTGCGTGTCAAGGTCGCCCGCTCATTAGTGAGCAAGAAACTACTCGAAGAACTGACAGAGAAAAATTTTGTTGCAGCCATTGCCAGAGCGCGACTGATGGATCAGTACAGTTCGGGGACTCCTTATGAGGAGATTGAAAGGCTGGGGCGTTTGGTTGCGGGAAAATCAGTTGATAGCGAAGTAAAGGAAGCAGCTGTAAAAACGGCTTTCGAGCTTTGCGATACTGATCTTTTAAACAGATAATTACCCGGATACCCCGAGCACAGGAACGCATACTCTTAGCCTTTGAGCAGGCGGAGGGGAATGCTCCTTACGATTCCATCAAAAATGAAGAGTATCGAAAGTTTATACGGGAATGAAATCCGGCTTGCCAGTTGGACAGCTTTCGGTGAAAACCGGAAGCTGTTTTTGTATAACTACAGAAAATGCGCGCAATTTTGTCTCTTTACCCCAGACACAAGCTGCCACTCCCTGATTCTTTGCTATTTACTCGATTTTTTGTATATATATTTGGGATTCAAACGAAATTATTAATTCTAAAAAATAAGAAAAAATGGAAATCGTAAACATTGAAGCCCAAACATTCGAGGCAATGATGAACCGCTTCGAAGCCTTTACCCGGAAAGTGGAAACCCTGTGCGAAAGCCCGGACAAAAGTCTGCAACGCTGGCTCGACAATCAGGATGTGTGTCAGATACTTAACATCTCATACCGAACACTCCAAACCTATCGGGATAACGGAACGTTAGCCTATACCCAGATCAATCACAAGATGTATTACAAGCCGGAAGATGTGGAAAAAGTTATAAACCATTTAAAATTCAAATAATTATGAGTAATGAGGTTATCACCAGAGACAACGAAAGGATCAGAGGATTCTTTCAGTCCATTGAACGGATGCTGGACAGCTTCGAAAATGTTACCCGGAATTATCGTCCCACTTTAGGCGGCGAACGTTTTCTGACAGACAAAGAGGTTTCACAGCGGCTTAAAATCAGTCGGCGAACCCTCCAGGACTATCGCAGTGGCGGTCAAATCCCTTATATCCAGTTGGGTGGGAAAATACTGTACAGGGAATCTGATATTCAAAAGATGCTGGAGGAAGGCTACAAAGGCATGTTCAGGTAGGTATTTGCACGGATAGACGCCAACACCCCCTCCAATATTGTTTTCCTTTTTCAACCGGTAAACACTCCCGAAGAGCAGGAGAATAAATCAGACAGGACTATTTTGGTAAATACGCTTTCGAGCCCCAGCGAGAAAGGAAGATTTGGCAAAATACCCGAAGGGTTCAGTCTTGGCATTTTATTCCCTGCTTTTATATTTGTGACCGGATGAAAGAGGAACAATAAAAAATAGCAGGCTTTCCAATAATAAAGAAAGCCTGCCTATAATAAGTCCATATTTACCCAATTGAGAATTTGCCGTTCACCTGTTCCATATCGCGCATTATGCTTTTATCAAGTACTTTGGCATAGTGTCGTGTCATTTTTGTATCGGAATGCCCCAGCATTTTAGCTACATTTTCAATACTAACTCCATTGGCAAGGCACACAGAAGTGGCATATGAGTGGCGTCCGGTATGCGACGAGATTTGCTTCTCAATCCCGCATATATCAGCCAATTCCTTGAGATAAGCATTAAGCTTCTGATTGCACGGAACAGGGAATAGTGTCCCTCTACGAATGCACTCGGGATGGTCTTCATACCGCTCCATAATCTGTTGAGCCACATCCAACAATGGAATATTACACATATTATTGGTCTTCTGCCTTTTCTTGCGGATCCACTGTTTACCGTTATTGTCCGTAGCAATATGTTCATTCTTTAATCCTTTCACATCCGAATAGCTGAGTCCAGTCATACACTGAAAAACAAAAATATCACGAACAACGGCAAGTCGTTCAATGGAAATTGGCTTGTCAATTATCCGTTGAATTTCAGAATCTTCCAGAAAGTCGCGTTCCACTTCGTCCAGCGTAAATCGGATATTGACAAACGGGTCTTTCGTGATATACTCATTGGCAAGAGCGATACGGATAATTTTCTTGAAATTCTTCAGGTATTTCGTTGCCGAATTGTGTGAACAGTTCCGCTCCGTTTTTAGATAAAATTCGTAATCCTTAATGAATTTGTGATTTACGTCAGTAATAGGAATGTCCTCCTTGCCGTAACTGAACTGCATAAAATTCGCTGTGTGCTTCAGGGATGTTTCGTAACGCTCAACTGTAGCCGGAGCCATATCCTTTCCGGCAAGCTTGTGGCAACGCTCATTGTGTTCCCGGAAAACATCCAGTAACATGATCGCCGGTTTCTCGTTTCTACCTAAATACTGATCGATGATTTTTTTAGCGTTGATTTCAACATTGTCAAATTCCATCTCGCGATAGATTTGCATAATCCGTATGCGAATAGTATCCAAACGGAAATTTAATTCTTGGTCTTCCCGACTGTCCCCAATTACCTTTTCGGCGACGGTATTCCACTTCTTGAGGTCAACTCTTAGGCTAACGGATGTTTCACATCTTTGCCCCTTAACTGTAACACGCAAATAAATAGGACTTTTACCGTCTTTTGCGACCCGTGATGCCTTTACGACAAACAGGATTTTGAAGGTCATTCTTTTCATATATCTCAACTTTAAAATTGGTTCGAAATATACGAAATGCGGGTGGGAACAGAACTATGAAAAAATAAGCAAACCACTGAAAAAGAATCTAATAGCTCTAAATCGGGGGCAATCATCGTTTTCTGGGAAACGTCCCCGAATTTGTCCGTGAAAATTGCTCAAAGTCCCCTTTTTTGCACCCTTGCCCCTAAATAAAAATCCCTGTAAACATCTAATTTACAGGGATTTTCTTTGTTTTGCTTTGCTTCTTGGCGGAGAGAGAGGGATTCGAACCCCCGGAACCTCGCAGTTCAACGGTTTTCAAGACCGCCGCGATCGACCACTCTGCCATCTCTCCAATGCTTTCTTTCAAAATTGAGTGCAAAGGTACAATAAAATCTGAAATTTCAAAATAGATTTCCAAAAATTACCGTATGGTTTTTAAATCTTCTGAGATATTTTTTTCAATTCGTGCCGAAATATCTTCTACGTCAGCTTTTACGAAGGCACTTCCGGTAATATTTTCGAAAAGTTCAATGTATCTTTCGCTAATTCCGGTTACAATTTCAGAGGTCATTTCGGGTACGGTTTGCCCTGTTTTACCTTGAAAACCGTTTTCCATCAGCCATTCGCGCACAAATTCTTTGGATAGTTGTTTTTGAGCTTCGCCTTTCGCAAAACGTTCTTCGTAACCATCTGCATAAAAATAGCGCGAACTGTCGGGCGTATGGATTTCGTCCATCAAATATATTTTTCCATCGCGTTTTCCGAATTCATATTTGGTGTCCACCAAAATCAACCCGCGCTTGGAAGCAATTTCAGTTCCGCGTTGAAAAAGCGACAACGTGTATTTTTCGAGCAAATCATATTCTTCAGGCGTAGCAAGACCTTGTTTTAGAATTTCTTCTTTCGAAATATCCTCATCGTGCAAGCCTTGTTCTGCTTTGGTTGTGGGTGTTACAATGGGTGTTGGAAATTTCTCGTTTTCACGCATTCCGTCTGGTATTTTCACACCGCAGATTTCACGTACGCCACTTTTATAGGTTCTCCAAGCACTTCCGCAAAGATAACCACGTACAATCATTTCTACGGGGTATCCTTCGCAACGCAGACCCACTGTTACCATCGGATCCGGACTGACCAGTTTCCAGTTAGGAACAATATCGGCAGTGGCATCAAGAAATTTAGCTGCAATCTGATTCAGCATTTGTCCTTTGTAAGGAATTCCCTTGGGTAAAACCACGTCGAATGCCGAGATACGGTCAGTAGCAACCATAACCAGCAAATCGTTTTTTACTGTATATACATCACGTACTTTGCCGTGATACACGTTTGTTTGTCCATCGAAATGGAAATCGGTTTTTGTAAGTGCGTTCATAAGAGCCTCCCCCAACCCCTCCAAAGGAGGGGCTTTTAAGTGCATTAATTATTTGTTATTCTTTTTCTTTTGTTGTGCCCGCCGTTTTAAGATTCCCCTTCGGGGAATTTAGGGGGCTTCTCTTCTCGTATGCCTCCACAATTCTCTGTACTAATTTGTGGCGTACTATATCTTTTACGTCAAATTCTACTTTTGCAATTCCTTTTACGTTTTTCAGTACTTCCAACGCATCAATCAATCCTGATTTTTGTTGTGTTGGAAGGTCAATCTGCGTCACATCACCCGTAATAATCATCTTGGTATTCAAGCCCATACGGGTAAGAAACATCTTTATCTGCTGTGTTGATGTATTTTGTGCTTCGTCTAAAATCACCACTGCATCGCTTAACGTTCGTCCGCGCATAAATGCAAGAGGAGCTATTTGAATCGTTCCGTTTTCAAGATATTCTTTCAGTTTTACAGCCGGAATCATATCCATCAACGCATCGTAAAGCGGTTGCAGATACGGGTCAATTTTCTCTTTCATATCGCCTGGAAGGAATCCAAGCTTTTCACCCGCTTCCACAGCCGGACGGCTCAGAATAATTTTCTTTTTTTCTCTATTTTTCAACGATTTAACAGCCAAAGCAATCGCAGTGTATGTTTTCCCCGAACCCGCAGGACCAATGGCAAAAAGCATATCGTTTTCTTCATAATCGCGAACTAATTTTTGCTGGTTTTTGGTGCGCGCCATAATGGATTTTCCATTTACGCCGTGAAGAATTAGATTATCAAATGTAATTTCAGCCGGTTGATTTCCTTTGATAATTTCGATGATATTTTCTTCCGTTAGAGAATTGTTATTCAACACAAAAGATTCTACTTTTTCTAATCCTGAAATTAATCGGTTTGCATTTTCTTCGTTCCCGGTGATTTTTATTACGTGTCCCCGCGCCACTAACTGAACATCAGGATGTAAATTCCTCAATAATTGGATATTGCTATTGTTTACACCGTAAAAAACAGCGGTATCGGTATGTTCGGAGAGGGAAAACAAAGCCTCCCCAGCATCTGAACCTTGTTTTTTTTTATTATCCTGATTGATGTTATTTATTTTCAATAAAGTATCGTTTTAGAAATTTATGATTGATAAATTCTCTATGTTATCATCCCATAATTAGCATTTTTAATTGTGAGTTTTATGAGATAGCTGTTTATCTTTTCTCAGTGAATCAAATTAATCAGAAAAATCAAAGTTCTGACTTTTTTTACCACGCAAATAGCGGATAATTTTCCATTGTTTTGTTTACCCGTTCACGAACAGATTTGATTACGGCTTCATTCTCTACGTTTGAAAGAACGGTTTCAATCATTTCGGCAGTTTCCTCCATCAGCGGTTCTTTTGCGCCACGCGTGGTAATGGCGGGCGTTCCCAAGCGGATTCCCGAAGTTTGGAAAGGCGAACGGTTATCAAAAGGAACCATATTTTTGTTGCAAGTGATATCGGCTTCAACGAGTACTTTCTCAGCTACTTTTCCTGTTAGATCAGGATATTTTGAACGTAAATCTACCAACATCGAGTGGTTGTCTGTTCCGCCTGAAATAATTTTGAAACCACGTTTTACCAAGGCTTCTGCCAATGCCGAAGCATTTTTCTTTACTTGTTTTTGATATTCAACGTATTCAGGTTGAAGGCATTCGCCAAAGGCAACTGCTTTTGAGGCAATCACGTGTTCAAGCGGTCCTCCTTGGATTCCGGGAAAAACAGCGCTGTCGAGCAAAGCCGACATCATTTTTACTTCGCCTTTCGGGGTAGTTTTTCCCCAAGGATTTGGAAAATCTTTTCCCAGCAAAATAATTCCACCGCGTGGTCCGCGAAGTGTTTTATGCGTTGTTGAAGTTACAATGTGTGCATATTTTACAGGATTTTCCAACAATCCTGCGGCAATTAATCCTGCCGGATGCGCCATATCAATCATTAAAATAGCACCGATTTTGTCGGCAATTTCACGCATACGTTTGTAGTCCCATTCGCGAGAGTATGCCGAACCGCCACCAACAATCAATTTAGGGCGTTCGCGCAAAGCTACTTCTTCCATTTGGTCGTAATCA
Organism: Paludibacteraceae bacterium; assembly: GCA_049840795.1. Taxonomy (GTDB): domain Bacteria; phylum Bacteroidota; class Bacteroidia; order Bacteroidales; family Paludibacteraceae; genus UPXZ01. The sequence goes on from JASGJK010000001.1 coordinate 6,316, forward strand.
ACGCGTCCGGTTTCTTCCTTTACATTATATTCGCAAGCTTGGTAAAGAATTCCCGAGCTGTTTACAGGCGATCCGTGCGAAAGGTGTCCGCCGTGAGAAAGGTTGAGTCCGAGAAATTTATCGCCGGGATTTAAACACGCTAAAAACACCGCAGCGTTCGCTTGCGCTCCCGAGTGGGGTTGCACGTTTGCCCATTCTGCACCGAAAATCTGTTTTAATCGATCAATTGCAAGTTGTTCGCTTTCGTCAACCACTTCGCATCCGCCGTAGTAACGCTTTCCGGGATAACCTTCGGCATATTTGTTTGTCAACACAGAACCCATCGCCTCCATTACTTGATCACTCACAAAGTTTTCGGAAGCAATAAGTTCAATTCCTTTCATCTGGCGTTGTTTTTCACGCTCAATAATATCAAATATTTTCTCGTCTCTGACCATAATAACAATGATTTGTTTATTTTTTATTTCCTTTTTGAAATATAAGAACCGTTTTTCCTTCTTTGCTGAAAGTCAACTGACTGCCGATTACTTTTATCTCTGATTTATCTTTTAATGTGTTAAAAAATTCGTCTTCGATATTGGCTGTTTCCATACAAAACATTTTGGTAGAACCAATATTGCTGATTTCAATGGAATTTCCATTCAATTGATAACTACCGAAGTAGCGATTACAACCGCCGTTTCCATTCACTTTTTTATTTGCTAAATCAAAATTCAAAGTTACTTCAACATTTTCAGTTGAGATGTTTTTTCCGTTTAATTCCACTAATTTCCAAGTGTTTCCTAAAAACAAATTATTCTGTGTCTGACAACCGGCAAGTGTTGCTACAATTGCAATTAAAAATAGTTTTTTCATGGTGTTTTTTTATTTAAATTTAATTTTGGTCATTTTTTCTTTACCGTCCAACCGAATCTTCCGATTTCTTCTCCCAGTTTATAATAATGTCCGTGAGAATAAGCGATCAATATTGCTTTTTCAATGTCAAATTTATCGGTTTCCTCGTTAATAAAGCGCGCATCCGCCTGCACATTCAGCACATCGGCAATAAACATATGGTGCGAACCGAGGGGAATTATTTCTTTCACCTTACACTCAATGCAAAGCGGTGATTCTTTGATAATGGGTGCGTTTATCATTTCTCCTTTTACGGGAGTGAGTTTCATTTCTTCAAATTTATTGACGTTTTTACCGCTTTTTACACCGCACCAATCAGCAGCGTAAGCTAATTCTTCGTTGGTTAGGTTAATAACAAATTCGCCCGTCCGTTTGATTATTTCATACGAATGGCGTTCGGGACGAACTGAAATATAGCACATCGGCGGATTGGTACAAATTGTTCCCATCCAGCTGATAGTAAGTATATTATATTCTTCTTCTGAAGTACCACACGAAATCATCGCAGCCGGAAGCGGGTAAATCATTGTGCCCGGTTTAAAAGATTATACGAGACCTCTCCAAAGGAGAGGGAGAATGAGTTTTTAATTGTTTGTTATCGATATTAACAGAATCCTTATTGAATTTGTTTTTTGACATTTTTATTTTATAATATTTTTTGACATTTTATTCATTCCCTCTTCCTGACTGTCTTAGGCAAGACTTTGGAGGCCTTGTCCCGATTTATTGGGAGGGTTAGCTACTTTATTTTTACTTCATCTATTTTTACTTCTCTTTCACAATAATGACACTTTAATCTGTTTTCATTCAAATCTTTAATTGTGTGAAACCATGTTTTTACCGGCTGATGATTTGTGATGCAAGCGGGATTAGGACATTGCACTATTTCTTTTACCTCTTCAGGTAGTTTTAATGGTCTTTTTTCGATAACTTCAAATTCTTTGATGATATTAATTTTAGCATTGGGAGCTATCAGTGCTATTTTATTTGTTTCGTCTTCCTCAAAAAAACGATCTGTAATTTTTATAATTCCCTTCTTGCTCAATGTTTTACTGGTGAGGTTATTCCCGACAGTGATGGTTTCTTTACAATCTTCTAATTTCAAAATTGAAAAAACTTTGAAAAGTTTCTCTGCGGGAATATGATCAATCACAGTTCCGTTTTTTAGTGCCGCTACTTGTAAAACTTTTGTTCCCATTTTTTTATAATTTCTATTTGAAGATTAAAGTGACAAAACTTTGCTCACAATTGCCTGACGAACAAAGAGTCCATTCTGAGCCTGCTGAAAATAATATGCTTTGGGGCTTTCATCCACATCCTGATCGATTTCATTCACGCGTGGTAGCGGATGCAGAATCCTCAGATTCGATTTAGAATTTTTAAGCATACTGTTTTTCAGTGTATACACATTTTTGACCCTTTCATATTCCATCAAATCCAAAAAACGCTCTTTTTGTACACGAGTTATATAGAGAACATCGGCATCATTAAAATTATCGGTCAATTCTGTGCTTTCCGTGTAGGGTATTCCCCGCTTTTTACAGAAAAGGTTATATTCGTCGGGCATTTTTAATTCTTTAGGAGCGATGAATTTGAAATGTGGGGTTAAAATGTGACATCGCCATAATCAGGGAGTGCACAGTACGCCCGTATTTTAAGTCTCCTACCAAACAAATATTCAGGTTTTCCAGCGTTCCCTGTGTTTTGAGAATGGAATACAAATCGAGTAACGTTTGTGATGGATGCTGGTTGGCACCGTCGCCCGCGTTGATGATGGGCACCGGCGACATTTCTGACGCGTAACGCGCAGCTCCTTCCAGCGGATGGCGCATCACAATGGCATCGGCATAATTCGCAACCATTCGGATGGTATCGTGCAATGTTTCTCCTTTTACCGAACTGCTTGTGGCGGCGTCTGAGAAACCAATGATACGTCCTCCGAGACGATTTACGGCTGTTTCAAAACTCAATCGCGTACGTGTAGAAGGCTCAAAAAATAGTGTAGCCACTACTTTCCCGTCCAGAGTTTTGCGGTTTGTATTGGCTTCAAAATCTGCGGCAGTATGAAGAATCCCTAAGATTTCTTCTTTGCTGTAATCGTTGATGGATACTAAACTTCGGTTTTTCATAAAGCCTTTAATCTCCTCCCAAAAGAGATTTTTTATTGATATTTAGAAACAAAAAGCCAACACAATCTATTACGAAAATGTTGGCTTCAATATTTTTAAGGATAATTTTTCACTGCAACTTGACTGCTGTAAGCTGCTAATGAAGCTATTATATTGATATTTTATTTTTATCATATTTCCTATGCAAAGATAGGAGAAATTTTGTAAAAAACAGTATAATCTAAATAAGAGTTTAAAAATAATTATAGTGTTTTAATTTGATTATTTTAGCAATATTTATAAAGTTTCTGTCACTAATTAGCTGCTTAGAATAAGTTTTATGCAGGTTATTTCGTTTTTTTGTTTGTCAAATAAAACTCGAATTTCATATCTTTCTTTTCCGTTGTAATTTCGTTTTGCATATTCTCCGGACGAGAATTACCCATCTCTTGCATTTCACCTCCTCCATCTCTGCCGGGACCTCCGTTCATTCCCCCACCAGGTCTCATACCACCTCCACCACCAAAATCACCTGCTTTGTCCATTCTTCCTTTCATTGTATCTGTATTATTCTTCTTTGTCGGTGTATTGATTGTGAGTTGAATTTGTAGTGGTATTTGATTGATATTATCCAGCTTATAGTTACTTCCAAAAAAATCACGAAGTGGAATCTGTAATTCAAATACTGTTTTATTTGATTTTATTCCTTTACTAATATCAAAGACTATGTTATTGTAATCATTGTTACCTGAAACAATGTAATTTTCCGAAAACTTGAAACCTTGTAAATAGGCTGTATCTTTTGGGAAAACTTCTTCTTTTTGTGCTAATTCGTCTAATGAAATAGTTTGATTACGCGGTATAAATTTTTCAGGCATTCCTTTTTTAGGCACTATTGTAAGAGTGGCAAATCGTTTCGTTTTTTCTTTAATGGTGAATTTTAAGCTTAACCCGGCTTGCGAAATTTGATGTTGTAGGAGAGGACTATCTGATTCAAAAACAAAGTAAAGATTTATTGAGTCATTTCTAAATTCATATTTTAATTGGCTTTTGGAATCGTAAAAACGTAAATTTTTTCCAATCGGGTGCCAATCATAATTATTACCATCAATTTTTAATAGGGAAGTTTGCCAATTTATTTCACTTGTTTGTGTATAAACAGGAGTGATAATAATGGATAATAAAACCATTGCTAATTTAGTTCTCTGATTCATAAGTATTTTTTATCAAATAAAAGAAAAATTTGATATTTGACTGAAAAGTAACAACAAGTTTAAAATTGTTGATTTTATTTTTGATTATTTGATGAATTTTTGCAAAAGGAAGAGGGTTTACTCAACAGTGTTAATCACATATTATCTTCACGCCATAAATTTTCTCAAATCTATCTTTTACAATTTCAAATTTTTGTTTGGAAACAGAGAAAGAAATATCACATTCAGTTTCAAATTTTTGTCTGGAAATCATGAGATCAAATTCTTTGATAATGCGTGAAACTTCGCTCATCAGTTCATAAGTAAAATGGATTGAAAGCGGTCTCTCTATTGTTTTTTCTACAATTTTCGAGTTTTTAACGGCATCTATGGTTGCTTCTTTATAGGCTGTAATTAATCCGCTTGTCCCCAACAAAATTCCTCCAAAATAGCGAACCACAATAACCAGCACGTTGGTGAGTTCATACGAATTTATCTGCCCTAAGATGGGTCGTCCTGCTGTTCCCGAAGGTTCACCATCGTCATTTGCTCTAAAAACATCTCTTTCTTCGCCAAGCATATAGGCGTAACACACGTGGCGGGCATCAAAATAATCTTTTCGGAATTTTTCAAGAACTTCTTTTATCTCATCCACATTATTTACGGGCAAGATAAACGAAAGGAATTTACTCCCTTTTTCTTTGTAAATTCCTTCAGACGAGCTTAATATGGTTTTGTATTTTCCCTGCAAAATAATTTTTTATTTCGGACACCATTTTAGCAAAAACTGTTTTACTTTTTCAGCGTTATAACCAATTCCTTCTTCAAAAATTCCGCTTTCTTGTATACATAGCAATTCGCCTTTACTCGAAAGAATAATAAAGAACGGATAGCCGTAATGCTTGTCTTTTTCGGTATATTTACTGAAAACAGCCTCGTTTTTATTTTCAGGAGAATAATTGAGGTGATAATACAAATAATTTTTATCGAGAATTCGGTTTAATTCCGGTTCATTGTGTACAAAATAATTGAAACGCAAGCACCAACCGCACCAATTTCCGCCGGCTTGGATGAATATATTTTTGTTCTCATTTTTAGCTTTGAAAATTAATTCATCCAATTTTTGCTGTGCATTTTCCTCAGGATGATATGGCTTTACCAATTTTTCCTTTGCCGGAAACTTATAGCTGTTTGTTGTATCTGCGGGTGTTTGTGCATTTATTGAACTAAATACAAACACAAATAAAATGACAATTAAAAGATTTTTTGGTATAGGCGCTTAGTTCGCTGTTGTTATTTTATTTTTAATCAATCTCTTAGGTTCGCTTAGAACCATCCTTTTTATGAGTAAATCGAAGATTGACCCCATCATTGTCCGTCTATTATAACGAAAATGATATTCATCGAGATAACCTTGCATCCGTTCTTTTGAACAATGGTGGTGTATTCCTCGTAGCCATCCCTGAATGTTCATTATGTGAATATGCAACTGCTGCATGCCTTTCCCTTTCTCCGAAGGTATTTGTTCTAAGTTTGGATAGTCTTTTTTCAATGGTAAATAACCTTTCCAAACATCAGTAATAACATTTGCATCGTTGCTGATATATGTTTGAAAAAATGGTCTAAATTCTTTGCTCGAAGCATGCTCAATTACTTGTGCATAAGCTCGACCAACACCTTTTTTATCTTCCAAAATTTCAAGCCCAACAATTACTAACTTCTTTTTACTGTCGCCACTACGACCAACTTTACCTTCTTCGTATTCTCCTATGAGAAACTCATCAACCTGAACTTTGCCCTCCAATCGGCTTTTACGGCTACTTGTCATTGCTTGTTGGATTTTCCACTTAAATTCCCATACTGTTTTCTAACGCAATCCAAATTCCTCTGACAATTCCAATGAAGACATTCCTTTCTTCTTGGTGCTAATTTTAAAACAGATATGAAATGCGATAAGCAATGAAAATTTCAACTTGTCAAACATAGTTCCAGAAGTGGGGCTTTCATCGTAATTGCATTTGGCGCAACGATGTGAATAGGGCTTTTTGCCTTTGCCAAATTTCAAATGACCACACTTCTTACATTGGTAAGGATGCTCGGCTGACCATTTTATTTCTGAAACATAGCGATAGCAATCCTCCTGTGTCTGAAAATATTTATCGAACTCTATTGAATTCACTCCTATATATTGTTTCCTAATATCCACGCTACAAAAGTAGCAGATTTATCCAAAATTACAGCGACCTAAACGCCTATACCAAAAGATTTTTTTTCATTTCAAAACGAATTAAATTCGAGTAATTTTTGCTCCGAGTGCGTTCAAACGCTTGTCAATATCTTCGTAACCGCGGTCAATTTGATCAATGTTGTGTATGGTGCTTGTGCCTTCGGCGCTCATAGCTGCAATCAACAATGCAATTCCGGCACGTATATCCGGTGAAGACATCTTGGAAGCACGCAAGTGTAGATTGTTTCCCAGACCAATTACCGTAGCACGGTGCGGATCACAAAGAATAATTTGTGCGCCCATATCAATCAGTTTATCCACAAAAAACAAACGGCTTTCGAACATTTTTTGGTGGATTAGCACGCTCCCTACTGCTTTGGTTGCTACAACAAGAAATACACTCAGTAAGTCGGGAGTTAAGCCGGGCCAAGGTGCATCAGCAATGGTCATAATCGAGCCGTCAATAAACGATTCGATGGTGTAATTTTCCTGTGCGGGAATAAAAATATCGTCTCCCTTTTGTTCCAAAATAATTCCCAGACGGCGAAAACTGTCGGGAATAATTCCCAATTCATCGTAGGCTACATTTTTAATAGTAATTTCAGAGCCCGTCATTGCAGCCATTCCTATAAAACTTCCCACTTCAATCATATCGGGGAGTAGGGTATGCTTGCAGCCTTTCAATTCCTTCACTCCTTCAATAGTAAGCAAATTTGATCCGACTCCCCCAATATTTGCTCCCATAGAATTGAGCATTTTTGAGAGTTGTTGCAAATATGGCTCGCACGCGGCATTATAAATGGTTGTTTTGCCTTCAGCTAAAACGGCTGTCATCAGGATATTAGCTGTGCCGGTTACCGAGGCTTCATCCAGCAACATATAGCATCCTTTTAGTTGTTCAGCGGTAATTTTATAGAGCTTGTTATTGGCATTGTACTCAAAGTCGGCACCGAGTTTTTGAATGCCAAGAAAGTGTGTGTCTAATCTGCGTCTTCCGATTTTATCCCCGCCCGGTTTGGGGATAATAGCTCTCCCAAAACGTGCCACAAGCGGTCCCGCAATCATAACAGAACCTCTTAAAGAGGCGCTCTGACGGTAGAATTTATCCGAATTCAAATAATTCAAATCTATATCGTCAGCTTGAAAAACATAGTCGTTTTGACTGATTTTTTCAACCTTAACACCCATATCTTTCAGTAAATCGATAAGATTTAATACGTCTAAAATTTGAGGGATATTTTGAATCGTAATTTTTTCAGGTGTAAGAAGAACGGCACAAATTACTTGCAAGGCTTCGTTTTTTGCACCCTGAGGAGTAATTGTACCGTTTAATCTGTGACCACCTTCTATTTTAAATGAAGACATTGAACAAGTTTATAGTTTGTAGTCAATAGTTTGTTATTAAGATTATTATCAGTAGTAGTTTATTTGTAATATTTTTACTTATAATCTTACTTTACTGTTTCTTTTTATTATTGTTGTTTCTGTTATTATTATTGTTTTTTTTGTTTGACTTTCCGGATTGAAGAATATTTTTACTTTCCATCAATTTAAGAAAATCTTCCGAGATATCCAATTTGCGCCGCGAGAGTTCGCGTAAGTCGTCAAATATTTTTTTGTCGTCAACTACCTCTTTATTCCATGTCAAGAAACATTTTTTCATCTGGTTCGCGATGAGTTTTATCAATTCATTTTTTGTCTCACCGTCCGGATAATTTGCTATTTTTTCAATCATTTCTTCCAAATTTCTTCCGTAGTGCATATAACGAATACGTGAATTTTTGTAAGGAATTGTTTCGGGACGGGTATACAAATTCTCCGCTTTCACTATTTCATAAGGATAGTCAATATCCAACATAAAATTTGACATAATGGCTACGTGATCCCATAATTTGTGTTTAAAGTCGTTAACATCTCTCAGATAGGGGAATAAATTTCCCATCGTATTGATGATGCTTTGCACACATTTTTTTCTTTCTTCACGATCTTCTATTGTCAACGCATATTCAACCATCTGCTGAATATTTCGTCCATACTCGGGCATAATTAATTTCCCGATAAGAGTAGGGTATTCCATAATTTAAGTTTGTAAGTCTGTTACTTTAAGCTCATTTGCTTGGCTCTAAAGAATGGTTAATGACATAAAACGATTAACCTATTAAATTGTCAAACAGATAAACTAATTTTTATTTATTTTCTTTTTCTTTAGTCAGATAAATCAAAGTAGGGAAGTGGTCACTGTATCCGTTCTGAAAATATCCACCGCTAAAAGTACGAAATGGGTAGCCTTTAAATTTACCTGTTTTTTGAATTAAAAAGTCGCGGTTAAAAATCTCAGCTTTTCGGAACTTTAATGTGGATAAATCATTTCCCAATAAATTTTCGGAAATAATAATTTGATCAAACAGATTCCATTTTCCTTGATAACAAAGCGAACCAATACCTTTGGCATATTTTTCCCACATGGTATTAAAAAGTCCGCCGGGTTGAACTTCGGCAATAGTCTTTTTTGCATTTAAGACTACTGCGCAACTTGGATCGGTTGGGTCGTCGTTAAGGTCGCCCATAATTATAACGTGTTCAGACGGGTTAACCGTCATTATCGAATCATAAATATGGTGACATACAGAGGCGGCTAATTCGCGCGAAACAACCGATTTATCTCCACGGCGTGATGGCCAGTGGTTCACTAAAATAGTAGTGCGTTCACCGGCTATATTACCTGTAACAAGCAGTACATCGCGTGTACGAAAAGTACTGTCGGTAACGTTTTGCTCCACTCCTTTTTTATATGGAAAAGGATAAGTACGGCTTGAAATATACTGGAAACGCTCAGGATCGTACAGTAAACCTACATCAACGCCCCGCCAATCAGGTGACTCATAATGCACTATTTTCAGATTTCTGTTTTTTAATGATTCGGTAGCCAGTAAATCTTCCAATACTTTGCGACTGCCAATTTCCGAAACACCTACCGCTGCAAGTCCTCCAAATTCTTTTGCCATTTCGTTTAAAACAAATGCCATATTTGACAGTTTCTTCCCATATCTTTCCATTGTCCAAGCATTTGAACCCTTGGGAGTAAATTCTTTGTCGAATCTATGGTCAATGCTTACCGTAGTATCGGGATAATACAAGTTTTCGAGGTTATAGAAACCAATCGGATAAACTTGAACTTTCCGCTGTCCTGTTGATTGTACTTGCTTTGTGCTATGACACGACAGAGTAAATAACGCAACGACGGTAAAAACGGCTATATACTTTATTGTTTTTTTCATTCTAAAATAGATAACAACTATTCCAAAGCATAAAACCTTGGAATAGTTGTGGAAGGATTGATTGTTTATTTTACGTCGTTCAAGTTTCTGATGATAAGTTGATTTTTTGTTTCGTATTTTTGTACGATACCTGTTACCGAAACTGTACCTGTTGGTAAAACGCTACTCACAAAAGAAGAATATTTCGACACAAAAACATCTATCGAATTACTTCCATTAATTAATGTGTTTGTCTGGTGTGCTGTAGAGGAACCGTAAGTTGTAGCTCCATTAGCACCGTTGAGTGTACCCTGTAAGGTTACGACACAATATTCATAAGTTGAAATATTGGCGTTTACGGCTTCTATCGTTGTTGTGCGAGGGGTAATAGTTGCTGTACCTACTTTTGACGTATTTACAAGTCCTACGCTTAATTGGAGGGCGTTCCCATAAACAGTAAGTTTTCCATCAAGAAGTACTTCAATTTTATCTCCCATAGAATAAGTATTATCTTTATCAGAAAAACGGATGGCTATTCCCGAAAGATTATTTTCAGAAGTTATAATAATGTTTTTCTTTGAAGTAGAATTACCACCAACTAAATCGGAAGTTACAACGCCGATGATTTTATTCTCACCTGATAATGTTACGTCAGTACCGGTATATTTAGCCGCAAGTTCAGATATTGATATAACCGGAACATTAAAATTACCTTGTTCCGGTGGATTGATGCCGGTATTGCTTTCGATGAGCCAATATCCGTCAGTGTTTTTGATGCCAGGCATTGTATTGTAGGTTGTGATATCGCCGTGTACTTTAACTTCTTTTCCAAGTAGAGTTGGGTTATCTTTAAGAGCCAATGCGTTGCGGATATCACCTGCCGGCAACTGTACACAAACCATTTTGGTTTTGTCTGTTTCAGATGCAGATGTCGCAATTACTAAATTATATCCATCAGCGTCGGTGGTTTCTACTGCTTTCGTATCACTATTGTAATGTCCTACGATAAAACCTTTCACCCAAACTCCTGCAACGTCTATTTTATCTTTGTCACCCGAACTTTTTGATACAGCGGTTTCCACAGAGTAAGGATTATCTTTACTTCCTTCACCGGTATCGTTTATATTCACTGTTATTTGGGTTTCCGCTGTAAATATGTCTACCGCTGCTGTTATTTTTGCAGTTCCTTTTCCTACTGCGGTAACAGTTGCTGTTAATCCGTTTCCTGTAATGGTTGCAACGGCAGAATTGGAAGAACTCCAGGTTACGTTAGCTTTAGCCCCTGAAGGTGCCAGTGAAGCTGTAAGAGTAGTGGTCTCTCCTATTTTTGTGAGGGTAGCATTTGTTGGATTTACAGAGATGCCGGTAACAGAATCTTCTGTCTTACAGGCTGACATTACTAATAATGCCGCTACTGCAATAAATAAATTTTTTAGTTTCATAAGTTTTCTCCTATTTTAAAATTATTAGATTTGGATTTTATTTTTTAAATTTTAAATCATCTCTATTTCTTATAATGAGTTGAACTGCGTCGTTTTTGCCTCTTTGGTAACGAGTGAGAAGACACGTTATATCGCCAATTCCTATGGGTACTGTATCTGCAGCAAAGTTAGCATATTCGCTTGTACGTACTAATACTCTTTTACCGTTAACGTATAAACTATCATTACCATAACCAGAGCCTTTTACAGCAAAAATTTTCTTACCTCCATCTTTGAAATATGCATTTTTAAATGTTACGAGTGTACCTCTAATATTTTCGGTCATATCGGGAAGATTATAATAAATAACTGGTTTGATGGAGTCGGGAATAGGTTTTTCATTCCTGAAAACGTGCATTTGAAATTCAGTGGCACTCATTCTGTCCATTTGCTTGGTGTCTCCATAATACGACGGAATAGCGCTTCCAATTTGATAACTCCCTGCGTATTTTCCCACAGCCAAACCGTCAAGTTCGACGATAACTTCCTGACCTACTCTAAAATTAGAAAATAATCCAGTAAGTTGTGTCCCTAATACAATGCTCCCCGTTGAATCTTGTATATACACTGTTTTGTATATATTCCCGCTTTCATCGTTTCCTGAAACCCTCCCTTTAATCGCTTTTAATGTGTTTTCGATGAAGTTATATGTGTCATAATTACTTCCTGCGGGATAAAGTCGCTTTAATGAATCAATAGTAATAAAGTTTAATCCTTTTGCATTGATATAAATTGGGACTTTTATTTCTGGTATGTCGTAACTTCTTTTATCATTGCAAGCATTTATAAATATTAATGCAAACAATAAAATCATTATATAATTATTTTTTTTCATATTTTCTCTAATTAAAATTTAAAGCCTATATTTAAGAATAAATTAAATCCTTGCATATAATAAAATTTTGCAGGAAATTTATTTAAGTTATCTAAGTCAATAACGCTGTTGTATAGTGGAATACGCCCTTGTTCATATCCGCCTGTTCTTACGCCTGTATTATTGAGTATGTTTGAGGCATTTAGATTGATGTTCAGTTGTTTGCCACCTTTGATGTAAAACAACTTACTGATAGAAATATCCATTGTAACGGCATTGTCTAATTTTACTTGTCGCAACCAATCTGCCACCGTCGTTTCAGTTTTTACATTGTCATATCCGGCAGCGGTAGCAGCATCTCTTACCGATTTTATTATTGACGGGGTACGTTGGATATAAGAAGGGTCAAGATAATTGTTAGCTATTCCGTTTATGCTGACCTCAAACCACCAATATCTCCAAAAATATTGAACACTTAAAGTTCCGGCAATCTCAGGCGAACCTCCTACATGATAATTTTTTATGGCTACTCCTTCGTTGATGTCATTGCTCGAACCGTTTTCGTATCGAACCGTCCCCATAGGATTGGACGTGTATCTAAAATCAGACCAACTTCCTGCCATCGAAAGTGAAATGTTTTTCCACATATTGTATTTGAATGCTGCCTCCACTCCGTAGTTTCGTTTACTTACATCTGAAATACTATGATGTACGAAAGTGCTGTAAGAGTCATTGTAATAAGAGATTTTAGATGCTCCATCGGTATAATTCGTGTAAAATCCAGATAATCTGCCGTTTAATTTAGGGTAGGTGAACACGTAATTCAAATCGGCAGTTGCAATTTTCTCTGATTCCAAATTAGGTACAGCTTCATCTGATATACGTGGCTTGGTATAAGCATCATAAGGTAGAGGAGCTTGCGATTTGTACATTCCATTAAGTGATACTAAGTTTCGTCCATTTATTTTATATACAACTCCTGCTTTTACAGACGGATCAACAAATGTATGTACTTTCCCTTTTCCGTAAGAAGTCAGTGGATCACGTCCGTTTTTCATCTGTCCATCGCGGAAAAACGAATTGACAGAAAGTCGACCTGCATAAAAAACCTCAACATGCTCGTAATTGTGATGTAATTGTGCCCAAACACTACCGTTTTTAATATCTGTGTTATAATTGTAGCCAAAAGTATCTCCTTCTTTTACTTTACGGTCGGGGTGGAGTAGGTCATTTTGTTTAACATCATTGTTTCCCGGAAAATCACGTTCTCCGTACTTGTCAATATCGAGAAGATAATTTGCACCAAGTAAATCGGCAACCACGTCAAAGGTCTTACCGAGTGTATATCGAGCATTAACTCCTGCCGTAAGGGTTATTTCTTCTTGTAAGCGCTTTTGTAACGTGGTATTAAAACTGGTTTCGAGGGCATCGTTGCGGCGCTCTTCCACTATGTATAAAGCAGATTTATTTGCACCATATTGGTTATTATTGGCATTTGCTTCATAAATGTCCCCCCAAACTATGTGACTACTTGTCGTATTCCAAAAATTAGCATCTTGTTGATACCTTTGATCAAGCGTATTGTATGTACTTGCCGTATAACTTGGTAAATAACGATAATAGTCAGGGCGAGGATCCTTGGCATTATTGAACCAGTTGAGGGCTGTCGAACCATAACGGTTATAACTAAATGCTAAACCTGTTGTTAGTTTGTTGTTGCTGTCGATTTTCCAAATGTGCGAAAGGATAGCCGTCGGACTAAAACTTGTTACTACGCGTTGATTACGTTTAGAACCATCCGGCATAAAACCCCAATATGAGTTATATAAATTATTGCCGGTAATATCATAAGCTTCTTGTACAGAGGCAGATTGTTGTGCGCGTTGTACAGGTGAACCGAATGTAGAGAGTGATAAACTGTGTCGTCCATTATCCCATTGTTTTTCTACACCTAAAAAATAAGATAAATTGAGATAAAACGTGCCTTCTACATTCCCTTCATAAGCATAGCGTCCGCCAACTAATGCCGAAAAAGCCCACCCGTTACGGTTCAGTCCTGTATGGTGTGATAGCATTAACCGTTGCTGATAATTGCGGTTAGTATAAGTTGCCGTAATTTTAGTTCCGCGTGCGTAACTGCCTGCCCGTAGGTCATAGTTTTGCGTACCTGCCAAATCGCCAAAAGAAAATAAACTTGCCTGTAGGTAGTCCTGTGTGGTAGAATTTCGCGTAACATCGTTCATCGCTCCAAGCATCGAATAATTGAAATTGCCACGCATAAGTGAATTGAATTCAACACCGTTTAAATAGGTTTGTGCGTATTTGTTTTTGTAACCGCGTGGCGAGAACCGGAATCCTGACAAGTTGTATCCTACTTCAGACAAATAAGGATCATTGGATAAAGTAGCCAATGTGCTGAAATTTTGTCCCGCTATATCTGCGTCTTCGTCTTGCGTCGATTCGTCTATCGCACTTAGTTCAAAACTGTTTTCACGCTGAAAACCGAGATGAGATATCTCTGCATCTGCTTTTATATCTTTTTCGAGTGCTATGTCACCCAAATTGAGTTCTTGATTTTTAGTGATTTTTATGCTAATGCTTTGTTGTGTGTATCCCGCTCCTGAAAAACGTATGATTTCGTCTTTCTCTTCCACCATTTGTAGCTTAAATTTTCCCTCCGCATTGGTCAATGTGTTGAGTTGCTGTTTGAGCAAAGTTATTGTTACGCCCGAAACAGGTTTGTTTGTCGCACGGTCTATCACTCTACCTTTTATCATAGCATTTTGTGCGATTAAATTTACACTCAAAAGCAATGCTGTACAAATGAATACAGTTTTCTTCATATTATTATCATATTTTTACAACCTGCAAAAATAGTATTATTTTTATTTCTGCCAAAAAAAACGACAATAAAAAGGTGTTGATTTGTCTTTTAATCAACAAATATCTGTCAAATTTATGGAAAACGTTAATTTTGGTGGGTGTGCTTGTAGTTTTGTAATACCATTTAGTTGAAGAAGCTTGTTGATAGCCAATTTAATCTTCATTTTTTATTATTGTTGTTCGCTTAAAATCTGCTGATTCGTTCTAATTGATTGAATATGTATATTTTGTAAGTATTTCTTTTAACCGGACAACAATGTGAAAAAGTATACGTCATTGGTTTTAAGCAATGTAGGTGTAACGTCTGTTTAATATTATTTCTGCAAATTGAAAAGTCAAGACGATCTCAATTTGTAAAACAATTAATTTGAATAAAAAAATAGGATAACGTACAGAACAGCTACATTGGGAATTGCAATGTACGTTTCAATCTCAATAAGAAATGATGAAGTTGGTTGCCTTGTGCTGTGTTGATAAATAATTGGTGAAAATATTTTTGATAATATCTCTGTAGTTTTAAAACGAAGCGTGTGGAAACTTTTTTAAATTAAATCTTAAAAAAAGTAAGTCATAACAAAAATGTATTATTTTTGTATTTAAATAATTTGGCGAAATCTCAGAATGAACAACAAAATATATACATACTTAAATAACATAAATTCTCCGGAAGACCTTAAAAAAATTAAAAAAGAAGAACTCAAAACTGTCAGTGACGAACTTAGACAATATATAATTGATGAAGTATCTAAAAATCCCGGTCACTTAGGGTCTAATTTAGGAGTGGTCGAATTGACGGTGGCGTTGCATTATGTTTTTAATACCCCTTACGATCGTATTGTTTGGGATGTGGGTCATCAGGCATACGGACATAAGATATTGACAGGAAGAAGAGATACTTTTCATACAAACAGGCAGTTTGGGGGAATAAGCGGTTTCCCGAAAATCTCTGAAAGTGAATACGATGCTTTTGGCGTTGGGCATGCGTCCACCTCTATTTCGGCGGCGTTGGGAATGTCGGTGGCAGCATTGATGAAAGGAGAAGACCGACAGGTGGTTGCCGTGATTGGAGATGGGGCGATGACAGGAGGACTCGCTTTTGAAGGTTTGAATAATACGTCAATGGATAAAAATAACCTGCTGATTATTCTTAACGATAACCAAATGGCAATTGACCCGATCATCGGAGGATTTACACAGTACTTGGTGGATATTACAACTTCGCCACTCTACAACAAGGTGAGGTATAAAATCTACAATTTCTTCAAAAAAAGAAACTGGGTGGACGAGGAGAAAAAAAATCAAATCATCCGTGTTAATAATAGCATAAAAACATTCTTTACACGTCAAAAACAAAACATATTCGAATCGTTAAATATCCGTTATTTCGGACCTGTGGATGGTCATGATGTGGAAAATCTGGTACGTATTCTTTCCGAGATAAAAAAATACAAAGGTCCTAAAGTACTTCATTGTATCACTAAAAAAGGGAAGGGGTATGAGCCTGCCGAAAAATCGGTAACACTATGGCACGCGCCTGGAAAATTTGACGTAGAAACGGGCGAACGCATCGTTTGTAATCATAATAATGTGGAACCACAGCTTTTTCAGGATGTTTTTGGTAAAACGTTACTTGAATTGGCAAAACATAACGAAAAAATAGTAGGGATTACACCCGCTATGCCTTCGGGTTGTTCGATGACTATTATGCAACGACGATATCCTGAGCGTGTTTTTGATGTGGGAATTGCCGAGGGGCATGCTGTAACTTTTTCCGCAGGACTCGCAAAAGAGGGGATGGTGCCGTTTTGCAATATCTATTCTTCATTTATGCAGCGCGCTTATGATAACGTGATTCATGATGTTGCTTTGCAAAGATTACCGGTAATCATTTGCCTTGATCGTGCTGGAATTGTTGGGGCTGACGGCGCAACTCATCAAGGACAGTTCGATTTGGCGTATATGCGCTGCATCCCGAACCTCACCATTGCCGCGCCGCGCGATGAAATTGAATTGAGAAACCTGATGTATACCGCTCAATTGCCCGAAAAAGGAGCTTTTGTAATTCGTTATCCACGTGGTAAAGGCTTTATCGTTGAGTGGCACAAGGAGTGGCAGGAACTTCCCATTGGGAAGGGAGAGTGTTTGAAAGATGGCAACGATATTGCCGTAATTACCATCGGAACGATGGCAAATGCAGCTAAAAAGGCAATTGAGATGGTCGAACAGGAGTCCGGAGTTTCTATAGCGCATTACGATGCCCGTTTTTTGAAGCCGCTTGATGAAGAACTAATACACGAAATTGCAGGGAAATTCAAAAATATTATTACCATTGAAGATGGAGTTATCAAAGGAGGTTTTGGCTCTGCGGTGCTGGAATTTTTGGAAGATAATAATTATCATTTAGATGTGTTAAGATTGGGTATTCCGGATAAATTTATAGATCACGGCACCCCCGATGAATTATATGCAATGCTCAAATTAGATGATTCAGGCATTAAACAAAGCATTTTGAGTTTCCTGAAAAATGCATCTTTATTAAGACAGGAAGTTATCGAAAAAGTAGAGAATTGATAATTCCTGACAAAACGTACCGAAAACGTAACTTAAATTCAAGTATTGATTTAGAATATATTGATTTTTTATTCAAGAATAAATGAAAATTATAGTAGCCGGTGCCGGAGAAGTTGGTACGCACCTTGCCAAATTATTGGCAAAAGAGAGCATAGACATTATTCTGATGGATGAAACCCCTGGTAAATTGCAAAATCTGGATGCAAATTACGATTTGCTTACTTACGAAGGTTCACCCACTTCTATTCAATCGTTGAAAGAAGTAGGAGTTGGAAAAGCAGACTTATTTATTGCCGTAACGCCTTTCGAAAGCGTAAATATGACGGCTTGTATGCTCGCATCTAACTTAGGCGCAAAGAAAACGCTGGCAAGAATTGAAAATTACGAGTATCTGCAACCTGAAAACCGAGAGTTTTTTGCAAAATTAGGAGTCGATTATCTGATTTGTCCCGAAATATTGGCAGCAAAAGAAATTGTTCAATCATTAAGCAAAACTTGGCTGCGCCAGTATCTTAGCTTTCAGGACGGTGCTTTGATTCTTCTCGGAATAAAGTTGCGTGAAAACGCTCAAATACTTGATAAACAGTTTAGTTCCGGTTTCTTCGATCACGGGAAATACCGTGTAGTAGCCATAAACCGAGGCGATAAAACCATCATACCCACCGGTTCGGATGAAATTAAATCCGGAGATATTGTGTACTTTGTCACGATGAAAGAAAACATCGATTATGTCAAAGAGCAGGCAGGTAAAGAAGCTTATGATGTGAAAAGCATTATGGTGATGGGGGGAAGTCGTATAGCTTTAAAAACGATTCAACTTTTATCAAATGACATAAGTTGTAAAATGCTGGAGCGAGATAGAGAGAAATGTTATCTTTTGGCTGATAAACTTAAAGATGTACTTATCATCAATGTTGATGGAAGGAATACCGAAGCATTGCAGGCGGAAGGGGTACACGATGTTGACGCGTTTATTGCTACCACAGCCAATTCTGAAGCCAATATCCTGACTTGTTTAGCCGCAAAAAAACTGGGAGTACATAAAACAGTAGCGGAAGTTGAAAATATCGACTACATAGAACTTGCTGAAGATATGGACATCGGAACAATTATAAATAAAAAAATGATCGCGGCAAGTTACATCTATCAGTTAACCCTTGATGCTGATGTGTTAGATGTTTACACCTTAACTTCCGCAGATGCCGAAGTGGTTGAACTGATTGCTAAAGAAGGTTCAAAAATCACCAAATCACAGATTAAAGACATACGTTTACCCGATAATGTAAATATCGGTGGTATCGTTCGAGACGGAGTAGGAAGTATTGTGTATGGAAATACTCAGATTCAACCCGATGATCACGTAATTGTTTTTTGCGTATCTTCCGCAATCAGAAAAGTAGAAACATTATTTCGCTGATATATCATAAATTATTATGCTGGCAAATTCTGAAATAAATTTTAAGCTTATATTCAAAATTATTGGGCGTTTGCTCTTTGTAGAGAGCGTAACACTTCTCTTTGTACTCTTCATCACGTTGATCTACGGTGAGAAAGATGGAATACATTTCGTAACCTCTTCCGTAGTAGCCTTAGCCGTAGGCGGGTTGTTTGTACTGATAGGTAAAGATGCGCCTCCACGGGCAGGAAAACGCGAAGGTTCTATGATTGTTTCGCTGGCTTGGATTGTATTTTCTTTAATAGGTGCGCTACCTTTTTGGTTAAGTAAGAGCATTCCTTCTTACACTGATGCTTTTTTTGAGTCAATTTCAGGATTTACAACCACAGGAGCATCAATATTAAATAATATCGAAGAACTTTCACACGGAATGTTGTTTTGGCGCTCGTTGACACATTGGATTGGAGGGCTGGGGATTGTTGTTATTTCGTTAGCAATACTACCTGTTTTCGGTGTTAGCGGAACACAGTTGTTTGCCGCCGAAAGCACTGGTCCAACTAAAGATAAACTTCACTCTAAAATTAGTGAAACAGCTAAAAGATTATTTGTAATATACATATTGCTTACCGCATTAGAAACTATTTTCTTACTGTTTGGCAATATGAGTTTATTTGATGCCGTTTGCCACTCGTTTAGCACCATAGCTACCGGTGGATTTTCAACCAAACAAAACAGCATTGCCTACTATCAATGGCCAT
>JASGJK010000002.1:0-6935 GCA_049840795.1 Paludibacteraceae bacterium
ATTGCAGGAACATGGTATGTAAGCACACCTACGGGTATAAAACAATACCATACCGACCACGATACAATTGTTTACAGCGCTAACGGTACGTATGATATTTATTTTGTAGGATTATCCGAAAAACAGGCTGTTACATCCGAGATGTTTTCTGTAACCGTTACGAATTGTTTCGATGAATATATGACCTTTCTTTCGGGTGCGAAAGATAAAGCTGACAAGACGGCAAAGAAAACGTGGAAATTACTTGATAATCCGATGGCATTTTACAACGGTATGTACGGTGCATGGAAATATTACGATATGACACCTGGACAAAGCAACTATCAGGGCGGTAAAAGTGTGCTTACGGCAACCGAGTTTGGTCAAACAATGGTGTTTGAAATTGCCGGCAATAAACTTACCATTTATGATGCCGGTGGAGTTGCTTTACGCACCGGAGGTTGGATCTCCAGTCATGAAGACCGGGGAGAAAAAATCAAAGGTGAATTGACAACAGATATAAAACTTATCAGTAGTGACAAAGCATGGCAAGCGTTTTCAGGCACTTCTACTCCATATTATATATTGAGTATAAATGACAACAGCATGATTCTCTGTCTGCCGGGTACATACAACCGTACCGGTGATGATTGGGATTACGATGCAAGTTACTATTTCTTTGTAACGGAAGAATAACCGACAAACAGAAATCGCTGCAAGACCCTGTTTTCAGGTAACGCGGCGATTTCTTATCGCCTTTTTGAGAATAAACATACAAACAAATCATTTCTCAAAAAAATACCATATAAAAATATCAAGTTATAATAACGGTTTAATAGCCAAAATAAATAAAAATGGCATCAATAAAAAATATATTTTTAGCAACAGCATGCGTTACGTTGTTTCTATTCGCGTCTTGTAATGACGATGATTATGTACCCGGACAAGGCAGCGGGGGAAATGGGACGAATACCGTTGAGGCGGTATCCGGACGAGTGGTAGGAGCCTACGTTACTTATTACGGCACAGCCATTCCCGACCCAACGTATTTTACACATTTATTTTATGCTTTCGCAGAACCCTATATGCAAGATGGTAAATACGTAGGTCTCGGTGTTCAAGGTAACGAAGCGCGTTTTGCAACAATGGCAGGATTAAAAAAAAGCTATCCAAATCTGAAAATCTGTATTTCGTTCACCAATACCAAAGTAGATGCGCGGGGTGGTTGTTTTTCACAACTTGCCAAAAGCGCCGAATACCGCCTGCAATTTGCCAAAGATTGCAAAGCATTTATAGAAAAATGGGGTATCGATGGTGTGGATATGGATTGGGAGTTTCCGGGACTATCGTGGAGCGGCGATGCAAATGCGTATGACAAAGCGGTAGATGTGCAAAACCACGTGGAATTGATGAAACAACTCCGTCAAACATTGGGTACAAAATACTTATTAACGTATGCCGGCTATTGCAAGGATAAAACTGCAGTTACCGGAGGTTATCAATATATCGACATAAAAGCAGTGGCGCCATACGTGGATTTTGTAAATATTATGAGCTATGATTTAGATGCCGCGCCGCGTCACCAGTCGGCGCTTTCTGATAATACGGCATATTCCGATTGTGTGCGCAGTGTGCAAACTTATCTCAATGCCGGCATGCCTGCCGAGAAATTAGTGCTGGGTATTCCGTTTTACGGACGCATTTCATTCTCAACCACACCCACGTCTATCAATTACAAAGCCATCATTCAGTTAGATACAAAGACGTATAAAATAGACAACTGGGATGAAGCAGCCTCTGTACCCTATATTACAAAAGACGGTGTATACTATGCCGGCTATGATAATGCTAAAAGCATAGGCATAAAAGGTGAATGGCTGTTGGCAAAAGGGATGAAAGGAATGATGTATTGGGATTATGATGGAGACGACACGTCCGGTACATTGCGCAAAGCTGTATGGGAAACTACGATGAAAAAAGATTAAAAAAATCTCTTTATATCACAGAAATGACACAGACGATATGGAGCTTATCCACATCGTCTGTATTTTTTTAATAAGAGTTCATCTCTACTTTTTGATTGATTGTATTTCCAACGTAAACAAAGGAGATAGTTTCCGTGATTTTAAGCCCTGCCGGCGCTTTATTCAAAAGCCCGCCGCCTTTTAGGGAAAAGCCCGCCACCTTTTGAGTAAAAGCCCGCCGCCTTTTTAAATTTGCAGGCGGGCTTTTAATATTTGCACGATATGCTTTTTTTGAAAGCCCGCCGCCTTTCGGGATACCGGTTTCAAAGTGCCATAAAAAGGAGTGTAGCTCCGGTTTAACCTACAAACGGGTACCTCCGCTATGGTATTGAATCAAACCTTGAATAGGACTTTTGACAATCATATCAATTCGCAGCCTCATTTCATCCGCAATTTGCATAATAAGTTCAGAATAAGTGTTGGCAACTCTTCCTGCAATGCGTATAGGATAATTGGTGTGATCGAATTGTAAAACGTTACGAGTAAAAAAAGACTTCAAGTTCATATACACCAAATTATGGACGTAAGGATGATAAATATGTTCGCTGAGGAAAAATGACATCTCAGATAATCGTCTGTTCGGAAAAGGTTGTGTGTAAATCATATCAATGATGCGGTCGGCTGTGATGCCATATCGCTCATAAAACGATTTCATAATCATTTCGGGAGCTAATTTCTTTAGGCAGTCAGCAACAAATAATTTTCCAAGTACGGCGCTACTTCCCTCATCTCCAAGTATATATCCCAATGGTCGAACTCTTTTCTCTATTTTTTCACCATTGTAGAAACACGAGCTTGAATCAATATCTAACATACAGGCTATTCCGCTCTGATGCTGGAACATAGCACGAGCTGCTCCAAAAACGTCACTCTCCACTTGAGTACGAGCCTTAATTTGTGTTTCGAGAGAGGCTTTTACGATGTTTTTCTTCTCGGGTGTCAAACAACCCGCACCATAATAATAAATAGCGGTAACTTTGGATTTGAAAAAAACTTCCGGCAAATTCAGACGAATAAGTCGACTAATGTCTTTTCTCGTTTGAAAAAATGGATTTATTCCTTCGGTAACATAGTGTTCTATCATCACATCGTTTTCAACGAGACACCACTCAGTCGCGGAAGAACTACTTTCTGCAATCAGTATCATTTTAATATTTTTTACTATGTTAACAAAAAATACATAAAGAAATGCGGATTTTTGATAAAACAAAGTAGTTTCATTATTTACGTCAAATATTCGGCTTATATATATTTTACATAGGTTAATTTTTTCAGAGTAAGAAAAACCCTCAGAAATCGAACACAAAAGTAATACATTAACTTTACTTAATTCAAATTTCGATTAAAATATTTCATCTGTCTATAATCAGAATTGAGACCGCCTATATTTTTTTACTAAATCAAAATCTGTTGTTCGTCTGGAACTTACAAATGCGTTAATAGTCAGTGTTTTACTATGCTGTCATCCCGACGGAATAAAAAAAAGTAGCATTAGTCGCGATAGTATGGTAAAAGTACAAATCCATTGATAATAAGTGCTATATACACGAAATTGTTTTGTCAACTATACTGTTTGTTAAAAGTCAAAATGACTTCAATAAAAATAAAAAGTCAAGACGACTTCAAATTTAAGTCCACTATTACTTTCGGATTAATTTCTTTGATTTTTTTAAAAAGTCATTTTTGTTTTTAGGAGATATTATAATATTATTATGCTTTCCATACTCAATCTCAATTCGGTCTAATGATGCAGCCGGAGAGCTAATAAATATTATTTGTCTTTGTTGTTTTTTTGTTACTACTCAGTCCTCCTAAGAGGGTTAATTGTTAAGAAATATAGTTTTAAATACTAATTCAAGAATTTTGTCGTTAAGTATTCAATTTAGATAACCAGCCAAGTGTACATTATGTTTAATAATTCGATAACTGACATTCAGCATTTTGTTCAAACTCTGTTAGAGCAAATAAAAGCCCTGACAAAGGAGCTTTTGTTGTTGCGAAAGGATAATGCCGAACTACGTGAAAAACTATCCCATTATGAACATCCTAAAACCAGTAGCAACAGTAGTCTTCCTCCATCGAAAGATCCGATGGGTAAACCTAAAATAAATCTGCGAAAACCCTCAAATCGTTCATTTGTCGGTCAGAAAGGGCATAAAGGCACTACGCTTAAATTTCAGACACCCAACAAAATCGAAGAACTTTCACCCCATTACTGTATTCGATGTGGCAAATCACTCGCAGATATAGAAGGTCAAGTGGTGAAAACCCGTCAACAGACTGACATTCCACCCGTATTACCAATAATCACCCACTATCAATCCATCCGCAAGGTTTGCAGTTGCGGATGCGCTTCTCAAGGAAGCTTTCCGCAGGGAGTTACTCCTTTCGCCGGTTATGGTTTTAATGTTCAAGTATTGGTGTGTTACCTTAGTGTGTGCCAACAAATACCATTCAAAAGATTAACCGTTTTACTGAATGAAGTATTTCATCTATCTATTTCTCAAGGTACAGTCCAAAACATACTTGAACGTTTCGAACAACGCACATCGCCTGCTTATCAAACCATTCTACAAATGCTCAGTCATGAACCCGTGGTGGGTATTGACGAGACTTCTACCAACATCAATGGCAAAAACCATTGGAGCTGGGTGTTGCAAAATCACAAAGCAACCTATATTACATCGGCTCGTTCGAGAAGCATAAAAGAATTTACGGATATTATGCCTCAAGGGATGCCAAACACAATACTCGTGTCGGATTGCTACTCCGGTTATTTCAGTCAGGATGTAGCAAATCATCGAATATGTACGGCACATCTGCTGCGGGATACGCTTTATTTATCGGAACTCTATCCGACAAATCACCGGACTGAAACTTTTTCAAAACTTATAACAGATGCACTTCATTTACGAAAAACAATCTCGGGTGTCATAGATGATACTCCTTTCACGGAACGATTAAATGATTTGTTAAATCAAAAAATCGATGCAAAATTCCCCAAAATCATTACTTTTCAAAAACGAATAGAAAAATACAAAAACTACCTGTTCGGATTTCTAAGAAACGAACTAATTCCTCCCGATAATAATGCTTCCGAAAGAGCATTCAGAGTTTTCAAAATAAAATTCAAAGTAAGCGGCTTCTTCAAGTCGTCTGCCGGTTCGCAACGATTTGCCCAACTGCATTCAATTGTAGACACAGCAAGGAAAAATCTCCAATCTCCGTATGATGTGTTACCCACTGCCACATTATGCTAAACAAATAAGGGGGCTGAGTAGTAACTAATTTACAAATAAGTTATTTTTGAGATTAATTTAACTAATATTTTTGGTAAATGTGTTATCTTTGCAAACACTTTTAATTTTTATTGACAAATTCAATAAAGCTAAATATTTGATAGTAAAATACATTTATTTAATTAGACTTTTATGAAAGAAAAAAAAATAGCTGTAATTGGCTTAGGGTATGTAGGTCTTCCGTTAGCTATTGAATTTTCAAAAAAATACGATGTGTTGGGGTTTGATATAAATGAAGCACGCGTTGAAGAGTTGGAAAAGGGGGAAGACCATACGCTGGAAGCAGATATTGAAGCCATGAAAACTTCTATGGAAGCTAAAAAGCAGCTTTCAAAAAATGGATTGAGTTTTTCGTTTGATATTGAAGCACTACGTCCTTACAACGTTTATATTGTAACGGTACCCACTCCCATAGATGGTTTTAATAATCCGGATTTACGTCCCCTCGTAAGTGCTTCCCGTATGTTGGGAAAAGTTATAAAAAAAGGTGATATTATAATCTATGAATCGACCACTTATCCCGGATGTACCGAGGAAGATTGTATTCCACATATAGAGCAAGTTTCCGGGCTGAAATTTAATACCGACTTTTTTGCAGGGTATAGCCCCGAACGCATCAATCCGGGTGATAAAATAAATACACTTACCAAAATTAAAAAAGTTACCTCCGGTTCGACTCCTGATATAGCTGACCAAATAGATGCTCTTTATGCTTCCATAATAATAGCGGGTACACACAAAGACACCTAATATTAAAGTAGCCGAAGCCTCTAAGATTATAGAAAATGCGCAAAGAGATGTAAATATATCATTTGTAAATGAGTTGGCACTGATTTTTGATAAAGTAGGAATTGATACAAACGATGTGATTGAAGCTTGCCGGAACAAAATGGGATTTTTAAAATACCGTCCGGCTTGGTGGGTGGGCGCTAAGCGTAGATCCGTATTATTTGGCAAAAAAAGCCGAATCGCTCGGATATATCCCGCAGGTTATATTGTCTGGTCCATGTTAATAACAGTATAGCTCCTTTATTGCTAATAAAGTGATAAAGTTGATGATACAGAAAGAGCACAAGATAAAAGGTGCAAATGTGTTAATTTTAGGCATAACTTTCGAAAGAAAATTGCCCGACATCCGCAATACAAAAGTAGTAGAAATTTATAACGAATTGACGGAATTTGGCGCGAATGTTGATGTGTGCGATCCTTGGGCGAATGTGGATGAAGTAAAAGAAGAGTACGAAATAACGGTTTTAACACAAGTGAATAAGAACGAAAAATATTCCGCTATTGTTTTAGCTGTAGCTCATGACGAATTTAAGGATTTTAATTTTGAGAGATATTATACGGAGGGTGCTGTGGTATTTGATGCCAAAGCAGTGGTGGATAGACGCTGGGTGGACGCGAGGCTGTAAAGATAGAGATAAGGAACGTTTTGGGTAATAATATATGTTCTAATTTAATTGAAACAGTATTTTTGTTTGGCGGACGATGCCACGACAGATACGAATTCAAAAAAAAAGATTTGAATATTATTGTATTGGTTAAAAGATGACGTTTTTGCTTATTATGACAGTTTAATGTGAATAATAGAAATAGAAATAAATATATACTATTTGTCATCTCTCTACCC
>JASGJK010000003.1:0-24277 GCA_049840795.1 Paludibacteraceae bacterium
AGAAAATTGACAAATCAAAGTCAAAAAACTGCTAAATCCCGTAAAACAAACGTTTTACGGGATTTTTTTATTCTCCAAAAGCCAGATAAAAGACTTCCCAAAGCCAAGAAAAGACACATTATCGTTACCAAATCGTTACAGACGATTCAATACATATCTCTGTAACGATTTACGACATAAGTCTCTGTACTGTCGCACGTTGACACTCAATAGTCTGCTCAATCAATAATTACTAATCCTATTTTTGAGGCTAATTTTCAATTGTCTCAAAAGTGAAAAAACAAAGTATTATGAGCAAGAACACTTTTAAAATTCTTTTTTATCTCAGAAAGAACTATCTAAACAAGGAAGGCAAGGCTGGAATTATGATCCGTTTAACCATTAATGGAGAAATGGTACAATTCAGCGCCAAACTACAAATCGACCCCAATAGTTGGAATACACAGACTGGGAAAGCAAATGGCAAATCTGCTGCAGCCATTAAATTAAATGATCTGCTTGATAATTTAAAGGTTTCGATCTTCAATCATTATCATGAACTTGAAAGACGAGAGTCTCATGTTACAGTAGAAAAACTACGTAATGCAATCATGGGAATTGATAATCAACAAGAAACATTATTAATCCATTTTGATAAACACAATGCGGATATCAAAAAGCTTATTGGAATAGATCATTCTTATTCTACTTACAAAAAATACAATTTAGCCCGAAGGCGAATCAGCGAATTCTTAGAATATCAATACAACTTTTCTGATATTGCAATGAAAGACCTAACCCTAAATTTTATTCGTGAATATGAAATATTTCTAAAGACAGAATGCAAATTAAGCAATAATGTGACCGCCAAGAATGATTCAATTTCTAAAGAAGATTACCACATTAGCATTTAACAATGGTATTATTCGCTCCAATCCCTTTGCCAATTATCACATCAAAATGGAAAAAATAGACATTGGATACCTAACTAAAGAAGAATTAAATATAATATACTCCAAAAAGATTGAATTAAAACGTTTAGATCAAGTGCGGGATATTTTTATTTTTTGCTGTTTCACCGGTTTGGCTTACATTGATGTTAGAAATCTAACCTATGAACACATTCGCAACTCATTTGATGAAAATCTCTGGATTATGACTAAGCGAAAAAAAACAAACAGCCCTGTTAATGTTTTATTATTGGATATTCCCAAACAGATTATTGATAAATATCGTGGAAAATCTCCAAATAATTTCGTATTCCCGGTTATGAGTAACCAGAAAATGAATGCCTATTTAAAAGAGTTGGCTGACATCTGTGAAATCAATAAAAATCTGACATTTCATATGTCTCGGCATACATTTGCAACTACTACAACTTTAAGCAACGGCGTTCCGATAGAAACTGTGAGCAAAATGCTTGGGCATAGCAATATAAAAACGACTCAGATTTACGCAAGAGTGGTAAATGAAAAAATTAGCACTGACATGCAAGCGCTTGCACTTAAATTAAATTCCAACAAATAATCTGACAATCACACTAATCACAACCCTTTTATTAAGACAGTTACTTATGAAACGAGGAAACATCAAAATAAATAAAACATCTATAGAAGGCATTCAGGTTTCCATCGAATTATCCGAGGATGGAACTGTATGGATGACAAAGAGTGAGATAGCCACGTTGTTTAATGTTTATCTTTCTTCTGTAGAAGCGAATCTAAAACGTCTCTTTCAATCAAAAGAACTTTGTGAGAAAGACATGAAGAAAGCAGAACAAAGGATCTTGGGAAATGGACAAAAATATGTTGTTGAGTATTTCAATTTGGAAGCCATTATCGCTTTGAGTTACCGGATAAAGAGTTATCCTTGCCTTCTTCTTCGACAGTGGATTTCAACGCAAGTAACGATTTCTTTAAAGAACCAGTCTCAACTGGATGAATGGCTGGGAACGACAGCAAAATTGAATTAAGATTCTTGTTTCAATTACACCGAAGCCGAAAGGTTATTACTGCAACACAGTATGACCTTTCGGCTTTTTTCATGTATATAATATCCCTTCTTTTCGAAAAATCTTCCACTAGTAGGTAACTACCTGTGAACTCACCTTGTCCGCAATGCTGATTTTTGTACAGTAATCAAACAACAGCAAAATGGAAATCATAACATTTGACCACGAAATTTACAAAGATTTGGTCGGCAAACTTGACAGGATAGCGGAATATGTATTCAAAAAGGAGAGTATCCCAACACAACAACCTGACATATGGCTGACAAGTGAAGAACTGGCAGATCTGCTTAAAATCAGTACACGCACCCTTCAACGTATGCGAAAAGACTGTACGATTGCTTACAGCTTGGTTCGAAGCAAATGCCTGTACCGCTTATCCAATGTGGAAAAATGTATCCAGAAAAGAGTTGTTTCGTGCAACCCAAAGACCCTTGATGAATTCAGGAAGAACTATCTGCTAACCCACAAAGGTATCCAATTATGAGCCTACTTGACACTGAAACATTTGAAGTTTGGGCGAAACGGATTATGGAACGTCTAGATCGAAATCAAAAAATGCTGGAGACTTTAATCAATCAAGACGGAAAGCCAGCAAAACTATTGGATGGCGAACGGTTGCTGGACAATCAGGACTTGTGTCAGCTATTACAAACAAGTAAACGATCCTTACAACGCTACCGTAGTTCGGGCTCTTTGACCTATCATATGCTTTGGCATAAAGTCTATTACAAGGAATCGGATGTGCAAGCATTCCTCAACAAAAACGCTAAGGAATATAAGAATGGCAGTAGTGGAATAAAGCCATAATTCTTAGTTTACTATCACTTCCCCAGTTTTCCACATGATCACAGGATATAAAATCATTTACAAATAAATCATTTAATTCAATTATTTATGGAACAGAATCAAAAAGACGTTCTCATTGCCAAGGATGAGAAAACAGGTGAAATTGGCGTTATCACCGGCACACAAAAAGAATGGAACACCCAAAATTACGGATGCTAAACAGAAGAACGAACAAGACTTCTTACGATTTGACAAACACGGAGATGTCCTGGATAATTTTCTCTCAAACTTCTTTCGGCAGTATAAAGAACCAAAACGTTTTGGATTTTACCGCATAGCGGCTGAGGGTGTCGAAAATGCAGTTGGAGTACTCAAAGAGCTACTCAAAGACCCGGAAGCGAATAAAGAGTTACTGGCCAAAAACAAGGTAAATACAGAAAAATACGAACAACAGGGAGCACATCAAGTTGAAAATGCAAAGAAAGAGTATCAACCCATTGATGAGAGCCGGATAAACTGGTCGGATCTGGAAGATAAATGGGGTGTAAAGCGTCAGATATTGGAAGAATCTGGTGACCTGACAAAAATGCTTAATTACGGAAAATCCACTCTGATGACAGTCACTCTAAAGTTTGGAGATGAACGTTTTGAAACGGAGGCTCGTCTATCCCTAAAGTCATTGCCAAATGGCAGCGTGCAGCTTATACCACACTTGATACGCAAAGAACCTCAATTGGACAAAGAATTCAGAGGTTACACCTTTACCGCTGAAGACAAAGATAACCTGAAAAACACAGGAAATATGGGGCGTATAGCTCAGTTAACTGATAAAAACACAGGAAAAACCTACCCTGCATACATCAGTGTTGACCGCTTAACCAATGAAATAGTAGCTATCTCGACCAACAAAGTTCGTATTCCCGAAAAGATAGGCAATACAACGCTTACAGAACAGGAAATAAAAACGCTTCATGCCGGACAACCGATCCCGGACAAAGAAATTACGCTTACAAACGGGAAAAAGTTCACAACTACCCTGCAGGTAAATGTAGAGCAAAAGGGTGTAGAATTCGTCCCTCACAGTTTGCCATTGAAACAAAATCCAGAAGGACAGCAAGTGGGTAAAAAGCCGGAACAGCAAACAAAAACTACCCAATTCCAATGGTTGGATACTGACGGTACTATTCGTTCACCAAAAACTTTCGGAGGCGTTGCGCTATCGCCGGAGCAACAGGCCGATTATACAGCAGGCAAAACAATTTTAGTCAAGGATATGGTGCATGACAAACAAGGACAACCTTACACAGCCTATATCAAGTTCAATCCTGAAGAAGGCAGGCCGAAGTATTATCGCTCGGATCCCGATGTTGCTAAATCCCAGCAAGTTGGACCAGCATCGGAAAGCCAAACACAAGTAGCAGTCAATTCGGAAGGAAAAACTAACGAAGCAACCAAACATCTTGGAGAACCGCTGCGACAAGGACAATCCAACCCCACCGAGAGTCAGCAACGCCAAAACCGGGGTGAACAGAACAAACCGAAAGGCTTAGGTCTCTAGTCACAAACACTAACCACTAAAATCCACCATAAGATTAATTAAATATATGAAAACAATTATTGCAGAAAAACCGAGCGTAGCCCGGGAAATAGCTCGAATTGTGGGAGCCACAAAAAGAGAAACTGGTTACCTGACGGGAAACGGCTACCACGTAACGTGGGCTTTCGGGCATTTAGTAACACCTGCTTTGCCCGACGAATATGGCATCAAAGGTTTCCAGCGCGATAACCTGCCCATCATCCCATCGGTTTTTACCCTTGTTCCCCGTCAGGTCAAAACAGAAAAAGGATACACCCCCGATAGCAATGTGGTGGCACAGATTAAGATCATTGCACAGCTTTTTCAGCAAAGCGATAAAATTATCGTAGCTACCAATGCCGGACGTGAAGGAGAACTGATTTTTCGTTATCTCTACGAATATATCGGCTACACCACTCCTTTTGATCGCCTTTGGATTAATTCTCTTACCGACAAAGCCATCCGGGAAGGATTGGAAAACCTGAAAAGCGGAAATCACTATGATCGCTTGTATTATGCTGCTAAAGCTCGCAGTGAAGCAGACTGGCTGGTCGGTATTAACGCCACACAAGCCATTACCATTGCGGCCGGTCGGGGAACCTATTCGTTGGGACGGGTGCAAACACCTACTTTGGCAATGGTATGTTCCCGCTTTCGGGAGAATAAACAATTTGTTTCGGAAGCTTTCTGGCAACTGCATGTTTCAATAGTTGGGAACGACAAAGAAAAGGTCTTGAAATTTTCATCTATAGATAAATGGAAAGAGAAGGAACTTGCCGAAAAACTTTTTCAAGTTGTAAAAAGTAGCACTACCATTTCAATCACGAAAGTAGAACGTAAAGAAACCATTCAGGAGACTCCTTTACTCTACGATCTGACGACGCTCCAGAAAGATGCGAATATCAAGCACGATTTTTCGGCAGATAAAACACTGAGTATTGCTCAAAAACTTTACGAAGCGAAGCTCATTACCTATCCCCGAACCGGCAGTCGTTATATTCCTGAAGATGTATTCGCCGAGATACCGGCTTTATTACTCACGCTCAAAGGCAGTGCAAAATGGGGCGAAGCTGTAAGCCACATGGGAACGCTGACTCGCCGCAGCGTGGATGACACGAAAATTACGGATCATCACGCCCTATTAATAACGGATGTAAAGCCTCAAAATCTTTCTTCGGACGAAGCCACCATCTACCACCTGATTACGGGGCGGATGCTCGAAGCTTTTTCAGATAAGTGCATAAAGAATGTAACCACCGTTTTGGCCAACTGCTCTGGTATTGTATTTACGATAAAAGGTTCTGTTGTAAAGCAAAAGGGCTGGCGAGCTATTTGCGGTGAAGATACAGAAGAGGTAGTACTTCCCGAATGGGCGGAAGGTGACGCTTTAGCAGTGAAAGCTTGCTCCATTACCGAAGGACAAACAAAGCCCAAACCCTTGCACACGGAGGCCTCTTTATTGGCAGCAATGGAAACGGCGGGCAAAGAAATAGAAGATGACGAGTTGCGACAATCCCTGACAGCGTGTGGTATTGGAACACCTGCCACCCGTGCAGCCATCATCGAAACACTGTTTCAGCGCGAATACATGGTACGACAGAAAAAAGCACTTGTCCCCACCGAAAAAGGACTTGCTCTTTATTCTGTTGTGAAGGATATGCACATTGCAAACGTAGAAATGACGGGTGAATGGGAATTATCACTGGCTAATATTGAAAGTGGAAAAATGCAGGCAGATATCTTCCGCAAAGAAATTGAGGGATACACTGCCCAAATCACTTCTGAGTTACTAACCTGTGACAAACTGTTTACCCACAAGGAAACGGAGTGTATTTGTCCCAAATGCAAAACTGGAACCATGCAGTTCTTCGGCAAGGTAGTACGTTGCAACAACCCTTCCTGTGTATTTCCTGTTTTTCGACAGATAGCCGGAAAAACATTGACGGATCAGGAACTGCTGGAATTGATATCCAATGGAAAAACCGGAGTCATCAAAGAATTCAACAGCAAGCAGGGTAAGACGTTCAATGCTATCGTCACCTTAAATGAAGAGTTACACACCAAATTTATTTTCCCTGATTTGAAAACCAACGACAAGAACAAAAAAAGAAAAGAATAATAATTATCTTTGCCACTGAATTCTCAGTTTCAAATCGTTTAAACTGCATAGTTGATACGGAGTTACTGTGGATTTTAGTGGTGCACTTCGGGAGGGATCCCGAAGTGCTTTTGCTTTTATTTCTTCTTATTATCACCCCACTAAAATCCACACCGACATGAAAACCAAGAATAAACCTCAGGAATTATCTTATTACAAGCTATACCTTCTATCCTATCTCGGCGATAACCATCCAAACTTATTATCTGATACAGACTTTATCGAAGAGCGTGCCGATCTTGCCACAGACACGTATGAACAAGCCAGATTAGACGGGTACACGCTTGAAGGGGCGCAAGAACTGGCAATGGATATTTTGCTTCAGGGACTACATTTCTCAAGATTTAATACGATTGTGGAAGTGCTCTGGAACGAGTTTGAGTCTGAAATACCACAAGAGCATGCAACTGAATTTGCCTGTAAAATACTATCCTCTTTAGAACCCATCTTTTCAAAATACCCTATCTCTGATAATTTCGCTTATACCGGTGATTACAGCGTATTGTATTCTGAGCTAACGGGTGCCATTTTGCTTTACATGGAAGAATATGGCATTTAACCGTAAAGCGAAGTTCCGAGACAACATCGAGGCGATACGAACGGTATTTGAATTGGACAAGGCTAAACGACAGGCTACCTCAGCAGAAAAAGAAATTCTTAGTCGGTACTGTGGTTTTGGGGGATTAAAGTGCATCTTAAATCCTGCCAATGATCTTTCAGATACTGTCCACTGGGTAAAATCAGACCTTGAACTGTTCCCTATGACGGTGGAGCTGCACCAAATAATCCGTTCCAATTCAACCAACGAAGCGGAATACAAGCGGTATATGGATAGCATGAAAAGCTCTGTCCTAACGGCATTTTATACACCGACCGAAATCGTGTCGGCTCTTTCCGATACGCTGCATGAGCATGGAGTTAGCCCTCAACGATTGCTTGATCCGTCCGCCGGACAGGGAGTTTTTATCGAGGCATTCGATCGTCACAACCCTCATGCTGAAGTGATGGCTTTTGAAAAGGATTTGCTTACAGGCAAAGTACTTACTCATCTCTATCCCGGGCACAACATACGGGTGGAAGGCTTTGAAAAAATGGAATTACCGTTTAACGGTTATTTTGATGTAGTTTCCTCCAATATCCCGTTTGGGGATATTGCTGTATTTGACCCGGTATTCAGTGGCAGCAAGAATAATGCTCGTCGTCAATCGGCTAGAGCCATTCATAATTATTTCTTTGCAAAAGGATTGGATTCGGTACGCGAAGGAGGTATCGTTGCTTTTATCACCTCGCAAGGCGTGATGAATGTTCCACAATACGAAGCACA
This sequence comes from Paludibacteraceae bacterium, assembly GCA_049840795.1. GTDB lineage: Bacteria > Bacteroidota > Bacteroidia > Bacteroidales > Paludibacteraceae > UPXZ01. The sequence goes on from JASGJK010000003.1 coordinate 7,835, forward strand.
ACGACGGCTGCTATTGGAAAATGCGGATCTGATATCCGCTATTCGCCTGCCTAATAATCTTTTTACCGAAACGGCAAACACAGAGGTTGGCAGCGATCTGATTGTTCTGCAAAAGCATTCCGGTAAAGAGCAATTAAGTTCCGCCGAACAGGCTTTTCTAACAGGTTATATTACCTCCTCCGGCACTATCAGCAATCTGTATTTTCAGGACGGAGAGCACATTGTGTACACCAAACGTTTTTTAGATACCGATCCTTACGGCAAACCGGCTATGATTTACCTCCACGAAGGAGGTGCTGAGGGTATGGCAGCCGATTTAAGGCGAATGCTTGCGTTGGATTTTTCTCAACGGTTGGATAAATCATTGTTTGAACGTTTCTCTCAGTCAGTCCCAAAAGCAGAAAACTCCCGCAGTCAAAAAATCGAAAGTACCCACAGTGTATCACCAACAATTGATAAGAAAACAGTCGATACCATTCAAACCGAAAAAGAAAAACAAGTAATTGAGAACAAGCCCGAGATAGAACAACCTGTAATGAGTTTGTATGATTTATTTGGTTTCTCGGAAGAAGAAAAACGAATAGCACAAACGGGAGGAAGTGAAAATACGGAGCAGCCGATCAGGCAGGTCAGTTCAATCTACCAAAGGTCAACTTTCCTTATTTGAGACTCAGCAGAAAACTAAAAATGATAACTCAATTGAAAGCAATGAGCGAGCGAGATTAACAGCGCGATATCCGGTTTTTTGATGCCAGAAAAGAAGAATTCCAGAGTCAAATCGAAAAAGTAGAATTGCAAAAACGACAGGAAGAAGAACTACGCAAGAAAGAAGAAGAGCTTCTACCCAGAAATTACTCCCAACAGCTGGAGCCATACCATCGAGAAGGTTCGCTGGTTCAGGAAAAGAATTCTCAAGTGGGGTATTTGAAGGGTGTAACCCGGTTTGGAGCGATGTTTCATCCCTTGGATTTACCTATTAATCAAAAAGAGAAAGCTCAGCTTTATATTTCCATTCGGGATACGTATCAATGCTTATATGCGTATGAGGCAGAGAATCACAAAGAAGACACAAAGCAACGGGGCTGCCTAAATGCCAATTACAATGAGTTCGTGCAACGCTTTGGATTCATGAATGCAAAAGCGAACGTTAAACTGATCTTGATGGATGCTTCGGGGCGGGATGTCCTGTCGTTGGAACGTGTCAACGATGGACAGTTTGTCAAGGCGAATGTTTTCGATCATCCGGTAGCTTTCTCACAAAATGAGTTTACGCACGTTGATACAGCCGAAGAAGCTTTATCTGCCTCCTTAAACAGATACGGTACTGTGAATTTGGATTACATGCAAACACTCTGTGACAATAGCCGGGAGGAATTGATAAACGGACTCAAGGGACGGATCTTTTTCAATCCGCTCATTGCAAACTATGAAATTCAGGATCGTTTTATTGCCGGAAATGTAGTGGAAAAAGCACAGCAGATTGAAAACTGGATGAATGAGCATCCACACGGCGAACGGGAAAAAGAAGCCCTTCATGCATTGACGGAAGCTACTCCCCGTCCCATCACCTTTGACGAATTGGACTTCAATTTCGGTGAACGCTGGATACCCACCGGAATATACACCGCTTATGCTCGCTATTTATTCGATACGGAGATTACGATTTCTTATTCGGAAAATCTGGACGAATATTCCATTAAATGTGGGTTGAAAAATGCCAGGATTTTAGACCAATATGCTGTCAAAGGGAGCTATCGTACTTATGATGGTATCAACCTGTTGAAAAATGCTTTGCTCAATACTGTTCCCGATATTACCAAAAGCATTGGTAAGGATGAGAAGGGAACCGATATTAAAGTCCGGGATAGCGAAGCCATCCAATTAGCCAACAGCAAGATTGATGAAATACGCAACGGCTTTAATGACTGGTTGCAAGAGCAATCGCCCGAATTTCAAGGACGATTGGCAGCTATGTACAACACAAAGTTCAACTGTTTTGTACGCCCATCGTATGATGGTTCCCATCAAAGATTTCCTGATATTGATTTAAAAGCCCTTGATCAGAAGTACAGCATTAAAGAAATCTATGGCAGCCAACTGGATTGTATATGGATGTTGAAACAAAATGGTGGCGGCATTTGCGATCATGAGGTAGGTACAGGAAAAACGTTGATTATGTGTGTAACAGCACATGAGTTGCACCGTTTGGGATTGGCGCACAAACCAATGATTATTGGGCTTAAAGCCAATGTTGGAGAAATTGCGGAGTGTTACCGTACAGCTTATCCCAATGCTAAGGTTCTTTATGCTACTGAGAAAGATTTTTCAATTCAGAATCGTGTGAAATTTTTCAATAATATAAAGAACAACGATTGGGATTGTGTGATTATGTCTCACGATCAATTTGGGAAAATACCTCAATCGCCCGAATTGCAACAACAAATTTTACAGACAGAATTAGATACGATAGAAGAAAATTTGAACGTGTTACGTCATGAAGGGAAAGATATTTCCCGGGTAATGCTTAAAGGACTGGAAAAACGCAAGATAAACCTGGAGGTAAAACTAAAAACCATTAATCACACCATTGAATCACATACGGATGATGTCGTGGATTTCAGACAAATGGGAATAGATCATCTGCTGGTGGATGAAAGTCACCAATTTAAAAACCTCATGTTCAATACCCGGCACGACCGGGTAGCCGGATTGGGAAATCAGAATGGTAGCCAGAAAGCTTTGAATATGCTGTATGCCATACGCACCATTCAAGAACGCACGGGTAAAGACCTGGGAGCAACATTTCTTTCCGGCACCACCATTTCTAATTCGCTAACAGAGCTTTATTTGCTGTTCAAATATCTACGTCCAAAAGAACTGGAACGACAAAGCATTAATTGCTTCAATGCATGGGCAGCCATATTTGCCAAGAAAACTACTGACTTTGAATTCTCCGTTACCAATCAAGTGATCCAAAAAGAACGTTTTCGCTACTTTATCAAAGTACCGGAACTGGCAGCTTTTTACAATGAGATTACAGATTACCGTACAGCAAATGATATAGGAATAGATCGACCGAATAAGAACGAGATTTTGCACAATATTCCTCCAACGCCTGAACAAGAGGAATTTATTCAAAAACTGATGGAATTTGCGAAAAGTGGGGATGCCACAATTCTAGGACGTGCCAAACTCTCAGAATCAGAGGAGAAAGCAAAAATGCTAATAGCCACCGACTATGCTCGCAAAATGGCGCTTGATTTACGGATGATTGACCCGGTGCGATTCAACGATCATCCGGACAATAAAGCAAGTCATTGCGCTAAGACGATTGCCGCCTATTACCATAAGTACAGTGAACAGAAAGGAACTCAATTTGTGTTTTCCGATTTGGGAACGTATCAACCCGGAGCATGGAGCATCTACTCGGAAGTTAAACGCAAGCTTATTGAAGATTATGGCATTCCTCCTTCAGAGGTACGGTTTATTCAAGAATGCAAAACCGAAAAAGCACGCAAAGCAGTTATCAATGCAATGAACGAGGGAAAGGTGCGGGTTATCTTTGGCTCTACCTCCATGCTTGGTACCGGTGTAAATGCTCAGAAACGAGCTGTTACGGTGCATCATTTGGATACGCCGTGGCGACCATCCGACTTGCAACAACGCGACGGACGAGCCGTCAGAAAAGGCAATCAAATTGCAAAGTTCTTTGCCGGCAATCAGGTAGATGTTATTATCTATGCCGTTGAAAAATCGTTGGACAGCTATAAATTCAATTTGCTACATTGCAAACAAACATTCATTTCCCAACTCAAAAGTGGAGCAATGGGTGCACGTACCATTGACGAGGGAGCAATGGATGAGAAAAGCGGAATGAATTTTTCGGAATATATGGCTATTCTTTCGGGAAATACCGACTTGCTGGAAAAAAGTCGATTAGAGAAAAAAGTGGCAGTGTTAGAAAGTGAACGTAAATCATTCAACAAAGCGAAAAGTGGCTCTGCATGGAAGTTGCAAGAATACACCGGCACGTTGAATCACAACAACGAATGCATCACCCGTATGACTTCGGATTACGAATTATTCCAATCCCGTGCAAAAACCGATTCGGACGGCTATACACTCAATGCTTTGCGACTAGAAAGTTTACAGTCAACAAATGTAAAAAGTGTTGGAACGAAGTTGCAGGAGATACCCGCAATATTGATACGAATGGGGAATATATGACTGTCGGGGAGCTATATGGATTTCCAATACTGGTTAAAACGGAAACAGTTGGGAAGGATGAAGATGAAATCAAACTAAACCGTTTCTTTGTTGAAGGCAACTACAAGTATACTTATAATAACGGCCAAATTGCAATGGCTGACCACAAAGCGGCTGCTTTGAATTTTCTGAATGCACTGGAACGGATTCCAAAATTCATAGAGCAGCATAAAGTACAGAACGTAACTTTAGAAAGAGATATTCCTACTTTACAGGAAGTTGTAAATGATACCTGGAAAAAGGAAGACGAATTGAAAACGCTGAAAGCGTTGTTAACTGATTTAGAACGTAAAATACAGATAACGCTTACTGAAAAAGTACACCACAATAATTCAACCCCTACTAAATGTTCCCTCAATACGTTTGAAAATGCTCTTCAAAATCAAATTAAACATACATCGATTTCACATTAAATTCATGCAACCTAACTTTCCAAGTCCTTCCAATCACAACTAACGGCACAACTTTAATTAACAACCAAACCCTTTCATTCAAGTCAAATACTTAACCTTGCAATATATCTGTTTCCGGTAATCACTTAGTACATTCATTCGTTTTCTTTGCGAATTCTTTAGTCTGAAAAAGGTTTATCCTACAAATTACAGCATCTCAAATAACTCTAGAGACTGTTGGATATAACACCTCTCTCCGACTTGAAAGGATGAGACCACAATCTAAAATAACATTTTTTACTCTTTTCATTTCTTACTATAGAATACAAGACAAAAAAATAAAGTTCCACCCCTCAATAAGAAATTTTACAATAATATATAATTTACACAAAATAATTTGTTAACTTTGAGGTCTATATAAATAATTTCGGAATAACTGCCACAACGTGGTAGAAATATAGTGTTAGGCTAGCTCTAAAAAAAACGCAATATCCAAGACAAGACTACAAAATAAAAAGAATAAAAAAATGGACAAGATTAACGTAATTAGAGAAGTTCGAGAACTAAAAACTCATTTGTCGTATTCAAAAAATATAGGATTCTTTTTTGGTGCAGGAACATCTTGTGCATTAGGCATACCCAATGTTGAACAATTAACCATAAAAATTGAGACAAAATTAACTGGAAACAATTTGGTAAATTTCAAACTTGTCAAGAGTGATTTGGAGACAACAGTAACAACAAGAAAAGCTAATATTGAAGATATTCTCAACCAAATTCGTAGAATTCGCGAATTAACAAGAGAAACCACAAAAGAATATGAAGGGGTCAGTGGAACAAATGCGAAGCTGCTAGACAAAGAAATATGTACAATAATCTACGATATAATTGCTGAAAAAGAATCAGTTGCTAATATCGACAAGACAAAAAAGTTCTTTGCTTGGTTAAGTCTATTAAATCGAGATTTCTCAAAAGAAGTTTTTACAACCAATTACGACTTAATAATTGAAAAGTCATTAGAAGCGAGTCAAATCCCATATTTCGAATGGTTTTGTAGGTTCGTATGAACCATTCTTTTGGCAAGAAAGCATTGATCAGTTTGTCTCTAAAAATGATTTGACTCAGAATTGGATTAGATTATGGAAAATACACGGTTCATTAAGTTGGTTTTGGAAAGAAGACCCAAAAACGAATGCTCAGAAAATTATTAGAATTGGGAGAATAGAAAATATTGCTGATGAAGAAAACGAATTAGTAATTTATCCATCAAAAGAAAAATATGATTCATCTAAAAAGCAACCATTTATTGCATACTTCGACAGATTAAAAAATTACTTATTAAGCGGCGAATTACTGTTTGTTTTTACAGGATACTCTTTTTCAGACCAACATATAAATGAGATAATTTTTAACTGCCTGAGACAAAACAACAGACTTACAGCGTTGGTATTTTTCTTTCAAGATTCCGAGGTGGAGAACTTACATAAACAAACTTCTTCATACATGAATCTAAATGTTTTTGGTCCAACAAAAGCAATTATAAATGGTAACCTTGGAGAATGGGAATATTCTGATACAGACTTAAAACCCAATGAAAAATCGGATTCATTTTGGAATACAGGAGACAACAAATTTAAGCTTGGAGATTTCAACGAACTAGTGAATTTCTTTATTACCAATTCAGGTAAAAAAGAAGCTATAGAATCAATTGTAAAATGAAAACCGAAATAACATATCTAGGACACATTATTCGTGTGGATTCAGGAACAGTTGAAGTTGAAGTATCTAATGATATTCCATCTGCTGCACCGATTATAAATGGACGACTTTATAAAATCGGTCAAATTGGAACATTTATTAAAATCCCAATTGGTAACATAACAATTTATGGAATTGTATCATCTGTAAGCAATACTCCAAGTAAATCTGATGAAACTAATTTAAAATACTCATTTGGTTCACGATTTCTAACCATTCAGCTTGTTGGCGAAAAGATTGGAGAAGACGACTTTGAAAAAGGTATTGGAACTTATCCGACAATCAATGACGAAGTTCACATTGTAATAGAAAAAGACCTTCTTGATATATATGGGAAAAAGGATTCTGGTTCGATTGAAATCGGGAAACACTCATCTTCTGAGAATTTAAGTGTATATGTAGATTTACACAAACTAGTGCTAAGACATTGTGCGATTTTAGGCTCTACAGGAAGTGGAAAATCAAATACAACTGTCAGTGTACTGAAAGCAGTTTTAGGTGATTATCAAGGTTCAAGAGTTATTCTTGTTGACCCCCACGGAGAATATTCAAGCGCATTTCCTGATGCAAAGGTTTTTAAAATTAACAACCCCGCAAATCCTTTATTTATTCCTTTTTGGTTGATGAGTTTCGACGAATTGGCTTATTTTCTTGTTGGTGCAAAACCAACAGACGATCAAAAACCCGATTATAGATTATTTAGAGAATTGGTGACAAATTTCAAAAAAGAAAATTGTGCATTAAAAGCTGGTGTTGTAAATCCTAATTTCGTTACAGCTGATTCACCAATTCCGTTTAGTGCTAGGAAATTATGGCATGAAATGAATTGGTGGCTTAATGGAACCTTTAGTAATTCTAATAAAAATGACCAAACAAGAGCTACAGTCCAAGAGTTAAACAATGGTGATTGTGAGACTTTAGTTCCAGCCCAATTTACACCATATCCAACAAATAATTCTGCACCATTCAAATCTAAACATCAAGAATTCTATTCATACGAAAAGAAGATATTGTCTAGATTAAAAGATTCAAGATATGATTTCCTTTTTAATCCTGGTGATTACAAAAATGCTGCATCGCCAAAAGACTTACACAATCTTTTAAATGAATGGATTGGAAGTGACAAAAAACTTGCTATTCTTGACTTAAGTGGTGTTCCATTTGAGGTTCTTGACATTACAGTTGGTCTTATTACTCGATTTATTTATGACAGTATGTTTTGGGGACGTCACGAAACATATACAGGAAAAGGCAGACCATTATTACTTGCATATGAAGAAGCTCATAACTACTTAAGTAAAAACGACAATAATAGCTACTCTAAAGAAGCTGTTGAGACAGTTTTCAAAGAAGGACGAAAATTTGGTTTAGGAGCTTTGGTAATTTCGCAAAGACCATCAGAAATTTCAGAAACAATATTAGCTCAAGTTGGAACATTTATAGCTTTAAGACTTACAAATTCAGGCGACCAGTCTATTGTAAAGAATTCTGCCCCAGACAATTTAAATAGCTTGATTGATCTTTTGCCTTCACTAAGAACTGGTGAGGCAATTATTGTTGGAGAAGCAATTAAAATTCCTTCGAGAGTTAGAATAAAACTAAATGTTCCAAGACCTACAAGTGACGACCCTAAATTGGTTGAAAAATGGTTGAAACTACATCCTGAAAGCGATGAAAATTACAAGGTAGTTGTGACAAGAATTAGACAACAAAAATTTTAAAATATGGAAAGAGAATATGTAGATTCTACTATGATTAGAAGTTATGGTTTTGATGTTTCTATATCGACCTTAGAAGTTGAATTTAATAGTGGTGCTATTTGGCAGTATTTTGATGTTCCTGAGAGCGTATATTATGAAATGCAATCGGCAGGTTCTTACGGAAAATTTTTCAACGCAAACATTAGAGGTCAGTATGCTGAATCTCGTGTTGGTTGACAATTGAGAAAAAAACGAGAAGAAAAAAGTGTATACGTCTACACACGCTTTCTTCACAGCTGGTTAACGTGCAATTGGCAAGTTTTTCTCCCGCATTCGTTGTCGCCGAGTGACAACGAATGCTCTACAAATCGCCAAATGCCCATAGCCTCGGTCATTAGAACCAATATTAAGTCGTCCTGAAAAATGACAAAGCAAAAATGATAACAGATAATTAAACAAGATAAGCACTTTTTTTATAATTAAAATTGAAGAATCATGAGTAGTCCTGACAACATATTAAGTATAAAAGACAAAGGTGATGATATACAGAATCGATTTCGTTATCAGAACGCTTGTGCATGTTTCATTTCATTGAATCTATTGTCTGATGAAAGACAATTCTGTGAGTTATATTGTGAACATCACGAAGATATTCTATTAAAGCTAAATAATGGGAAATTTGCTGGTGTGCAAATCAAAACCAAAAATCTTGACCTTGGACCTTTTGATTTGAATGATGAGGCAGTTTATAAATCATACAAGCGATTTGTAGAACATGACATTAAATTCAAAAATCAGTTTGATTATTATGTTTTTGCTACCAATGTAGGTCTGTTGAAATCAGAATCAAAGGGACTTATAGAATATAGAGACTGGCTCAAATCTACAGATATTGCAGAAATAAAAAGAAGTAGAAAAGACTTTGGAAAATGGACTAAAGCTTTAGCAAAAGACTTAAACGTTGAAATTGAAATCATTATTGAAGCGTTGAAAAAAGTTCGATTTAAAGAATGGATTACCTCATGACGGCGACATCATTGATAAAATATCTGCAAGAATTGGAAACACTGATGAATGCAAGATTAGCTATTTTAGCATTATTACAAATATTGTAAATCGACTTATTAAACTTCACGACAATGCAAGTTCGTTGAAAATTAATTCTGACTATATTTTTTTGACTGAAGATCCAGAAAAAGAGTTAGATAAAGAAAAAATTGAAAAGAAAAGAATAACAAAGGAAAAGCTTCTAGAAGTGTTTACAGAAGAACTTTCAATGCAAACTGATTCATTGATAAGAGTTCGCAATAATTCAATAATTCAATCTATTCCAAGAACTGTGAAGATTTTAGAGAAGAAAATGGATGTGGGAAATATAACAATTGATAATATCAATTTAATCAAAGATCAGAAGTTTGCATTTGAGGCCTTAATCACTGAGAGATTTTATAAAGATAAATCACAAACAGAACATGATTATAATCATTTAAGGCAAATAATATTAAGTGAAAGTCAAATTTCTTATGATGAAAGTTATGAGGAGATTAATGCTTTTGGAATGAAAATGCTAAAAGAATGTTAGACATAGAATTCATAAAAGATATTTAGTTGATAAAGATAGTTTTCGTGGTTGTCAAATAGAGCACTTATTTGGGTTAATTGCTATTCTAACTGAAGAATGCAAGGTTTGGTGGAGTAAAAAATTTGATATAGATAGTTATGGAAGTATATGAAATTTTAAAAATAGTCGAGGGCGACTTAAATACTCAATTAGCTAGAATAATGATTCTTATAAATGATTTATGTGGAGTGCAACACAATAAAAAAATCAATGGAGTAAATAAATTGGCAAAACTTGATTTTTTATTGAAATCACCTTCTTACCTTAAAATAGGATTGACTAAATTAAAAACAAATATCACAATTAATATCGAATCATTTGAATTAGATAGTATTGAAAGTAAAACAAATTTGTACAGATATATTCCTTGGGATGAAAATTATAGAAAGTTGTTGAATATAATTATAGCAAGAGGTCTTGTAAATATATCATTTGAAAAGGATGATTACTTTATTCAAATAACTCAGAAGGGTATCGAAATAGTAGAAAAATTAAAACAAGATCGATATTTTAAAGAGTTTATAAATAGATCAAAAATTATAAGTACTCACTTTGGCTCATATTCTGAAGGATATTTAAATAACTTTTTTGAAAAATACTTTCCTGAAATTGGATCATTTAATATTTCAAGCAATGAAGATTTATTTTGAGAAATTACTAGTTGTCTGTAAAAAGAAAATTGAAGAAATTGATTTATCACATCAAGTATCTTTCTTTCATGGCAAAATTGGATCTGGGAAATCAACTATAGCAAGATTGATAGATTTTTGTTTTAGCGGTGATTTAGAAAATACTGCTGCAATAAATAGCGAATTCATATCTGCAAAGCTTTTTTTATCTATCGAAGATTATAGCGTAATATTAGAAAGGGTCTATAAAGAAAATACAATTCTAGTCGTTTGGAAACACAACGAAGAGATATACAGAATAAAAGCACCTATAACTGGTAATGAAATTTCAATTTTCGGCAAAGAAGATATTTACTCTTTTAGTGATTTAATATTCTATCTATTAGATATGTCTCCATTAAGAATTGCTAAGAATAAGAATTTAAATTCTCCAATGGAACGATTATCTATAAGAAATTTCTTTTGGTATACATATCTTAAACAAGAAAAATTAGATAATACTTTTTTTCGATTTGAAGAACCTTTCCATGCAAAAAACAGTAAAGAGGTTTTAAAATTTATTCTCGGATACTTTACCGAAAAGTTAAATGAGTATGAAATAGAATTGTCAAGAACTAGGGATGAAAAAAGAATAAAACAATCAATGTTAGACGAGTTAAACTCATTTCTAGACAGATTTGATTATTCTTTAGAGAGCATTGAATCACAATTAGAACTTACAAAAAAAGATTTGTTGACATATGAACAACAAAAAGTAGAATATCAGAATAAATATCAAGAAGATACACACTCATCTGATCGTACAAGAATTAAGTTGATAAAACTTATTGATCGAATAAACTCTTTAAATATACAACTTGAAGAGTTAAACAAAAAAATTGGATTACAAAAATCACTAAAATCAGAGTTGATTTCGTCTGCATTCAAGTTAGATCGAGCAAGTTCTGCGAATAAGATATTTACAGGTCTTACTTTTGATATTTGTCCTTGTTGTGGCGAAGAGGTGGAAACAAGTATAAATGATGCATCCTGTATGGTTTGCAAAAAAGCCATTAAAGAAAATGAATTGAATGAGGTCGAAAAATTTCAAATGATTAAAATTGATGTTGATTCAAGAATTAATGATATTGAAAATTCAATTTACATACATGAACAGGAACTAAAAAAAGCAAGAAGAGAGATTGAAAAAGCACTTCTTCAAAAAAATGAGTTAAATAAGGTTCTTGGCGAAGAGTTGAGAGTGTATGAATCGGCATATTTATCAAATACAAGAGAAATTGAAAATAATATTTCTCAATTAAGAGAGAGAATTAAAAATCTTTTAAAGCAATCTGCTTTACCAAAAGAGATTGATAAAATTCAAGTTGAAATAAATGCTCTTTTGTCTAAAGAATTAATCTTAAACGAAAGAATAGCAAAAGAGAGAGAGAAGCTAAACTCATCAGATCATTATTTATCTGAATTAGAAGCTGCATTTGCAGAGACTTTGAATCAAGTTGGAATGCCTGGATTTGAAATTCAAACTGATACAATTAATATAAACAGACGAAATTGGTCAGTGAAAATAATTTCAAAAGATAAAAATAATGATTGGGAATGGGGTTTTGACGATGCTGGAAGTGGAGGTAAAAAAACACTATTTAATGTGTGTTTTTTACTTGCCATACATATTGTTGCCGAAACAAATAATTTACCTCTTCCAACATTTATGATTATTGATACACCAATGAAAAATATTGATCAGAAAGTCAATCAAGAATTATTTGAAAACTTCTACAGATACTTATATACTTTAATGAATTCCACTCTTGCAAATACCAAAGTAATTATTATTGACAATGCAATAATAAAGCCAACAGTAAATGAGAATGTTGATTTCTCATCTAGATATTTGACTCCAAATGAGGACGAGAATCCACCATTAATTTCATATTATAGAGGAGCATAAACTAACTTGATATAGAGGTCATCTTGACTTTTGTTATTTTTAATTTCTTTGAATAATAAATCATAAATGCCATGTAATTGAAGCTTTTCCAGCTAGAAACAGCAACATTAAACTTGTTAATGCAAAAGTCAAAGCATTCAGAGCTCAATTCAAAGGAGTGAGAGACATAAGATTTCTCCTGTTCAGGCTATCGAAAACATATGCCTAATTTTCATCTCCCTACAGCTTCTAGACTTGATCCGTGAGTTGTTCTGGCATTTCGCAAAAAAGAGAATAATGCCACGAAAACCACTTATAATTTTCATTGAAAGCTAGTTTCGGTACTCAATGAAAATTATAACAGGTTTTCCCACCATCCTTTAATTGCAGCAGTCCATGAAAGCAAGCGTGTTTTATTCCATGCACTTGCGGCCGGTTCATTCTCTTCACTTATTACGTTCGGGCACTACGTTCATTATCGCTACACTCAATCACTCCGTTTTCCCAACACTTCATTCGTTGCGTTCATTTCACCCACCTCAGTACCGCACAGCTTCAATAGCTTCCTGCCTTTCCATTCCGCACGCTTCATTCATACAGTCAGTCACTACTCAAGCCATTTTCCTACGCATTTCCAATGGTATGCTTTTATTTACTGAGACGAGTTAACCCCAATATTGAAAATCTAAATTAGTAATGGCTCGGCTATTTTTCCTTGCACTTATCTGAAATTTCTTCGTAAATATCTTTTACTCGTTGTTTATTTAATCCTATACTTTGAGCCACTTCCAAAATCTCTTTTTGGGTTGGGGAGCCTTGTCCATTTACAGTGGTAGTATGAAAACCATTAAAGCCATTACTCGGCAATAGATCATAAGCCGGTGATAAATGCCACTCGCCATTGGTGAGAATGAATGAGAAATTCTTAGCATGATCGTCTTTGTTTTTTATCAGCACATTAAAAACCATGATTCTGAAAAGTTTATATACTTCTTCCATATTACGTGTCAGCCTCAGACAAGCCGTCATTAATATGCTATAATCAAGGCTAGGAATTCGATAGTCAGCATTCAATAATCCAGCCGCGCTAATAACATGCTGTTTACTATTATTCTGACGATCAAATCGTTTTACTCCAAAATACTTTCCTTCAAAAAGTCGTGTTTCCGGCATATCAATTCCACAAGCTTTAGCCAGAAGTGAATATTGATATTCGACTTCTCCTACGTTGTCAGGATCAGTTGAAGCTTTAAACTTGACCAACCAATCACTATCCTCCATTTTTACAAATACTTTTGGTCTTGCACCCCCTGATGATCCACCATAACGGTAAAGTAAATCTAAAGAACCACCCGTATAATCCGATTGCAACAGCTTTGCAGCTTCATTTGCCATCGTATCGAGATGAATGACTTCATCGGGTAAAAGAACAGTGTTTTCGGGATAATATTCCAATCCACCACGCCCCATTTTTCCAATCAGGCTAAGTCGTTCCAAGGTATTTAAGCGGTGTAGGTTCATCCCTTGTTCCGTTAGATAGCGATCTAACAACAGACTCCCCCAACCGTCTGGAAGGCTGTCATTAAAGACACCAAAATTTCCAGCAAAAGGATCGCGTTTGGAAACAAAAACACCTGCCTGCAATGGCAAATAGAATGGTGAAATTGAGAGGCCTGTTCGAAGATAATCGACATCATACTCAAATGCACAAAGATTATCGGGAGTAAGAGCTATTCTACCAATTTTTACATCCGAAAGCCTTACTTCTATTAATTGAATATTTGGTATATTTTTTATCGACATTGTCTAAGTGTTTTAAATAATCTAAGGATAAAACAATCATAATTTTCTATTCTGTCTTTCTGCCTCTTTTCTTAGTTATGCTCTGTTTCTCATTGACCAATTGGTCAATGCTTTGATATTTTTGTTTTGTAAATAGCGTGTCAAATTCGTCTGTAGCATTCTAAGGCAATAGCTATCAAAATAAGGCTTTTGAACGATATTTCACCAGTATTTTCAAATCGGCGCAAACTTCCAAAGCTAATACCGGCACGAGTAGCCAGTGCTTTTTGTGTCAGGTTAAGTTCCAACCTATTTCGCCTTACTTTTTGGGCAATTGTATTGATTATAACACTTGCATTTACATTGCCGAGCTCTAAATTAGAAGCTAATATATTATTCATTATAGTTTTATTTATTGATTAAAAACTAATATACTATCATTTATATGCAAATGTAGTTATTTTTTATGTATATCCAACTACTAGAACATTATTATAAAGCCCTACCCACAACTTTCTCTCTAAAAAAAGAAATATCTTAAGCTGAATGGACAGTAACTACATTAATCGGTTAATTTCAAGAGCGAATCGCAATCAAGGAACAATGCCCCGAAAACCACTTATAGTTTTCATTGGAGGCGAATTTTAAGGAAGCAATGAAAATCATAACAGGTTTTCAAAGATATAGGGACGGCAGTCTGACTCATTTCATCAGTCAATTAGTTGATTGGCACTACGTGCAATATCCTCAAGACTTCCCCCGTCCCCCTTTAATTTGTTGCAGTCCATGAAAGCAATCGTATTTTAGTTCATGCGCTTGCGGACGGTTCATTCTCTTCGCTCATTCCGTTCGGGCACTACGTTCATTATCGCGACACTCAATCACTTCGTTTTCCCAACACTTCATTCGTTGCATTCATTTCTCCCACCTCAGCGCCGCACAGCTTCAGTAGCTTCCTTCCTTTCCATTCCGCAAGCTCTATTCATGCAGTCAGTCACTACCCAGGCTCTTTTCCAACGCTAGTCCAGCGTCGAGTTTACCCCAATAAAGAAACTCTGTTGAATAATTGAATTTAGTCAACGACCGTAAAATATCTACTTCGTATCAAAACCAAAGTATCAATGCGATAAAATTCTACTATGAACGGGTTTTAGGAGGAACACGAAAGATTTATCTGATAGAACGCCCCCGAAAAGAGACCTATTTGCCCGAAGTGTTGAGCGAAGAAGCGGTAAGTAAAATAATAAAATCAATAAAAAATTAAACATAAAGCACTAATAATGAACATACATTCCGGGGACTTGCGAATAAGCGAATTGATAAACCTGAAGGTAAAAGACATAGACAGCGACCGTATGCAAATACGGATTTCGCAAGCGAAAGAAAAAAAAGATCGTTATACTTTATTAAGTAACAAAACTTTATTATTTTTACGAAAATATTTTATTGATTATAAACCTAAAGTATGGCTGTTTGAGGGAGAAGGTGGTGGGCAGTATTCAACAACAAGTGTTGAGAGGATTCTAAAAAAGCATTAACTGCTACTGGAATCAAGAAACGAATTACTGTACATTCACTCAGACACAGTTTCGCCACACACTTATTAGAATCAGCTACAGATTTAAGATATATACAAAGTTTACTGGGGCATAGCAGTAGTAAAACAACAGAAATATACACCCATATTACGATTAAAGGTTTTGATAAGATAATCAATCCATTAGACAAGCTGGCTGAAATATAATGCAAACACAATTGGCAATTTATATCAATATAACAAAATGGATATACGGAATTGGATCAAAAGAATAACAAAAATTCAACCAGGTAAATATCAGGTAATTATTCTCTAAATTCAAACATGTAAATGCGATATATACGGAACTTAGCTCCACATATCCAAAATTGAGGTAAGGATATATATTGTTGGCGGTAAGTTTAAGAGACACGCTTGCAATAAGTAGCATAGACACTTAAAATAGTTTTAAATTTAACCTCTAAAAACAACATCATGGCAGATTGGAACAAAAACAACAGAGCTTGTACAACACTTTGGACAACTCTATACACAATGAAACAACTATCGACAAACTTTGATGATAGTGGGGATTTGAAAATTAATGACTTGACATTTTACAATTCGTTAGGAAGTGCAGAATTGCGAAAACAGCAATCTACTATAATTGCTGACCAATTAGACAATGTCTTTCGACTTGGAAGTGGTGCAACCTTTGAAACTGGAATTGATAGAACAAAAGCCATGAGCAGTATGATAGAGATTCTTATTGATGAAGAAAAACAAGTAAAGGACTTGGCCTCAACCATTGATGATGCATATAATTTTTGGGATGAAAAAACAACTTAAAAA
>JASGJK010000004.1:0-52372 GCA_049840795.1 Paludibacteraceae bacterium
TCTTCACTAATATGGGTGAACGATTCGGCTTTTATACGATGATGGCTATTCTCGTACTATTTTTACAAGTAAAATACGGATTAACCGAAAGCCAAGCCGGAGACTATTATAGCTGGTTTTATTTTGCAATTTACGCGTTGGCATTGGTAGGTGGTATGATGGCGACTGGACCAAAAAATACAAAACGGTTATTTTATACGGTCAAATTATTATGTTCATCGGTTATATACTGATGGCCGTGCCTTCTATGTCTTTGGTGGGTTCATTCGTTGCTTTGTTGATTATTTCTCTTGGTAATGGGTTTTTCAAAGGAAACCTTCAAGCTGTTGTAGGACAACTGTACGATGACGAAAAGTATGCAAAATATCGCGACTCCGCTTTTATGATTTTTTATATGGGTATAAATGTGGGAGCTTTTTTTGCACCGTTTGCCGCTATCGGAATAAAAAACTGGTGGTTAAAAGCCAATGGATTTTTCTCTGATGCTAATCTTCCGGCTTGGCACATCAATATTTAAATGGCACCGGAGCAATGGCCGAATTTCAGGAATTAGCAAATAAAGCTGTAATAAAAGTATGTTCCCGTAACTGATTTAACTGCTTTTGCACATCAGTATTTAGATGTATTTTCGAGAGGTTATAACTGGGCATTTGCTGTTGCGGCTGCCGCAATGATTGTGTCATTGATTGTGTACATTATTTTTAATAAATTATTGCCAAGTAAGTCTATAACAAAATCGATAGAAAAACAAAACAGTAATATCAACAATACCGAAAGTTCCAAGATGGGAAGAAGTTTGGTGATTTCTTTACTTTTGATGGGCGCTTCGGCTATGCTTATTCAATTGATTCCCGGCTTACAAGATTCTTCAAAGTTAGGTCTTGGAATGGCGATTGGCTTATTTGTAGCTTTTGTCTCTTATATTTTT
This sequence comes from Paludibacteraceae bacterium, assembly GCA_049840795.1. Taxonomy (GTDB): domain Bacteria; phylum Bacteroidota; class Bacteroidia; order Bacteroidales; family Paludibacteraceae; genus UPXZ01. The sequence goes on from JASGJK010000004.1 coordinate 929, forward strand.
CAGATTGCAACCAAGGACGAACGTCCCCGCATTGTTTCATTGATACTTGTATTCGTTGTTGTTATTTTCTTCTGGATGTCTATTCCATCAAAATGGTCTTACACTCACTTTCTTTGCACGCGATTATATTACTAAAGAAGTTGGTCCATTCACATTCTTATTTTTCAATATGTTATCTATCCTATGCGTAATTGCTACGTTAGTAGGCGTTGTGTTGTTATTAAGAAGTAAATCCACACTTCAATACAGAGTTATCGGCAGTGCATTAACAATAATATTCGGGTACATTTGTTACTATTTCGTAAATTTTAAATATGGTGAAAGCAACTCTATATCTCCGGAAGTATTTCAATCCTTCAATCCTTTATTTATAGTGGCATTAACTCCAGCTGTGATGGGTATTTTCAGTTTCTTAAACACCAAAGGATGGGAGCCTTCTACTCCGCGCAAAATTGGATTTGGGATGATTATAGCTGCATTAGGATTTGCGGTAGTCTTGATCTCTTCGTTAAACTTGATTTCACCGAAAGTTTTAAACGGCGCTTCGCTTCCTGAAGACCTGCGTGTTTCACCTTATTGGTTAATCAGCAGTTATTTGGTGCTCACCGTTGCCGAACTATTCTTGAGTCCTATGGGATTATCGTTTGTATCCAAAGTTGCTCCATCTCGTTTCCAAGGTTTAATGCAAGGCGGTTGGTTATTAGCCACTGCGGTAGGGAATAAACTCTTATTCGTGGGAAGTTTATTATGGAATCGGGTCGATTTATATATGCTTTGGGGTGTATTTATCATCTGTTGTTTGTTGTCAGCGCTTTTCATTTTTTCGATGATGAAGCGTTTGGAAAAAGCTACAAAAACAGAATAAAATATAAATTGGAAAATAACAAAAAAGACGTTGAAGCAGTTTCAACGTCTTTTTTGTTATCTATATTAATCAAATCTTCTTCGTTTTTTTATCCAACCATTTCTTTTCCTTTTGAGTCAAGTTAGGAGATAGTTTTTTGAATACATCCTCGTGATATTTATTCAACCATTTTCGTTCGCTCTCTGTAAGCGCTTTTTTGTCAACAAGAGTTGTATCAACCGGACAAAGTGTTAATGTCTCAAATTTGAGGAACTGACCAAATTCGCTTTTTTCCGCCGGAACGATAAGTACCAAATTTTCGGTGCGTATGCCGTGCTCTCCGGTACGGTAAAGACCGGGTTCATTTGACATAATCATTCCGGATTGAAGCATTATCGGATTTTCTTCCATTCGTATGCTTTGCGGTCCTTCGTGAACATTCAAAAAATGTCCGATACCGTGACCTGTACCGTGACCGTAATTAATCGCATTGTCCCACATCGCCTTTCTCGCTAAAATATCCAATTGCGAACCGCGTGTTCCAACCGGAAATTTAGCCATTGCAAGTTGTATGTGCCCTTTGAGAACCATTGTATAATCGGCTTTTTGCTTTTTGGTAGGATTGCCTAACGATACGGTACGGGTAATATCTGTCGTTCCGTCTAAATATTGTCCACCCGAATCGAGTAATAGAATTCCTTGTGGTTTTATTTTTGCATCAGAAGCAGGTGTGGCACTATAATGCACAATGGCACCGTGCGCGGCATAACCCGCTATGGTTCCGAAACTTTCTCCTTTGAATCCTTTTTGCGCAGCTCTGCATGCTCTTTAGTTTTTCTGTAATGGAGATTTCAGTCAACTTTTCACCTTCTTTCAGTTTTTCCTCCATCCACATAAAAAACTGTGTAAGAGCCACGCCATCCATAATCATAGCCTTGCGCTCGCCACTAATTTCGACACTGTTCTTTATACTCTTCAATTTAAATACGGGCGACATAGCATTCTTTTTTTCGCATTTTTCGGGAATGGACTCAAACAAAGATTGATTCAACTTAGTGCCGTCAACCAATACCGATTTTGTTCCGGGAATTGTTTTCAAAGCATTATAAACAGCATCATAAGCCGCTACATTCACCTTATTTTCTTTGAGATAAATCAACGTTTTCTCGGTACATTTTTCAGGAGCAATAAATAATGTTGCCGAATCTTCATCAACAAGCGCATAAGCAATGGTCACCGGATTATAAGTAACATCATTTCCACGAATATTGAACAACCACGCAATATCATCCAATGCAGAAAGAACAAATACCTGAGCGTGTAGTTTTTTCATTTCTTTACGCAACACATCCAACTTCTCTTCCACTGCTTTTCCTGTGTATTTTTTTTCAAACACAAAAAAAGGATTCAAAGGCAGCGAAGGTCTATCGTTCCAAACTTTATCAATTAGATCAATTGAAACCAATTCAATATCGGCAGCCTTTAATTCATTTTTCATTGAAGAATAAGCGTTTACGGAAAACATTTGCGAATTTACTCCTACTTTCTCACCCGGTTTTAATTCAGAAATAAGCCAAGTGATAATTTCAATTGTATCCGGCTGTCCTAATTTCATTAAGTCAATCGTAGTGTCTTTCAATTGTTCGGCACCCTGAAGAAAATAACGCGAATCAGTCCAAAGCCCGGCTTTACCGAGCGTTAAGGCAACAGTACCCGCCGAGCCATCAAACCCTGAAATCCAGTTGCGTTCTTTCCAGTAATCGGCGATGTATTCGCTCGCATGAGGGTCGGTTCCAGGCACGATGCAAGCCGCAACCCCAGCTTCATTCATTGCCTTGCGTAAATCGGCAAGACGTTCTTTAATTTGTGTCATAATATTTTGAGTTTAATATTTTTAATGATTATCCGCAAAGCAACCTGAAAATTAATTGCCACGCCTTTTAAGGCGTGGATTAGATATTTAGATAGTAACAGCTTTAGCCAAAATATATCATACATTGGGGCTGAAACCCTCAAATGATTATTTTGCAATCCACGCCTTAAAAGGCATGGCAACTGAAAGATGTACCGAGTCACTTTGCAGATAATCAGAATATTTTTTATCGGTGAATTCCGCATAAAGCATTTGTGAATGAACATCAGCAACAAGGTTGTCACCCCTTCCACTGTCGACAAAGTTACAACATAATTTTAAGAAAACAATCTGATTCAAAAATTCTAAATTGCTTTGGGCTTCATTTGTTATAAAAGTTTTGCATATTTTAAAAAAGAGCGTATATTTGTGCTGAATAAAGATTTACAAACCTAAATAAACTCTATCAATTATGACCGATCAAAAAAATTTTCAAGCCTCTCCCGAAGCAAAAGCAAAAGCTGCCCAACTCAGACTTTTTGCTGTTTTAGCATGGTTAGTTGCCATTGCCGGTGAGATTTTTGCCAATTTTAAACTTATTCATAACGAAACACTTACTTGGCTAATTGTAGCCATTGCAGTGATTCTTGTTTTAGCTATCGTAGGAAATCTTTTATGGAAAAAAGCAAATCGCCTTGATCCGGCTTCGGAGACTGATAAAGTGAGTTTCTTTTTTAAAAGTCAGTTAGGCGCCATTATGTCCGTATTGGCATTTTTGCCTTTAGTGATTATGATTTTTACCAACAAAGAAGCGAGTGGCAAAACCAAAGGAATAGCTGGAGCCGTTGCCATTGTGGCATTACTTGCTGCCGGAATCACGGGTGTTGATTTTAATCCACCATCAGTTGAAAAATATACTAAAGAAATTCAAGCGCAAACCGATTCGTTGAAACAACTCACAAACGGTGTTGACCTCGTATATTGGACTGCAAAAGCAGGAAATAAATACCATATTTACAAAGACTGTCAGCACATTAAAAACAGAGAAATATCCGAAGGAACGGTAAAAGACGCGTGGGAAAGTCGTCACATTGAAAACGGTGAACTTTGTAAAACCTGTAAAGACAGAGCCGAAAAAGAAAAAGCCTCGTCGTTGGGAGGAAATGTGCTGGAAGATGTAAAAAAAGCATTGACGGGTGATTCTGTAAAATAAAAACATAATTCGTAACAAAAGGCATTGCATCAGGTAATGCCTTTTTCATTTCTACGATATTGAACTATCGGGATTAAAATAATGTCGCTGAAGTCAAATTAGTGACGGCTTCACTATCTGCCGAGAACCGGAATCGCTAAGTGAAGCCGTCACTTGCAACAAATCTGTTGACGACTTCTATAAGTAAAAAAACAACTTTCAAACTTTACAAATGGCAACTTTCAAACTCCCCCAAAATTTCTTATCTTTGTGAATTAAACTTGTTATAACATTGGAGACTAAAAATTACCACATATACCTTCCGGATAGCGATGAAAACGTGGATGTTATAGGTGCGCGGGTTCATAACCTGAAAAACATCGACGTAACTATTCCACGTGATGCGCTGACGGTGATTACCGGTTTGAGCGGAAGCGGAAAATCATCGCTGGCGTTCGATACTATCTTTGCCGAAGGACAACGCCGTTACATTGAAACTTTTTCGGCATACGCACGTAGTTTTTTGGGAAATATGGAGCGCCCTGACGTAGATAAAATTACGGGATTAAGTCCGGTGATTTCCATCGAACAAAAAACCACCAACAAAAACCCACGTTCCACCGTAGGAACTACCACCGAAATTTACGATTTTTTCCGTCTGCTTTTTGCTCGTGCCGGCGAAGCATTTTCGTACATCACCGGCGAACCGATGGTGAAATATACCGACGAGCAAATTGTGGATTTGATCCTGAAAAATTACGAAGGAAAAAAGACCCTTCTTCTTGCCCCCTTGGTTCGTGGACGAAAAGGTCATTACAAAGAACTTTTTGAGAATATCCGTAAAAAAGGGTATTTACACGTGCGTGTGGATGGTGAAGTACGCGAAATTACCTTTGGAATGAAAGTGGATCGGTATAAAATTCACAATATTGAAATTGTGATTGACCGTTTACAAATTGAAGTCAAAGACCGCCAACGTTTGAAACAATCAATGGAAAAGGCGATGCTTCAAGGAAATGGGATTATAATGTTAGCCACAGCCTCCTCAAGCCCCTCCAAAGGAGGGGATATAAAGAATTCTCGTTCAAATAATTACTCTTCAAACTCAGTGGGAGAAAGCCTCCTCTCTTCGGGGGGATTAAGGGGGGGGCGTTATTTCAGTCGAAAATTGATGTGTCCCACCACAGGACTTTCGTACGATGACCCTGCACCACACAATTTTTCGTTCAACTCTCCCCACGGATATTGCAATCATTGCAAAGGGTTAGGTTTTGTAAATGAGATAGATATGGATAAAATTATTCCGGATAAATCTGTCAGCATTTACAATGGTGGAATCACTCCACTTGGAAAATATAAAAACAGCACTATTTTTTGGCAGATTGAAGCCATTCTCGAAAAATATGATGCCAATATAAAGCTGCCCGTTTCTGAAATTCCGGAGGAAGCTATTGATGAAATTATGAACGGCACGGAAGAGCGCTTGAATATCAGAAATCAATCGCTGGGCAACTCCAATTATTTTCTTTCGTACGAAGGAATTTTGAAATACATCGAGATGCAACAGGAGAATTCCGCTTCGGCAACCGAACAAAAATGGGCGAATCAATACTCCAAGACAGTACTTTGTTCTGAATGTAAAGGAGCTAAACTCAACAAAGAAGCACTTTCATTCCGCATTCACGATAAAAACATCGCGCAAGTTTCTGAAATGGATATTGACGAATTAACCGATTGGGTTAACCGGTTAGAGCCACATCTTTCTGAAAAGCAAAAAACCATTGCTTCCGAAATTCTGAAAGAAATACGTACGCGTCTTCAATTTTTGTTAGATGTTGGGTTGAATTATTTATCGCTCAATCGTTTGGCTAAAACACTTTCGGGTGGTGAAAGCCAGCGCATTCGTTTGGCAACGCAAATCGGTTCGCAATTAGTAAATGTTCTCTATATTTTAGATGAACCAAGCATCGGACTTCATCAACGAGATAATCAACGTTTGATTCATTCGCTGAAACAACTGCGTGACACCGGAAACTCAGTAATTGTAGTGGAGCATGATAAAGATATGATGCTCTCTGCCGATTATGTAGTGGATTTGGGTCCGCGCGCAGGAAGATTGGGTGGCGAAGTGGTTTTTGCAGGCACACCCGAACAGATGTTACAATCAGATACACTGACCTCTAAATATCTGAATGGTAAGAAAAAAATAGAGATTCCCGAAAAAATACGGGAAGGAAATGGTAAATCGTTGAAACTCTTCGGTGCAAAAGGAAATAATCTGAAAAATATTGACGTGGAATTTCCATTGGGAAAAATGATTTGCATCACAGGCGTATCGGGAAGTGGAAAATCTACATTGATAAATAATACCTTGCAACCCATTTTGAGCCAACATTTTTACCGTTCGTTACAAGATCCATTGCCTTACGATAAAATTGAAGGATTAGAAAACTTAGACAAAGTGGTGGAAGTGGATCAATCGCCGATAGGGAGAACTCCACGTTCAAATCCGGCTACTTACACGGGTGTTTTCAGCGATATCCGGAATTTATTTGCAACGCTCCCCGAAGCTAAAATTCGCGGCTATAAATCGGGGCGTTTTTCGTTTAATACAGCCGGAGGAAGATGCGAAACCTGCGGAGGAAACGGTTATAAGACCATTGAAATGAATTTTTTGCCTGATGTGCACGTGCTATGCGAAACCTGCAACGGTAAACGTTATAACCGCGAAACATTAGAAGTGCGCTTCAAAGGAAAATCCATTGCCGACGTACTGAATATGACCATCAATCAGGCGGTAGAATTCTTTGAGAATCAACCGTCTATATTAAATAAAATTAAAACTATTCAGGATGTTGGTTTAGGGTATATCAAACTGGGACAAAGCAGTACAACGCTTTCGGGCGGTGAAAGCCAGCGTGTGAAACTCGCCACTGAACTTTCAAAACGAGATACGGGTCAAACGCTCTACATTTTAGACGAACCCACAACGGGTTTGCATTTTGAGGATATTCGCGTACTTTTGGGAGTGCTTAATCGCTTGGTTGACAGAGGCAACACAGTGATAATTATTGAACACAATATGGATGTAATCAAATGTGCCGATCATATCATCGACATAGGTCCCGAAGGAGGAAACGGCGGTGGAAAAGTAATCTGCACCGGCACACCCGACGAAGTGGCTAAAAACAAAAAAAGCGAAACTGGAAGATTTTTGAAATTAGAGATAAACACATAGAAAACAGATGTTTAGGGCTTATGAATTCTGAAAAAATTAAAACTAAAATTTCTATTATAGATCGTTTTCTTTTACTCAATCGTATGATAAAAGTATCAGGACAAAATTGTATTATGCCATTTTATCACATCGTTTCTGATGAAAAACCTACTCACATAAAATATTTGTATCCGATTACTACCACCAAAAGATTTGAAAAAGATCTTGACTTTTTTTTGAAGAATTATACACCAATGTCTGCCTCCGAATTGGTAGAACAAAAGAAAAAAGGAAAAGAAAAAACAGCAGACACAAATCGCTTTTTTTTATCCTTTGATGATGGTTTAAGCGAATTTTATAATATCGTTGCACCAATATTGTTAAGAAAAGGTATTCCTGCAACTTGTTTTGTGAACAGTTCTTTTGTGGATAATAAAGAGATGCTTTACCGAATGAAAGCAAGTTTACTTGTGGAAAGAGTTAAAAATAAATCGCTTTCCGTTGGTGAAACCAAAAAGATTTTTGATTTATTTCTCTCTGAAAATCTACGGTATAATAACGAAATGGATTTTCTCACAGTTTCGTCAGAGAAAAGAGACATTCTTGACAAAGTTAGTGAATATTTACACATTGATTTCAAAGAATACCTTGAGAAAAAAACACCTTATTTAACTTCCGAGCAAATAAAGGATTTAATTGACAAAGGCTTTACAATTGGAGCTCATTCGGTAAGTCATCCGTATTTTGATAAATTAAATGAAGAAGAACAATTACGGGAAACATTAGAGTCTGTTCAGTTTCTAAAGGAAAATTTTCAACAAAAAGAGACTCTTTTTTCGTTTCCATTCACAGATTTCAACATAAAGAAAAGCTTCTTTGAGAAGATTAAATACGAGATTGATTTAACATTTGGAACAGCGAACATAAAGATTGACGAAATAAGTACAAATTTGCAACGCATTCCAATGGAACGAAAAGGTTTTAAATCTGCCCAAGAGATTGTAAAAACCGAATATCTTTTTTTTATTTTGAAAAAAATAATGCATAAACACATCATTTACAGAGATTAATGGAATTTAAATCGTATAATAGAGACGAACTAGCTCATCTGATAGACTCCGTTTTTTTTAATTCTCTTGAAAACATACCTATTAGTTTTCATAGAGCGATTTCACAGATCAATAATCCGTATTGTTCGGCTGAGGATGTTCTGTTATGGTGTGCATACGAAAACGAAAAATTGGTGGGGTATGTAGGTGCATTACCCGATTTATTATTCAACGAAGAAAAAATCTATTGGTTGAGTTGTTTTTGGATAAGCGATCGTTTTAGAAACAAAAATGTGGCGTCTCAGTTATTTTTTCTTTTGATAAAGCAGTATAAAAACAAAATTTACATATCTAATTTTTTATTTTCACTTGAACGCACCTATCAAAGTCTAGGAATTTTTCAAGCTACACAATACAAATACGGAACACTTTATTTTATAAATTTCAGTTTTGCAGAATATTTACAAGCCCGATTACCCAAGCTGAGACATCTTTTATTCGGTTTCGGTTTTTTTGAAAAAGTGTTAAACCGCTTATTAAAACTTAGAAAGTTGTTTCTTACAAAAGAAAAAAACGAGTTTATTGTAAGTGAAAACAAATTGATTGATACTGAAACCGTTGAGTTCTTACAACGATACTCTCAAAGCAATAAAACTGTCGTTGTTAGAGATTCAGCCTATTTTCAATGGATTCTCCGGTATCCTTGGATTTTAGAGAAGTCGGGAAACGGTCAATCCGAGCGATACTACTTCAGTTCATTTGCCAAACAATTTGAATACCGTTTCATTAAAATTTATAAAAACGGCTTGTTACATGGCATTGTCTTACTAAAACTAAGGAATAATCACCTAACATTGACACATATTTATGCAAATGAAGAGTGCTATCCATCGATAATAAGTTACTTACATCGGTTGAACATCAACGAAAATATAAAAACATTCACTACTTTTGAAGATAAAATGCAATCAAAAATTAATATTGGAAATTTCGGTTACATCTTCAAGCGAAAATGTCGAAAGCCATATATTTTTCCTTCAAACGCAGATGTTAATTCAGCTTCGTTTCAAGAAGGCGATGGCGACAGTGTTTTTACATAAATAAATATATATATGAAAAATATAGCTTTATTGAGTAATGTTAATATTGATCCGTTGAAAAACCTCATCGAAAATGATTTTGGAGGGATATATACGTGTGGATATAACCAATGGCAATCAGACTTATTAAACACTGAATCAGAGCTATATCAATTTAATCCTGATTATATTTTCATTTATTTATGTGCTGATGAGTCAAATTTTGAAATTGAAGATTTATTCTTAAGTATTAATTTTTTTAGTAAAAACAATCCGTCCACCCTATTTATTGTTGCTGATTTTTCGTTGGCTCCATTTTCGGCGTTGTCCTATTTGTCTGAGAATACCCGCATCGAACACAATCTTAATAATAAGCTAAAGGAACTCTCTTTTGAAAATAATAATTTGTTTATCTTTGAACTCAATCGATTAATTTCGCTATACGGATACCTTTCGGTTTTCGATGAAAAGTTCTGGTATTTGGGTCGAATCGGATTTTCATATTTTGGTTTTCAAATTATAGCCAAGGAGTTGAGAAACGTATTAAATTGCCTGCGGGGAAAAATCAAAAAAGTATTGATTTTAGATTTAGACAATACACTTTGGGGAGGTATTTTGACTGAAGAAGGCTCGCAAAATATACAAATTTCGGCAGAAGGTACAAGTCGAATTTATGCTGATTTTCAGAAAAACATAAAAAAACTTGCTTCAAACGGGATCTTATTAGGCATTTGTTCAAAAAATGATGAAAATGAAGTAAGAAAAACATTCGAGACAAATAAAAATTTAATTTTAAAATGGGACGACTTTATTGTTCATAAAATCAACTGGCAGTTGAAATCCCAAAACATTGCCGAAATAGCCTCTGAGCTAAATATTGGCACCGAATCAATGGTTTTTATTGACGATAGCAACGTTGAAAGAGAACTTGTAAAATCTGCTTTTCAAGACATCGCCGTACCGGAGTTTCCGGCTGATACCACATCGCTAAACCGCTGGTTTATAAATGAAGTAGTGTATTCGTATTTTCCTAAAAGAGCGCTTACAATTGAAGATAAAGAAAAATTTAACCAATACAAAAGAAACTCTGAACGCCAGCATATCAAACACCAACTTAATTACGATGATTTTCTCCAACAATTGTCAATCCGGCTTTCCATAAAAAAAGTTGACGTAAATACTTGTGACAGAATAGCGCAATTAACTCAAAAGACAAACCAGTTTAACCTATCGTTAGTAAGATATACCGAAGCTGAAATTAGAATGATGATAAAAGATGAAAGCTTTATTGTTTATCAATGCGAATATGACGATAAATTCGGGAAAGAAGGAATAATCGGATGTGCCGTTGTTAAGTTAAATGGTAAAGAAGCAATATTGGATTCATTTATGCTAAGTTGCAGAGTGCTGGGGCGAAAAGTTGAAAACAGTTTTTTTGCACATATCATTGATGAACTAAAAAAGCAAAATATACAAACTCTCGTCGCAAATTATTATAAAACAGATAAAAATCTCCAAATTCAAGAGTTTATCAATCTGGTTGGATTTAAAACAGATGAAGATGATACTCAAAAATACATTATGGAGATTCTTAAATAAAACTTATATGGATACCGAGAAAGAACTAAGAGAAGTGTTTCAAGATATTTTCAAAGCACCATCAGAAAGTATCAATTATGAAACCAAACAAAACGAATTAGAGGGCTGGGATAGCTTGGGACAATTACGTTTAATTATGGCTGTCGAAAACAAATTTCATATATCATTTACTATCAACGAGATTGCTGAACTAAAAACATTCGGGCTAATCTTGAATAAACTTAATGCTCCTGTAAGCAAATAATGAGAATTTTGAATACAACGCTATAAAGTTGAATATAAATCTATAAAAGCTATGAGTGAGGAGATTAAATATTACATTTTGCAATTTCTTCTTGGAACTGACGATGAAAGAATTATCAGCCAAATCGGCTATACGGCCAACAAGGAAGAATTTGAAAAATATGCGCTTGTCATTAAGCCATCTCGGTTTTTTGATGCTGGTTTTTACGGTGCAAAAGATTCTCTTCCTGCGTTACCTTTGAACTTATTCGATAACACCCCTATCTTATTTGGCGAGCCTGATATTGAGAAAATCAACTCGACAATTATTCTTCACGCCGATGTAATTGCAAGCACTTATTTTATGATTTCGCGTTACGAAGAGATGATACGTCCCGATGTACGTGATAAGCACGGAAGATTTATAGGAAAAGAATCCATCGCTTTCAAAGCCGGGTTTATTCATCGCCCTATTGTACAAGAATATGGGAAATTACTTCGCAAATATCTTGCGGAGGCAGGGATTTCACTTCCTGAAACTAAGGACGAAATTCAAACCATCTATCTCACACACGATGTAGATGTTTTAGCTCATTATAAAAACATTAAAAGCGTACTTGGCGCAGTATTACATTTTTACAAATCACCAAAAAGTGCTTTTATCGCTCTTAAAACATATTTCGGAAGTGTAGAGTCTGATCCTTGGTTCACCTTCCCTTGGTTATTTCATTTAGCTCGAAAAATAAAATATGCTGATGTAAGAACCATTGTTTTTATAAAATCAGGAGGTGGAAACTTGTCGGAAGATAAACCCATTCAAAACGTAAAAAATAGAAGTTTCAGAAAACTATTTTCTATTTGTAACAAGCAAAATGTATATATCGGACTTCATTCATCGTACGAGGCAGGTTTGCATCCTGATTCTATTGCGTATGAAAAAGCGATACTTGAAGAAAATACCGAGAAAAAAGTCAGGTTTAACCGTAACCACTATCTTTGCAGTCGTGAACCGCTCGATTTCAATTATTTAATAGAAAACCACTTCACCGATGATTTCACTATGGGGTTTGCCGATATTGCCGGATTTCGGTTGGGCACTTGCAAACGAGTTCGCTGGATTGACCCTGAAAATCAAAAGCTGACATCACTCATTTTGCATCCTCTTTTGATTATGGATAATACGTTGAGTGATGAAAGATACATGAATCTGAATGAAAGAGAAGCTTATGATTTTGCTTTAAAATTAATCAATGAAATAAAAAATAATAACGGTGAACTTGTTTTACTTTGGCACAACAATACCGTTGAACACAACAATGACACATATCATCGAAGTTTATATCATAAAATTATAAATTATTTGGTATGAAACAAAAAATCATCATTTCTGTTAGTTCCGATTTAGCCACCGACCAGCGTGTACAAAAGGTAGCTAAATCTCTCCATCAAAACGGTTTTGATGTTCTTTTGCTCGGTCGCCATCTGAAAGACAGTTCTCCTGTTTCTTTTCCTTATGCATATAAACGATTTCATTTGTTTTTTAATCGTTCATTTTTGTTTTATGCCGAATTAAATTTGAGACTTTTCTTTTTTTTATTATTCAATAAATCAGATATTTTACTCTCGAACGATACAGATACACTTCCCGCTAATTATATTGTATCCGTCTTAAAAAAGAAGAAATTAGTTTTTGACGCGCACGAACTCTTTCCTGAAGTTCCGGAGTTAGTCCACAGAAAATTTGTAAAAAACTGTTGGATAAAAATTGAAGATTTTATTTTTCCTAAATTGAAGTATTCTTATACGGTTTGCCAATCCATTGCCGACTATTATCATAATAAATATGGTTTACAAATGGAAGTTATAAGAAATGTACCTTATCTGCAACCACATAAAAATCAAGATACAAAAGAAAGCAAAATCCTTATTTATCAAGGAGCATTAAACATAGGAAGAGGATTGGAATGGATAATAAATGCGATGCCTTATGTTGAAAATGCACAATTGATCATTGTTGGCGATGGAGATATAAAAAATGAGTTGCTACGGTTAGTGAAACATTTACAACTTGCCGATAAAGTTCACTTCATAGGTAAAACACTACCGGACAAACTAAAAGAATATACCGTCAATGCTGATTTAGGACTCTGTTTATTAGAAAACAGAGGGTTAAGTTATTATTATTCGTTACCCAATCGAATTTTTGATTATATTCACGCCGGGATTCCTGTTTTGGCAACCGATTTTCCTGAAATTAGGAACATAGTCGATACTTACAAAACCGGAATTTTAATCAATCATTACGAGCCCGAATATTTGGCTAAAATAATAAATAAAATTTTATCCGAAGGCTTCGAGACTACACACTTTAGGAGTTTAGCTCAAGAATTTAGTTGGGAAAACGAAGAAAAAAAATTATTGAAAAAAATAAAAATTATCTAATTATGAAAAAAAAATCTTGGATACTTTCTGGACTTATTTGGGGAATGTTTATGTTTATTTTTACGGCAATTATTTTACCTATAATGAATAAGGAAGTTCTATTATTGAAAAGAATAATTATAGGCTTTTTTTTATGGTTGGTATTCGGTCTTATATTTGGAAAAATTAATGAAAGAATAACAAATAAAAGAAATCAAACTCCCAAAAAACAGTTTGAGCAATTGGATGAAGGCATTGAAAACATTGATTATATGCCGGATAATGAACCGGAATCGTACGATAAGAAAATGGACAAATAAAAATTTACAGAAATGCTTTCTATCCTTATTCCTACATACAACTACAACATCACGCAACTTGTGAATGACTTGCACTCGCAAGCCGTGGAAAGTTTGGCAGAAGTAGAAATTATTGTTATGGAAGACGGTTCTACCCTTTTTCTTGAAGAAAACAAAAAAATACTTCAACTGGAACTTTGCAAATATGACGTACTGCAAAAAAACATCGGTCGTTCTGCGATAAGAAATAAATTGGCGGATGTGGCTAAATATGAACATTTATTATTCATAGACTGTGATGCCGCAGTAAATAATCCCAATTATGTGCAACGCTATTTGGCTTTTTGCAAAGAAGATTGTGTGGTTATAGGAGGAACGGCTTATGATGAATGTGAAAATAATCCTGACTTTAGCTTGCGTCTCAAATATGGCAGAGAACGTGAAGCAAAAATGGCACAAGAACGACTTCAAAGCTCACATCTCTCCCACTTTTCAACTTTTAATTTTTTGATCTCAAAGAATATCTTTAATAAAATTCGCTTTGATGAGACGATTAAAGGCTATGGACATGAGGACACCCTTTTCGGACACGGCGTAGCAGAACTTAACTGCGATGTTCACCACATAGACAATTCACTTATTCACAAAGGATTGGACGACAATATCACTTTTATTTCAAAAACAGAGAATGGAACAAAAAATTTGTACCTGATGTATAATTCACACAAATATCCTTTTTTAGTTAACCAATCTAAATTACTCGCTACTTTTATCCAATTAAAAAAATACAACATTCATAAATTATTGGCTGCAGTTTTCCCTCTGCTGAAACAGTTATTTATCTACGAAATGTGTACAAAAAATCCGAGTTTAAGAGTTTTCGACATCTACAAGTTACTATTCATCTGCAAAATATCGACAGATAAAATGACAAAATGACAGAAAATTAATTTTGGTACGATATTCGTAATTACCTAAGTGCTCCACTAAAAAACGTATCACTTTTAGTACTCCGTGAAACGAACTTATGAGCAATTAAAATTATTATTAACAAACAAAAACATAAAATTTATGAGTATCAAACCGTTAGCAGACCGCGTGTTGGTAAAACCGGCGCCGGCAGAGGAAAAAACAGTAAGTGGAATCATTATTCCCGACTCGGCAAAAGAAAAACCGCTGAAAGGTGAAGTTTTGGCAGTTGGAAACGGAACCAAAGATGAAGAAATGGTAGTAAAACAAGGTGATACCGTTCTTTACGGAAATATGCCGGTACAGAATTGGAGTGGGAAGGAGAGAAACTTCTGATTATGCGCCAATCTGATATTTTGGCGATAATTTAAACAGCCCCCTAAATCCCCATAGGGGGACTTTAAAGAAAATGAATTACAAATAATTAAATTTTATAAGAACCGCTTTCCCCAGCGAATTCCCCCTTTAGGGGGTTAGGGGGCAGATTTATGAGTAAAGAAATATTATTTAACATAGACGCACGCGATCAACTGAAGAAAGGCGTGGATGAATTGGCAAATGCCGTAAAAGTAACGCTTGGTCCAAAAGGACGTAACGTGATTATTGAGAAAAAATTCGGCGCTCCGCAAATAACCAAAGACGGTGTTACCGTAGCTAAGGAAATTGAATTGGAAGACGCATTTCAGAATTTGGGAGCTCAATTAGTAAAAGAAGTAGCTTCTAAAACAGGTGATGATGCCGGTGACGGTACAACAACGGCAACCGTTTTGGCGCAATCTATCGTAAACGTTGGACTTAAAAACGTTACAGCCGGCGCCAACCCGATGGATCTGAAACGCGGTATCGATAAGGCGGTTGAAGCGGTAGTTGAAAGCATTAAACAACAATCAAAAACCGTGGGTGATAACTACGATAAGATTGAACAAGTAGCCACCGTTTCTGCCAACAACGATGCTAAAATAGGCAAACTGATTGCAGACGCGATGCGTACCGTATCAAAAGACGGCGTAATCACCATCGAAGAAGCCAAAGGCACACAAACTACCATCGAAGTGGTGGAAGGTATGCAGTTTGACCGCGGTTACATCTCTCCTTATTTTGTAACCAATACCGAAAAAATGGCAGTGGAAATGGAAAGACCTTACATCCTGATCTACGACAAAAAAATATCTAACCTCAAAGAATTACTTCCAATTCTTGAACCGGCAGTTCAATCGGGTCGTCCGTTGTTGATTATTGCTGAAGACGTTGAAAGTGAAGCGCTTACCACATTGGTTGTAAACCGTTTACGTGCATCATTAAAAATATGTGCCGTAAAAGCGCCCGGGTTTGGCGACCGCAGAAAAGAAATGCTGGAAGACATTGCCATCCTAACAGGCGGAACCGTTATTTCGGAAGAAAAAGGAATTTTGCTTGAAAATACCACACTCGAAATGCTTGGAACTGCCGAAAAAATAACGGTTGATAAAGATAACACAACGATTGTAAACGGTGCCGGCAGCAAAGATGCCATTGCTACGCGCGTAGCTCAAATCAAATCTCAAATTGCTTCAACCACTTCCGATTATGACCGCGAAAAACTGCAAGAACGTCTGGCTAAATTAGCAGGCGGCGTTGCTGTGCTTTATGTAGGAGCGCCATCTGAAGTAGAAATGAAGGAGATGAAAGACCGTGTGGACGATGCGCTAAGTGCAACACGTGCCGCTATTGAAGAAGGAATTGTTCCCGGAGGTGGAGTTGCTTATATTCGTGCCATTGAAAGTTTGGAAACGCTCAAAGGCGACAATGAAGACGAAACAACCGGCGTTGAAATCGTAAAACGCGCCATAGAAGAACCTCTGCGCCAGATTGTGGCAAATTCCGGCAAGGAAGGCGCCGTAGTAGTGCAAAAAGTTCGTGAAGGAAAAGGTGATTTTGGCTACAACGCCCGTTTGGACAAATACGAAAATCTGTTTGAAACAGGCGTGGTTGACCCTGCAAAAGTTACCCGCGTAGCGCTCGAAAATGCCGCCTCTATCGCAGGTATGTTCCTGACAACCGAAGCTGTCATCACCGAGAAAAAAGAAGACAACCCTGCTCCGCAGATGCCTATGGGCGGCGGAATGGGCGGAATGATGTAAAAAACTCCCTGTAAAATTCCCTTGGAAGTTACAGAGACACACCCGAAATGAAAAGAGGATGATCAACAATGGTCATCCTCTTTTCATTATGGTTTTTCAAGTTTGATGCAAGCAAATACAAATACTATTCAATAATCTTTTTGAATAAATTTTTCATATCAACTTCCTTCCCTATGATGGTATGAATATCTGATATCTTCACACGCTCCTGCTTCATTGTATCTCGGTAGCGGATAGTTACCGCATCATCTTCTAATGTTTGATGATCAACGGTAATACAAAACGCCGTTCCTACGGCATCTTGACGACGGTAACGCTTACCTATACTATCCTTTTCGTCATAAGTACATTTAAAATCGAATTTCAACTCATTCATAATTTCACGTGCTTTCTCGGGTAGCCCGTCTTTTTTCACTAAAGGTAGAATCGCTGCCTTTATTGGTGCAAGTACAGCCGGAATCTTCAATACAACCCTACTGTCGCCACCTTCCAATTGCTCTTCGGTGTAAGCCGCTGCCATAATGGACAAAAATGTTCTGTCCACCCCAATAGAGGTTTCGATCACATAAGGCGTATAAGATTGATTCAATTCAGGATCAAAATATTTTATATTTTTACCTGAATATTTTTCGTGACTTCCAAGATCGAAATCGGTACGTGAGTGAATACCTTCCACTTCTTTGAAACCAAAAGGCATTTCAAATTCGATGTCGGTAGCTGCATTGGCATAATGCGCCAACTTATCATGATCGTGAAAACGGTATTTATGATCGCCTAAGCCAAGCGCTTTGTGCCAGCGTAAACGCCATTGTTTCCAGTGCTCAAACCATTTCATTTCTTCACCCGGACGAACAAAAAACTGCATTTCCATCTGCTCAAACTCGCGCATGCGGAAAATAAACTGACGGGCTACAATCTCGTTTCTAAATGCTTTACCTATCTGTGCTATTCCAAAAGGAATTTTCATTCGTCCGGTTTTTTGCACATTCAGATAATTCACAAAAATTCCCTGTGCCGTTTCGGGACGAAGGTATATTTTCATAGCTCCATCGGCAGTAGAACCCATTTCGGTGCTGAACATCAGATTAAACTGACGAACATCCGTCCAGTTCTTTGTACCGCTAATTGGGCATACTACATCATAATCGACAATGATTTGTTTCAATTCCTCCAAATTAGTGTCGTTCAGAGCTTTCACAAAACGAGTATGTATCTCGTCTCTTTTTGCCTTATTCTCTTTCACACGCTCATTCGTGTCACGAAACATAGCGGCATCAAAGCTATCGCCAAAACGTTTTGCCGCTTTTTCAACTTCTTTTTCAATTTTATCGTCATATTTGGCAAGCAACTCTTCGATTAATACATCGGCACGGTAACGTTTTTTACTATCTTTATTATCTATCAAAGGATCGTTAAAAGCATCTACGTGACCCGAAGCTTTCCAAGTGGTAGGATGCATAAAAATAGCAGCATCAATACCCACCACATTTTCGTTCAAAAGCACCATACTGTCCCACCAGTAGCGTTTTATATTGTTTTTAAGTTCTACACCATTTTGTCCGTAATCATACACGGCGCCAAGTCCATCGTAAATTTCACTGGATGGAAATACAAAACCGTACTCCTTACAGTGAGCTACCAATTTTTTGAAAACATCTTCTTGTGAAGCCATTTTTAAGTTTGCAGTTAAAGTTTATTGTTTATTAGTCTATTTTAGCCTGCAAATTTACTAAAATTTATTGAGTTTCATAACAAATTGAGAGCGCTTAGTTTTGCTGTCACCTGCTCGTGTATTTAAAAGTATACGTTTATTTGGAAAAGCTATGTTTTAATCTTCATAAAAATTTTTAACAAAGCAAAAAATCAAAAATAAATATTTATATTTGTACTTGTATTTTTAAAATAAAGTCATCTTGACTTTTCATAATGTATTGTGTGTCCGTTTCATTTGAACTTTACATGGGTTGATAATCATTCTGTTATTAAGATGTTATACTTACCACACAGTACTTCTTAGCCATCGGGTCGAAATTTTATATGATAGGTGTATAACGACTTCAAAAAACAGTAGTAATATCTACTAAAATATTGTCTCAGTATAATCTTTAACTTCACATAAATTCAATGAAAAAACTCTTATTTATTTTAACGGTATTTGCGCTGGCAATGATTTCGTGTTCTCCAAAAATTACCACAACGATAAGTAAACAATATCCGGCGCTCAAATTTAATGATGATGTAAAAGTGTTTGTATTGCAAGACCCCACTCCTACAAACTCAGAAGAAATTGGCGTTGTAAAAATCGGTGATACGGGATTTTCCACTAATTGTGATTGGGAGATAGTTATTGAAAAAGCAAAATTAGAAGCTCGCAAAGTTGGAGGAAATGCAATAAAAATAATTGAGCATACTCCGCCAAGTGCTTTTGGAAGCTCATGCCATAGAATAACGGCTAAAATCTTGAAAGTGGCAAGTTTTGATTCACCACAAGTTAATAATATTATTGACAGCACATTAATAAATGCAGATTATGCTCTATTGCACATTTACAGAAATAGCGGAGCCGGAATGTTGATAAGCTATGACTTGCATTTAGGTGACACCGTTATTTGTAGGGTAAAAAACAAATGGAAAACAACCGTAAAAATCAAAAAAGACGGATTAAACACATTATGGGCTAAAACAGAGACAAAGCAAGAATTACCAATCAACATCAAA
Source organism: Paludibacteraceae bacterium (assembly GCA_049840795.1). Classification (GTDB taxonomy): domain Bacteria; phylum Bacteroidota; class Bacteroidia; order Bacteroidales; family Paludibacteraceae; genus UPXZ01. The sequence goes on from JASGJK010000004.1 coordinate 20,510, forward strand.
TTCGGAAAAGAATACTATATCCGTTGTAGTGTAGTAATGGGAGCGTTCGTAGGACGTCCACGTATAGAACTGATTGATAATTTCAATGGAAAACCAGAATTTCAAGCAATAAAATCGAACAAATCAAATCAAAAAGATAGAATTACGTTGAATGATGGTAGAGAAATAGAATGTATTATTAACAAAGAAGATGCTGAGTACGTATATTTTTCCATTTTTGATAAAGAAAATAAAATGATAGATACTCAGGAAAGCAAAGCAAGGATCAAAAATATCCATCGAAACGAATAAAACAGCTAATTATTTACAAAAAACAAACAATTTGATATTATGAACACAAAGCATCTATTTTTATTCATCTTAATTTCTTTGTTGTCTGTAAAAACAGTGGCTCAGGACTTAATCATAACGACCGAAGGTGATACCTTAAATTGTAAAATCACCAAAATAAAGTCAGGCTATATTTATTTCACATTTAAGCATAAAGATGAGATAAGAAACACACTATTACCAGATAATCAAGTGAAAAGTTATCAGTTAAAATATTATCAGGCAGCTGAAGTCCCGGAGAAAACTGTAAAAAGTAAAGAAATATATCCTCGTTTTAGAGGAGCGATAAACGGCGGATGGAGCTACAGAACTGCTAAAGTTTCTGACAATACACCATCCGGACTTGAACAGTATATGAATAATCTCAAATCAGGATTTCATTACGGCTTGGATGGAGCTTACTATTTTTCAGAATTATTGGGAGTGGGAATTAAATATAACAATTTTAACTCGAAAAATAAGATGGACGATATTCAATTGAGATTTTCTGATGGAACATACGTTAACGGCGAATTAAGTGATAATATCTCTATTAATTTTATTGGTTCATTTTTCAGTATGCGGTTTCTAAATTCTACTAAACAAAACTGTTTTTTAATCAATTGGGGAATGGGATATTTAGGGTATTATGATAAAGCGGTTTTAATAGACAATTATAGTATGAGTGGCAGTACGTTTGGAGTTACTTTAGATATTGGATATGATATTGGTTTATCTAAAAACCTTGCATTAGGGTTGCAATTATCATATACCTCTGGTACATTAACCCAATACAAACTAACACAAGGAGGGTTTTCTCAAACCGTCAAATTAAAATCCGAAAATTATGAAAATTTATCTCATATAAACTTATCAATCGGATTGAGATTCAATCAATAACACATTCTCTGATTAAACGTTAGCCAATGACAAAAGTATTTAGAACATCAATAATAATTCTTCTGTTTTTCACGGCATATAACGTCGAAAGAAACTGTTGGTAAATTAGTAGAATTTTCAACCGGCAAAATGCAAAAGAATTAGCCGGACTATAACGGTTTCAGGCTATATGCAGTGGCGAATTTGCGGGTGATTACTTTTCAATAAACACAATAGTTTATGCGGGAGATAAGACTTCAAAATTACACATAACTCGCCATTGCATACAGCCTGTGTTATGCCTCGTTCTTCTGTCAAGGTTTACTGTTTTAATCAAATAATTTGAGTTGCAGTTTTTCGGCTTCTTTTTGTTTCCTGTGTCGTTTACCCTCATCAGTTTCTATGGGGTTATCGTTGAGGAAATAGTTGTTTACTCGCGTAACATCATAGCCCACAATAATTGAACTTCCTTCGTTATCAATCTTTTTTCTTGTCAACAAAGCACAATTTATTGAAAATCCATTTTTAAATTCAACTTCTCCATTTTGGATAAGAGTTTTAAATTCATTGGAAAGCATATTAAATGATATTTTTTCTCCGTTGTAAATACCAGTCCATTTATATTTACCTTTTTTCAGTACAGGAGAAATTATCTCAATTATTGCTTCGTCTTTTTCCGTTGGCTCTAAATCGTCTGAAATCAGAATAAATTTTCCAAAATCGTTCTTTTGAATAATTTCGTTTTTGTAAGCAGATTGTTTGTTCTCGTTAGTTAAAATGAATTGGACTTGGTTTACTTTAGGATATTTATCAAGAGTTTCGTAAAAATTCGATTTTCTTTTACGAATTGCAACACTATTATTTATTACTTCTGAATTCTGATTTATTTCTTGTTTTAATTTTTCAATTTCTAATTCCATTTTTTCTTTTTCTAAATCTTTCAGTTCACTGTCTTCAAAGATTTTTTCTATAACTGTTTCAGTAATCTTTGACACAGGAGTTACAAATAAAGTTGTACAGAGTGACGAAACTACTGCGGTAAGTATTACTGCCTTTTTCTTTTCTTCTTTTGTTAAGACTTTAAACCACGTCTTTAAGCCTCCTTCACCAAAAGGTTCGGTTTCAATAATAATCTCAACAGACAACAAACGGCTAACTTCCTTGATAATATTGAGTACCTCGTAGTTGCATTTATTTAGTACAAGAGCGTCCATAGAATGAGTTACATCATTGAAACAATAATGTACTTCTATAGTGTTCCCAATATTTTTTATTTGGTTATTGTTATTCATTATCAAAATAATCCATCCAAAATCTTTGGCAAATCATTGTCTAAATTGTCATTATAATCTTTATGAGGAATGTCTAATTTTTCGAGTGCCAATTTAAAGCGTTTATATCCATCTTTGTCTCTTAATGCAATCCAATTTATACCCAATTGGTCACACTGATTTTTGTTTTGTTGAGAGAGAGTATCGGCGACAAAAACATTACTGTCACGGGCAATGATTGCATCTGCACTTTCGGGGTTTCCTTTGCCCATAAGTTTGACTTCGCACAAATACTCTTTGCCATTATTGAGCAAATAAAAATCAATTTCTCTATCTACTTTCTTTCCTCTGTTTTTGACAAAATGCGAAGCATTATAATTGGCATCAGGAACTTGATACATTTTGCACAAAGTAAGCATTAAATATTTTTCGGCACTTTTTCCTGCTGTACTCCACAGACCACCACGCAAGGCAGCACGTTTCACGGCTAAGGTATTAATAACAATTAGGCTTTCACTAACATTCAAATCAACACTTACGCCCTTCATTTTAATGGTTAAAGTCAAATCTATTTCTTTCTCCATTTCTACAAGCGACTGAATGCTGTTATAGAGTGATTCAAAGTGTTCATTAGCCGCTTCAATAACGATAGTTTTTGTGGCTGTTCCGTACATATTGCTGATTGTCTTCTTATTAAGCCCTGAGTGTATTGCAATATCATCCGAAGGTAACGCCTCGTCCATAAATGCTTTTTTATACCAATCAATCGTAATTTCTTCCAATTCTAATTTTGCAAAAGCTATTTTTTTGAAAAAATCTACAGCAAATTGAAGAAATTCGGCATTTATCAAATTTACAATTTCAATACGGTAATCCTGTGATTTAATCACACGAGTAATAATGTTTTTTACGATTTGGTCGGTCAATGTCATCTTGTTATTTCTTTAAATTGTTCTAAGGTTAAAAATCTTGTTTTGCGTTCTTTAAACATAGTTTGGTCTTTTTGTTTCGACTGCATATATTCAAAATACTTTGGTTCTTGTTCTGTCAGGAAAAATAATCTATCTAAGGCTTTTGCAGTTCGTCCAACAGTGCCACTTCCACCAAACGGGTCAAAAATTAGGTCTCCTTTGTATGAATAATATTGAATTACACGTTTGCAAAGTTCAACAGGAAAAATTGCTGAATGTACTTTATCAAAACAAGGGTCAATTTTCCATACATTGGTTGTTTCGTATCCGTCTGCAACTTTACTTTCTTCTACTGTTTGGCTATCATAACTTCTTATATTCCAATCCAATAATTTTTCGGTTGATTTACGATAAACCATTAAATATTCTGTAACCGAATTTGGCTTGTATCCCAATGGTTTACGGTGTTGCATAAATCCGCCAACACGATTTTTTACACTTGCCTCGGGTTTAAGCCACACAATATCATCAATAAATTCCCAACCGTTTTTCACTAAATAGGGGTGTAAGTCAAAAGGAATACCATATCTTTTACTTGAATGTGAGCGGCTAACACGAGGAATGATTATTGGCGAAGTATTGACAATTAAAAATCGTCCTTCTTTTGTAATTCTGTGGGTTTCTTGAAAAACCTTATCCAAAAACTCCAAATATGCCTGATAGCTTGGATAAATGGAATAATCTCGTGCGTTGTAATATGGCGGTGAAGTAAAAGTTAAATGTATGCTCTCGTCGGGAACGAATTTTAATGCTTCCAAAACATCTGCATTTACAATGGTATTTTTCAAAAAATCATAAGTTTCGGCGTGCGGTAGCACGCTGTTTTTTTTATTGTCTTTGGCAAAATATTCTTTGTAAATAACTGTCCTGACCATTTCGTTTTCGTGGTTTACAAGTGGTCGTAAATGTTCCTCCACTTCTTTGTCGTTTTCAAATACGAGCAGTCCACGAATTGCTTGGCAGATAATTTTAGGGTCGGTATCATTCAGAAAATGATATAAAAGAGGCTTATTCTCACATTTTCGTTGTCGTCCAATTGCAGAAACTATTTCTCTACGAACTCCCGTATCGGTTTCTTTGTTGTAAAGTTCAAAAAGTGAATTTGCGTTTGATTTTCCGTTTAGTTTTCCAATATTTTTAACGGCATTGAGTCTTACTTGTGCGTGTTGGTGTTCTAATAATTTATATAAAAAATCAGATTGAAAATCGCTGGGAAGTTGTCCCAAATTTTCAAGAATATGGTTAATACTTCCCACGTCCCGCTGAGTTTTCACAAGGTTTGCTATGTCAGCATTTCCTTTGTGTTTCAGTTCTGTTATATATTCTTTTGTTATCATTTTGATTTAGCTTTCCAAAGTACAAAAGTATAATTTTTATTTGACTTAGGCTACAATATCGGATATATATCAATACCTTTCAGTTAATGTGAAGTACGCTGTCTCCCTAAGCTTGCACATAACATCAAGATACAACCAATCATCAGGTGGCAAGTACGCCGGTTGTGGAAAAAAAGCATATAAAGAAAATGTTTGAAGAAAAATTTGCTACGGTAAAAACCTTTTATACCTCTGTTTCCTTTTTTATTTCTTCAATCTTTTCGCTGAGTTTCAGCAACTGTTTATAGCTCAGTTGCGCCATCAAATTCAAGTTATCCGCATCAGCCTTCTTCTTTAACTTATTCAAACTATGATTCTCAGACACAGCTATCTTAGAGTCGGGTACCCAGCTAAATAAATCGTTCGGTTCACAATTAAGATGTAGGCAAAGCAATTCCAAGTGTCTGAACAGAATAGAATCTACTTGATTGTTTGCCAAACGCGTAGCAAGATTGGGACTCAATCCGGCTTTTACCAAATAAGAGTAAGGTTTCGCGATGTTACGGGCTTTGAATACGTCCGTTAAATTAAGTTTTAACATAGAGCTATTATTATTAAGTAATTTCAGTTGCGTAAAGTTAGTGATTTTTATCGATATCTATAGATTATTATACAATAAATATCATTTAATATAAAATATTTATTGATTTATATAAAATATTACTTATAATATATAGAATATATGTTGTTTATTATAAAATATTATCTGTTAAATATGCCATATTACTTATATAATATAAAATATTCATTATTTTATATAGCACATTTTTTGATATAAATAAAATATATATTATTTTAATTAAAACATTCATCATCTTTATTAAAACAAATACTATAAAATTCATCTTATCAAGGAAGAGCCGCACTCATACACGTTGAGTATTTGCTCATCTCATTTCCACATATTTCCACAATATTCCACAGTTTTAGTTCAAGTCAATCTGCTACATTACAGACACTTACCATTTTGGTCTATTATTTGACTTAAAATTGCATATAACTATTACAGAACTACTAAATTATAAACATTCATGAAAACAATCAAATTTATTACAACTCTTACTGTGTTGGCATTAATTTCGGCTTCTTGCGTAGAAAAATCCGGAAAATATCAAGCATTACTGGCTGAGCGCGACTCTCTACAAACCACATCGGCAAAACTTGAAACAGGATACAACGAAACACTTGATTTGCTGAATGATGTAGAAGAAGGCTTCGCTTCTATTCGAGCATTGGAAAGCAAAATGGTAACGGATGTGAATGGCATTGAAGGTAAAAGCGCTTCTAAAAAACAACAAATTGCCGCTCAAATAAATCAAATCAAAAAAACATTGGAACAAAACAAAGGGCGGATTGAACAACTTCAACGGCTCGCCGGCGAACGTGGCAAACAAAACTCTACCCTATCAGCCACCATCAAACGTATGGAAAATGAAATGGCTGAGAAAACCACATTTATCGCTTCATTGCAAGAAGAATTGTCTAAGAAAAATATACAAATTACAGAGCTGACCACCACAGTCGAAGAGCTTAACAACAATATCGGCGCGCTAAAAGATGAAACCGAACAACAAAAGACTACAATTAAAACACAAGACTCTAACTTGCACGCGGTATGGTACAGTGTGGCTACTGCCAAACAACTTAAAGAAGCACAAATCTTGTCGGGCAACGGACTTTTCAGAGCAAAAACAATTTTAGACAAATCATTCAATTCTTCGTCATTTAAGCAAGCAGACCAACGCGAACTTACATCCATTGCCACTAATAGCAAAAAAGCGAAAATACTTACAAGTCATCCGCAAGACAGCTATTCGTTAGAAAAAGGAGAAGATAACCTAATAACTATAAAAATCACAAATTCTGAAAAGTTTTGGAGTATATCCAAATACTTAGTTGTACAGAAATAATCAAAGAAAAACTTTCCATTTCAATATATAGCCAAATCAGGGCAAACAGACACCGAAACGAAAAAATATAGCGTAACTTCTGACAAAAACAAGCATATAATCCGGTAGAGTTTGCTCTGATTTTTCACTTTCAATCAATTAATTTATAAAAATCAATGATTGTATAAAATCGTTTTTCTTTATTGCACTCTGAACTATATTTCTTAATTTTGCCTCTATGAAACAGTCAATTCTGATAGTAGAGGATGATACCGCTTTTGGAACGATGCTACAAAAGTGGTTTTCGCGTAATGATTTTTACGCCTATCTATCATCCGATGTTCGGGCGGCACAATCAGAATTAAAAACGCAAAACATAGACCTGGTGCTGACAGACCTTCGCCTACCGGATGGCGACGGCATTATGCTCCTGCATTGGATGAGGGATAGGAAAATGACTACTCCCGTCATTGTAATGACCAGCTACGGAGAAATTCAAAGCGCTGTTTCTGCAATTAAACTTGGAGCTGAAGACTATCTCGAAAAACCAATCAATCCTTCTCTTCTGAAAGATAAAATAAAATTGATGTTGTCTGGAGAAAAAGTAACTGAAAACCTGTCATCAACCGGCGTCGAAAACACAGTAGTATTTGGAAAAAGTTTGGCATCAAGGCAAATGCAGGACTTCATTTTGCGGGTAGCCCCCACCAAAATGTCGGTATTAATTCTGGGCGAAAGCGGCACCGGCAAAGAATATGCTGCCCGTATGATTCACGAAAACAGCCCACGTAAGAACAAACCTTTTATTGCGGTAGATTGTGGTAGTTTATCCAAAGACCTCGCTCCCAGCGAATTGTTTGGCCACCTGAAAGGTTCGTTTACTTCTGCCATAAGCGATAAGTCAGGTGTTTTTGAAGAAGCAAAAGGAGGCACCGTGTTTCTTGATGAAATAGGAAACCTGTCGTATGAAGTACAAATACAACTCTTACGTGCCTTACAAGAACAAAAAGTACGTCCGGTTGGTGCTACCAAAGACATTGACATCGATGTGCGCCTCATTACAGCCACCAACGAGAACCTTGAAACCGCGATTGCAGAAGGTCGTTTCAGAGAAGATTTATATTATCGGTTGAATGAACTTTCGCTTGTTGTACCGCCATTGCGTGAGCGGAAAGAAGATATCCCGCTTTTTGCCAATGAATTTTTGCGCCAAGCTAACGTTGAACTCGAAAAAAGTATCGCAGGATTTGATGATGATTCTATAACGATATTGAAAAAACAACATTGGAACGGAAACCTGCGCGAATTGCGTAACACCATTCGCCGTATAGTACTATTTACTCAAGGAGATTTGATCACATCGCATGATTTACCCACATTTGCCACAACTAACGTTAATGAAGAAGACCTTACACTGTATCCCGACAATGAGCGTGAGCAAATAGAATCAGCGCTACACAAAGCCAGAGGTAATAAGACTACGGCTGCCAAACTTCTAAAAATCGATAGAAAAACGCTGTATAATAAAATGCACTTTTATGGCATTAAACTCTAATCTGCAAGACATTCCACACATCCGTTTTCCATTCATCGTATCGGCTGCCCTTATGAGCATCCATTCGCTTTAATGCTTCCACCGGATAACCAAGCTGAGCAAACATCGGTAGCATTTTATGACAGATAGATTGCGCTTTATCAAAATCATTTTCATTCAGTGCAATTTGTAGCAATTTAAAATTTTCGGTTGTCGAACTTCTGAAAATCGCCATAATTTCTTCTCTATCGTCGCCCAAGAGGTCATCTTCCGGAAGTTTGTCGCCTTCACCAAAGATATTTCTGAGCTCATCAATCGTAAAAGGTTTTGGTAAAAAATCTTCAAAACCGAGTTCAATGGCTTTTTTACGTGTAAAATCTCCTCTCCCGGTCATCACAATTACCGGTATATTACCTGCTTTTGCTAATACGTCAAGTCCCGAAATCGTATCCATTTCCATATCGGTCAATATAATATCTCCATCTGTTTCTACCACTTGATGTCCCAGTTGCACCAACAAATCATTGGTAACTCGTACCACCACCGGATCGTCATCGTAAACAACAATCTTCTTCGTCCCTCTCGGAATAGTAAAATGAGCCACAGAAGCCGGAATAACTACTTCTACATAAGTTCCTCTGCCCACCGTTGAATTAACATAAATAGAACCACCGAGTAAGTCAATCAATCCTTTGACCACATACATACCTAATCCGCTTCCGTGTGCCAAAACATTATTTTTTTCTACACGTGTAAAAGGTTTATAAAGCTCCGGGATTTGATCCGATGCTATTCCTACACCGGTATCTCTTACTTTTATCACAATCTTTTCGTTCTCATATACGATTTCGAGCGAGATAGTACCTGCACGGGTATATTTAACAGCATTTGAGACCAAATTGGCAGTAATTTGTTTTACTTTAATCAAATCCGAATGAACCCTTACATCGTCAGCCGAGTAGATAAATCGCAGCTGTTTTGCTTCCGCCAATGGGTGAAACATCTGTCCGGTTTCGTCACATACCGTTTTCAGCGAAAAATCGGAACGTGTAACGGAAAGCGCACCTTGCTCTAAGCTCGAAAATTCCAGCAGATTTTCAAGCAACGACAAAATATACCACGCTGAATGACGTATAGACCTGGTTTCTTCGTTATTCTGACGGTTTTTCTCCGAATAGCCCAAAATAGAAGTTAGCGGGCTTTTTATATCATGCGAAACAGTCAATAATAGCTTGTGGCGGTTTTCCATCAATAGTCTTATTTGTTCACGCGCTTGTTTGCCTTTATTTACATCGTATATTATCAAAAGAATAAAAAGTAAAATTAACGCCAATGCAACAATAGCGCCTGCAATCGAAATGACATAATTCGTATTTATCGATTTTTCGTTTTTATTTATTGATTTCAAAATAGCATCTACCATACGACGCTGCAACTCTATGGTCAGGCTTGAAACTCTACGAGCTATCTCCCGATCATTCGCAATAAGATCAACCACCTGCAATTCAATGGCTTTAATATTTTGAGTGTAGTTTGTACTTGCGTTTTGCGTAATTTTATTTATTTCGCTCACAATAGCAACCGAATCGGTATGACCTACTTTAAGTGTATCGATATGTTGGTTTGAAACAACCATCGTGCTATCAACAACCGGGTTAAAGACTTCTTTTAATCGTTGAAAAAAGTTCTTTTTATCAGCCGATTTATATATTGTATCTTTTTTTACGGTAACGATATTTATCGTGCGTTGTTTTTCGGGTTGATAATCTTTCAATCGTTTGCTGATGGAGTCAAATGGATTTTGATTTCCGAAACGTTTACTTAACCCTGCGATATTGATTGCTTGACGGTTAAGCAGAATGCCGATGGTTTCCAAACGTTCTTTTTCCAAAGGTTCAGCAAGCTTGAGCGTATCAATGAGAGAATCAACAACCGCTTTGTATATGGCAAACGAACTGATGTAATCCGGTTTTTTGGTTGAGATATATGAAGCCGATGCCGATTGGGCTTCATTCACTGCCGAAATCAATGCGTTAGTTAACGTCAAGGAATGATACTGATTTTCAACAACAATTCTCTGCGCAGTCACTTTATTTTTTAATCCATACAAAAAAAACAGCATCGCTATCACGGCAAAACCGACAACAACATACAGCGCAACGGCTTTAAATCTAATTTTGCTTTCAATATTCATACGGCGCAAATGAGTTTTTTCTGAACAAATGTATGAAAATCCCTACGTTTTGACAAATATTTTTTCACATTCTCCGGTACAAATAAGCAGTGTTTCTTTTCTTTATCCGCCGGCTCAGTCCATTCGATTATAAATGATATAGGTGTGTAGATTATGAAATAGAAGTCATCTTCTGTAATTTGTATAAATTACAAGGAGTATTTTTCCAAAAATTTCGTATTTTTGCAGGTTAATAGACATACTTGAGCAAGCATATTCAAATAGCTAAAATTAAGAATACAAAATTTTCAAGCTAAATATCTTAAACCGAAACCGCCTACAAATGGCTACTAACAAAATAGTTCCAACACCTAAAACAGAACACAAACTACGAATAACAGATTAAAATCAGAATGGCAAAAGACGAAGAATTAAACGAAGCAGAAGAGCTGAACGAGGCAGATGAAGTATCTGAAGAGACTGGTGTTGACAAAAAGATTAACGATGAGCAGATACAATCTCATTCACAATATAAAATACCTAAAATTTCCGATGAGCACATAAAGCACCACTTGTCCGGAATGTATCAAACATGGTTTTTGGACTATGCTTCTTATGTTATTTTGGAGCGTGCAGTACCGGACATTTACGATGGTCTCAAACCGGTTCAACGACGTATTCTCCATTCAATGAAGCGATTGGATGATGGACGTTACAATAAAGTGGCAAATATCGTTGGTCACACAATGCAGTTTCATCCGCACGGCGATGCTTCCATCGGTGACGCGTTGGTACAACTCGGACAAAAAGATTTATTGGTTGATTGTCAGGGAAACTGGGGAAACATACTAACAGGCGATGGAGCTGCCGCACCCCGTTATATCGAAGCAAGGCTCTCCAAATTTGCGCTTGATGCCGTTTTTAATCCGAAAACTACCGAATGGAAGCTTTCTTACGACGGACGTAACAAAGAGCCGATTGCCCTCCCTATAAAATTTCCACTGCTTTTAGCGCAAGGAGTCGAAGGTATTGCCGTAGGATTAAACTCAAAGATTCTCCCGCATAATTTCAACGAATTGATTGATGCAAGCATCGCATATCTTCGTGAAAAAGAATTTGTTCTTTATCCGGATTTTCAGACCGGCGGCAACATTGATGTAAGCAAATACAACGATGGAGAAAGAGGTGGAAGTGTGAAGATTCGTGCAAAAATCAGCAAGTTAGACAATAAAACACTTGTTATAAGCGAAATACCTTTTGGTAGCGACACATCAAAACTGATTGAAAGCATCATCAAAGCCAGCGATAAAGGAAAAATAAAAATACGAAAAGTGGACGATAATACGTCGGCAAACGTTGAGATATTAGTGCATTTGGCGCCCGGAGTATCGTCTGATAAAACCATTGATGCACTGTATGCCTTTACCAATTGCGAGTTGAGCATATCACCCAACTGTTGCGTCATCCACGATAAAAGACCCCGTTTTACGAGGGTGAGCGAGTTATTACGCATCAGTACCGACCACACTAAGGATTTACTCCAACTTGAACTTGAAATACAGCGCAATGAGCTACGCGAGCAATTATTCTTTATCTCTCTCGAAAAAATATTCATTGAAAATAGGATATATAAAGATAAAGAATTTGAAGAAAGCGCAACGCAAGATGCCGTAGTAGCGCATATCGACAAACGATTAGAGCCTTACAAAAAAGATTTCATACGTGAAGTTACACGCGAAGATATTCTTAAATTACTCGAAATCAAAATGATGCGTATCACTAAGTTTGATAGTGATAAGGCAAACGATACGATTATAGGCATCGAAAAGAAAATAAAAGAAGTAGAATACAACCTTGAAAATCTGATAGAATATACCGTTTTTTGGTTTGAAACACTAAAAGATAAATATGGTAAAAACTTCCCACGCCGCACCGAAATTCGCTATTTCGAAACCATTGAAGCCACAAAAGTGGTTGAAGCCAACGAAAAATTATATGTCAATCGCGAAGAAGGATTTATCGGCACAAATCTGAAAAAAGACGAATTTGTTTGTAATTGTTCAGACATTGACGATGTGATTATTTTCTACAAAGACGGTAAATACAAGATTGTAAAAGTAGCCGAGAAACTATTCGTAGGAAAAAATATTCTGTATATCAATGTGTTTAAGAAAAACGATAAACGTACCATTTACAACACTGTGTACAGAGACGGAAAAGCCGGAGCCTATTACATCAAGCGTTTTGCGGTAAATGGTATCACACGAGACAAGGAATACGATATTTCTCAGGGAAAAGACGGTTCAAAAGTTGTTTACTTCACCGCTAATCCGAATGCTGAAGCAGAAGTGATTCGTATAACTCTTAAACCCAAACCACGTCTGATAAAACTGATATTTGAAAAAGATTTTAGCGAAATAGCCATCAAAGGGCGCCAATCAATGGGAAATATCTTAACTAAAAATGACATTCATAAAATTACCCTAAAAGAAAAAGGAGGCTCTACGCTCGGTGGGCGTGAGGTGTGGTTCGATAGGGACGTGCTTCGTTTGAATTACGACAAACGAGGCGATTATTTGGGTGAGTTTTTCAGCGATGACCAAATACTGGTCATATCACGTAACGGAGACTATTACACCACCAACTTTGATGTTAACAATCATTTTGAGAACAATATTCTTATCATCGAAAAATTTGATGCCAATAAAATATGGAGCGTAGCGCTGTATGATGCCGACCAGAAATATTATTATCTGAAACGCTTCCAATTAGAAACTTCGGCAAAACCTCAAAATCTGTTGGGTGAAAATTCCGAATCACAGTTGATTTTGATGAGCGATACCGACTATCCACGTTTTGAAGTTGTGTTTGGTGGAAACGATGCCTTTAGAGAAACTCTGATTATTGATGGGGAAGAATTTATCGGTGTAAAGAGTCACAAAGCAAAAGGTAAACGGCTGACCACATTTGAGGTGGCTTCCGTTAATGAGCTGGAACCTGTACGTTTCAAAGAAAAAGAGGTGAAACAACCGGAAGAAAACGATTCGGAGGAAAACAGCAATGAAAACATACCTGAGAATACCGATGCCGAAAGCATACCATCGATAGCTAAAGCATCAAACAACGATGATGAGATAATTGATAATCAGAAGCTAATCGACAATATCACCGGTCAAATGACACTGTTTTAATCATAAAAATACAACACATAAATTAAGCCCAAGACGGATAGCATCTTGGACTTAATTAGTCGAGCTTTAAATTGTTTTTCGTTGTACTGTTTATGTTCCTTGAAAATCTGATTGAACATACTGTAAAATCTGATTTTACTTCCTTCACTTCGAGCTAAAAGCATATCCTTAATTGCTCGGGCAAGTCGTCCGTTGCCATCATCAAAGGGGTGAATGGTAACAAACTATAAATGCGAAATAGCTGATTTCAAAACTAAATCCATCTGGCTTTTCTGATTCAGCCACTTCAGCAATATGTCCATTTCTAATGGAATTCTTTCAAGAGTTGGGGCTTCAAAATGTACTTTTTCTCTACCAAATGCTCCGGAAACGACTTTCATTCCAGTCGATCGAAAACGTCCAGCATCAATTTTTATATGTCCACTGTAGCCTGATTGAAATAGTGAGTTGCGCCAACCAAAAAGTCGTTCGTCAGAAAGAGTTTTATCATAATTTTGAGTTGCATCCAAAAGAACATCAACAATGCCTTCAATATTTCGTGGGGTAGATACAAATTCGGTTCCTTCAATACTTAATTTTCGGGCAATAGACGAGCGAACAAGTTCCGGGTTAAGAAATTCGCCTTCAATTCTTGACGTGTCAATAACGTCCAAAATTAGAGATTCCAATGTTGCACGCTCGATTAAGTCGAAACCCAATCTTTCCATATGTCCGAGCAATCTACCTTGTAAATGCCTTACTGAGGCTAAGGTTGGCAAAAATTTTTCGTTATCCCAAACGAAATTGTACCAGTTTTCATTTTCGTGTATATACATAATTTTTTTCACCGCAAAAGCAAATTTTCAACCTAAAACTTTAAAAAGTTCTACTCCGCAATTTTTTCTTGCACTTGACCCTACCTCCAAAATAAAACACACTCTCCTCCACATACTAAAACTGAAATCAGAAACAGCCGGATTAAAACAGAAAAGATTTTTATAATGAACTTTTCGCTCCAATAATTCGTTAATAGTTAACATCTCTTGTTTCACAATCATAGTTTTCATAATTTTATAAGATGACCCAACAAATTATCAAACAAGAAGGAGGCAGATTAATCGTTCCCAACCAACCCAGTATCCCTTTTATCGAGGGTGATGGCATCGGGAAAGACATTTGGAATTCAACTCGTAAAATAGTAGATAGTGCAATCTTTAAATCGTACGGCAATGCCCGACGAATAGAATGGCAAGAAGTTCTTGCCGGCGAAAAAGCCTTTAACGCCAAAGGTACATGGCTACCGCAAGAAACTATGGAGACTTTCAGAACACACCTTGTAGGTATTAAAGGACCGCTCACGACTCCTGTTGGCGAAGGCATTCGTTCATTGAACGTCGCTTTGCGGCAAGAGTTGGATTTATTTGTCTGTTTGCGACCGGTAAGGTGGTTCAAAGGAGTAGCAACACCACT
This sequence comes from Paludibacteraceae bacterium, assembly GCA_049840795.1. Classification (GTDB taxonomy): domain Bacteria; phylum Bacteroidota; class Bacteroidia; order Bacteroidales; family Paludibacteraceae; genus UPXZ01. Next base: position 35,552 of record JASGJK010000004.1, read on the forward strand.
ACTCCACCCCGAAAAAGTTCATATAACTATTTTTCGTGAAAATACAGAAGATATTTATGCCGGAATAGAATGGGCTGCCGGAACCCCCGAATTAGAAAAGATACTCAAGTTTCTGAAAGAAGAGATGGGGGTAGCCAAAATTCGCTTCCCTGAAACAACATCCATCGGTATAAAACCGGTTTCTATTGAAGGTACCGAACGATTGGTAAGAGCAGCCATACACTACGCCATCGACAATAAACTTCCATCCGTTACCTTAGTTCACAAAGGCAATATTATGAAGTTTACCGAAGGTGGTTTTAAGAAATGGGGGTATGCTTTAGCTGAGCGCGAATTTCCGGAACACGTATTCACAGAAAATATTTTCAATAAAATAAAATCGGAACAAGGGCTTGAGGCTGCGGTAGAAGCATACAATCTTGCTATTGATAGTGGCAAGATTTTTATAAAAGATGTGATTGCCGATGCTTTTTTACAAAACACCTTATTGAAGCCGGAAGAGTACTCCGTAGTAGCCACGCTTAACCTCAACGGAGATTATATTTCCGACCAGCTGGCTGCAATGGTTGGTGGTATAGGAATTGCACCGGGAGCCAATATCAATTATAACACCGGTCACGCCATATTTGAAGCCACACACGGTACCGCCCCCGACATTGCCCGCAAAAACAAAGCAAATCCTTGTTCGTTATTGCTCTCAGCTGTTATGATGTTGGAATATATCGGGTGGAACGAAGCCGGCGAACTAATAACAAAAGCACTGGAAACGCTCTTTGAGAAAGGTATTGCAACATCGGATTTAGCCCGCTTTATGGAGAATGGCAAACCACATACCACGATAGATTTTGCCAACGAAGTGATTAATCATTTATGATGGAAGAAAAAATGAGTACTATTTCGTTGTTTTTTTAGTTTTGCCAAAACAAAACGGGGCATAAAAACATTGTTATAGTAAAATAGAAAAAAGCAATCGTATGTCAATTAGTTATAAATTATAATATCTAAATCAGAATGGAAGAAAAGTATTTAATTTACAAATTATCCGAGTCTATCAAAAAAACCAGTAAGATCGATAAGGAACTATTCTCTAAAATGGGAGTAAAACGGGGATTGCGTAATGAAGACGGCTCAGGAGTATTAGCAGGTCTGACTCGTGTAGGCGATGTAGTAGGTTATGAAAGACAAGAAGACGGAAAACTCAAAGCTATTCCGGGAAAACTGATGTACAGAGGAATAGATGTTGAAGAACTTGTTCACGGCGTACAAAAAGACGAAAGATTAGGTTTTGAAGAAACCGCGTACTTATTATTATCGGGAAGTTTACCCGATAAAGAAGACTTGGAAGCATTTCGTAAATTATTGATAAATACGATGCCGCTCGACCATAAAGCAACGATGAGTATTTTATCGCTGCAAGGAAAAAACATCATGAACATTCTTGCCCGTAGTGTGCTGGAATTGTATGCTTATGACGAAAATCCAGACGAAATATCAAAAGACAATCTGATTCGTCAATCTATTAATCTGATTTCAAAATTTCCGACCATCATCACTTATGCTTATCAGGTGCTACGTCATTCGGAACAAGGACGCTCGTTGCATATACGCCATCCGCGTGAAGAATTATCCGTTGCCGAAAACTTTCTTTATATGATGAAAGGACCGGGAAATTATACCGAATTGGATGTGAAAATCCTTGATTTAGCGCTTATTCTTCATGCAGACGACGGTGGTGGTAACAACTCTACATTCTCGGTACGCGTTGTTAGTTCTACTGAAACAGACACCTATTCGGCTATCGCAGCCGGTATCGGTTCACTTAAAGGACCATTGCACGGTGGAGCCAATATTATGGTAAACTCGATGCTCGAAGATATGAAAGCAAACATTAAAAACTGGAAAGATCAAAAAGAGTTAGATAATTATCTTATAAAAATATTGAACAAAGAAGCCTTTGACAAAACCGGTTTGATTTACGGTATTGGACACGCAGTTTATACCGTGAGTGATCCGCGTGCCGGACTGCTAAAGGAAATGGCTCGCGATTTAGCCAAAGAGAAATTATTGGAAAAAGAATTTTTGTTTATGGAATTGATCGAAGAACGTGCCGTAAAAGTATTTATGAACTACAAAGGCGAAGGACAAAAACAAACGTGTATCAACGTAGATTTCTACTCCGGATTTGTTTATGAAGCTATCGGTCTTCCACGTGAAGTATTTACGCCACTGTTTGCAATGGCTCGTATCGTGGGATGGACGGCACACCGCATCGAAGAACTTAATTTCAGCAGCAAACGTATTATTCGTCCTGCCTATAAAAATGTTCGCGAATTGCAGCCCTTCATTCCTATGGGTGAAAGATAGTTTTCATAAAAAAATCTGTCTCAACTTCATTAGCCATAGTAGAAAATCATTTTTACTATGGTCTCTGAAAAAACAATATCATTTATTGCCAAAAGTTCAGTTCCTAAACAATACTTTTGGCAATTATTTCATACAAACAAAAAGAGAGAAACGATGCAAAAAATAAAAGTTCAACATCCTGTAGTAGAGTTAGACGGCGATGAGATGACACGTATAATCTGGAAATTTATCAAAGAACAATTAATTCTTCCCTATCTTAATGTAGAGATAGAATACTATGACTTGGGAATTGAAAATCGTGACGCAACAAACGACCAAGTTACCATTGATGCGGCAGAGGCTATCAAAAAATATAATGTGGGAATAAAATGTGCCACTATTACACCGGATGAAGCCCGTATAAAAGAGTTTAACCTGAAGCAAATGTGGAAATCTCCGAATGGTACCATCCGTAATATAGTAGGCGGAACTGTTTTTCGTGAACCGATTATCTGTAATAATATCCCAAGATACGTGCAAGGCTGGACACAACCCATCATCATTGGGCGTCATGCCTTTGGCGATCAGTACAAAGCGACCGATAAAGTCATTAAAGGAAAAGGCACTTTAAAAATGACTTTCACTAACGAAAGCGGCGAAGTGCAAGAGTGGGAAGTATTCAATTTCAAAGGAGATGGCGTTGCTATGACAATGTACAATACCGATGAAAGCATTTATGGATTTGCTCGTTCAGCATTCCAAATGGCATTGCAAAAAAAATATCCATTGTATATGTCAACCAAAAACACAATTTTGAAAGCCTACGATGGACGATTCAAAGACATTTTTGCCGAAGTATATGAAAACGAATTCAAAACTGCATTTGAAAAAGCGGGATTAACATACGAACACCGTTTGATAGACGACATGGTGGCTTCGGCTATGAAGTGGAACGGTGGATTTGTATGGGCTTGTAAAAATTACGATGGCGATGTACAATCGGATACCGTAGCCCAAGGGTTTGGCTCGCTCGGATTAATGTCATCGGTACTTGTCACTCCGGATGGAAAAACCGTTGAAGCGGAAGCTGCTCACGGAACCGTAACGCGTCATTACCGCCAACATCAGCAAGGAAAAGAGACTTCAACCAATCCCATTGCTTCAATATTTGCTTGGACACAAGGTTTAATACACAGAGGCAAGCTCGACAACAACCAAGATTTGATTCATTTCTGTCAAAAATTAGAACAAGTATGTGTGGAGACCGTTGAAGCTGGTGAAATGACCAAAGATTTAGCTATTTTAGTTTATGGTGATAAAGTATCCAATGACAAATACCTGAATACACAAGATTTCTTAACTGCCTTAAAAAGGAACTTGGACAAAAAATTAGCATAAGACACAGGAATAATTGTATGTTCGGTAAAACCCGAAATAGCAATAAAAAATGTTCGTTAACGAAGAAGCGCTAACGAACATTTTTTATGTATAAAACCGATTAGTTCTATTTAATTACTTTTGATACATTGTTTCCGCATTGCACAAGATATATTCCCTTAGGTAATGAGCGAACATCTATCTTATTGCTACCTGCACTTACAGTAGTATTTACAAAACATTGACCGGCAACATTATAAATTTTCAGTTGAAGTACTTTGTCCGTTTTCACTATGATATAATCAGTAAATGGATTCGGATATAGTTGTACATTGTCAATGGAAATATCATCTACTCCATTTGAAATATTTTTATTAAAAAATAGATTCATAGCCGGTAAATCCTGACGGTCACTATATTCGGGGAACGCTGCGTTCGGGTTCGGATCTTCTTCGCCCCATCCCGGATCTGCCAATGTGTAAGATTTATCCATTGGAATATAATAAAACAAAACACCCATATCATCCGTTCCTGTTCCTGATTTATATACCGAAACCAACAGGTTTTTACCATTATACTTATACGGAGTTGTCAACGGAATTTCTAATTGTGTAGCATTTTTAACAACATTGATTGTTCCATCAAACACAAGTTGCATTTCAGATGCCAACACACTTCCTCCGCTCAAGTCTTCCTTATCGGTTTCGCTTACCCAAATTTTAACCGGAACAGCACTGTAAGCTGTTGTTATAGTACAAGGATACACTAATTTAGTGAGGTAAACATCTTTTTTATTTAACAATGAAGAAGGTATAAGTATTTGCGAATAAGAAATTTCAGAAAAGAAACTCATTGGCGATATACCTAATTGATTATCAGCATTTATTTCGCCAGTAGATGCCATGAAAGTTCCTTCTTCAAGAATGTTTACCGTCACCGGGTCGGTAGTATTATTAGTAAGTTCCCCATCGCCAGAGAAATCAACGATTGCTTTTACGACTAAATTTCCTTTTTGTAGCGGCGCATATTGTACGGTTATTGTTTTAGTTTCCATTGGTTGAATATCCACACCGTTTGCATACGCTAACACATTGTTATTTGCATCAACCAACTTCACCTGATATGCGCCTGCCGTAACAAGATCTGAACCTACATTCTGTACCGTCACCGGAAAATCGGATGACACCCCTACACTTGGATAACCAATATAAGTTACTTTTTGGGCAGCAATGTCCCATTTTTTAATGTCATAACTTGTAATATCTGCTGCCCAACCCACATAATTTGTCATTACATCCGAATAAAAATAAAATGTTATTGCACCATTCGTGTACAAAGCTTTTAACTCGTCCGGCACCACTTCACCTCCAAACTTTCCAATCAAAGGAGCATCTTTGGTACTACCGGCATACGCCTCAAGATAATCTGTTATTGAACCGTATGCTTTTTCTGTGGCAAACTGTGTGAACGAAAATTTCAGTCCTTTACCCGCTTGAGGTTTTAAGGTCATTGTTATTCGCGAGCTGTTTTTATAATTTCCGGAAGGTCCTCCTTCATCATAGAACTTTCCTGTTCCTGTTTCAAATGTGCCATCTGTCATTATATTCCAATTGGCAGGTTTTATCAAAACGGTGGAAGAGTATGTAGTAGGACCGTTTCCAGCCGCATTTACCGGAGTTATTGAAAAAGAATATCTTCCCCAACTTGTAACGGACATCGAATAACTCAGTTTGCTACCGTCAACCGTTACGGAGTTACCTCCGACTCTGGTTATAATATACGAAGTTGGTGCAAAATTAGCACCATAAGTAGCACCATGATCGGGTGCAGTCCAAGATAATTCTGCTGTGTTATCTCCTGAAACTACGTTGAAGTTTTTCACTTCTCCGGGTGCATCTGGCACCCCTACGGATACTGTAAAGTTTTCATATCCACCCTCGCCTTTTTCATTGTAACAAACAATTCGGTAAGTGTATTTACCGGGTGTAACTGTATTAGAGATTGTACCGGTTTGTCCCACATTATTCAAATTGGAAGGGATTGAAGCAACTTCCACATTATCCTGATATATTTTAGCTCCAATTGCCGTAGTCAATGGTTTCCCCTGAACATCTGTTGTGGGGTATTTCCAAGCAAAAGTGTAACCGGTTGAAGTCGTTTGCACATTTAGATTTTCAATCCGTTCAGGTGTTCCCGCAGCCACCTTAGTGTAAGGTATAAATAAACTAGTCAACTGATCTTCGGCATCACCCATAGGACCTAACTCCGTAGCTTTACCGGTAGTTGTATCCAGCGTGTAAATGTAGCCATCAGTATTTACAGAATATAAAATTCCGGTATTGTGATCAAATGCCATTGTTTGATACATAGCAACGTTGATTCCAGTTTTGCCTACAAGTGTTAATGCAGAAGCGTCTGTTTTACTCACTTTGTACAAATTATCGTCAATAGACAAAACATACAAATCGCCATTTAGTGCGCAAGCCAATCCTACGCAATATACCTCGGTTGGAAATTTGCCAATGGTAGTAATAGACCAGTTTGTCATATCAACTTTAACCAAATACTCATCGCCATACAAACCATACATTGTATTTATACTTGTGTAATCATACGTGAGCTCTCTTAACTGAGTTGTAGCTTTAGCCAAAAACTTACGTTCACCGGTTTTCATGTCCACTTCCACCCAACTATCCGGTGTACTTTGGGTACCGACAGCGGTAGTCATTGCATACCATTTGTAGTTATAATACTCTCCGGCATTGATTCGTCCCAAACTTGTTTGATCTGCAATCAATTGAACGTCAGCCGTATTTGACGTATTGAATTTTACAGGACCTGCCGTATAGGTGCTTGGCTTAGCTCCCTGATAAACTCTAAAGCCATAAATTGTTACTCCCTCCGAAAATACATTCGCAGAAAATAAAAACAGGCAAACCAGAATCGATAAAAATACCCTCTTCATAGTTTTCTTTTTTTTAAAATTAATAAATGTGTTATGTGTAAATTAGTTCTCTACAAAATTACTTATTTTCCAACAAAAACAATCAAAAAGTTTATAAATTCACAGTAAATATACAAATTTGTTTTATTTAATACTATTGTAATATCACTTATCATATTAACATTACGTAGTTTCAACCAGTGAATGCAACTTTATTATTTTTCAAAGATAGGAAGAATATTTCTTTAGGTGAATGGAAATTTAGTTTTTCTCTTGGTCTGTTATTGATTTTGTATTGTATTTGTTTGATATACTGGTTATTAATGTTATCAAATTTTGTATGTTTTGGTATATATTGTCTAATTAGTTTGTTTGTGTTTTCAATCAATCCTTTTTCCCAAGAGGAATATGGGTGTGTAAAGAAAACTTTGGTATCCAGTTGTTTAGCTATATATTGGTGGTCTGCGAACTCTGTCCCGTTGTCTGCGGTGATAGTATGAACGTGTTCTTTGTAGGCGGTGAGCAATCTGACTACCACTTTGCTCAATTCTTTGGCATTTTTCCCCTGTTCAAGTTTTTCCATAAGCATAAATGCGGTTTTTCTTTCTACCATTGTAACAATAGCTCCCTGATTGTTTTCTCCCACAATGGTATCTATTTCCCAATCTCCAAATCGTTTTTTGTCATTGACAATTTGTGGTCGCAGGTCAATGGAAACTCGATTTTTTATGGGTATGTTTTTACCCACCGGACGTTTCCTGTGTTTGAGTTTATGTCTGGTGTGTTTGTAGAGTGTCCCGCCTTGCTGCTTATCTACGCGAATGATTTTATAGATGGTTTCGTGGCTGACAAAAGGCTTATTCTCAAGTTTTAATCTGCCTGTAATTTGTTGTGGCGATAAATCTTCTTGAATCATCGTAATGATTTCTTTTTTCACTACGGGCAACAGTTTACGAGGCTTTTTCATACGCTCTTTACGCACTTCTGCCATATCTTGTGCATACCGGAAGGAGTATTTGCCTTTCAGATTGGCATTGCGTTTCAACTCCCGGCATATTACCGATTTATCTTTACCGATTGTCTTTGCAATCTGTGTTTGGCTGCAACCTTGCTTTAATAAGCAGGAAATTGCGTACCTTTGTTCTTGGGTTAAATGTACTTTTTTGCTCATACAACTTAAAAGTAAGAAATTTTTCCTAAACATCTTTCAGGGCATATGCCCTGAAAGATGTTTTTTTCTTCTTGAAAGTTGCATTTCTTAGTTGAAATTAATTTATACTTTACGAGGTCGTTTTGAATTTTTATTCAAAACCATTAATATGCAACACAAAACATATTAAGTCATTGTTATTCCGAATTTTAGGATGAAAATCTAAACAGATATAAAAGAGTTTCAAATTATTCGGATAATTGGTGCTGTGGTTGCAAATAATTATGTAAATTTGCTCTAACTAAACTGAATTGATATCTTTAAAAAATCAGACAAATGAAAAAACTTGAAAAAATATCGGAAAGCGCATATCACACCGCCGTTGATTTAGGCAGTCTGAGCGGATGGCTCGACTACTCCTTCATTCACCCTGTAAACAAACGCGAAGTAGAGGGTAAAGTATTTCTGAAAGAGCCTACTCAATCAACAGGTACTGAAATTTCATTCAACTCCATAGCGCCACACGCAGAAGTTCCATACTTTCATCTGCACCGAAAAAATGAGGAAACATATATTATCCTAAAAGGTTCGGGGCACTTTCAAGTAGATGATGAATGTTTTGACATCAAAGAGGGAAGTGTTATACGTGTTGCTCCGGAAGGTAAACGAGGATTGTGCAATACTTCCGATGAAATTATGATATACATCGTTGTTCAGTCTAAAGAAAACTCGCTTGAAGAATATTCTACGGCAGACGGAACAAGAATTCCGGTGGAGCCTAAATGGAGATAATACTTCACAAAAAAACATTGATAACCAAAAAACACATCAAAGAAGTTAACAATATATTTGTATGAACTTCAAGAACTTACAAATATTAAATTATCAGTCCAAAATTACTTATGTTTAAAAATAAATTTTTACATTTGTAATACATAAATCAATTAAAACCATCCATTATGAAATTAAAAAAAATCGGCTTATTTGCCACTATTATTTTTGCTATGATGAATGTTAATGCACAAAATTTTGCCGGCGACTGGAAAGGAACGCTGTCTATACAAAGTGTCAATTTGGAATTAATTTTCCATATTTCAGAAAAAGACGGAGTTTATACTTCTACACTCGACGTTCCAGCTCAAAGTGCTTTCGGTATCCCAATCGAAAAAACGGAAGTAAATGGTAACGACATAAAAATCAGTGCCGGAGCAATGGGCGCTACCTATGCAGGTACGCTGGATACAGATGGTATCTCCGGAAACTTTAGTCAAGGCGGGATGACTTTTCCGCTTGCACTGAAAGAATTTGAAAGTAAGCTTCCCGGAAATCCCAATTTGGTCTCTTCGGACGAAGCTCTCAAAAAATTGAGTGAATTAGATAAAGGCAATTACAAATACAAAGTTGCAGACTATTTCGCACGTCCCAAAGCTTCTTCATTCCAATTGTCTCCAAATGGCAAATATATGTCTTATTTTGAAAAAGATGATAAAAATAAAAATCACGTATATGTAAAAAATGTTGCTACCGGAAAAGTAGCAAGAGCCATCGAAGAAAAGGAAGAACTTATCAAAGGATATGGATGGATCAACGATGAAAGGCTTTTTTATGTTATGGACAACGGAGGAAATGAAAATTATCACATTTATGCCACTAACGTTGACGGTTTCAACACAAAAGACTTAACACCTTTTGATAGCGTACAAGCAAGCATTCTGAATATTTCTGAAAGACCAAAAAGATTACATTATCATCCAGATGAACAAGAATAACAAACAAATTTTCGAGCCTTACAAATTAAATGTAGTTACCGGTGAATTAGTTCAGTTGTTTGAAAATGAGGATATTAATAATCCAATTCAGGGTTATGATTTTGACAAAGACGGAAATTTGCGCGCTTACAGTAGATTAGTAAACGGCACAGAAGCTGAATTTTGGTATAAAGACCTTACCACAGGGGAGTTCAAAATGCTGAATCGAATTAAATGGGATGAAACATTTAGCATCTTACGATTTAATTATGCTTCTAAAAACCCGAATGAAGCATTTATACTTACAGATTTGAATAGCAAAAGATCTGAAATCGTTCTTTTCGATTTGAGGCAAAATAAAGAAATAAAAAAGATATTTTCTAATCCCGACTACGATGTTACAGGAATAGGAACTTCGCGCAAGCGAAACTGGGAAGTAGATTATTATGCTTATGAAGGAGAAAAATACGTTATTGTTCCGGTCAGTAAAACATACAAAGACTTAACCGAACAAATGAAAACCAAATTTCCCGGAAAAGAATTCTATATTACCGACTACGACGACAATGAAACCAAATTTCTCATCGTAACACAAAGCGATAAACTATACGGTACATATTATCAATACGACGCAAGCACAAAAAAATTCAGCTTGTTGTATGATTTGATGCCACAACTGAAAGAAGCTGATATGGCCGAAATGCACCCTATTACTTTTAAAGTTGTGACGGATTAACCATTCACGGATACATCACACTACCTAAAGAAGCGTTACAAGGCAAAAAAGTACCGTTAGTAGTCAATCCACATGGAGGTCCACAAGGCATACGGGACAGCTGGGGATTCAATCCTGAAACACAACTTTTTGCCAGTCGTGGATATGCCACATTACAAGTAAACTTCCGTATTTCAGGAGGTTATGGGAAAGAATTCTTACGCGCCGGTTTTAAGCAAATAGGACGTAAACTGATGGATGATGTGGAAGATGGAGTAAAATATGTCATCGAACAAGGTTGGGTTAATAAAGATAAAATTGCCATTTACGGAGGAAGTCACGGAGGATACGCCACATTGATGGGATTAGTAAAAACACCCGATTTGTATGCTTGCGGCGTAGATTATGTAGGCGTTTCAAATATCGAAACATTCTTCAAATCAATTCCTGAATACTGGAAACCTTACGTGGCAATGATGAAAGAAATATGGTACGATTTAGACAATCCGGAAGAAGCTAAAATTGCCAAAGAAGTTTCTCCTTTTTTCCAAATAGATAAAATCAAAAAACCGCTACTCGTAGTTCAGGGGGCGAATGATCCACGGGTAAACATTAACGAAAGTGACCAGATTGTAACAGCTCTTCGCGCAAAAGGCTTTGAGGTTCCCTATATGGTCAAATACAACGAAGGTCACGGTTATTATCGTGAAGAAAACCGTATGGATTTTTACAGCGCTATGATGGGATTCTTTGCTAAATATCTTAAATAAAAAGTGTCATTTTAATAACGCCAAGCGATATATTGATATAAAATGATTAACCGAAAGGTAACCTAAAAATCAATATCGTTTTTAATCTAACAAGTACAACATTCTTCGACATGGAGAATGTTGTACTTGTTTATATCGATTTATTCCGCTTAAACTCTGTTAAAGGATTAATCGTTAATCGTGTGAAATATAAAAATTATCTGCCCATTCAGAAATCAAGGTTAATGCCCCTCTGCCTTTAATTGGCGATCTATATTACAACTAATGCGAATCAGAATTTGAGAAGATAGTCCGTAGGACTTTTATATCAATAGAAGAAAGTTAGAAATGCGTTTTATTTAACTATTTCAATTAGTTCATCCCCTACGGGAAATCACTTATTGGTAAGCTATAAAAAAGCATTTTCAAGTCCTTATTTCATTCCTAATGAATAACCAAAGGAGCCAAGCTCTGATATCTTTATAGTGAGTAAAAGTAAGAAAGGAAAAGGGGTGTTAGCCCTGTCATCTTGGCTTTAAGTATCGATAGATAGAACTTTATCTTCAAAAAAAAGATATGTGCTTTCACACGATGAATGATTAAACCTAAAATATGAATACCCACAAAGTGACTTGTTGAATTAAACAACAGTTCACAAAAAACAATCGTAGAAATATAAGAAATATCCAAATCAGACAAAATTTACAGATTCAGGGCATCATTTCTAAAATACGTAGTAAAATAAAATCTAAATTGGTATAACATTTGCATGAGTAAACAAAAAACATTACATATCTGAATTGTGTTAGACTATTACAAACAGAACAGTATGTTTTAACCCTTTACATTTTACGACTATGAATACTGAAGATCAAAAGACTACCAAAGCAATTTTCAAAAAAGAAACTCATTTTATCAAATATGTTTTGGGAGGTATGTTTTTAATTATTTTAATCATTTTAGTCGTTGCATTTATCAACATCCACCGATTGAAAGTAGTAAACGCACAGCAAAAGCTAACATATCAATCACTATTAGACAGTGTTCATACCGCCGATATGGTTACTGTATCAAAAGTATTTTCTTGGGCTGTACGAAGCGACTTGCTACGTAAAAACACAGATCAGGCGCAACTTCACTTAGATAATATCCAAAAAGAGCCGCACATAAAAAAAGCGTACGTCATTGATGCAAATACAAACCAGGTCATTCTTTCCACCGACCGAAAAGACATTGGTATTCCGTTTTCCGACTTTACAGTAATCAACGTCAACGAAACCGTAGCTCAAAAAGGTTCGGATGTTATCCGGTTGGTTTCGCCCATTATGGAACTAAACAAAAAATTAGGCGTTTCGGTAGTGGAAATTGATACCGATTATTAGTACATATTACTTTTTTTTTTGGGGGGGAGGGAGTTTTTACGCCTCATTTAGTAACACCACCGTATGGCAAGCAATAACGGCAGCTGTTTCGGTTCTCAAGCGACAGCTACCGAGCGAGATTGGTCGATAACCTTGCTTAATTGAATTTTGAACTTCTTCTATACTGAAATCGCCTTCGGGACCTATCAAAATTATCACATCCGATGTTTTTTTATAGAGCGATTGAAGTGTTGCTTTATCTTCTTCATAGCAGTGAGCAATAAATTTCTGAGACTCGTCGTATCTTTTCAAAAAATCATCAATTGTACAAGCTGGATTGAGTATAGGGAAATATGCTTTGAGTGATTGCTTGGCTGCAGAAACAATCAGTTTTTCCAACCGTTCAGGTTTTATCACTTTTCGTTCGGAATAGCGGCAAACTAACGGGGTTATTTCATCAATACCTATCTCGGTCGCTTTTTCTATAAACCACTCGTACCGTTCTATATTTTTAGTTGGCGCTACAGCCAAAGTGAAGCCTATAATCTCGTTTTGTGTATTGTGTCACACCTGTTTTTTACTTCAAATTCGCAACACTTCGGATGAGGATTCGTAATCACGGCTGTATGCCAGCCTCCTCTCCCATCTACGATTACAATTTCATCACTTACTTTCAAACTAATACGCGCAACATCGCGACTCATTCTTCCGGAAGAATGTTTTTCAGAACAATATCTGGGCGTAAAATAAATGCACTTTGGCTAATGGTTAGAAATTATACTAATGTTTATAATAAAATAGTAAATTGAAAATTGATGATTAGACACATTGAACTGAATTTTCCCAAATTTGCCACGCAGCCTGCGCTTGTCCTATTAGCATTTGTATGCCATTCAGTACATCAGCGCCTTTTTCTTTTCCTTTTTTCAGAAAAAGTGTTTCGGCTGGATTATATACCGCATCAAAAAGGAGATGTTTTTCCGTTAAAAAATGATATGGTATAGCCGGACAGCAATCGACATAGGGGAAATGTCCCTACGGGTGAAGCATTTACAATCACAAGATGTTCAAACATCATCTTTTCGTATGAATCTGCGTAATAAATAGTTTTTGCGTTTAATGTGCCACTTACCTTGTGTTGCTTCTATCATTGTCCGGATTTCTCTATATTAGACAACTTGGAAATCCTGATTTTCTCAGTCCGTAACTCATTGCTTTTGCAGCCCCTCCCGTACCTAATACAAGTGCTTTTTGATGATGGGGTTTCGAATAAGGTGAAATTCAATTCATAAAGCCTATCACATCGGTATTGATCCGGAAGAATGGTATTGATTTCGTTCTTTTCAAATTGAATTACATTGACGGCTCCAATCTCGGAAGCTGTTTCATCCAATCTGTCTAAATAAGGTATTATTGCTTCTTTATAAGGAATTGTAACATTCACCCCGACTAAGTCTATGCTCTGTATCAATTTCTCAAAAGACTTTATATCATCTATTTCATACAACTCATATTGTGCTTCTATTTTTTCTTTTTCAAATTTCTCAGTAAAATATTTTTTTGAAAAAGAATGTCCCAGCGGATAACCAATCAACCCAAAATTTCTCATAATAAATAAGCAAATAGAGTATTAAAATAACTGTTTAATAATTACGGTTTTGACTGTTCTACCCCTGTCTTTTTTCGTTTCTTTATAACGAATTTCACTCCATAATAAACAATTACCAACCCAACAAGCACAACTACCGCAATACTGAATTCGTGGCTGTATTTATTGATTAAATCGGCTTGCCCGTGCGCCAAATAGCCCATAGCAACCAAACATATATTCCAAATAAAAGCGCCAAGTACCGTAAAAAGTGCAAATGCACCATAGTGCATTCTAGACAAACCGGCGGGTATCGAAATCAAATGTCTTACACCCGGTATCAGCCGTCCGATAAATGTTGATATTTTTCCTTTTTTATTGAAATAATTTTCACTTTTTTCAACTTTCTCCTGACTCAGCAAAAAGAGTTTTCCTATTTTACTCTCGGCGAATTTATATACAATTGGACGTCCGAGCAACAGCGCGAAGAAATAGTTGAACGTAGCGCCAAGCAAAGCGCCAAGCGTACCGAAAAGTATAATCAGATATATATTCAAATGACTATCCTCTCCAAAAGCAATATAAGCTGCCGGCGGTATGATAATTTCGGAAGGAAGCGGAACAAAAGAACTCTCTACAGCCATCAAAAGCGTTATGGTACCATAGTTCATATTGCCTTTGTACCAATGTTCTACCTTTTGAACCAACGAAAGGGTGGTGTCAGGTTGCTGTACATCTATACTCTGTGCCGAAACCTCAGATACGGCAATAAAAAGAATGCAAAGAAAGATATTAAAAATAAATGCTTCATTTATGGTGATTTTTTGTTTGACTGATAATTTTATTTATTCAGAAATATGCCAATCTAAATATTAATTTCTGCATCCGGACAAAAATCGAAAAATAATTTTAATGAATCTAAGTTTTTTTGAACGGCTAATTGCAGAAAATGTTCCATTTTCTCCATATTCCCTACATAATAATACCCTACCGCCATAAAAAGTTCAATCAATTCTAAGTTTGTATCAAAACTATATGCTTGTTCATAAAACCGGATTGCATTCTCAAAGTTAGCTTTGTCCATATAAATGCTGGCAACAGCCATCAATGTATCGGGCTGCGATGGATCTAAGCTTATCGATTTCAAATAGCCAATAAGCGCTTCATCAATACTATTCAATCCAATATTTGCTTCGGCGTAATATACCCAAACATCCGATGCTTTGTCATCTAGTTCAAGGGCTGAATTGATATAGACCAAACTTAATTCATATTCCTCTAATTCCAAATAACAAATCGAAACGCCTATCAGCGCGTCAAAGTTGTTAGCATCTCCTCCAGCGACTGTTTATATTTTTCTAATGCCTTGATGTAGTTATCCATCTTCTCATAACATTCGCCGATAAAAGTTAGCACATGCCATTTTTCAGTATTGTATTGCAAGTATTCTTCGTATGCTTCTATCGCTGGCTCAAACTGATTTAATTGATAATGAGCGTGTCCTTTCTGAATCAGTGAAATTGAGTCTGAATCGTTGATTGCCAACACGTAATCATACGCTTCAATGGCTTTTACATAATTGTTTTCATTAAAATAAACCTGCCCCAAATTAAACCAAGCTTCAGCTGAATAAGCATCAATGGCGATTATTTTCGTATAGGTATCAATGGCTCCCTCGTTATTGGAAAGTTGCTCGTAGCAGAATGCTTTTTCGTACAAAATATCAGTACTCAACGGATTAAGTTCTTCGCCCATTTTCAATAAATCAAGCGCATAATCAAATGAACCGTCGGTCATAAAAATCATTGATAAATCGAGACACATCAGCACTTTCTCATCTAATTCGTCTTCTTTAGTTATCATTTCCAGACTCATTTCATACGCTTCGCGTTCCTGACCCAGTTTCACCAATGTTTCTACCTTCAAATAAGCCACTTCCGGATCGTTGGATTCTACTAAATTATTTAAAATTCGGTGTGCCTTTCGAGTATCACCCGTAGAAAGGTAGATTTTTGCCCGTTTCAAATCAAGCAAACCGCTTTCCGGATGAAGTTTTTTGCCAAATTCCAACGCATTGATCGATTCGCCCGTTTTGCCTCGCAACAAGTAATAATCAACAATGCGTCCCATCTCTTCCACATCAAAATAGCCGAGTAAACCGCTCGTAAGATAATTTTCGTATCGCTTTACAAGTTCGCTTTGATCATCGTCAAAAATATAAGAAGACTTTTTTGCCATTTGGATATTGGTAAATATTTTATGCAAAAATAATGAATTAAATGATGAAATGGAAATCTTTGGTGGAAAGTTATTAACAGATTGATGTGGAACTGACACAAGGCACTAATACTTTTACATTAATATATCATCCATTGGCTTTAATATTATCCTAATGTTGAATGTATCTTTAGTAATCTGTTATTTGCAAAAAAGATAAAGACATCCAATTTAAGTAGTTGAAATTATTTATTGATGTATTCCTTAAAATAGTTGTATATTTTGATTTTTATTCGTATATTTACTTCATAATCAAATAAATAAATATATTATGAGATTCGTTGTATTAACAGTTTCAGAACGAGAACAATTAGAAAAAATTCAGAAAACAAGCACAAATTTCATTGAAAGAAGTCGTTGTTTACAGATACTTCTATCAGATAGAAAGAATTTCCATGGCAGAAGTGTCAAGAATTACTAAAGTAGACTTGCAGGCAGTTATACGGTTATTTAATGCTTGGATTCTGCCTCTGCAGAAAACAAGTTGAGTACTTTATCAATAGCTTCAGGAGGTGCTGTTCGGATTCTATTCTGTTTCCCTATTAACCTTAGCAATACGATGAGTCAGG
>JASGJK010000005.1:0-97613 GCA_049840795.1 Paludibacteraceae bacterium
TACGTATTGCTAAGGTTAGAGGGAAACACGATAGAATCCGAACAGCACCTGGACATTGAAAAATGCTATTGAGTCCAAAGACTTTGGCAACTATATTGATAAAAAAGATGGTACAATGCACGTAGCATACACTACAACCAACGACATTACGGGCGGAAATTCGGGGAAGTCCTGTTTTTAACGGCAAAGGAGAATTTATCGGACTTGCTTTTGACGGTAATTGGGAATCGTTGAGTGGAGATATTATTTTTGAACCAAATTTACAACGTTGTATTTCGGTCGATATTCGCTACGTATTATTTGTAATGGATAAAGTAGGCGGTGCAAGTAGATTAATCAATGAATTAACGATAAAATAATTATATTTCGGAAGAAATGATTCAAAACAGATTACATTGGCTACCTTTGTAGTCTGTTTTTTTAATATCTATGGGCGATAATCTGAAACAAAAAACAATAACAGCCGTAAAATGGTCAGCTGTTGATAGATTTGGACAACAAGCTGTTCAGTTTGTGGTAGGTCTTATTTTGGCGCGCATTTTAAATCGAGTAGATTTTGGATTACTTGGTTCTATTGCGGTATTTTCGGCATTATCGTTTGTATTTGTCGAAAGCGGATTTACCCAAGCGCTTATACGCAAGCAAGATGTTAATGAAACCGACTATAATACGGTATTTTACTTCAATTTAATTGTTTCTATTATCTTATACATCCTGCTTTTCTTTTCAGCGCCGTTGATCGCCGCCTTTTTTAAGCAACCACAGCTAATCAATATCTCCAGAGTGGTGTTCCTTTACTATTCCGATAAGTTCACTTTATTTAGTGCCTTTGACTCAATTGAATAAAAAAATGGATTTCAAAGGAATCGCGATGTCGAATGTCTCTGCGGTATTTATTAGTGGGATTACCGGTGTAACACTTGCTTCAAACGGCTTTGGTGTTTGGTCGTTAATTATACAACAAATTGTATTTCAGTCAGTAAGAATGATTGTTTATTATGTTAACGGACATTGGCGTCCTAAACTGGTTTTCTCGTTTCAGGTTATTCTTCAATTATGGAAATTTAGCTTGAACATTCTTGGAACTTCCGTTTTAAATGTGATATTTAAACAACCTATACGTTATCATACTGGGGAGATATTACAATATAAAGCAAGTTGGTGATTATGCACAAGCCAATAAATTATCTGAAACATTTAATTATTCATTTTTGGTAGTTTTAACCACCAGTAGCTACCCGCTTTTTGTGCAAGTGCATAATGATGATGAGCGATTCAAAAACATATACAGAAGTATGGCTCAAAAAAGTTCTATGCTTACTTTCCCGATAATGATAACGTTGATTGCCATTGCAAAACCTTTAATTTATGTTTTATTATCACCCAAATGGCTACCGGCAGTAAGTTATTTTCAGCTTCTGTGCACAGCATCCCTATTTTCTGTTTTGTATTCGTTAAGTGTAAATGCCTTGAATGCGAAAGGAAAATCGGGGTTGACATTTCGATTGGAAATTGTAAAAAAAGCATTGATACTTATTTCGGTATTTGTGTGCTTTAAATTCGGCATAATCGCAATGTTGGCAGGATACGCATTGGCATCTTTTATATCTTATTCTATATCTGCATTTTTACTAAAAAGGAAATCAAGCATTACCTCAAACACCAGATACAAGATTTTATTTCCCCATTTTTGCTCGAAGTTTGGATTGCGGGAATTGGTTATGGCATCTCATTTTTTATAGATAATACGTACTTTTTATTAGTAACTCAGTTAATTATTGCGGTCACATTTTATATCTTATGGATAAAAAAGTACCATCAAAACGAGTATTCCAACGCTTGGAGTTTTATTGATTCAAAAATTCTTAGGCGCTTACACAAAAGTTAATTCATCAGTTTTTCAATAACATCTTTTAATTGCCGGTCTCTTTTTTCAAACGAAAACATCTCAATCACCCTTTTACGTGCAAGTTCTGAGGTATTCATTTTAAGAGCCTGACGTATTCCTGCGCCTAAATCGTCAGTACTTCGGCGCTGGATTACAATTCCGGCATCGCCAATAGCATCAGGAATTCCGTTAATATTTGAACCGACAGGAATACATTCAAGCAACATTGCCTCGCTCAAAGTATTGGGCATTCCTTCAGTAATAGATGCTTGTACAAATACTTTTGCCTTGTTATAACTCTCGTTCAACACTCCTTAGGACAAAACGAAGGAATGATTTTCAGATTGGGGATGTTCGAATAATGATAATTTTCTTCCGTCCACCCTAAATAACTGGGGTTTAAACCAATAAGTATAAAATTCAGGTCGGGGTTTTTTGCGGCAGTTTGTATAAACAAGTCAAAACCTTTGTTATAAAAATCACCAATTTGGTTCATTGTACCCACAGTAAGTATTAAATTCTCTTCCTTTTTTACAGAATAATTTCGTACAAATTTTTCTGGATTTATCCCGTTATAAATAATCTCTACCGGAGTTTTTATGCCTTTCACATAATGCTTAATGCCATCAATATGAGGATTATCGTATTGATAATAGTAATTTTCATGATAAATTAATGATTGATGATTGGCGATTATTAAACTGGCATTTTTCAATGAATATCCAACAAAAGCGCCTCTTATTTTATTACGATATACGCCTTTACCCAATTCCGGATAGCAAACAGTTTCCTGTCCGCCAATTAAAACTACTGATTTTTTACGAGTAAGCTTGGCTGCAAAAACCATTACAGCCGAGTGATAATCGGCAAACCAACAAACGAAAAGCACATTCTTTTTCAATCCTTTTATCATCAATCTCAAAAAAAGCAACACGTTCTTAAAGCCATACAGTAATTTACCGTTTGCTTGGGAAAGCAATATTGGAATTAGTCTATAATAATTTTGAAGAATTTGCTGGTCGCCCCGAATAAACGAAGAATCATTGGGTTTTACATAAACTATCTCAATCTTTTTGCACATCGTAAAAACTAAATAAATTTAATTATACAAAGATACTACACTTTGTATAAAATCAAGTTTTTTCCTTAACTTTGCCTTTAAATAAATTACCGAAATGAAAATTCTAATCACAGGTTACTCCGGTTTTATAGGTAAATATTTAACACAAAAAATTGCCCATACAAATTATGAACTAATTTTATGTGACATTTCCAATGGAATTAACATCTGTAATTGGAACGAAGTGAAAGATTTCCGCGAAATAGACATAGTTATACATTTGGCAAATCTATCTTATGTGCCGGCATCATACACTGAACCAAAAAAGTTTTATGAAGTAAATTACTTAGGAACGCTCAATATGCTTGAATTATGTCGATTAAACAACGCAAAAATGATTTATTTCAGTTCGTATATGTACGGTACTCCGCAATATCAGCCTATTGACGAAAATCATCCGCTATCTGCCTATAATCCTTACGCTCAAACCAAGCTCATTTGCGAAAGCCTTTGTGAAGGTTATAATAGAGATTTCAGCGTTCCAATTACTATTTTTCGTCCATTTAACATCTACGGTAAAGGGCAAAATCCCAACTTTTTAATACCCACCATCATTAATCAAGCAAAATCAGGTAAAATCATAATTAAAGACGATAGACCAAAAAGAGATTATATACACGTTAGCGATATTGTGAATGCCGTTTTGAGAGCCGTAGAAACCAAAACAGACTCCAAAGGATTACAGACATACAATTTGGGGAGCGGTAAGAGCCATTCGGTAAAAGAGGTCATTGAATACGTATGCAAATTTGTTGACAAAGATATTCAATATGAGTGCACAAATGAAATACGCCCAAGTGAAGTGATGGATACCGTTGCCAATATATCAAAAATAAAGAAAGAATTAGACTGGGAACCAAAAGTTTCGTTGAAAGATGGATTAAAATTAATGTTAGACTGAAAGAAAATCAAGATATGAAGAATGTTTTAATTACCGGAGCCGGAGGTTTTATAGGCTCACATTTAACCGAATTATTAGTCGAAAAAGGATTAAACGTAAAAGCGTTTGTCCATTACAATTCTTCTAATAAATGGGGCTGGTTGGATTCAAGTTCTGTAAAAAACAACGTACAAGTTATTAGCGGCGACGTTCGCGATTTTGACTCTGTTTTTGCGGCAATGCAAGGCTGCGATACCGTTTTTCACTTAGCTGCGCTGATAGGAATACCCTATTCGTACGTTTCACCTCAAGCCTACATCAAAACTAATATTGAAGGTACGTACAATATTCTTCAATCGGCAAGGCAATTGAATATTGAAAAACTGATGGTAACTTCCACCAGTGAAACTTATGGAACCGCCCAATATGTGCCTATTGACGAAAAACATCCAATGGTAGGACAATCACCTTATTCTGCAACAAAAATTGGCGCCGACCAACTTGCAATAAGTTATTACAAATCATTTAATTTACCCGTAAAAATTGTTCGTCCATTCAATACTTATGGTCCGCGTCAATCTGCAAGAGCAATTATTCCAACTGTGATCTCACAAATTTTAAGTGGAAATAAAACCTTGAAATTAGGTAACCTCACTCCTACCCGCGATTTGACTTTTGTGAAAGATACAGCCAATGGTTTTTTAAAAGTTCACAAGCCGACGGACTTTTTGGTGAAATTACCAACATCGGTATGTCAGAAGAAATTACCATCGGCGATTTAGTGAAATTAATAGCGAAACTTATCGGAACGGAAGTAGAAATAACTTCGGATGAACAACGTATCAGACCGGATAAGAGCGAAGTAGAGCGTCTTTTCTGTGACAACCAAAAAATAATTAAACATACGCAATGGCACCCAAATTACACGTTAGAAAATGGCTTAAAAGAAACCATTGAGTGGATAAAAAACAATTTATCATACTTTAAACCAGATATTTACAATGTCTAAAAGAGCCATAATATTAGCAGGTGGTAAAGGAACTCGTTTAAAACCCTATACCATAAGTTTACCAAAACCCTTGGTTCCCGTAGGTGAAATGCCCATCATCGAAATCATCATCCGCCAACTTGCAAATGCCGATTTTGAACACATTACCATTACTGTTAATCATATGGCGGACATTATCCGCGCATTCTGTGGCGATGGTAGCAAATGGAACGTAAAAATTGATTACTCATTGGAAAATAAGCCATTAAGCACAATGGGACCATTAAAACTCATCAATGATTTACCTGAAAACTTTTTGATTATCAACGGAGATGTATTGACTGATTTGGATTTGGGAAAATTTTACGATGAACATGTTGACGCTAAAAACATCTTTACAATTTCTGCTTTCGCGCGCGAGCAAAAAGTGGATTATGGAGTTTTAGAAATCGGAAAAGAAAATAAATTAATCGGATTTTTAGAGAAACCGACCAATTACTACAACGTGAGTATGGGAGTGTATATGGCAAATAAAAAAATTCTGGAATACATTCCTGAAAATCAATTTTATGGCTTCGACCACTTGATGCTCGACCTTATAAAAACAAACAATCCGGCTACGGTGAGAGTGTTCACAGGCTATTGGTTAGATATAGGACGCCCCGATGATTATGAAAAAGCGTGCAACGATTTTGAAGAAAAAAATATTATTTTTTAATCAGAGAAATAAACAGCCGTTTTGTGACAGGCAATTTTTCAGTAAGTGTCTTGTGCTCAAAAATAGGTCGTAAAATTTGTTGAATTATTGCATTGTGCTTAACTGATTGAAAAAAATGAAACGATGCGGTTTTTTTTTTGAGTCTAATTTCGTTTCTGTACGAAGTGTATAGCCTTTTTAAAGTACACAAAGCAAAATCATTTTGCACTTTTGATTCAATTTTAACACCGGAAAGAAAATTGTAAACAACCTCAGAATGGGCTGTAACTTTTGTTAATGAGAGGTAATCGTAATTGTTGTACGCGTTTTTTTCATTGATGATGTGATGATAAAATATTTCCGGTACAAAATTTACCTTTTTGGCAAAATAATGAGCCTTGATATTAAAAACCACATCTTCAAATGTAACCAATTTATTATCAGGAAAGTGAACGCCGTTTTCAAGAATCAGTGAACGCCTGAATATCTGATTCCAAATTGGATTGACGTTGTTGAAAGACGAAGTATTGGGCAATGAGTGACTTCCTCTGACTAACGCTTCAAAATACTGTTCTTTTAAAATCATTGGCAGTTGACTGCGGAAAATAATAATTATCTCTTTTCTCTGAATTTTCATTGCAATAATTACTTACAACGATGTCTGCCTCATTTTTTCTGGCACATAAATACAGTTTTTCAAACATTTCCGTTTCGCAATAATCATCATCGTCTGAAAAACCAAGATATTCTCCTCTTGCATTGTCGATACCTGCATTTCTTGAGAATCCAATGTGGATATTTTTTTCGTTCTTTATAATTCGTATTCTTGTATCTTGTTCTGCGTATTTTTCTGCCAACAAATCACTTCCATCTGTGGGACAATCGACCACTAATATTATTTCAATTTCCTTCAACGTTTGATTTAACAATGAATCCAAACATCTACTTAAATGCTCACCGGCATTATAAACTGGAACTATAATACTGACTTTTGGGATGATCATTTTCGTGGAGTGGCAACGGTGGCAAATTGTTTATATCGCGCATCTTTTAACAGTCCAAAAGTCAAATTTATGAATAAATTTTCTTTCCAACTTTTGCACGGTCGAATTCCTTTATGGACAAGAATTTCATAACCTTGCTCGTTGTACATTCTCAAAATGCTTTTGGAAGTAAAAAACCGGATATGTGTATCATCTAAGATTCCGCCTTCGGGACGATAGCGAAAATCTCCTTGCCACAATATTTCTTTGATCATATTGTCAATATATCTGAAATTCGGGATGGAGCTTATTATTAATCCATTGGGAGCAAGGAACTCTTTTAATTTTAAAAGAACTTCCCACGGGGAATATAAATGTTCTAATACATCGTTAAAAACGATACAATCAAAATAACCTTTTGGTAAATCTTTGTATAGTTCATTAATATCACCTATCAGCAAATGATTGCAACTGTTTTTAGCCTTTTGGGTGGTTTCAGGATTGTACTCAATGCCCCATATATCTCTTTCTTCATTTTTTAATGATGCACAAAAACTTCCATCGCTGCAACCAACCTCTAAAATATTTTTTGCGGATTCAGGTATCAAGGCTTTCATCTCCGGTCTTGAATTTTTCAAATAACCTATTTTATCTATTGATATTGTTTCCTTCATTTTATGTTTTTTAATTTTCTTACCATCGCTTTCCTAAAAAAATAAATCCAATTAATTAAATCAAAATAATGCAGCCTAAATGCTGAGAGCTTTAAATCATTTGTAGCAACCGGAAGTTCCTTACGCCATTTTTTGCCAATCAATCTATTTGCTACGGTATTTTCTTTCGAGTAGTTTCCATCCGAAATATGTTCGATAAGCATTTCTCTATCAACAATCACCCTCAATCCTTTGGTAAAAACCTGCAAAGAAAAGTCCATATCATATCCATGAAAATGTGTCAATAATTTATCATCAAAAGCGCAATAATTCATCACATTTTTATTTGTAAACATAAAAACGCCATCAATGCAAACCACATCTTCCAATTCTTTCTTTGTTTGAGAGTTATCAAAGTCACGATAGCCGGTCGATGTTTGAATGATGCTTCCCCTCATATATCGTTTTTTTATAAAACTGCTTTGCCCTATCGCTGATGGGTAGGAGGATTTAAATTTATTCCCCACTACTCCAATTAAACCGATTTGATGATCATTTTCAAATAAATGAACCAGCCGTTCGCCCCAATTGTTTGTTCTGAAAACAACATCATCGTGTACAAAACACAAATAATGATATTTTGATCTCTCAACTCCAATATTGTAGGCTTCGCACAAAGAATATTTCTTTGGATTGAAAATATCTATTATTTCATAATCAATATCACCGATGGTCTGATGAATGTTTTCTAATATATTTTTCAGAAATATTTCATTGTTGGTCGAAACTATTATTGAAATCATAAATGCCGTCTGCAACTTAAAAATTTGTGCGTATTTTTTTCCTTTGATTCAACTGCTTAATATCGTGCAAATTTAAACTTTTTTTCTGTAATAACTATTTTAATCTACCTTTGATGATTTCTTTTTTTTCAAAAAAAACGTATATTTGTATTCTATAAATATCGAAATAATCTGTATGGAGTCATTTATTGTTTCTGCCAGGAAATACCGTCCTGCGACCTTCAAATCAGTAGTGGGACAAACGGCGCTCACAACAACGCTAAAAAATGCTATCAAAAGCAACCATTTGGCACACGCTTATTTGTTTTGCGGTCCGCGTGGAGTGGGCAAAACCACTTGCGCCCGTATTTTTGCCAAAACAATCAACTGCTCAAATCTCACGGTTGATTTTGAGGCGTGCAACGAATGTGAATCCTGCAAATCGTTTAATGAGCAGCGTTCGTACAATATCCACGAACTTGATGCCGCTTCAAACAACGGTGTGGACGATATACGTTCATTAACAGAACAAGTTCGGATTCCGCCACAGATTGGCAAGTACAGCGTATATATCATTGACGAGGTGCACATGCTATCTTCCGGTGCTTTTAACGCTTTTCTGAAAACGTTGGAGGAACCGCCCGCGCACGCTATTTTCATTTTGGCAACTACCGAAAAACACAAGATTATCCCAACAATACTTTCACGCTGCCAGATATATGATTTTAACAGAATCACCATATCAGATACGGTCAATCATTTGAAATATGTTGCTTTGAGCGAAAATGTTACTATTGACAATGACGCCTTAAATGTAATTGCACAAAAAAGCGATGGAGGTATGCGTGATGCGCTCTCTATTTTTGATCAACTTGTAAGCTTTTGTGGTAATGAAATTACATACCAAAAAGTAATAGAAAATCTGAATGTATTGGACTATGAGTACTATTTCAGATTAGTGAATTGTTTTTTACAAGGTAATATCACGGAAGCGTTACTTATTTTCAACGAAATAACAACTAAAGGATTTGAAGCACAACATTTCATTACCGGCTTGAGTTCGCACTTGCGTGATGTGCTTGTGAGCAAAGACCCGGCAACCATTCAACTATTAGAAGTTGGCAATGAGATAGGTGTACGTTACAAACAGCAAGCTGCCTCTTGTCCTGCTCCGTTTCT
Source organism: Paludibacteraceae bacterium (assembly GCA_049840795.1). Classification (GTDB taxonomy): domain Bacteria; phylum Bacteroidota; class Bacteroidia; order Bacteroidales; family Paludibacteraceae; genus UPXZ01. The sequence goes on from JASGJK010000005.1 coordinate 9,171, forward strand.
TTTTATGGCATTAAATATTAGTAATGAATGTGATTTAAATTATCGGTTGAGCAAGAACAAACGACTATTGGTTGAACTGGCGCTTATAAAAATGTGCCAAATAACACATCCTTTACAGAGCAATAACGAACATCAAAAACAAGATGTAAAACCAATAGAAAACACGCCGGTTCAGCCTCAAGTTGACGAAAAAAAAAAACCTGACATAGTTGAAAATTCGCCGGTTAGCGAAAATGATACTCCTTCTGTCCAAGAAGTAACAGTTCCCGAAAAAAAGAGGGTGGAAACAGCGCCTAAATTTCAACGGCCTCAGAGTATCTCTATCTCGGGCTATCACGAGCAGAGCAATAGCGTTGTTGCCGAAACGAACGCTCCTATCATAACTGAAAACAAGTCGTTCACTGAAAACGACTTATTAATAAAATGGAATAGCTTTGTAGCGTTGTACAATGACAATCCGATTACCAAAAACAAAAACATTGAATTGGTTGAAAACAACAAGCTCAAACTGAAACTTAATAATGTGTTTCAGGAAAAAGAGTTTCAGCAATTGGGATTGACTGACTACCTTCGCAAGGAATTGCAAAACAACAAGATAGAGATTATTTTTGAGATTATCCCCGAGAACGAACAAACGGCTTATTTGAGCGATGAACAATTGTATAAAAAAATGGCGGAATCCAATCCATTTTTAGACAAACTAAGACAAAATCTGGAATTAGAAATTGATTAAAAAATACATAGGCATTGGCATAAATGTAATAATATGCCAATGCCTACCACATACATAATCTTATAAACTCTTAGATAACCAACATAGCATCGCCGTAAACTCCAAATCTATATTTTTGATGGCAATATCATAAGCGTTCATCACTTGGTCATAATCTCCAAAAGCCGCAACCATCATTAAAAGCGTGGAATATGGTAAATGAAAATTAGAAATCAACGATTGGGCTACTGTAAAGTCGTAAGGAGGGAATATAAATTTGTTAGTCCATCCATCAAATGGTTTTATGTGCCCTTCGGTACCTACTACCGTTTCCAAAGAACGCATCACCGTAACTCCTACCGCACAAATTCTATTTCCATTCATTTGTGTTTCGTTCACCTTGTTCGCTGCCTCAGCCGTGATTAGCATCTGTTCCGAGTCCATTTTATGTTTGGTCAGATCTTCCACATCAATCTCTCTGAAGTTGCCTAAGCTCATATGTGAAGTAACAAACGTACGTTCTATTCCTTTAATTTCCATACGTTTAAGCAATTCGCGACTAAAGTGCATACCTGCTGCCGGCGCTGATACGGCTCCCTCGTGTCGAGCAAATATTGTTTCGGAAACGATCTTCGTCTTCCGGCTCTACATCACGTCTTATATTGCGGGGTAGCGGTGTTCGCCCAATTTGTACAGTGCATTTTTAAATTCCTCATGAGTCCCATCGAATAAGAAACGTAATGTACGTCCTCTGGAAGTCGTATTATCGATGACTTCGGCAACTACCGAATCATCATCACCAAAATAGAGTTTATTTCCTATTCTTATTTTTCGTGCCGGTTCTACCAGTACATCCCACAAACGAGCGTCTCTATTTAACTCACGCAACAAAAACACTTCTATTTGAGCTCCTGTTTTTTCTTTATTTCCATATAAACGGGCAGGAAAAACCTTTGTATCATTAAAAACAAAAAGATCATTTTCTTCAAAATAATCAAGTATTTCTTTAAACATTTTATGTTCGACTTCTCCGGTTTTCTTGTTTAGTACCATCAAACGGGATTCATCTCTGTAATTAGCGGGATATTGAGCAATCAGTTCTTCCGGTAATTTAAATTTGAATTGAGATAATTTCATTCTTCAATATTTATTTATTAAACAACACTTTTATTTTCGATATGTTTCAGCAGGTCATCTACTTCCCAACAATCGTTTATATCTATTTTACCTATTTTTGTACGTTCCAATGCAGTGAGGTGTGCACCACTCCCCAACGCCTCACCTATATCGCGGGCTAATGCCCGAATATATGTTCCTTTACTGCATACGACTCTGATTTTCAGTTCGGGCAACCGAAAGTGAAGCACTTCAATCTCATCTATAACCAATAATTTAGGTTTTAGTTCAATTGTTTCTCCTTTTCTGGCATAATCGTACGCTCTTTTTCCATCTACTTTTACTGCCGAATATACCGGTGGCACCTGCCAAATTTCTCCCTGAAACGTAGGAATAACTTGCTGTACCAACTCTTCTGTAATATGTTCGGTAGGGTAAGTTCCATCAACGGGCAATTCCAAGTCGTACGAAGGAGTTGTTTCACCTAATTTCAGCGTGGCTACATACTCTTTTGTTTGATATTGAAATTCTTCAATGCGCTTGGTTGCTTTGCCTGTACACAAAATCAACACCCCGGTAGCAAGCGGATCTAATGTGCCTGCATGCCCTACTTTTATTTTTTCTTTAATTATCTGCGTTATTTTCCAGCGAACTTTGTTGACCAACGCAAACGAAGTCCACTCCAATGGCTTTTTAACGTATAAAATTTCACCTTCCTTAAACTCCATCTTCCATAGTTTATACACTTAGTTTCACACCCATCAAAATCATCACCACAATCACTAATCCCACCACAATACGATAGTATCCGAATAATCGGAAACCATGGTTGGTTAGGAAAGAGATAAAGGCCTTTATAGCAATAATGGCTACGATAAATCCAATGACATTTCCCAATATAAGCAACATTACATTATGATTTGTAAGTACATCGGGAGTATCCTGAAAAGCATCCCAAAGACTCTTCACAAAAGCACCGGCCAAAGTAGGTACCGCTAAAAAGAAAGAAAATTCGGCAGCTGCCTTCCGTGTAAGTTTTTGTTGCATACCGCCTATAATGGTGGCAGCGCTTCTGCTTAGTCCGGGAAACAATACAGCTAACACCTGAAATAATCCAATGAACAATGCATTTTTATTGGAAATTTTTTCCTCAGAATCAATCTGCGGATTTTTGAACCAATTATCTACAAATATAAGCACGATACCTCCCAAGAGCAATACCGTAGCTATAAAAATCGGCGTGCCTATCAAATGATCGATGTGTTTCTTGAAAATAACACCAAAAAATGCTGCCGGCAAAAACGCGACTATTAGTTTGATATAAAATTTAAATCCCTTGAAATCAATAAATTTTTTCCAATAAAGCACCAAAACAGAAAGGATGGTACCAAATTGAATCGTTTCAATAAATAATTTGGTAAAAGGTTCTTTTTCGATACCCATTACAGCCGCTACCAACGCCATATGACCGGTGGATGATACGGGCAAGAACTCCGTTAATCCTTCGACAATGGCAAGTATTATCGCTTGAATAACATTCATTCTTCGGTAGTTTTACCTTTGTAAAGAATTGCAACGATTACAAACACAAATCCGACAAGGCATACAATCGGTGCAACCACAATGCGACGAAAACTGTAAATATCTGGATTAAACTCTGTCTGTGTTTTGGAACCGGTCATCAATACAAAACCGATAACCACAATTACAAAACCGGCTAAAATTAACCATACGTTTTTCTTTGGCAACATAAATTTTTTATTGTCCATATGTTTTAAATTTGACGTTTTTATTCTCAGACTAAATATAAAATATTCGATTATTATTAACTTTTGCTATTTATACAAAATACATATCATCGGTACGCATACGCAGATAACGATTTACAGCAAAAAAAGATGAAACAGCCGTAAGCAATATGCCCGATACGAGCACAACTCCAACGGTAATAACAGCCGTTTGCCAACTAATCATCCCCCATTGCAGTCCGTAATTGTACTGCAAATAATACACCAAGCCCGTTAGAAGCGCTAAGGCAATAACACCGGCAAAAATACCATTAAGTACACTCCTACCAATGTAAGGACGGCGAATAAACCAACGATCTGCGCCAACAAGTTTCATCGTATTAATCAAGAACCGATTGGAATAGATGCTCAAGCGTACGGTATTGTTTATCAGCACAAAAGAAATTAACAACAAAATAGCCGCTAAGCCAAGTAGGATGATGGTTACTTTTTGTATATTATCGTTCACCATCGTAATTACATCTTTTTGATAAAACACTTGTTGAATAGCCGGAAATCTCTTCAGTTTTTCTTCAATTTTCTTGATGCTGTCGTTGTTAGCATATTGTGAGTATAATTTCACCTCGATTGAAGCCAATAGCGGATTAAATCCTAAGAAGTCGGCGGGATTGTCACCCAAATCGCTTAAATGTTCTTTCAGCGCTTCCTCTTTAGTAAATATAATCTACCGATTTTGAGAATGAAGAGCGTTCCAGCACCGATTTTACATAATCAATGTCGTTTTGAGGTATACCATCTTGTATTACCACCGACAAGTTTATATTTTCCTTCATTGAATTAGCCATATCTTTCACCACAAAGGAGATCAACGCTATAAGTCCGACAAGAAACAATACCAACGCCATACTGAACGTTGCCGTAAAGTGTACGTTTCTTAAAAAAATCTTTTTCTTTTTTGTTTTATAATGAGCCATATATTAATCAAGAAATGATAGTCAATAGTTTATAGTTACCGTATATGGTTATTTGAGAATATTAAAATATCCTTTTTCTTAATTAATCTGAAATATACATATCCGGCTATTAAAAGTATCAGTAAAATCGAGCATACCATCGCCAACGTATTCCCTATCTTATACGATTGAGGATCAAAGCGGAATTCAATATCATAATTTCCAGCGTTGAGTGGCATTGCACGCAACAGATAATTTACCCGCGTATATGGCGCTTCTTTTCCATTAATCGTAGCTTTCCAACCTTGGCCGTAATATATTTCTGAAAATACAGCTACCTGATCTGTCTTTGAATCAAAATGATATACCAAATGATTAGGTTGGTACGATGCCAACGCTATTTTTGCGGTCGAATCGGGTATTAATGTTTTTGGCAATGCCGAAGCAAGTGACTTATCTATTACCAATTCTTTTTTAGTATCTATCTCGCCCAGCAATTTCATCTCTTCGTTTGCATCGTTCGCCACTCTTATTTTTTCTACAAACCAAACGTTTCCGTTCGCGTGTGTATTTACAATTGGTGGATGTTCATTGCTGACGATTACATATTTCATATTCAGCATGTTGAGTACTCCGAGCGAATCGAGCGTAGCGTTGAGCATATCCTGTGTCGTTGGACGAGAAAACGCACCGTATAGCTGTCGAAGTTCTTTCTCTATTTCGCATATTTATCAATTCTTGATAGCGACGTAGCTTAGCGGCATGGTATTCTCCAACATTGTGATGAAAATAAGATGGTGTTGCGTTATTAAACACATCGCCATTGGTAGTAGCCACATCCAGCACGCGGTATTGAGATTTATCCTGTAACACCATTTCATCAGCCGGAGTGGGCTTAATCATATTTTCAACTTTACTTTTGCGTTCAAAATTATTTCCATTCAGATACCTTCTTGCGACAAGGAATAAATCGAGGAAAATCAGAAAACCAAGCAGTGCCATCACAGCATATTTCTTTAGTTTTTCGTTAACATAAAGCCAAATGACACCTGCACTAAGTATAATAAATGCCAACGAACGCCAAGCGTCTGCCCGTAGAAGCGCTCTTCTATCGATGGGGAGTGTTTCTTTCAAAAATGCGTAATCGCCGGAAAAACCGTGCATCGCCCTGTCCTACAAAACTACCCGCTAACGATGGTATTAAAGCAAATAGCAAACAAACGGCACCGGTAATTATTGTACTTATCTTCAAAGCATTTAACAATACCTTTTTCTCAACATTTCCTTGAAAAATTTCTTTCAACGCCAAGACGGCAAGTAACGTTATTCCAAATCCGGTAGCAACGAGTGTCACTCGATACTGTGCGGAATCTTATCATACATCGGCACATAGTCAACAAACAAGTTGGTGAGCCACATAAAATTCTTTCCCCACGAAAGCATCAGTGTAAGAATAATCATCGGTACGAGCCACCATTTTGTTCTTTTGTCAACAATAAACAAACCCAGCACAAACAAAAATACAATGACCGCACCAACATACACCGGACCTGATGTGAAGGGTTGACTTCCCCAATACAAAGGCATCTGGCTTATAATTTCTTTTACCTGATTATCCGGCACCCCCATTCTCTTAAGATACTGGGCTGTTTCACTGTTCTCGTTAAGTGAACCTCCACTTGCACCACCGTAAAAATCAGGTATCAGCAGTGTCAATGTTTCTGCTTTTCCGTAGCTCCATTGCGTGATATAGTCGTTATTCAAACCATGTCGCGAATTTTGGGTATCGGAGGTTAGTCCGTTTGAACTTCCACGCATTGTATCTCTACTATACTCATAGGTGGTTAACAATGACGTTGCATTCATTCCCGCCGCAATAGCAACAGATATAATTAATACACCGATAGTCTTAAGAAGTTCATTTAATTGTTTTTCTTTGATACTGTATATAATTTCTACAACACCCAAAATTAACAAAACAATCGCCGTATAGTACAAAATCTGAATATGATTTGCCCGAATGGCAAGACTGGTAAACAATGCCGTGAGTAACCCACCGAGTATTCTTTTTGCCGAATGTAAGAAACACAGCACCGATAAGCGGCGCCATGTAAGCGATTGTGATAGCTTTTGAATTATGCCCGGCAGCAATAATTATAAAATTGTACGATGCGAATGTAAAACCGATAGAACCCACAATAGAAAGCCAGGGATTCACTCCAAATGCTAATAGCAAAATGTAAAAACCGATTAAATACAGGATGACATTTGACACCGGACGCGGAAACTCCGAAAAAATACGTTCTACATATTGAAGCACATTATTTGGCTGATTCATTGATATTTGGTACGTAGGCATACCACCAAACATTGAATTTGTCCACAAGGAAACATCGTCGTGAGACTCGTTATATTCTATGGTTTCTTGAGCCATACTGCGCCAACTTTGCGTATCGTGTGCAACAAGCTGTTTGCCTTCGATGATAGATGGAAAATAGCCGAATGCTATAACAATAAATAATAAAACAGCAGCAATATGAGGAATAAACGAGCGTAGGATGGTTTTATTCATATTTATTAATTGAGTTCGAAATAGATATTTTTCGGGAAAAATCGTACAAAATTACGAATTTATTTTAGTTTCTGTTACTCCTTTTAGGGAATAGTATAAGCTTTTTCATAATAAAATTCCATAAAAAAACTATAATTGTAGTAAAAAATTTAGAAAAAAGATAATACACCTGCCATTTATCAGTAAAAAGCCACATTAATAAAGAGGTCAAAAGCAATCCCGTTATTCCGATGAGTATAAATATCAACAGTTCTACTCGTTTGTCTTTATACTTTCGATTATCAAAAATCCATCTGATACTCAACAAATAGGTAATAAGCAATCCTATGGAAAAGCTAATCACCGTGGATAAAAGATAATAGAGACCGGCTTTCTCCGTCAAAATAAATAACAGCGAGAAGTCAACCAAAAAAGCGACTCCACCCGAAACAAAATACCTGATCAACTGAATAAATATATTGCCTGTACGTTCTTTTAGAAATTTATTTAGCATTTAGTTTTTCTATTGCTTTTTGTCTTTCAAATTTCAACAAATATGTATCCGGATCGGGTAATTGCCATACAACCGAGAAAAGCTCCTGATTAGCCATAATTGCAGGATACAGATACCTGCCTGTTGATCCATATCCCAATTGTTCAAGTATCACATACTCTACTTTTTTATCTACAAAATCTTTTATTATCTGCTTAGGATCAGTACTATATACATAAATTACAGCATATATATCCGGTGCAAAATACATAAACAGTTCGGGTTTCCGACAGCAACAAACAGTATTTCTCGGTAGTTGCCTGTTCATTTCTTTCGCCATATCAAAATAGTTTTGATACGCAGGCAAAAAAGGCATTTTAGCAACCTCGCCTTGCGCCTTTATAGCCGGAAACGACAACAATCCGATGAGCAAGAAAGTATAGGGTATATACGAAATAAATTTTGTTTGTTTTTTTAGCAATAAAGCTATCAAACTATATAATCCCACATAAAAACATACAGCAATGATCGGCGCTACCGGAACAACGTATCTACTACCATTTCCTCCGTGCCATAACATAAACAAACTGATTTGTCCTAACAAATAAGCCATTAATGCCCAACGCAAAGGTTTCAAATTCCAAGCGCCATAAAACACAACTGCAAGTACAATAAGCCCCATCGCTATTTGAAAAGCGTTGGAATGTACTTCGGAATTAATTGTAATAAAGGGGAACAACAATTCCTTAAATCCTTTAATAACAGTATCGTCAAAATTCACAAGCATTTTATGTACAAATTCACCCACTGACGAGATATTCCCCTCCTCAGGACGCCAAGGATTAACTACCATTACAGTACCCAAATAACGCGATTCGATGCCATAAATACTATTTCGGATAGACCACGGAAGGTTTAACAACACAAAACCTCCTAATGAAGCAAAAGCCTGCCACCACTCTTTTCTGAATATATAAAAAATGATAAGCCCCAAAACAAGCGCAGCACCCACCGTTCTTAAATAATAAGCATAGGCAGTAGCCACAATGGCAACATAAAACCACGGAGAAGCCCAAAATCTTTTTGTTTTTGCAGGGCGTTGACTGTACTTATATAAAGCAAAAAAACAAACTACCGATGCAAATAAAAATAACATTTCAGACATCACACTACAAGAAAAACTAAGTACTTCGGGGGATAATGTCGCCAAGATTACAGCTACAAAACCCAAAATGCGGTTATTTTTAATGTTACTTGCCAAGTAAAACAATCCTGCCAAACTCAGGAATAAGAAAATACCATTTAACACCTTAAAAAACACTAAGTTATTAATCCCAAGAAACATAAAAATTGACAAAAAAGCCGAATAACCCGGTGGATAATGACTTGCCGGAGTTACACCTGAAGGAGTCACGATTGAGTACCCCAACCCGTTGGACATTGCTTTAGCCAAGCTCAAATAATTACAATTGTCACCGTTTAGATCCAATTTGGAATCAAAAATGATGACATAAACAATGCCGAAAAAAACGGCTAAAACCAATAAATAAATGCTATTACGTTTCATAAAACAATATTCTTTAAGGTCTTAAAAAAAGCTCAAGTACCAACGTACTTTTCGCTTCAATGACAAAATAATTTCGATACCTATGCTCGTTATAAGTAGTATAAAATAATTATTGTCATGTTTTTTCGAGACGGTTTTTGAGCAGATTTTTGAGATATTGTCCGAAGATTTAGCGGGCTAAATCAAGGATAAAAGCGTAAAAAGATGCCAAAAAGAGACCGAAAAAACAAACAAAGCATTTAGATTTTGTTTTTAACAATTATAGCGTTAATTATTTTTTACTACTTATATTAGTGAAGTTGTCTTGACTTTATAATTTACAGAAATAATATTCAATAGATATCACACCTACGGCACTTAAAACCAATGAGTTATATTCTTTTATTAATATATTGCCCCGATGGGGCTAAAAAGTACCGTTAGATACGACATAATGATTATCAACCCATAGAAAGTTCTCGTAGGAACAACACGCAATAAAATATGAAAAGTCAAGATAACTTTATTTTCTTTGGTATAACTCCGATTTTAATATTTTTAATTTACAAAGCGGATAAATGATTGAGACTTTTAATACGCCTAATCCGTAAATAGCGCTTCGTTTCATATTGATTGAGGATGCCTCTTTGAAGTACTTAGTAGGACAGGTAACCTCTCCAATCTCATATCCTGCATAAAAAATCTGCGATATCATCTCATTGTCAAAAATAAAATCGTTGGAATTGGCATTGTAATTTATGTTTTTCAACACTTCTGCCGAAAAAGCCCTGTAACCGGTATGATATTCAGATAGTTTTTGACACATAAGCACATTTTGAACTAAGGTCAATCCCCTATTGGCAACATATTTAATCAAAGGCATCCCTCCCTTCAAAGCTCCCTTGCCTAAAATTCGTGAAGCAAACACCACCGGATAAAGCCCGTTGGCAATCATATAGGCCATCGATTGAATAAGTTTAGGAGTATATTGATAATCGGGATGAAGCATAATGACAATATCCGCATTTAATTCCAAGGCACGGTTGTAGCACGTTTTCTGATTCCCTCCGTACCCTTTATTTTCATTGTGAATTTGAATCTCACTAATGCCTAATTCTTTTGCCTTTTCAATAGTATGATCCTTACTCTTATCATCTGTCAAAATAACTTCATCAACAATGTCCAGTGGAATCTCTTTGTATGTTTGCTCTAAAGTCAGCTCCGCATTATACGCAGGCATAACCACCACAATTTTCTTATTATCAATCATGTTCTGTAAAATATTGTGCAAAAATAATTAATAAATACGAATATAGTTACATTATGACGTAAAAAAACAACTGCACACATTATAGAAACTTTTTTTTGCATAAAAAAACCTCCAACAATACCATCTACTTTATTTAAAGAACAGTTGTTACAAGAGTACGTGCAACACAATAAGCAATGCGTAAGTATAATAGTATTTACATATAAATTATTTTGTTATTTTTACGTTTTATTTGGTTAATTAAAATAAAACAATTACATTTGACAGAAAATTTCATAATCTTTATCAATTAACTTTTAAAAATCATACGTATGAAAAGACTAAAATCTATTTTGTGGCTTTGCGCAATATCAAGCGCAACATTGGTTGGGCAATTAAAAGTAGCCAACAATGGAAATGTAGGCATTCAATTAGGAACAACTACACCCTTATCTTCATTAAGCATCGGAGACGTTGGAGACGTAAATACAAAACTAAAAGTAGTAGGAAACACAAACGGAATAGTATCCAAAAGAGATGGAGAACCCGACTATAGTTGGACATATAGTATTTTAGGACATTCCGAGCTCCACTCTTTAGCCGCAGTAGGAGTTCGAGGTCAAGCATTCAGTTATTCTCCTCAAAATCAAGGAAAAAGTTGGGGAGTTTTTGGATTAGCAGGAAACTCAACTACTGGTTGGAATTATGGAGTACTAGGCACTTTATACGGTAGCCAAAACGGAGCCGGCGTTGTTGGAACTACAAGCGACCAAGGACCTTATATCGATGCAATATATGCCGGGTATTTTGTTGGTAATGTAAAAATTACCGGTCTTGTCAACGGTACTCTTGTTGGAAATTCAGACAAAAGATATAAAACTAATATTTGAAGAAATGGACTCAAAGAATACAATAATAAATTTGCAGCAAATGCGTCCAATTGAATATAATCTATGTCAAATTTATTTAAACTTCCAAAGGAGACACAGCAAAAACAAGACAAACACTCTACGATGAAAGTTCTCAACTCTTTCAAAAGAAACATTTTGGACTTATTGCTCAAGATTTACAAAAGATTTATCCTGACTTGGTATATGAAGACGCAAATGGATATTTAAGTGTGGACTATATTGGGATTATCCCTCTTTTGATACAATCTATCAAAGAACTTAAAGCCGAACTTGATGCATTATCATCCGGAACAAATGTAAAACAAAACACACCTACAAATATAACGAATAATTCTTCTAATGTATCAATTGATGAAACTTCCCTTGCCACTCTCTACCAAAACACACCTAATCCTTTCACTCAATCTACCCAAATAAAATACTACCTTCCAAAAACTGTAAATAAGGCTCTACTTTGTATTTATGATTTACAAGGTAAACAGCTAAAACAAATTATGATTACAGAAAGAGGAGAAGGCATTCAAACAATAAACGGATCGGAATTTTTCTGCCGGAATCTATCTCTATGGACTTATTGCGGATGGGCAACAAGTGGATGTAAAACGAATGGTATTAACAGAGTAAAAAAATTACGGATATGAAAAGATTTAAACTAATAATTATTTCTTTTGCTATAATTTCCATAGGAATTCATAGTCAAAACACAGGAAAGAAATGGGGATATTTATTACAAATAGTAAACAATGATTATATCCCTCAAATTGATAATACTGACAGTTTTGGATATATAACCTTACATACAGGAATAGCCGATTATGATGCAATATTTGCAAGATATAAAATTACTGAATTTTACCAATATTTACCTTCATCAGACATAGAATGGATGCGTCAGACTTATTTTCTAGTTTGTGATTCTGGTCAGGTAGAATTAGGAAACGAATTAAATGCGAAATACTCTGATGTAATTCCACATATTGAGATTTTTTATTTAACTCCGGATTTAACAGGAGAACCTAAAGTTAAGATTGAAAGTGAACACAGTATTCTCGTTCAATCAAATGGAATAATAAATTTAACTGGATATTCAGGGCTATCAAAAAGAATATATTTATATAATCAAAAAGGAGAATTATTATATTCTAAAAAAACGAGCAGTGATATTATATATAGTAAAAAACTATTTTCCAAAGGAATTATATTGTATCAGATTATCATCAATAATATTAGGAAATCAGGAATGACAATTGTTTTATAAAATATAAAAATATGAATAAATTTATTGTATTATTAATAACTATGTTTTTCTTTATGAATTTATTGTCTCAAGAATTAAACTATTATTATGTTCGGATTACTAATAAAGATATTGTACCAATAACTATAGCTATAGATTCGAAAACAAAAATCCTTAAATTAAAATCTAGAAATGACAAACTTAATAAAATGTTAGAAAAATATCGTATCAAACAATTTTATCAAGCTTTTCCAACTGCTCCAACTTCTTCATTACAAGAAATATATTATGTCGAATGTCAAAATGAAGAATTTAAGAAGGAAATGAATGAAAACTTTCCCTCTGAAATACCTGAAATTGATATACTATGCACTCCACAAACGACGGGAATCTATGTCCCTAATGATTATAGTTTAGCAATGACACAATCTAATTTGGATCTGATTAACGCAAAAGAAGCTTGGGATTATGTATATGGTTTACCAAAAATACCATTAGCTGTCACAGATACTTATTTTGAATTAGATCACGAAGATTTAATTAATCAGGTATCAATATTTGGTGGTAGTAACAGTAATAATTCAAACAATCACGGAACAGCGGTAGCAGGACTATTAAGTACACTTACTGATAATAATTTGGGACTTGCCGGATTAGGTCTGAATTCTAAAATATATGCTTCAACGAATTGGGCATCAGATAATGAAGTATTAAGACTCGCTCAAGCAGGCTATCGAGTTATTAATTGTAGTTGGATTAATAACTGTACATATTCTTCATCTCAAGCAGAATTATATGATGTAATAAAAAATGTATATAATTGTGTAGTCGTTTTCGGTGCAGGCAATGGAACTAATCATTGTGGCAGTCTGACTGCAAAAGTTTACCCTGCATCATATTCTTCTGTACTTTCTGTGACCTCTGTAGGACATAAATTTCCTATCGGATATTTAGACCCTTCATACAATAATATTAAATGGGAATGGGAAGATTGTCACGAAGAAGTTGTAGGCGACCCAAATACTGCCCATCACCACAATGAGGAAGTAGACATATGCGCTCCTGGTTATTGCGTACCAACTACATATGCAACTAGTATGAATTCCGGAAAATATGGAAATAGTTGGGGGACCTCCTTTGCAGCACCCCAAGTTGCTGCTACTGTGGGATTGGTATTGTCTGTAAACCCATGCCTAACAGCAACTCAAGCTATGAATATTGTTGTTAATTCATCCGATACTTCCATCTATTCAATTCCAGAAAACGTCGCTTATATAGGAAAATTAGGACACGGAAGATTAGATGTCAAGGCAGCAGTGCAATTAGCAGTGCAATCTGCAACCATCGTATTTTCCGAGCCTATTAACTTTACTGGAGTACAAACAATAGTATCAAATTACGCAATAAGAGCTATAAACCAACCAATTACGATTTCTCCTGGTGCAAATATAACATTTAAAACACGTAGGGAGGTAGAACTTAATTCTGGTTTTGAGGTGAAAAATGGAGCTATTTTTGAAATAAACGTTGATCCAAACAATCCTATCGTCTGTCAATAATATTTTTTATGAATATAACACGAGTTCGATATAAAATCTAAATTAACACCGTACTACTAACAGGTATGCAGGATAAATGAACTGGTTGGGTGTGAAACAATGTTCGACGAAGTCAATTGTAATCACACCCTTCTGTACTATAAGGATTTATAATCCGTTATCAAATAAATTCCATATATTTACTGTGGAAATTTATTGTCGGATTAAAAATCTCCATAATACAAGAACTTGAATTACAAATCCCGGCAACCAGTGGTATGATACTCAGTATTTCGCTTAAAAGTGAAGCCCTGAATATATAAGAAACTGCGTTAGTGGTGTCTTCTTTTATTTTAAGCCAAATAAAAACATCAAAGCTACGCTCCTCAATCTTCCTTTTGTACCCGAAGGGAGAAGGGTTAGAAAACCGGCAAATCACTCTTTTCTTATTCAGACAAAACATCCGTCTGTTTAAGTAAGAGTGATCTGGATAGAATATTTATGCCGACTTGCGGCAACAAACACATTTAATTGAATGGCTAAATATTTTGTTCTATTATTTTAGTTCTGTCTTTTCAGATGTTTGTTGTATCAGTTTGTTGGCTTCTGATTGCGCGTCACTGTTTAATTTATCCGCTTTCTTTTGGGCTTGTTTTACCAACTCATCCGCACCTTTTTTGGCAACGGCTTTAGCTATGGGATTCGAGGCTTTTTCTATTAACGCGTCGCCTTGTTTTTGTGCTTCCTGTACCAATTTGTCTCCTGCCGACTTTGCTTCCGATAACAATTTATCGGCTCTTGCCTGCGCCTCTTTGATTGCTTGCACTTTTTTCGCGTTCACTTCGTCTATGGCTTTGGCTTTGGTATCGTTCACTTTATTCAATAAATCGGCTTTTTTCTCATCCATCAGATTTTTCACCGTGTTAGCCAGGTCGAGCTGTACTTTTGGTTTGGCAAATGTTCCACCTATTTTGAAACCAAGATTCTGTACACCACCCAAATTAAGTTTTTCGGGCAATTTTACCGTGCCGGTATATGCGATGCTTTGATCCAGTCCGGTACTCCCACCCAAGTTCATCTGCACATCTCCTATTTTTACATTAAATGGTTTGGTATTTATTTTACCGTCTTTAATTTCAAACATAAGCGCAATGTCTTTCAGAGCCATATTTGCCAAATCGTTATATTTCAGTGAGCTGGCTAAGGCTGTCAATGCTTTTACGTTTTTGACCGATACCGATTTGGTATTGAGTGAACCTCCCCCAAGAATTGATGACATTACAGGCATCATATTGTTTTGCAACAGAGTGTTCAACTTAAAATTGGTACTGAATGTCCCGATGGCTTGCTCAAATACCGGAGCTAATTTCTTGAATGTTTCTACCTGCTTAAATACTTCCGAAAACGAAATATCGGTCAAATTCAAGTCCATATCTACCGATGGTTTTGACGGATTAGCTGTACTGTACATCCCTGTCAACGACATTTTACCTCCGAATCCCTCGGTGCTCAGTTTATTTATTTTCAGGTTTCCGTCCGCTAAGTGCAATACTCCTGTGGCATTGGTAAAATTCATTTTATCAAATATCAACTTTTTGAAGTTTCCGTTCAGCGATAAGTTCAAATTTTTGGGCAACGTAATCACCTGTAGCGAGGAGGTATCCTCTTTTGATTCGGCATCCGTCATAAAGTCGTTAAAATTCAAATAAGTAGAATTGACAGAAAAATCGCCTTGAAGTGTCTTGTCTTTCAGTGCGTAAGCTACATAGTTTTCTACTTTGCCATTAGCCGACAGGTCGTTTTGTCCAATTTTCATCAGCAGATTGGTAAGATTTAAATACCGGTTGTTAAACAATAAATTAGCATTGCTGATAGCTACATCCTGCTTCATCTCTTTCATTTTCACGATCATATTTTTTACATTAACCGTCCCGCCAAATGTAAATTTATCGTATTGGTTATTGTCCACGTACGACATCTTGCCGGCTGCACTCACATTCATATCCAACAAACCGTTCAGGTCTGTCCCTTTTTCGAGTGGATATACCTCTTTTACCATACCGAGATTAAGTTTTCCGGCTGTCTTGAGTACAAAATTAGGGTCTGAAACAGGGTTGGTTACGTGTAAACTTCCCGAAAAAGGATTACCACCCATATTGAACGAGAAAGTAGGAACGTCCACTACGGTAGCGTCTAAATTGCCGCCGGGACTTGTGATACGTGTAGCGATATTGATGTGTTGTACCGATTTGGGTAAATCGGGATATTGAAACCAAGCATCTGCCACATTTAATTTGAGATCAAATGCCGGATAGGTTTCGTCCACCATCTTTCCTTTTACAAATCCATTCAGTTCTACTTTTCCTCCTGTTTTTATGTCGGCAAATGAGTTGGCGTAAATAGCGGGAATCAACGACAAGATAGATTTAAAATCGACTTTATCCGTATTGAGTTTCAAATCCATATCCATTCCGTTGTCGAGCATTTGTACCCAACCATTCACCGAGAATGGAATTTCATTGATTTTTACGGCATTATTTGCCAATGTGTAAATACTTTTATTGAAATCAGCCTTAATATCAGCATCTAATTTTATGGTGAGTTTATTGGCATATTTCAGATTGCCACTCCAAAAGTCTAACGAATCAATCGCGGTTCGGGTAGAAAGCAATGTACTGTCGGCTGTCAAATCGCCCGACAAGTTATGAGTTAGGTTTTTGATACGCAACGCCATACCGCCCTGTTCATCAACATATTGAATATCGGCATTATTAATGGAAAAGTTCTTTAATTTGAGTGCAAATTTTGAAGCGGTGGTATCTTCTTTTGCCGTAGAATCGGATTTCATAATATCCCAGTTAGTGCGTCCGTCTTTCAGCACGTGAGCAAACACCTTGATATCGTTTATTTCTACGTTTTTGACTTCGTATCCCGAATCCGAAAATAAACTTTTTAGATTGACAACCAAGTTAATATCTTTTCCTTGTACCAATGTATCTTTACTAAAATCACCCAACCCAATCACTTTTAGTTCTCTCAGGCTTATAGACGCATTTGGAAAGTTTCGAAATAAACTCACTTTAAGCGTTTTGAAATCGATTTTCGCATTGAGTTGTTTATTCAACTCTTTTTTTGCCACCTCCATTATTTTACCTTTAAACAGAACCGGAGTTATTGCCATTGCAACAAGAACAAACAAAATTACCGAAAACACAATAGCGAGTGGTTTTCTACTTTTTTTAGCCGCCATAATATAATTAATAGTGAATAGTGAATATATAAAATATGTATGTTTGATGGAAAAATCTTTCTATTGAACATTCAAAATTAAGCATAAAATTTTTATTTCCAACAAATCTTGACATGGAATATCAAAAATCTTACCAAAATAACATGGGGATTCATTTTATATTGAATTTTCATTATGAATAGTTATTGAATTTCTGATGATAAATGTGTACATTTGCGAAAATATTCTTCAAAAAAATATAAAAAACAACAACGACGCACTAAAAAACAACTGTTATCCACTTATAACGATAATTTATGTTGCCATATCCTATTACAAATAAAAAACTTAACGATAGAGTTATCTTAAACTTGACAAAAAATAAATGAGTAATAATTATGACAAAAAGTGTTTTTTTTTCGATACTAAAAGCCATTACATCATTCTTGACGGTCTGCGTGGCGTAGCAGCTATCATCGTTATCCTTTTCCATGTGTTCGAGATATTTTCGGGTGGAAACCACCACATACAAATTATCAATCACGGTTATCTTGCCGTCGATTTCTTTTTTGTGCTCTCCGGATTTGTTATAGGATACGCTTATGACGATAGATGGGGCAATATGACATTAAAAGGTTTTTTCACCCGAAGGCTGATACGGCTTCATCCAATGATTATTCTTGCCATGGTGATAGGCGCTATGACGTTTTACCTTAGCGCCTCCCCTACGCTATTCCACGGCATCAGCCAAGTTCCGGTATGGAAGTTACTGCTTGTAATGGTGATCGGTTTTACATTATTTCCAGTACGGGGCTCACTCGAAATCAGAGGCTGGGGTGAAATGCACCCGTTGAATGGTCCGGCGTGGTCGCTTTTTTATGAGTATGTGGGTAACATTTTGTATGCGCTTATTATCCGAAAACTTTCAAATAAAGCGCTGGCTTTTCTTGTTTTCTTGGCAGGATTGGCGACCGTTCATTTAGCCGTTTTCAGCACAAACGGAGATGTTATCGGCGGTTGGTCATTAGAACCTGCACAAATTAAAGTGGGATTGTCACGTTTGCTTTATCCGTTTTTTGCAGGATTATTGCTTTCACGCATAGCCAAACCAGGAAAAATCAACTACGCTTTTTTATGGTGTAGCCTATTGGTTATCCTTATCCTTGCGTTTCCAAGAGTTGGAGACACCAATCATAACTGGCTCAATGGCATTTACGATTCCGTAGCTATTTTGTTTCTTTTCCCGTTAATCGTTTATATTGGAGCAAGCGGACATATCGCCGGCAAAACAGGAGAAAAGATTTGCCGTTTCTTGGGAGACATCTCATATCCGGTGTACATTATACATTATCCGCTAATATACATCTACTCTTCGTGGGTAGTAGATAACAAAATAGGTCTAACACGGGCTGTTCCGGTAGGTATATTGTTGTTGCTTGTTTGTGTTGCCATAGCTTATGGCAGCTTAAAACTTTACGATATTCCGGTCAGGAAATGGCTGGCTATGAAATTTATAACCAAATGACATAAAAAATGCACACGCACGAACACAATCACTCACACTCTCACTCACATATACACGAACACGAAGCTAAAAATATCAAAGTCGCGTTTTTTCTGAACTTATTTTTCTCGCTGTTCGAAATTGTAGGAGGCATCATCACCAACAGTGTTGCCATCCTGTCAGATGCCATTCACGATTTAGGCGATAGTATTTCGCTTGGTATGGCGTGGTATTTTCAGCATCTGTCTAAGAAAAAAAGCGACAAAAAATACACCTACGGCTACAAACGCTTTTCGATTATGGGTGCTTTAATAACATCTATTGTGCTAATAGTAGGGAGCGTAATTATTTTAAGTGAAGCCGTTCCACGTCTTTTCGATCCGCAAGCGACACATCCTAAAGGGATGATTTTGATGGCAGTAATTGGCATTGTAGTAAATGGCGCCGCACTTTTTCAACTCAAAAAAGGAGATAGTTTGAATGAAAAAGTAGTCTCGTTACATTTTTTGGAGGATGTATTGGGCTGGGTTGCCGTGCTTGTTGGCGCCATTGTGATGTATTTCTTCGACATTCCGATTATCGACCCTATCTTATCCATTGCCATTGCCTTGTTTGTATTGAAAAATGTGTATGGAAACCTGAAAGAAATATCGAGAATTATATTGCAAGGTACCCCGAAGAGTATCGAAACAGAACATCTGAAAACCGACATTTTAAATATTGACGAAAACATTGACAGTATTCACGATTTTCATTTGTGGACTATTGATGGTACATACAATATTTTAACTATTCACATTGTCCTCAAACAACCTCTGGATTGTAAAAAACAATCGATATTAAAAGATAAAATCCGTCTTCAACTACAAGGAGATGGGATAGAACATACAACCATTGAGTTCGAGACTTTGGGTGAAACGTGTTGTTTTGAGAATTGTTGTGAATAAATTGCCGGTTTTATAGGTAAAGAGTGAAACTTACTACACATATAGATACAAAAAGAGCGGCTAAAAAAACAGTCGCTCTTTTCATTTTATTTATTTTGTTCTTTAGCCCAACTATCTTTGAGCGAAACCGTCCGGTTGAACACCAATTTATCGGGTGTAGAATCATAGTCCACATTAAAATAACCAATACGCTGAAACTGCAAATGGTCAAGCGGTTTTGCTTCTTTAAGAAATGCTTCGACGCGTGCGTTTGTGATCACTTTCAACGAATCGGGATTTAGCAGGTCACGAAAGTCACGTTCATCAGCTGATGGGTCTTCAACCGAAAATAGACGATCATAAAGACGTACTTCAGCCGGCAAACTATGCTCTACAGAAACCCAATGCAACGTACCTTTCACTTTTCGGTTCGCTTCCGGCATACCACTTTTGGTCTGTGAATCGTACTCGCAATAAATTTCTTCGATATTCCCGTCCGCATCTTTTTTGCAACCGGTACATTTAACAATATAAGCCGATTTGAGACGCACTTCTTGTCCGGGACTTAAACGAAAATATTTCTTAGGAGCATCTTCCATAAAATCTTCGTGTTCAACGTACAGTTCGCGGCTAAAAGCAATCTCGTGCATTCCGGAGTTTTCATCTTCCGGATTATTTATGGCTTCAAGCATTTCCACCTGCTCTTCGGGGTAGTTGGTCACGATCAATTTAACAGGATTGATAACGGCACTCACACGCGTAGCCGTTTTATTCAGCACTTCACGCGCGGCGTGTTCTAATAGTCCCACATCAATCGTTCCATCATACTTAGTGTATCCTATTTTATCTATAAAGTTATGAATACTTTCGGGAGAATATCCCCGACGACGCAAGCCACAGATTGTGGGCATTCGGGGGTCGTCCCAACCTCGTACAAGTCCTTCTTGAACCAATTGAAGCATTTTACGCTTGCTCATCACCGTGTAAGTGATGTTTAAGCGGTTAAATTCAATCTGGCGGGGTCTGTAGTCAGTATCTTTGTATTGTTCTACAAACCAATCGTAAAGCGGACGGTGTACCTCAAACTCCAGCGTGCAGATAGAATGTGTAACTCCTTCAAAATAATCGGATTGACCGTGTGCATAGTCGTACATTGGGTAGGCTTTCCACGTGTATCCGGTGCGGTGATGCGGATGTGAAGTTATCACGCGATACATAATTGGATCGCGGAAGTGCATATTCGGAGATGCCATATCAATTTTGGCACGAAGCACCACTTCACCTTCTTTAATTTCACCGGTATTCATTTTTTGAAACAAAGCGAGGTTTTCCTCTACAGAACGGTTACGATACGGGCTTTCTGTCCCCGGCAGCATAGGCGACCCTTTTTGCTTGGCTATTTCTTCTGCCGATTGCTGGTCAATATAAGCCTTACCGTCTTTGATCAATTTGATAGCCAAATCCCATAATTGCTGAAAATAATCGGAAGCATAATATACTTCTTGCCACTTGTAACCAAGCCATTGAATATCTTCTTTGATAGAATCGACATACTCTACATCTTCTTTTACAGGATTGGTATCATCAAACCGGAGATTACAAATGCCGTTGTAATCTTTAGCTATACCAAAATCTATACAAATGGCTTTGGCATGCCCGATGTGCAGATAGCCGTTAGGCTCAGGCGGGAAACGGGTTTGAATACGTCCATCGTTTTTACCCTCAGCCAAGTCTTGCTCTACTATTGCTTCTATAAAGTTTAAACTTTTTTCCATAACAACCGCCTTTCCCCAAAGGGGGATTAAAAGTTAGTAGTAAAATATTGTATATAAAAAGTGAGTAACCAGCAGATTACTCATTGATAATGTAAATTTCAAATACATTCGGATCGCGCTAAAGCTCACCAAGTTTAGAGCAGGAAAGGAATATCTATTCAAAATATCCTTTCATAATTCCACGTGGAGAATTCTTTATAAATAACAGAATCTCATCACGTTCTTTTGTAGCCGAGAGCTCAGCCTGAATACGTTCGATAGCATGAGTTGTATTCATTCCCGATAAATAAATATATCGGTACACATCCTGAATGTCGCGTATTTGTTCGTTTGTAAATCCACGACGACGAAGTCCGATAGAGTTTATGCCAGCATAAGATAAAGGATCGCGTCCTGCCGTTACGTAAGGAGGCACATCTTTCGTTACACGCGAGCCACCTTGAATCATAACATGCGAACCTATATGGGTAAACTGATGTACCAATACACCACCACTCAAAATAGCAAAATCGTTGATAACTACTTCACCGGCAAGTTGCGTAGCATTACCCATAATAATGTTATTCCCAACAACACAATCATGCGCTACGTGACAATAAGCCATAATTAAACAATTATTTCCGACTACGGTTTTTCCTTTTGAGGCAGTTCCCCTGTTGATTGTAACGTATTCGCGTACAGTTGTATTATCTCCGATGATAGCTAACGTATCTTCACCTTTATATTTCAAATCTTGCGGAACAGCGCCGATAACAGCGCCGGGAAAAATATTGCAATTTTTCCCGATACGTACCCCTTCCATAATAGTAACATTTGATCCGATTCGAGTACCTTCTCCTATCACTACATTTTTATCTACCGTAACAAAAGGTTCAATAACTACCGATGGAGCTATTTTTGCGTCCGGATGAATATAAGCTAATGGTTGTTTCATATAATAATTTGATATTTACCCCTAAATTCTCCTCAAAGGGGAAATGATATTTTATTTGTGGAAAATATATTATTTATTAAATAGCTGTTTTGAAAATAATTTACGGCCGGCTTTATCTACAATCAATAAACTCTTCTTTTATTTATTTTTGGTTATTTGTGCCATAAATTCAGCCTCTGCCACAATGCTACCTCCAACAAAAGCATAACCGCGCATAGTTGCAATACCACGTCTTATTTCGTCAATCAACGACAAATGAAATATTACAGTATCGCCCGGTACTACTTTTTGACGGAATTTCACGTTGTCTATTTTCATAAAGTAGGTCGAGTATTTATCCGCGTCTTCTAAATCGTGCAACACAAGCAGACCACCGGTTTGTGCCATAGCTTCTACCAGCATTACTCCGGGAAAAATCGGTTCGGCAGGGAAATGCCCCATAAAAAGAGTTTCATTTACAGTTATGTTTTTTACACCTACCACGTGTCTTTTCCCTATCTCAATAACTTTGTCCACCATTAAAAATGGCCAGCGATGAGGAAGCATATTACGAATAGCGACCGTATCTAAAATCGGCGGGATACTGTCATCATACACCGGCGCTAAAATTTCTTGTTTTTTAATTTCCTTGCGGATAAATTTTGCTGTGCCGGTATTTACTTTGTGTCCCGGATAATACGCAATAACTTTTCCTTGAATATTCTTTCCGATCAAAGCCAAATCACCAATTACGTCTAAGAGTTTGTGTCGGGCTGGTTCGTTATTAAATTTCAAATCGCCGCTGAGATACCCCAACTCTTGTGCCGAGCGGTGCGGTTGTCTCATTAAATCTGCCAAATTATCCAATTCTGATTGAGACATTTTCTCATCGTAAATCACAAGAGCATTTTCCAAATCACCACCTTTGATTAGATTTTGCTCTAACAAAGGACGAATTTCACGAACAAATACAAATGTTCTCGATTCTGAAATCTCCGTACCGAAACCAGTTAAATCATCCAAATTAGCAAATTGATTGGATAATACCGGCGAACCGTAATCTACGTGTACATCAACGCTAAATTTGTCATCCGGAAGAAGTATTATCCTTGATCTTGAACCTGACAAAGCAAATTCTATCTTTTTCTTCACTACAAATACTTCCTGTACTTCGTCTTGCTCCTCTAATCCGGCTTCGGCAATGGCTTTGTAAAAGTATTTTGAACTTCCATCGAGGATAGGGAATTCCGGTGCGTTGACTTCTATCAAACAATTATCGACACCACAAGCATATAAGGCTGCCATGGCGTGCTCAATAGTCGAAACCTGAAAATTTCCGCGTTGCAATACGGTACCACGGGTAGTTTCGGTCACATAATCCGCCAATGCCTGTATTTCAGGAGCATCAGCCAAATCGACTCTTTTTATTCTGACACCGGAATTGACACCGGCTGGCGAAAAACTAATTTTAATATCAAGACCGGTGTGTAATCCTTTTCCGGTTAATTCAAACGATTTTTTGAGTGTTTTCTGAAAAGCCATTTTAAATAGTTTACAATTATAGTTTGCGATTTGAGCTCAGTTAGTTTTATTATCCGAAATTATCGGTTACCAACTATTTTTTTCAGTTCTTCTACTTGTTTTTGAAGTTCAAAAACGGTTTTTTGCAAATCCGGAAGATTTTTATATACTACCGAGGCGCGTCTAAAAGTACCTACCGGTACCGCCGGCGTACCTTGTACAATGCTATTCGGCTCTTTAATTGAATTTGGAACACCCGTCTGAGCGCCAAAAATGCTACCATCGGCAATTTCAAGATGCCCCGCGATACCAACCTGACCGGCAAGTACACATTGTTTACCTATTTTAGACGAGCCTGCCACTCCTGATTGCGCAGCTATGACAGTGTTTACGTCAACTTCAACATTGTGCGCTATTTGCACAAGATTATCTAATTTTACCCCTTTACGTATAATGGTGCCTCCCAACGTAGCCCTATCAATGGTGGAATTAGCACCAACTTCAACATCATCTTCGAGAATCACATTACCTATCTGAGGAATCTTTTTGTATGTTCCGTCTTCTGAAGGAGCAAAACCAAATCCATCTGCTCCAATTACAACACCACTATGAATCACACAATGATTTCCGATAACACATTCTTTTTCAACAACAACCCCGGGATGAATAACACCGTTTTCTCCAATTCTTACATTATCTCCAATATGCGTATTGGTTTCGATAGTGGTAAAATCTCCTATTTCAACATTATCTCCAATATATACAAACGGAGCAATGTAAACATTTTTACCTATTTTTGCTTTTTCTGAGATGTAAGCTAACTCCGATATGCCACTTTTTTTAGATTTGTATTGCTCTACCAAATAGAGTAATTTTGCTAAAGACTCATACGAGTTATCCACTTTTATAAGTGTGGCATTCACGTGATTTTCAGGCATAAAATCCCTGTTTACTAAAATTATACTCGCTTTACTTTCGTAAAGGTAGTGGTTGTATTTGGGATTGGAAAGGAAACTGAGTGTGCCGGGTTTGCCTTCTTCTATTTTTGAGAAAGTATTTACTTTCACATTTGCATCACCATAGATTTCGCCTTGTAAGAATTCGGCAATTTGTTGAGCTGAAAACTCCATAGATTTTTAAAATTAAGTGTGCAAAAATACAAAAAGAATTTTGAAATTTTGTGTCATTACAAATGTATTTCTATTTTTTTATAGATAAACGTTTGAATTTCATCTTTATTCTTTCGCATTATTATAAATTTACACACGGTTTTAATTATCACAAAATACTTTTTATCAATTATTTACAACAAAAGTACAAAATGCTATATTTTATAATAACATAAATAATGTTTTTCTACCTTTTTGGTCAGTACCTGAATATTCAGCATATCGGAGGCATCGGCAACATCTTTGATTGTGCCATCTTTTTGTAAAATATTGATATTATCGTCTTTAGCACTGTATGTATCGGTAGAAACGATTTCCTCACCCACAAAATAAGCTGCCTCGTTGTCCGTAATATTAAAACGTTGACAATACTTTTGTGTCCATTCTTCTTTTCGTAATTTTCCAACGCGACTATCTGTTAAGATTTCTACTTTGAATAATTCTCGGTTTATAAAATGGCTACAAAGCGTAGAAAGTACAAAATCAGGATATTTTGCCCATATTTTTACCGAGGAAAAGAAATCGGAATCATCTAAAAGCACATAATTTCCCAATGCTTCGGACGATTTTACAAAATCGGCTTGTGATATATCGTTGTAAAGGAAGTACTTCAAGGCATCAGGTGCAAAAAGTGGTACACCCGACATAGCAAGTTCTTTAGCACGTTTCAGTATATTGTTCAGCATTTTTTCCGCTGCTACCGATGTTTTATGCAGATACACCTGCCAATACATCAGCCTACGCGCTACTAAAAATTTTTCGATGGAATAAATACCTTTGGCTTCTACGACCAATTTCCCTTCGTGCACATTAAGCATTTTGATTATGCGCGAGGCGCCGATAATCCCTTCACTTACACCACAGAAAAAACTATCGCGACTCAAATAATCCAATCTATCCACATCTAACTGACTTGAAACCAATTGATGCAAGTAATATTTATGGTATTGATTGGTAAAAATACGGATAGCCAAATCTAACTTTCCATCCAGTTCGGCATTAATTTCCTGCATCATCATCAACGAAATTTCTTCGTGATGGATATTTTTCACCAATGTGCTTTCGAGCGTATGCGAAAAGGGTCCGTGCCCTATATCGTGCAACAAGATACACGCTTTTGCCCCGTTTTCTTCTTCGGGGGTAATCTCCTCGCCCACCAACCGAAGTTGATTGATAGCTTCACCCATCAGGTACATAGCTCCCAGCGAATGCAACAAGCGGGTATGCTGCGCGCCGGGATACACAAAAGAGGACAATCCGAGCTGCTTGATGCGATTTAATCGCTGGAAATATGGATGCTGAATGATTTTATACAAAAAATCGTTCGGTATGTTGATAAAACCAAATACCGGATCGTTGATGATTTTACGTTTCATTAGTTAGTAGACAAGTAAACAGGTAGACAAGTTGACAAGTAAACAAGGGGGCTATTAGCACATTTCTAATATGTCAACTAACCATTTCCAGCAATTTTGTGTTGCCTCTATGCTCAGTCTTTCGTCCGGTGAATGCACACCGCGCATCGTTGGCCCGATAGAAATCATATCTAAGTAAGGGTACTTTTTCAGAAAGAGTCCACATTCGAGACCGGCGTGTATGGCACGTATTTTGGCTTTTTTGTTAAATAATTTCAAATAGCTTTCTTCCGCCACTTTCAGAATTTCAGAGTCTAAATTTGGTTTCCAACCGGGATAACCGTCTCCATGTGATATTTTAGCATCCATCAGTCTAAAGACACTCTCCACCTGATTTTTAATATCGTGTTTGGCGCTTTCTACCGAGCTGCGCTGACTGGTAACAATCACTAATTTATTATCGTCTTTCATTTTTACCGAAGCCAGGTTTGTAGAAGTTTCTACTAATCCGGGCATATCTTTGCTCATCGCCACAACTCCATTGGGAGATGCGTAAATTGCGTTCAATATAACAGCTGTACTTTTTCGAGTCAATGATTTTGCAGCAATATCTTCCGAATGAAGTTCAATGCGCATGGTGCTTTCCACAGCTTTGAATTCTTCTTCTATTTCGTTTACTATATGATTGAAAATGATTCGAACCTCTTCCTTGTCGTCAAACGGAACGCAACACACAGCCAATGCTTCGCGCGGAATAGCGTTGTGAAGATTTCCACCATCAATTTTCACCAATCGTAAATCAACTTCTTTATGGATATTCCATAATATACGATTGAGGAGTTTATTAGCGTTAGCAAAACCTTTATTGATATCATCGCCGGAATGACCTCCTTTTAATCCGGCTACATGTACCGAAAATGAGAAGAAATCTTCGGGAGTTTCTTTCACTTTATATTTGAAACGCACGGTGGTGTCAATTCCGCCGGCACAACCTACAAATATTTCTCCATCATCTTCAGAATCTAAATTGATAAGTATTTTCCCTGTTAAGAAATTTTTCTTCAACGCAAATGCGCCTGTCAAACCTGTTTCTTCATCCGTAGTAAACAAACATTCCAACGCCGGATGTTGTAAATTATCCGAAGTTAAAACCGCCAACATCAGCGCCATTCCTATACCGTTGTCAGCGCCAAGCGTAGTTCCTTTTGCTTTTACCCAGCCACCATCAATATAAGTTTGTATCGGATCGGTTTCAAAATTATGCGTTACATCGCTGTTTTTTTCACAAACCATATCCATATGCGCCTGTAGGATTACAGTTTTTTTATCTTCGTAGCCGGATGTGGCTAGTTTGGAAATCAGCACATTGCCGGCTTCATCGGTTTTGACCGGCAAATTGAATTTTTGACCTATTGATTGTAAATAAGCGCGAATTTTATCCTCTTTTTTGGATGGACGCGGAATTTGAGTTATTTCTCGAAAAAAATTCCAAACTATTTTCGGTTCAAGATTTTCCATTGCTATATTAATTTAAATTGGTTTTTTCGTTTAAAAACAGATAACAGGCTGTGTCACTCGTGGATAATATAACAAAGATACGATAATATTGTTAACTGATACAGGCTTACCCACAATAATTTCACAGAAATGTTTTCTTTTATTAAAAAAACAGAGGGTGAGAGTGTTATGATGCAGCTAAAAAACGGAGAATCTATTTCGTTCAAGATGCAAGAATTAAAAAGGTTAACACTCATATTTCTACAAACGCTAACCTTTTTCTAAAAGCGGAAAGTCAGGGATTCGAACCCTGGGTACAGTTACCCGTACAACGGTTTTCGAGACCGTCCCGATCGACCACTCCGGCAACTTTCCCTGATTTGAGATGCAAAAGTAGTGAAAAATTAATTCATTCAACTCTTTTTTTTGCATTAAATAAGAATAGATTTCTATCGTTCAAAATATCTTTCTATATTTGTGTGAATTTATAAAATAAGTTTTATTCTATTTTCATAACCCGTTGTCTATGTCCAGAAAAGTCTGTTATTTTTCGATTATTACGTTTATTTTCTTTGTAAAACCGATATTAGCGTTAACAGAGCCGCAATTGGCATTAGAAAAGTTTCCGTTAAACGACAAATTGCCCTCAAACTCGGTAACGCGAATTTATAACGACAAAGAGGGATATACGTGGTTAGGCACCAAAGACGGATTATGCCGTTACGATGGATACGATGTCAAAGTATTCAGGTCAAGTGCCTTAACACCTGAAAAGCTCACAAACAACGAAATTGAATGTATTGAAGAAGACAACGAAAATAAATTGTGGATTGGCACATACGAAGGGATTAATATCTTCGACAAAAAGAACTATTCCATAAAAACGCTTAAAAACAAATACACAGAAAAAGAAAGGATAAATTATATTTTAAAAGATTCCAAAGGTTTTATATGGATTGCGACATCGAGATACGGTGTGCTTCGTATGAATTCTGTAACGGAAGAGTTTGAGCGATTTTCCACCGATAAAAACTCAAGGTTAAAGTTAAAAGGAGATAATGTCAAATATATATACGAAGATAAGGACGGTACCATTTGGATAGCTTCGTGGAAAAACGGTCTGTGTGCTATTAATCAAAATCTAACCGGCGTTTATTATGCGCCTCCGGTGGGCACCAATAACAATCCTTTCAGAATAATGGAAGATAGGGATGGCATATTTTGGATTTGTACGTGGGGAAACGGAATATACAATATGAACATCGACGGGAAAATGAAAATAAGCTTCACGCTTGTCACTTTCGTAAACAACCCCAATGCTAAAACTGACGATATTGTATATAGCATTTTGCAAGACGACAAATACGGAGATATTTGGGTCGTGACTTTCAAAGGACTACGTATAATCAAAAAAGAATCTGACAAAACATACCTGCTGGAAGACAACAACATCTTAAACAACACTCACAGTCAGTTATTTCACGATATTTACAAAGATAAGCACGGCAATTTATGGCTTGGGAGCGTAGGAGAAGGTTTATATATGCTTGATTTTAACAAACTCCCGATTCAAAACTACACCTTGGGAAGTTTAAAACAATCGCTCAATACCGAATCTTTTGTTACAAGGGTATGCGATGCCGGGTCAGGAAATTTATATATAGTTATCAACCGGTTCGGATTGATTGATTTCAATCTTAGCTCAGGGGCTGTAAAGAAACTATCAAATCCTGTACTTAATCAATTCAAAAGCATTATTTATATCGACAATATCTCCAAATCAAATGAAATTTGGATAGCAAACGAAGGCGAAGATGATATTTATGCTTTCAGACAAACACCCGACAAGGAATTACAACAAACCGGTGTATATTCACTGAAAGGATTGACAAGAATTAATGATATTTCAATTAATAACTTTTTTGAAGATTTTGACGGGAATGTGTGGATAGGCAGTAGCGATGCTCTTTTCAAAAAACCATACAAATCGTCGATTCAGCTCATTTCGTCAAAAATACAATCGGTAAGCACCATACAACAAGATTTAGACAGAAACATTTGGGTAGGAACGGAAAAAGACGGTCTCTTTATATTAAAACCGAGCATAAAAGGAAATAAAACCGTTTACGACATTTCTAAAATCGAACTTAAAATTAAAAATTATCAAAGTATGAGCGTGCAGAGTATTTGCTGCCGTAGAAACGGAGATGTTTTTATCGGAACAAAAGAAGGTTCGATATTTCGTTACGAGAAAAAGACGCTACTTGCCACCGAAATCAGCGGACAATACGGAATTACCGATGAACGGATACTTGATATTGTAGAAGATAATTTCGGTTATTTGTGGATATCAACGGCTAAAAAAATAATCCGCTACAACCCTGTCACAAATGCTTCGTCCTATTATTCTTCTCAAAACGGTGTTTTGGTCAGTACCTTTTACAAAAATTCATTTATAAAGTTAAAAACCGGACAATTGCTTTTTGGAGGCAACAACGGCATTGTAGAATTTAATCCTACCAACCAAATATCATCAAAAAAAATAGAGCTCAATGTAGTGCTGACCGATATTTTGATTGACAATAAATCTATTTACGACGACACCGAAAACAAGCATTTCATTGCCAAGAAAAACAAAATAGTGATAAAGTATGCGGAAAACAACTTAAGTTTGGAGTTCGCCGCATTAAACCAACTATCGGCGAGTAAAAGCCAGTACGCGTATAAACTCTCGGGAGTCAACAAAGATTGGAATTACGTAGGTAACAATCACCGATATGTAAATTACGCCGATCTGCCTTCCGGAAATTATACGTTTATGGTAAAAGCCAGCGACGAAAACGGACAGTGGAGCGACAATGTTACCACGCTGAGGATTGTGGTATTGCCTCCATTTTACAGAACATGGTGGGCATATCTTTTCTATCTCATTTTATTGGGAACTATCACGTATTTTTTATACAGAACATTCGTGAACCGTATCCGTCTTCGCAATGATTTAAATATTCGCGTATTGAAAAAGAAAAGTCTGAAGAATTAACCCAAATAAAACTTCGCTATTTCACCAATATCACCCACGAACTACTCACACCACTAACTATTATTATGCTTCAGGTAGAAAAAATTCAAAACAAGTTTGGTGGTGACAATGAGCAATACGACATTATAAAAGACAATGTAAATAGGCTTAACCGACTTATAAAACAGATATTAGTATTTAGAAAAACCGAAAGTGGAAATTTGAAATTAAAAATCTCAAGCAACGACATCATAGCCTATATCAACAATATCTGTCAATCGAATTTCAGACCACTGATAAACGAACAAGATATAAATTTCACCTTCGACACCGAACAAGAGCATTATATGGCTTATTTTGACACAGATAAATTAGACAAAATAATATATAACATTCTTTCCAATGCCTTTAAACATACCCCTAAAGAAGGAAGTATTGCCGTAAAAATAAGTTTTGTCGAAAGAGAAAACGATACGCTGATGCGTTTATCTATTGCTGATACCGGAGAAGGTATCGATGAAAATGACATTCCGCATATATTCAAGCGTTTCTACATCAGCCGCTCAGCGGATCAAAGCCAGAGTCACGGGATAGGTTTAGCACTCACTTATGATTTGGTACAACTTCACAAAGGAAATATCAGCGTAAAAAGCAAATTGGGCGAAGGTTCCGTATTTACAGTCGAAATTCCGGTGTCAATGAGTTCATATACCAAAGAAGAGTTTGCAAGCGACAATGTGGATGAAACCGAAGATAGTGCAAAAACCATTCAAGTATTGAATCAAAATACGATGGAAGAACAAGAGATGGAAGATGAATTTGTGACGGAAAAACAAACAATACTTATCGTTGAAGATAACAGAGAGTTGAGAAATCTGATGATGGAATATTTCTCGAACGAATATAATGTATTATCTGCCGAAAACGGATTGAAAGGGCTCGAAGTCTTAAGTGAAAACCAAGAGTTGGATCTCATCATAAGCGACATTATGATGCCCGAAATGGATGGACTGACATTTTGTAAAACCATTAAAAACGACATTAAAACGAGCCATATAAGTATTTTATTACTTACCGCCAAAAACACAACGCAAGATCGAATAGAAGCATACAACGCCGGCGCTGATTCATATATTTCCAAACCATTTGAATTTGAAGTGCTCAACGCCCGTGTCAAGAATCTGATAAAGAAGAGAAAGCAAAAAGCCGAAGGATTTCAGAAATCATACGACATTAATATCTCGTCGATGGAATACAGTTCGGTGGATGAACAATTTTTAAGAACCGCTATAAAAGTGGTAGAAGAAAGACTCTCGGACGAATCGTTGAACTTTGATGACTTTGCAGCCAGTATGGCAGTGGCAAAATCCACACTACACCGGAAACTAAAAACACTCACAGGACTTTCACCGGTAGAGTTTATGCGAAATATACGACTCAAACACGCCACCCAAATGCTTGAAAGTAACACGGGAAATATCTCCGAAATTGCGTTCGCCGTTGGGTTTAATGACCCAAAATACTTTAGCCGTTGTTTTAAAAACGAATTCGGAATGACTCCCAAAGAATATCAGGAATCAAAAAAAGCAAAAAAGTCATAACATACAGATTCGATTTTCGTATAAGACAAAGAGAGTGAGATATATTTCATCCTCTTTTTTGACATAATAATACACCCTATTATTGTTATTTGAGCATATCTTTGGAAAAACTTTTAAGTGTACCAAGTACACATTATCATTTTCAATTAACCAATTAAACACAATGTACCATGAATGTAAAACAACATTTTAAAAGATCAGGGATTTTGTATCTGGTTTTAATATTAATGAGCGCCGTAAACATAAAGGCACAGACTGATGTCACAGCCACTTATTTAACAAACCCTTCATTTGAAAATTCGGCTGCAGGCACAACGTTTGGTACCGGCGCTATTGATGTATCCGGAGGACTATACGGATGGACGGTTCCCAGTCTTGGCACCACAAGCAATGTACAAGTATGCGACAATACTGCAAACGCTTCTGTATTTGGCTCTGCTGTAACTCCAAGCAACGGCACACATTACTATTTTAATCGAAAGGGCTGGGCAGACCTTTCCGTATCATTATCTCAAAAAAAAATCATCTTCTTTTTTGACTTATTTTTCCACTTTGGATATAGTATTCACACACTATATTTGTGCATTATTTAATTAAATCATTTATTTATCTAATATTTAAAATAACATGAAAAAACTATTTACATTTTTTGCATTAATTATTATTGCCGCAACAAGCGCTAATGCTCAAAATCTGCTTGCTAATTGGAGCGGTAACGGAGTAACCGGAACCTCCTCTAAACCCAATGACGTGGGCTGGTCGAACACAGTTACTGCCTCTATACCATGGACTGCGGCAAATCAAAGCGGAGGTTGTCGATTTAGAGATTATAACGTTACAGGCGGTTATACCGGATTTACCTACGAAACCGGAGGAGCTACCGTTGATACCAGACAATTAATGTTACGATGGGATGCCTCACCATATTCCGCATCTGTTTATGCTTATCCGGTTACCTTGGAAGCTTGTTCTTCTTATCAGTTCGATTTTGATTTTGTGTGCGGTGGCAGTGCTACTCCTCCCAAAAACATCACCGTAGGAGCCAGCAGTACTCAGGATGCTACCGGACGCATCAGCAGCAAAACATTTGCATCGACAAGTAGTGCTACGATTTACAGGCATGGCACTTATTCGTTTTCAACCGGAGCAACTGCCGGTACTTATTACATCACGCTTAATGGTGATTACGCTTGGTTTGGTATAAACAATCTTACATTGGTAAAAAATACAACTGCCAATCTTTCGGTAAATCAGACTTCCCTTACATTTGATAAATTTTCAAATAGAACAAAAACTTTCACAGTTTCGGGGAATGCGTTAACGTCAGATGTAACACTGAGCGCTCCTGCTGGCATATCATTATCAACTACTACCATTACAGCTGCCAATGCTCAATGTGGAGTAACGGTTACAGCAACGTATGATGAAACCAAAACAATTACTAATGACGCTATTACCGTTACCGTTATAAGTGACGCTTTGTCGCAAACAATTACCGTAAACGCTTCAAGCAGCAACGATGCTACGGCATCTATTATCAATCCAAGTTTTGAATTGGGTAACTTTACAGGATGGACCAATGTAGGTTTTTCAACACAAACCAACACTTCATTCACATTGAAAAATGGTACCTATTACATTGAAAAATGGCAAAGTTCTGGTTCATTATCCGGATTGAGAGTGTCTCAGACCGTATCGAATTTACCTAATGGTTACTATGAATTAAAAGCCGCTGCTTTTACAAACAATTCTACCGGAGGAGCTTATGTATTTGGCAATACCGATTCTATACAAGTGTTTGGCACAGCTGATTACAGTGTAGTTGTACATGTAACAGACGGAACATTAAAATTAGGATTCTCTGCTATTGCATCAAGTAACTGGGTAGCTGCCGATAATTTCAGATTAACTTATTTAGGAACGTCTTTCATCAACGTAACTCCTACCTCGCTAACTTTTGATGAGGTTACTACTTCTAAAACATTCGCCATATCAGGCAAAGGATTGAGTGGTAATATTATTTTAACCCCTCCAACCGGTATCAGTTTGGATAAAAGCAGTATAACTGTGGCAGAAGCCGGAACTGGAGTAACAGTCACTGCTCAGTATGACAAAACCGTGGATATTACCAATGGTGCAATTTCTGCAACAAGTGGCACTATTTCCAAATCAATTGCGGTAAATGCAAATAAAAAAGTTTACACCAGCGCCATTATTAATCCGAGTTTTGAATCCGGATTTACCGGCTGGACAAATAACGGTATGGCTACTCAAACCAACACTGAATTTGCACCAAAAGAATCGGTTTCTTACATTGAAAAATGGACAAGCACCACTACTCTTCCACTTGCCGCTTGCGGTGTAACTCAGGTCGTAACCGGATTACCAAACGGCACATATACATTGACTGCCGGAGGACAAGCTATACTTCAAGGTACACCGGTAACTTACCCGGGTGGCGCTTATATTGTGGCAAATAAAGACTCTGTGGAAGTTACCGAACCCAAAGATTACTCGGTAAATGTTATCGTAACCGATGGTACATTGAAAGTAGGATTCCACTCATATACCATTACATCAAACTGGGTTGCTGCCGACAATTTCAGATTAATAGGAGTATTGGGAACAAATACAAACGTTCAAAGCATCGAATCATTCAATGTATTTACAACGAATGAAGGAATTAAAGTTCAGTTTAATTTAGAAAAAACATCCGCTGTTGAATTTAGAGTTTACAGTACAAATGGCGTTTTATTATCTAAAACAAATGAGTTATTCTCCGCAGGATCGTGCCAAAAAGACTTGAATATTCCATTATCTAAAGGAATTTATTTGGTACAAATGACGAACAGTGGTCAAACAATTACCAAAAAAGTGATTAAATAAAAATAGCACTAATTAATTTTAAAAAGCCGCAACTTTTTCCGAAGCATTGCGGCTTTTTTCTAAACAAATCAGCATGAGAAAAAAAATCATATTCTTTATCTCTATTTTAATTAGTTCATCTATATTCTCTCAGACCAATCTTATTGAAAACTGGGATGGAAATGGGGATACCAACACAACTACGTCTTATCCCGACAAATACGGATGGGCTGTAACCGTGGGAACATTTAATTACGCTAATTCCACCAGTGGGCTGCGGTACGTAGATGTCACTTCATCGTCAAATCCCATTCATTACCTGAGCGGAAGCGCTTACGCCGGACGACTTATGATGGTGCGCTGGGATGGTGCCGGCTCAACCTCGTTAGAATCAGTGTATAGCTATCCGGTGAACTTGCAAACCGGAAAAAGATATAAACTTACATTTATTTACGAATGGTGGAATAACGCATCAGTACCTACTTATACGGTAGGAATAGGAACGTCAAAAGACGGTTCTAATCCGATTGTAACAAATACATACGCTTGTTCTTCTACTAAAAATTTACTACAAAAAGGAGAACTAAGCTTTCACATAACCACGGGAGGAACTTATTATTTAACCATAAAAGGTAACAATCTCGCTGTATTGGGTGCCATCGGCGAATTATCCATGGTCGAAGTACCAGCAATATTGGAAAGCAATGTTACGTCGATAAATTTAAATTATTATAATACTTCACAGACATTCAACATTTCACCGAACGGCTCAACCGATCCGATTTCACTTGCTGCACCTACCGGAGTAAGTTTAAGCACTTCCACTCTTCCTTATTCCGGCGGAACTATTATTGCCTCCTCCACCGACTCATCATCGGTATCAGGCAATATCACCATTAGACAAGGAACTGATGTACTGAACATACCGGTTGTGGCATCATTCCCCGAAGATTTTATTCAATCCGGAAAAATTGACACCCTTACCGTTGACGGCGCTTGGTGCTGGTTTAACGACCCGAGAGCCATATATCACAAAGGCATCAAAGAGCAGACTTACTTCACTTGGATAACGAGAGTGGGTGATATATATATTGCTTCTTACAATCATCAAACCGGTGAATATCTCGAAAAAATGATTTATCCTAAATTGGAAGCCGATGATCATGATGTGCCTGCTATTTTCTTCCGGAAAGATGGCAGAATTATTCTTTATTTCTCCAAACATACCACCGCTCCGGCACACCGTTTCATATCAACTAATCCAGAAGATATCACTTCTTGGGGAACGGATTATCAGTTTGGTGAAAACGTAACTTATCCCTATCCGTTTCAGGTTGGAGACTCCATTTACGTACTCTACAGAGGCTTAAACTGGCATCCAACCCTGATCGTATCCAAAGATAACGGTGAAACGCTGGGTACGCCGATGCAAATCATTGCCGGCGGTGGAGCTCGTCCGTATGCCCGCTATTGTCAGGATAAAACCGGAGCTATCCACATGGCATATACAACAGGACACCCGCGTGACGTATCCAATAACAAAATATATTATGCTTGTTTCAAGAATGGTAAATTTTACAGAGCAAACGGCACGTTGATAAAAGATTTCGAATGGGGAACAAACCCACTAAATATTGATAATAATGATGCTGAAACCGTTTACAATGCGACAAACGGCAAAGGTTGGATTTGGGACATCACCGTTGATGCCGACAATAATCCGGTGATGGTTTTCGCTACTTTTCCTACCGATACTGACCACCGATATTATTATGCACGCTGGACAGGTACAAGTTGGTATCAGAAACAACTGACCAACGGAGGTAAATGGTTTCCGCAAACTCCGGCAGGTACTACAGAACCTGAACCTAACTATTCCGGTGGAATCTCGTTAGACTATGATGATCCTTCAGTAGTATACTTATCAAAACCAGTAAAAGATGTGTTCGAGATATTCAAATTTACTACACCGGATAAAGGTATAACTTGGGATTCAATCGCTGTTACGTGGAATACACCCAAAGAATATGTCAATGTACGCCCAATTGTACCGCGTCATCACAAGAAAGGGTTTTTCGATGTACTTTGGATGCGAGGTAAATATGTTTATTACACCAATTATCAAACTTCTATTGTTTATAAAATGGATTCGGTATCAAACGATATTGACAGTATAAAACTAAATCCAAGTATCTTAAAGATGTATCAAAGCAACTCCACAACCATCACTCCTGTGTTTTACCCATTCAATACAAAAGATAAGACATTGACTTGGGTCTCTTCAAACACCAATATTGCTACGGTAAATAATGGCACAGTTACCGCCATTGCACCCGGAGATGCTACCGTTACGGCTACTGCTTCTAATGGTAAAAGCGCTACCGTACAAGTTACGGTATTGGTTCCAAATTACATCTCAAACGCCTTTTTCGATTTTGGCACAGCAACATCTCCTATTGCCTCCGGCGCAATACAGATCACTGAATCTACCGTTATAAACGACTCGTACGGGTGGCTGCCCAACAATGTGGTGTACTCTCGCGACAGAGGTAGCGGTACCGATGAGTTACGCGACTTTATGCTTGCGTCCACTGCTGCCACTTTTGGGATTTTTGTAAATAACGGCACGTATCACATTGTAGTAAAACAAGGGGATCTCTCCTATTTACATGACAATATGAATATTGCGGTGAATGGAGAAACTAAAGTTTCCGGTGTAAACTCAGCGTTGGGAGCATATACCACTTCGGAATTTGACGTTACTACGGCTAATAACAGATTGGATTTCACATTCTCTGATGGAGGAGGCTCGGATGTTAACTGGGTAGTAAACTCATTGAAAATCACTTTTACAACTAGTGTTCGAAATATTTTATCCGATGATGACATTGTACGTAAAGCTACCTCGTTTGCCATTTTCGACTTATCGGGAAGAATAATTTTAAGTGAGAAATTAAATGGAAGAAAATACCGCGAAGTACTACAAGCAAGCGCCATTAAAAGGGGGTATATCTAATCAGGTTTGAATCCGGAGCCGGAAGTAAAACGTCTAAAATCGTTTTGTAAAAGTTAAAAATAGCGCAATTCATTAACAAAAGACAGAGGCAGGGTACAAAAAACACCCTGCCTCTTAATATTTACATCGTTTTCCGACTGGATTTACAAGACCTCTTCTACATTCCACACAAACGCTCGCAAACCAAGCTGTGCAGATGAATCATCTAATTTTTTCAATGCTTCCAAAATTGATTTTACTTTATCGTCATCTACAACTGTGAGTATGGCAGAGTTAAGCGATGGCCACGCATGTGACCCTAAATGTGGTTCACCGGTTTTGCTTCCTCTCCCCTGCACCTCGTCCCATCCGGTAAAACCACGCACATTATTCTGACTTAAAATCACCAGAACATCTTCTTTGAATGCCTGATCGCAAGGAATAAATATTGTTTTCATGTGTTTATTTTTATTTTTAATTATCACAAGAAACTCGCACAACACACATATCTCCCGTATTCAGTATTTACTTGTCGTGCTCGTTTCATTTAATTCTGAATGATTAGTTTATTCGTTGTTTATCTAATTTATGCTTTTGTCTTTTTACGCCAACTGCCGCCATCATCGCAATATAGTGACGGTACAATGAGCAACGTTAAAACGGTAGAAACTGTCAACCCTCCAATAACGCTCACCGCCATCGGTTTCCACATTTCGGAACCTTCGCTGCTACTCAAAGCCATCGGCACCATACCCAGAATAGTAGTAGCCGTAGTCATCACTACCGGACGCAAACGCGAGTGTCCTCCTTTTACTACTGCCTGAATCACCCCCATTCCCCTTTCACGGTTCAGGTTGATATAATCCACCAGCACAATACCGTTCTTCACCACAATGCCCACCAGCAAAATAATACCGATAAACGACATCATATTAAAGGTTGTTCCGGATAGTACCAGCGTTAATGCCACTCCCGCAAATGCAAATGGAACGGAAATCATAATAATAAACGGATATACCAACGATTCGAACTGAGAAGCCATCACAATATAAACCAAAAGCACAATCAGCAATAACAATACGCCCATATCGGCAAATGATTCTTGTTGGTCAACGTACGTTCCACCAATTTGAGTATAAATATCAGAAGGCATATCAATTTTATCCAACACTTTATTGATGTTTGCGACCCCTTCGTCCATCGATATTCCCGATAGGGTGGAAGAAACAGTCACCAAACGCTGGCGGTTTTTACGTTCAATGGTAGGCGGAGTTGATTTTTCTACAACTTTACCTACATCTTGTATTCTTATGGCTTGTCCCATATTATTGTAAATCAATATATTTTGTATATCGCTGATTGATTTACGGAAACGTGGGTCGTAAGATATACGGATGTTGTATTCGTCGCCGTCCTCACGATAAAGTGAGGCGGTCAATCCATTGATTCGGTTTTGGAGAAACGATGAAGCAGTAGCGACATTTAATCCGTTGATAGCTAATTTATCTCTATCAAAAACCACTTGAAATTCAGGAACATAATCTTGTCTGCTGATATTTATGTTTGCAAGCCCTTTAACGTTAGAAAGCCCATCTTTCACCTGTTTGGCTATTTTGTCCGTCTTTTCAAAATCATATCCGTAGATTTCGACATCAAGAGTAGATTGTCCACCCATCATCGACATTCCCCCACCAACGATTACATTTGATTTTTGAATTTCGGGAGTCATTAAAATCGATTGACGAATGCTATCAGCTAACGCCATTACCGACATTTTTCTTTCTTTTAATGGTATCATTTTCAGACTCATCGAAACGATGTTGCTACCGTTGTTTTGCAGCGAACCCCATACGTTTGAACTACTTGCCGTTCCTACATTAAAACTGATCAATTCTATTTCTTTAAACTTATTCTCCCACTCTTTTTGCATTTTCAGCGCCAATTCTCTTGATATTTCCATTCGAGTACCAACAGGCAACTCCATAGTTATGGCAAGACGACCATTATCTTGTGCCGGAATAAACTCTGTGCCCGGAAATTTAGCGACCGTAAGCACAACCGTTATTACAATAAATAGCGTTGCAAATAAAAGTGTTTTTTTTCTATTACGCGTAGTCCAGTTTACCAATGCCGCATAACTGTTGTCAAATTTATCCAAGAAACGTTCTATGGGTGAATATATCTTTTCAAATAACGTTGTATGCTGCCTGTCGTATCGTAACATTTGTGCCGAAAGCATCGGAGTAAGTGTCATAGCGCACACCAACGATACGGTTATAATAATTGTTACAATCCAGCCGAGTTGTGCAAACATAACCCCCGTCATACCGGTAATCATCGTCAGCGGGAAAAACACCGCGATAATTGTCAACGTGGAAGCAACCACCGAAAGAGACACCTCGTTTGTTCCGTGAATAGCGGCACTTTTAGGGCTACTACCCCGCTCAATATGTGTTGTTATATTCTCAAGTACCACAATAGCATCGTCCACTACCATACCAATGGCGATGGATAGCGAACTCAACGATATGATATTCAACGACCCTCCCGTGGGATACAAATATATAAATGACGCAATTAACGATACCGGAATAGTGAGGATAATGATAACGGTTGCTCTCCAGCGTCCCAAGAAAAACAACACTACTAATACTACAAACAAGAATGCGAATAAGATAGTTTCCGTTAATCCGGAAATGGTTTGTTTGATACTTTCCGATGTATCAAAAAGCACATTTAATTTCACGTCCGGAGGAAGATTCTTCTGTATTTCGGGAAGTACTTTCAAAACATTATCGGCTATATTCACCGTATTGGCACCAGATTGTTTTTGAACAACGAGCATTGCTCCTTGTACTCCATTAATATATGTTTCCTGCAAACGTTCTTGTTTTGAATCTTGCACCGTGGGAATATCCGACAGATATATTGTTTTATCCCCCGAAGTTCCCACTACAATTTTATTTAATTCCGAAGGGTCTTTAAATTCACCTTCCACACGCATCGAATAGGTTTGATTTCCTATATCAATACTTCCACCGGGTGTATTCAGGTTTTCCATACGAATGGCTTGTCCGATGCCTTCTACCGTCAGATGATATGCCTCCAATTTCAAAGGATCAAGATATACCTGAATTTCACGTTCCGGAGCGCCACTTACCGAAACGGCTCCTACCCCTTTGATACGCGCCAGTGGATTGGCTACGTTATCATCCAGCATTTTGTATAATCCCGGTAAACTTTTATCGGCGGTAGCCGAAATCATTACTACGGGAATCATATCGGTACTAAACTTGAATATAATAGGTTCTGTTGCGTCTTTGGGAAGATACGTTTTCACCATATTTAATTTATCGCGTACGTCATTTGTCAACACATCCAAATCTTCGCCATAGTCGAACTCTAAGGTGATGATAGAACGATTCTCTCTTGACGAAGAGGTAATTCTTTTCAGATTGGATACCGTATTTAGTGTATTTTCAAGCGGTTTGGTGATATTGGTCTCAATATCGGAGGCGCTGGCACCATCGTAGCTTGTTATTACCATAATTGTGTTAGTTTCAATCTTTGGTAATAAATCAATGGGAATTTTATTCAGGGAAAAAAGCCCTAATATAATCACTCCCAAGAAAATGAGCATTGTCATTATCGGTTTTTTAACCGCTGCTTCGTAAATT
Source organism: Paludibacteraceae bacterium (assembly GCA_049840795.1). GTDB lineage: Bacteria > Bacteroidota > Bacteroidia > Bacteroidales > Paludibacteraceae > UPXZ01. The sequence continues at coordinate 51,271 of JASGJK010000005.1, forward strand.
TTCATTATAATTGGTTGAATTATTTATTCGTTAATTTGCTAAATAGTTGATTAACATAGAAGATTCATCAGAAGTGATTTACTTCTTACTTCACCACATTTACAGCGGCTCCGTCAACTAACTTAGATTGACCTGCCACTACCACTTGTGTACCGGTAGGTATTCCGGAAGTCACTTCATACTCGGTATCAAGACGCTGCCCTAATTCTACTTGTGTATAAGTTACTTTGCCATTGTTGTAAATATATACAAAACGGGCTCCGGAACCAGCTTGTTTCACCACCGATAAATCAGGTACCACCACGTGCTTCAATGTACCGAAGTTCATTTTTACACGTGCGAACATTCCCGGACGAACTTTATTATTGTTGTTTTGCAGTTTTATTTCCACCGGGAAAGTTCTGGTGCGGTCATCAATCGTAGGATAAATCAAACTTATTTTACCGGTATAGTGCTCACCGGGAAAAACATCTACACTGATGTCAGCGGGCATTCCTATTTTTATTTTTGAATAAAAACTTTCAGAGACATTTACCATCAGTTTCACCGGATTGATTTGCATCACCGTCAGTACCGGCAATTGTCCTGAATACAAGTCACCGTTTTCATAATTTTTTGCCGTTACCACTCCGCTGATGGGGCTTGTTAGGTATGTGTTTTCGTTTAGCGTATTCATCGAAGCCACCGCCTGGTCTAATTGTACCTTCATATTATCTACATCCATTTGAGAAGCCCCGCCAACGGCAAGAAGATCTTTTAAACGGTTGTAGTTTCGACGAAGATTATCTATCTGTACCTGTGAGTTTTCGAGATTAACAGCGTCCATCTGCGCTACGCGTTGACCCTTTGCAACATAATTGCCTACTTCCACCATAATCCTTCTGATTCTACCCGGTGCCAAAGGAGCAATGTTATTTTTATTTTCGGGCTCTACGGTGGCGGTAAATTCCTGTACTTGTTGTACGTCTCTTTCAAATACCTGTGCAATTTTCACGTTCGGTTTTGTTTCTGCCGGCTTTGCCTCTTTTTTTGCAGAATTGCCACACGAATTCAATGCTAATGTTAATGCTAAAAAGCTACTAACTATAAACTTAAAGTTTCTCATATTTAATTATTTTATCTGTTTTTTTCAATATTAATTTGTCTTTTCTCCAAGAATTTTTTCTAAATCGGATTTGGCTGTTAAATAGTCGGCAATAGCCTGATGGTATGACAATCGAGATTGCGTTATTGCTAATGAGGCATTCTGTAATTCAATCATTGTACCGGCACCATTTTCGTATCTTTTCGAAGAAATGGTATATGCTTTTTGTGCAAGTTCTATGCTTTTGCTTGCGGCATCTACTTGTTTCACCGTTTTGTTCATTCGGTCCATCGTGGAAAGTGCCTGCATTTGAAGCGAATTTTTGGTTTGTTCTCTTTGATAAACCAATTCTTCGTCCTGGATTTTTATTTTCTTTTCTTTAGGAATGTTTGTAAGAATTCCTGTAAGAGGTACATTCAAAGTTAACCCTACTACTAAGCCCGAACTTAACCACTCATTCAAAGCGGGTACTGTAACGGGAAGCTCTCCAAATTTTAATGAATAAGATTTGGCAACCGTTCCTGCATATCCGTATTGACTAAAAGCTGCCAATGTAGGCAGGCGCTGAGATTGTTGTAATTTCAAAGACCTTTGAACTTGTAAACGGCTAATATCCAATTGTTTTAAGTCGGAATTGTTCTCTAAAGAAATATCCTCAACTTTATTCATTGCTACCACCTGATCCTTATAATAGGAAAGATTACCAACCACATTAATCGGCGTGGCAAAATCAATTCCCATCAGAATTTTCAAATATGTTTTGGCTTGCTCAATCCCATTTTCTGTTTGCAGTATTGTAGGCAAAAGATTATTAACTTGTACTTCAGCCGAAATATAATCGTAAGCAGCAAGTGTACCTACCTCATAACCTTTCTTTGCAACTTCGTAATTCTTTTTGGCAACGTCATACCCGTCTTTCAATACAGTATATGAGTCTTGCGCAACAAGGACATTATAATATGCCTTTGTGACTTCGTTTCGCAAATTTATTCTCGAAGCATTTGCATTTTCTGTTGCAGCTTGCATTTCAATCGTAGTAAGCTTTATACTGTGCCATAATGCTGGTGCATATAAAGGTAGCGATAGTGACAGACCTAATGTTGTATTGAAATCGGTAGGAGAATCCATAATCGTTCCAAACATACTCGTTTTAGCCGGCGCCAGATATTTTGAATATCGAGCTGAACCTTCCACATTTGGAATCAAAGCATACCAAGCGCTTTTCTTTGAATAGTCCACTCGCTCAATCTCTTTATCGGCAATTTTGATGGTAGGACTTTCGCTCATCGCAATGTCAATGGCTTGTGCCAGTGTTATCTGAACCGTGTCCTGTTTTTGTTGCCCTTTCACTGTGGCAAACAAAATCACACAGACGAATAAAATTAAATTCTTCTTTTTCATATTTGTAGTTATTCTTAATTATTATCTTTTGAAAGTTTATTTTGTACGTATTCAAATCCTTTTTCGTTGGTCACTAACCGAAGTGTCAAGTCTATTATAAAATTTGTCAAACGTTTTTCCTTTATTTTTGGTTCGGAAGCAAGCATCTCCTCGTACAACGTTTTTATTGGCGCCGAGTGAAACAGCGATACCAACTCTACATCCATATCGCTCCGGTAATATCCTTCTTCTATCCCTTTCAAGAGATTTTGTTCAAAATCGGCTTTAACCTGCATTCTTTGCTCCTTTTAAATCTATTAAAAATTTCGGGATAATATTTCTGCAAATCATGTATAAATAAATGAGGACGCTTCCCTTCTGCTTTCTTTACTTCTTTAATAATTTGAACTAAAGCATCAATTGCATTCTTATTTTTATAAATATCACAAAATTTTGTATTACTGCATTCCTTAAAATATCCTATTACTGACACAATCAAATCTTCCTTTTGTGGAAAATACTTATAAAATGTTTTTTTTGAGATATGAATATCGTTACAAATATTATCTACTGAAACATTTCGAATGCCAAACTGGATAAATCTTTCTTCGGCAGATTTAATTATATCGTTTACTATTTTATCCATGATTATTAAAATTTGCGTGCAAAATTACACAAAAACATAAATACAAGTATTACATTTCTATAAATTATTTGTGTTAAAATATATTTAACAAAATCAAATCACTATAAAACAGACTACTATGCGTGCATAAAGGAAACTTAAAAACTAAAATAGTTTCCAAGTTGACAAATAAAAAAGATGGAATAAGACTCCATCTTCACAAATCTGTCTCTTTTTGTCAAAAAAAGACAGATGTTTATTCCCAATTTTTGTAGGGGTGTTTTGAAATATAGGAATTGTAATACCGCTTGTCATACGTTACTTCTTCACCGAGCCAATCGGGCTTTAAGAAAATTTCATTCTCTGATTCCAATTCTAATTCGGCAATCAGCAATCCTTCATTTTCATTATGAAATACATCTATCTCAAACGTTTTTCCTGCAAATATCACTTCATAACGTGTTTTATCGATTATACCGGCATCACAAAGTTCCAATAATTCCTTTGCATCGTTCAGAGAAATCTCTTTTTCCCATTCAAAACGGCTAAAACCGTTTTCGTTTACTTCACCTTTGATGGTGAGGAACGCTTTTTCACCTTTTGAGCGCACACGAACGGTACGTTTTCCATCGGCACACAAATAACCTTGTGTAATGCGATAATTCCCGGATGATAAATGCTTAAATTCACCGTTGACCAAAAATTTTCTCTCTATTTCTATGTGTTTATTGTTCATTTTATGAGGTTAATCCAATAGATACTTTTTTTAATATCGAGGTCGTCTTCTATCTTCTACAAATAATATTGAAAGCACAATATTTCGCATGGTTGTAGCGCTTGCTGCTTGCGTAAAGGGTATTTCCGTATCAAATATTTCTTCCAGCAGCGTGGTCATCTTTTCGGTAAATTCGACTTCGTAATCAGCAAAATCTTCTACTTGCAGGGTTACATTTCTTTCGGGTTTCTGTACGATATCTGTATCGAAACTGTTACTAAATATATTTCTCACGTAATATATTTGCGGTACAATCGACTTATTGTCAGCATATTTCCGATAAAGCAAACTATACAAAAATGTTTGAAGCACATATTTTGGGCGGTTATCTTTGTCGTGCCCGAAAACCTCATCCAAATCTTTAAAATTCAGGTTTCCCGTTCCAGACTTATAGTCAATCACCCGTACCGTACCTTCTTTTTCTTCCGCCCGGTCGATAATTCCTTTCAGGTTAACCGAAAATGCGCCATCGAAAACTGCAAGCGAAATTCGTTCCGTTTTTTCCGAAGCAAGATAGGTAAACGGCGTTTTTGTTTTGTCGTAAGCCAGTACCTGACGAATGTATTTTTCTATCACTTTTGCTATCAGCAAATAGTTTCCTTCCAACTGAATTTCGGTATTCTTTTTTTTGAAATATTTCCGAAAACGCAATACGTACCAATTTGCCGATGTAGAGCGGATTGTTCAACACCGTGTCTATATGTGAGGCATTGACCACTTTTCCTTCCAATGGAAGATAAATATCTTGCATTACACGGTGTAAAAGCGTACCGAACATATTTGCTTCGATGTTTTCGGCTACTTCATCGGCTTCTTCTACCCTCTCGATTTGCGAAAAATAAAATTTCAACGGGCAGTCGATATAATTATTCAGTGAACTTGCCGAAAATGCTTTAGCATCTCCCGTTTGCGCTGTAAATCGCATCAATTTTTCCATTACATCGGGTGTTTTATGCACCTCTATGGACTTATTTGTGGGAAAACGTATGTCAAACGCTAAATTTTTAAGTGCTAACTTTACACCGTAATGATACTCTAACTGATAGGCGAAACGACTCATCTCACCTGTTTGTCCGGCGTCAATGCGTGTGTCGTAGAGGAAGAATATGCGTTTTGCCCGCTGTATTAGTCGATAAAAATTGTAAGAAGCTATAGCATCTCTATTTTCGATGGTTGGTAAGGCAAAGGCTCGGCGTAAATTATACGGAATAAAACTGTTGGAATTGCTTTTGTTCGGGAATAAACCCTCGTTGAAAGAACAAATAATTACATTTTCAAAATCCAGTCCTCGTGTCTCAAGTGTTCCCATAATTTGCACTCCTTCAAGAGGTTCGCCTTCAAAAGGTATTGTCAACCCTGATGTTAACTGTTTGATAATACGCACCATCGTATCTACAGAGATTTCAATATCGTCCGGTGATTTTGATAAAATATCCTTTAATCGGTTCAGCGTGGTGTAATATTCATACAAAAAATCTTTATCGATTTCTACCTTTTTATTTTTATCGGATATTTTTTTTACCTCTAAATACAAATTTTTCAATATATGTAGCAGGTAATCGAGAAATGCGCCGGAATGATCACAAGCATTGAATACATCCGATGAAAAGCTATTGAACGAGAAGGCATCTTGTTCTACAAAAATTTTATTTTCTTCGATTATTTTCTTCGACATCAACCGGGCATCTTCTCTGCAAAGTAACTGAATATATGGATGATGCAGTATATTTTGCACGGTTTGATAATAGTATGCTACCCCTCCACTTACATTGCGTTTTCTGCGTTGCAATTCAAATAAATACTCGACAAATGCCGAAACAGGCGTTGACTTGATGGGAAAACCCATTGTTACATTTACTTTCTCTATTTGTGCAGGAAGCGAATATAACATTGGAAGAAGTAAGTTTTCGTCCGGCAATACTACGGCTGTTTCCGTCCAATTCTTACATTCGCCATTGGCGGGATAAAGTTTGTCCAACAAACGGCAAGTCTCTTTAGCCTGCCCTACGGAAGACGGAACAGAAATAAGTTCAAATATCTTATTTTTCAGCGGATTATCTTCTTTTTCAATATTTAGTTTTGAGGGAAACAATTTCAAATTTTCTCGACAAAACATTGACGCGGGATTGTCTTCATCCGTTAATTGTTCACCTTCGTAATCCCAATAAAAATCTGCCTGATTCCTTTTCAATAATTGTTCAAACAGCTTTTTCTCGCACGGATTAAGCGCGTTGAAACCGACAAAGACAAACTGTTTATGAAGAAAAAACGTTATTTCTTCGTAATTTTCGAGTCGGGTAACCACATTGCGGCAAATCATCGCATCTGTGCCCAAATTTGCCTGCGTCAGATCGGCTCGTAGTTGTTTATAAATGGGATAGAGCACACGCCAAACAGCAATAAAATCTTCCTGTGTTTTCTTCTCCGTGACCGGTAAAAAATGTTCCCAAAATTGCTGCAAAGCCTTCACCTGTTCTTCTGAAAACACATTGAAAAGGCGATCAATTTCTTTTAATTCGGTTACATTTGTGAATAACTGCTCTACGTCCACAAGGTACCTATCTACTTCATCAAAGTCGTTAATTAACATTTCGCCCCATCCGGCAAATACATCAAACGTCTCTTCACGTTTGCTTATTTGTCTAAAAATAACATAAAGTCGAAACAGCAACTCGGTTTTGTCAGCCGGCAATTGTGTAGAAGCGGCATTAAACAGTTCGTTCACCGCCACTACTTCGGGCGAAAAAACCGGACTTTCAATGATTTCAGACAGATATTTTTGGAAAAAAAGCCCGGCGCGCTTATTGGGAAAAACAAACGTAAAATGGCTAATATCTTGCTGATATTCATTATAAAAAGCCTTCGCAACCCGAAAAAGAAATGGAGTCATAAAATTTTCAAAAATCGTTGTGCTAAATTACATAAAAATATTCATTCCGTGTCATATTTTTATTTTTTGTACGGTATAAATTACCAAAAATAGTTGAATCATTAGAAAAGCAAAGCGCCACACATTACACATTATTGAAAAAATATTAAGTTTCAGCCATTTTAATACTCTTAAAAATACATTTGTAAGAAATTTTCAATTAAATTCGCAACCTGATAATAAATTTTCAGTAAACCTAGGGAGGTATTAATATCTCCAATAAATTAACTATCAACATAAATCAAGCACAATGATCGGAACCATTGTAAATACAGTTGCGGTAATCGCAGGCGGGAGCATCGGACTATTATTAAAAAAAGGAATGCCCGAACGGATGAAAACTATTTATTTTCAGGCAGTAGGATTATTTACTATTGCCATCGGAGTTACGATGGTGTATAATATGCAACATATCCTGATAGTTGTTTCGAGCCTGGCTGTAGGGTCATTAATCGGCGAATGGTTAAATCTTGAAGCACGCGCCGAAAAGCTGACCAATCAATTAAAACATCGCTTTAAAATTGGTAACGAACGGTTTTCCGAAGGATTAATCACTTCTTTTCTGCTTTTTTGCATCGGTTCGATGACCATTATCGGCGCTATAAACGAAGGACTTGGCATCTCTTCCGATTTGCTCTATACCAAATCGCTAATGGATTTATTTTCTGCAATGTTACTCGCATCCGCTTTTGGCTCCGGAGTTATCTTTTCAGCTATTCCTTTATTTCTTTTTCAGGGTTTAATCACCCTCATAGCAATGTTTGCAGGCGATTTTCTTTCAAAAGACATTATTGCGGGGTTAACAGCGCTGGGAGGCATACTGTTGATTGGCTTAGGCATAAACATATTGGAATTAAAGAAACTTCGTGTAATTAATATGCTTCCGAGCCTTATTATTATCATTCTTCTGATGTCCGTTTTTATTTAAAAAACAGACAAACTTTTGCATTTTTCCCACTATTTCAGTCAAAAAACAATTACTGTTGAACAATTGAAATATTATTCCGTTAAATTTGAGAATAGGATTAAATTTACTGAACTATAATTTTAATGTCGATAAAATGAGCAAAAGAAACATCTTTGAAAGAAGATTGAAAATGCTGGAGGAAATGGAAAACAACGCCGTTGAGAAGCAGCATTTAAAAGGCAAACTAACCGCACGCGAGAGGCTAAACATCCTTTTTGACGAAGGGAGTTTTTTTGAATTTAATTCATTTGTGGAGCCAGCTTTGGAAACAAACAAAAAAGGATTAGGCTTTGGCGATGGTGTAGTAGTGGGTAGAGGATTAATTCAGGGACGTAGCGTATTTGCTTATGCTCAGGATTTTACGGTAATGGGTGGTTCGCTCGGATATGCTCACGGTATGAAAATAGCCAAAGTGCAAGAAATGGCGCTCAAATTTGGCGCGCCTTGTGTGGGCTTGATCGATAGTGGCGGTGCACGCATTCAGGAAGGAATCAACAGCCTTTCCGCTTATGCCAAGATTTTTCACAATAATGTTAAATCATCCGGTATTATTCCCCAAATCAGTGTAATACTTGGACCCGCTGCCGGTGGTGCGGTTTACTCACCCGCAATGACCGACTTTGTTTTTATGACCAACCAAACGTCCTATATGTTTGTTACCGGTCCAGATGTAGTAAAATAAGTTCTCAATCAGGACATTACGATGGATGAATTAGGAGGAGGAAACGTACATGCCGAAAAAAGCGGCGTTGCACATTTTGTATATGAAGACGAGGAACACGCTATTATGGCAGTTCGCAAACTGCTCTCTTATCTTCCTTTAAATAATTTTGATCCGCTTCCCGTTTCAGCTGACATTAATTTTTTTGACGGCAGGCAGGAGTATCTGAATAAAATCGTACCGGAAGATGCCAACAGACCGTACGATATGAAAGAAATTATCCATATAATTTGCGATAGCGACAGTTTTTTCGAAGTCCACGAAAAATACGCGCAAAACATCATGGTAGGATTTGCACGTTTAAATGGCAAAACCGTAGGAATTGTCGCAAATCAGCCTAAAGTAATGGCTGGAACATTGGATATTAATGCCAGTTTGAAAGGTGCGCGTTTTGTCCGTTTTTGCGATGCGTTTAATATCCCGTTATTAGTACTTGAAGATGTCCCCGGTTTCCTTCCCGGAACAGAACAAGAGCACAGCGGGATTATCCGAAACGGTGCAAAACTTCTCTATGCTTTTTGCGAAGCAACCGTACCGAAAATCACCGTTATCACTCGTAAAGCGTATGGAGGCGCCTTTGTAGTGATGAACAGTTTGGGCACAGGTGGCGACTTTAATTTTGCGTGGCCCACCGCAGAAATTGCTGTAATGGGTCCCGAAGGAGCTATCAAGATTGTGAACCGCGCCGAATTAGCCAAAGCCGAAGACCGCAAGCAATTGGAAAAAGAATTGACCGAGAAATATAAAAACGAAATAGCAAATCCATTTAAAGCAGAGGAATTAGCTATGATTGACGAAGTGATAAACCCTTCGCAAACGCGAAATGTTTTAATTACGGCGTTTGACATCTTGTCCAACAAGCAATACTCGGCTCCGGAGCGCAAGCACGGAAATATTCCATTGTAAATCCGTCTCTTTTATCATAATATAGCTGGTATTTATTATCTAATAACACAGCATATTGCAGGTTTTTAATTTTTTCAAAAATATTTTTTATATCAATATATTGGTATAGGCGTTTAGTTCGCTGTAATTTTGGATAAATCTGCTACTTTTGTAGCGTGGATATTAGGAAACAATATATAGGAGTGAATTCAATAGAGTTCAATAAATATTTTCAGACACAGGAGGATTGCTATCGCTATGTTTCAGAAATAAAATGGTCAGCCGAGCATCCTTACCAATGTAAGAAGTGTGGTCATTTGAAATTTGGCAAAGGCAAAAAGCCCTATTCACATCGTTGCGCCAAATGCAATTACGATGAAAGCCCCACTTCTGGAACTATGTTTGACAAGTTGAAATTTTCATTGCTTATCGCATTTCATATCTGTTTTAAAATTAGCACCAAGAAGAAAGGAATGTCTTCATTGGAATTGTCAGAGGAATTTGGATTGCGTTAGAAAACAGTATGGGAATTTAAGTGGAAAATCCAACAAGCAATGACAAGTAGCCGTAAAAGCCGATTGGAGGGCAAAGTTCAGGTTGATGAGTTTCTCATAGGAGAATACGAAGAAGGTAAAGTTGGTCGTAGTGGCGACAGTAAAAAGAAGTTAGTAATTGTTGGGCTTGAAATTTTGGAAGATAAAAAAGGTGTTGGTCGAGCTTATGCACAAGTAATTGAGCATGCTTCGAGCAAAGAATTTAGACCATTTTTTCAAACATATATCAGCAACGATGCAAATGTTATTACTGATGTTTGGAAAGGTTATTTACCATTGAAAAAAGACTATCCAAACTTAGAACAAATACCTTCGGAGAAAGGGAAAGGCATGCAGCAGTTGCATATTCACATAATGAACATTCAGGGATGGCTACGAGGAATACACCACCATTGTTCAAAAGAACGGATGCAAGGTTATCTCGATGAATATCATTTTCGTTATAATAGACGGACAATGATGGGGTCAATCTTCGATTTACTCATAAAAAGGATGGTTCTAAGCGAACCTAAGAGATTGATTAAAAATAAAATAACAACAGCGAACTAAGCGCCTATACCAATCAATATAAAAAGCATATAACAAAAATGAGTAAGCGCCTTTTAATAGTTAACAGAAACGAAATAGCCATCCGCATCATTCGCTCCGCCAAACAACTGGGAATAACCTCCGTGGTGATTCAATCGGTCAAAGAGCCGGATGCAATGTATCTTGAATATGCCGATGAAGTTATACCTTACAGCGGTTATCCGGATGAAAAATCAATTTTTCTTCAACCTGAAAAATTGGTGCAGCTTGCACTGGAACACCACATTGATATGGTACATCCAGGCTATGGCTTTTTATCTGAAAATCCCGATTTTGCAGCGCTTTGTGAAGCAAACGGTTTGATTTTCGTTGGTCCTTCACCCGAACTTATTCGCAATATGGGAATCAAAACCATTGCAAAAAAAATGGCTGCCGATGCCGGAATGCCCCTTGTACCTGGAAGTCCCGGCGCTATAACCGATGCTACCGTAGCGAAAGAATTTGCCGACAAGATAGGCTATCCTGTAATTTTGAAAGCCTCCGCGGGAGGAGGTGGGCGAGGAATGCGAATCATAGAAAAACCCGAGACGATGGAGAGAAACTTTAAATCGGCACACGAGGAAGCGCTGGCAGCATTTGGCAATGGGGATATGTTTATCGAAAAATATATACAGAACCCAAAACACCTTGAGTTTCAGATTTTAGGAGACAAACTCGGTAATGTGGTACACTTGGGTGAGCGTGAATGCTCCTTACAACGAAAACATCAGAAATTAATCGAAGAAGCCCCCTCGGCAAGCATTACAGTCGAAAAGCGTACTGAGATGGGCGAACTTGCAGTAAAATTTGCCAAAGCCATCGGTTATTACTCTGCCGGAACTATCGAATTTATTTTGGATGAAGACGGTACGTATTACTTTATGGAGATGAATACACGCATTCAGGTCGAACACCCGGTAACCGAAATGGTGACAGGAGTAGATTTGATTGATTGGCAAATTCGTATAGCCTTGAACGAAAAACTAACATTGACACAAAACGACATTCACATTGACGGTTGGGCTATAGAGTGCCGCGTAAATACCGAAGATCCGCAAAACCGCTTTAGCCCTCAAACCGGATTTATTGAGAAAATTCATTTCCCTGAAGGAGATCATATCCGTATTGAAACAGGAGTGAAAAATGCTTCAGTAGTGACTCCGTATTTTGATTCGATGATTGCAAAAATCATTGTCAAAGGAAATAATCGTGCCGATGCTATTCAAAAAACACTTGACGCTATCAATGAGTTTAGTTTGACAGGACTAAAAACAACCATTCCATTTTGCAAAACGGTACTCAACAGCCCCGAATTTGTAGATGCTTCGTACACCACACGCTGGGTGGATAGCACATTTACAACCGATATGCTCGAAGCTGACGACGATGAAATGGTGGCAGCTTTGGCAGCTACAATTATTTATGCCAAAGAGTATTTACAAATTGCATCCGAATCGCCTATGTTTAAAAGCGAATCACTCAATGTATGGGTACTCAACAAGAGGATAAACAAATAAATGCTTCCTTACTTTCGAATGAGTGAAAATATTTGGAGGAAAAATATAGAGTTACAAACCAAATAAAACTGCATACCCTGGCAGTATTACCTATTTTAAGAAATCGGGGGTTCAAAAGAAAATGGCAACATCATACGTATATAAAAGAGATGCAACACGATTATTCATCGCTATGCGCGACAATGGGAAACGATTCAAAATTTATATTCCGAAAGAATCCAAACCTATTATCAATGGTGAAGAAAGAGATATAAACTTTATCGAACACAAAAATACTCACTCCACATTCAGTATGAACGACAAAATATACCGATGTGAGATTACCCAAAAAGATCAGAACAGAATCACAGTAAAAGTTAATGGTATCGAATACAAATTCAGTTTGGAATCAATATTCTCTTACCTGAGACAAGGTATTTTGAACAAAACGGATAAAGATAACGCAGATAGAAACAATCTTGTTTCGCCTATGCCGGGTAAAATTGTAGATATATTTATGAGCGAAGGCGATTTGGTTAATGCCGGTGAACCTATCTTAAGCTTAGAAGCGATGAAAATGCAAAACGAAATCAATGCTACGTGCAATGGCGTTATTCGAAAAATTCATGTTCAACCGGGACAATCTGTATTAAAAGACGAATTGCTTGTAGAAGTTACATCCATTGATGTGTAAGTCTTTTGTTTCGTTAGTCTGATAAGCTAATGATTGAACATATAACAATTAGCCACAACAGACACTTATCGATTCATTTTCAGTAGATTATAAACATTTTTCACACAACTCACTTTAAATAGTCGCTCCTTACAATGGTATTATTTATTGGGCGAAAAAGGGATACAGATTAATGCCCTTATGGCTGCCACTGCTTGAAATTTGAAGAAAATGATGGAAAAACTCAAGTTGGAGTTTTTGAGCTTTATGCTAAAACTGTTTTTTCAACGAAATTTTGATATTGTAATTTGAAATAAATCTCTTTAATAAGGAGAGACTTAATAAAAAGACTTAATTCGAAGCATTCTAAAAGGATGCTGTGATATATTTACGTAGTATTACAGAAAAATCAGAACCACCATAATATCAATTTTAATTGTATTATGGTGGTTGTATTTTTCTATTAAGTTATGTTATTTATAATTTTTTTTAATTGTAACTTTAAATACTTTATTACCTGGCAGTTGGTCTCCATCAGTCCCATAAGTAGAACTATATTTTCCTGCCGGTAAGTCTTTAAATGTAAAAGTATTACAAGACCTCGCAACATCAACATATTTGATCGCAACCGTATTAATAGCAGATGCAGCCATATCAACCAAAGCTCCCAATAATCCTCCACCATTCGTTGAAATCGAAGCATCATAAGTAATATTAGCCGTTCTTGTATAAACAATATTATTGGTTTTCGTAGATTTGAAAATATATTCTACGGTAACATAAACTTTTGCGGCGATGGCTGATTTATCCCATCTATGAATAACTGTAAATAAAGCCAAATCAGCTCCAAAAACGTCACCAAACTTAGATAACTCTGAATTTAAAAATAGCTCCGAATCATAAGCACTCTCCCTTTTTAATATCTCCATTGAGAGAAATGTCGGAATCACATAATAACCTGAATTTACAATCGGTACATTAAGAGTTGCATGTAAAAAACTCTTTAGCTTCCACATTTGTACTTTTATTTATTGGTGGCATTAGTAAAATAGTTAAAGGTTTCTCTTCGTAAATCCCTTTATAAGCTACCGATTTTGTTAATTTAGAAGAAGAGCCACAACTCGCCAAAGCAATAGCTGTTATTAAAATCAATACTGTTTTTTTCATTTTTCAAACATTTTTAATATTCTATTGACAAATACTTCGGATTCCGGATATAACTCAACCTCTTTAAGCAACATCGACTTTCCTTGTTCAGTTTTATTCAATGTGAGTAAAATAAAACCGTAATCGGCATAAACTCCAGGCGGTACTACTCCTCTGGTTCCTGTCTGCTTTTCGATAATCTTTTGATATGTTTCTATTAATTCCTGCGTTGATTTTTCATCGTTATTTTTCAAATAATTATAACTAGTTATATTATAATTATTCCAGGAATAAAGTGGCTTTTGAACTGTACAAGACACAAATGCAAGTACGGTTACTGCAATAATACAAATTTTTCTCATGGCAATATTATTTCTTTTGTTTCTTGGGATGATATGAATACTTGTTTTTTATAAATTACATTATTTTTGTATGTTACGGTGATTATGTGTTTTCCCGATGTTATAGCATAAACATTTCCTTTCGGGCGATTTGTATTTGATTTATTTACCTTAGCCTTGAATGTGATTTTGTCATCAATAACCACATCAACTCCTTCTCTATAATTACTCGGAACACCTATGAAAGTCAAGTAAGATTCATTTTCTAAACCTTTTGAGAGTGTTTTTACGCCGGTACAACTGTTTAGTAATGCCAACAAACCGATTACGATTGCAAAAATTATTCTTTTCATTGTTTTATCTCCTTAATATAATAGTTACTCAAATCCTCTTTACTTATTTTTCCTTCGATGAACGAAACCATCGAAAATTCATTTTGAACACTTTCGCCACCGATGTATTCTATTTTTACTTTTCCTACTGATTTCCCGGGTAATTCCATCATCATACCCGTTTGCGGATTTTTGACACTTTTTCCTTTTTCGACTACTTCGTAAATATCGCCAATTTTAATACCTTGGTCTTTTTCCGCCTGAAATTAATATACCGTTTTCATCATAAGAAAGAAAAAAAGACTTCCAAGGTCTGTCCATACAATTATTAACAATATTCTCAACCAGTTTAGATATCGCCGCAGAAATAGCCTTATCATTGAGAGTTGCGTCATAATCTGTTTGTTCACCTAATCCCATAACTGTTTTATTCGTTGTTTCTGCTTGACCTTTAGCCTCTTCTGAATATATAATTTCTCCTGTTGAAACATCCACCAATCTAATACTTACACCTGCTTGTACTACCTGCGTTTTACTTCTCGAAAATGCATTAACATCGCCAACGGTTTTTCTTCCAAATTCAGTGACAGAACCTGTAATCAAATAATCTGCACCAACCTTTTGCACCCCCTCATTACCAGCTAATTTTAACTCTTCCATTATTTTATCCATATCTTGGCGTTCCAACAATATGAACTTATTAGTAGATGTTAATTTAGTAGATAGGATATCGACAGCCTGTTTTCCAATTGGATCGTTTGCCTTATTGTAGAATATTCCTTTTGCATACTGAGTTTCGTTAGAAAAACGTGCTATTGCAACTTTTCGTTTTAACACTTGAACATCATTTTTTACTTCCTGAATTTGTGGCTCTACCTTTACCACTTTTTGATGTGTTGTACAACTAATTATCGTCAGGATCGAAAAGAAACCAATTAATATCTTCTTCATTTTATTATTTAATTAGATTAATACTTTTAATATCTATATTTACAATCAAATACTTTTTTTTATAAAACGTCACAAAATTAAAACATAATATTTACATTAGCAATAGTTATGTTAATTCTTCTTAGTTTTTCATTATCTATTTTTTACTGACAAACACAAATAACTTTCACGAAGTTTCATAACCACATATTATTCAGACAAATAGTTTGTTTCTTTAATAATGAGATAGATGCTCGTTTTGAAACAATATTGTATAACTGTACGCAAACATTAAAAAAACAAGTTTAATCGTTAATCGTGTGAAATATAAAAATCATCAGCCCATTCAGAACTTAGGGTTAACTCCCCTCTGAATTTAATCTGTGATTTGCTTTACTACGAATATGTCTCAACTATATTGCTTTTAAATCAATTATTTTGATCGGGGTAAAAGGATTAAACTCTTAGCTCCACCCAATTTAATAACAATCATTTACAGAAGAATAAAGAGATTCAGTAGTGTAACTCTGATGTTTTCGTAACAAATAAAAGTAAAGAAAAATAAAAGGGAGTTAGCCCTATCATCTTGATCTTAAGCGGTGATAGAAAGAACTTTATCTTCAAAAAAAAGGTAAGCCTCCCAAATCAGCCGTATAGTATTCAAAAAAACAGCCTGTTTAATTTTGTCAAATCTTGCAGGCTGTTTTTTATTTGGGAGGCTTACCCCAAAAGACTTATGCACAAAGAGTTTAGTTGACATAGAAATAAAGAATTCTATATTCCTAACTCCTCTTAGAACTTTTAATAGGAGTAATTGGAAACAAGTTGAAATTCCAATCTTTCGGACAGAGAAAGTAGTTATAAGATAGATTGTTGGCGCTCCATTCCGTCCAAGTATGCATGTGGTTGGCAGCGTGTTTTCGCGAGTTTTTAGCGCTTACTAAGCTCGTAGGAGTTACCCGAAACCAAAATGTCCAAAATCCCCATTGGCGAAATTGCAGAATGTGTCCAAACTCGTGACGAAGTAAATCTTTGTCATTTTCAAATCCTTTGCCAACAAAAATCCCAATCCACGGAATAGTAACGGCAGCTCCTCGTCTAAAATTTGCAAACGGTAAAGTATATATATGTATTCCTTCAAATTTCATAGCGAAATGTAGTACAAATATAGTTCCAATTTGTTACTTTTGTGTTGTTAATGAATTTTATTTTGCTTCCATTCTTAAAAAATATGGCACAAGTTGATTATCTTAAAAGACAATTTGATCTCTTCGGGAGAGTACTTGGAAAAATAATAGCTATGTTGTTGGGTATAAAAACAATGGAAGAAAAAAGTGCTTATACAATAACCACAGAGATACTTTTAGATAAACTCCATTTGAATTTAAATGAAATAATTTGTTTCTCAAATGAAGATTTCTTAATAGCGCTTAGTAAAATTGATGGTTTTAACTCTACTAATTTGGAAAAATTAGCAGAAATTCTTCTACTACTTGCCAACGAAAACCAAATTTCTAATTTGTTATACAAGAAGAGTTTATGTATTTATGAATATTTGGAAGATAAAGACAAAAGCTATTCGTTGGTAAGACAGCAGAAAATAAATATGATTCGCAAACAATTAAGATAAGGAACCCTATTTTTTCTCGTTTAATTAAGAACGTTATCTGTGAAAAAATGTTTTCTTAATTCTTTTGGCTAAAATTTTGTTTAGATCGGTGTTTTTTACTGTATATGTGTTTAATAAGAGCATTGGTGCTATGATGCCAAAAGCTAAACCAAGTGTAATAAATCCGGTTTTAAGCCCTTTATTGATGGTTTCAGTGATTAATTCATTTTTTACTAAAACATTATTTGACGACGTTACAATCTGCATAAGTCCCATCATAAACTGGTAACCATATTTACCGGGAATCATATTGATCACAGCCGGAATCGTAAATACGATAGGAGGAGTATGAACTCTGTGAGCAAAATAAACACCGAGAAAACCAACGACAAATGCACCTATGGAAGAGGCAACTACATCGTCTCCTTTCATTATAGTATTTAACAAAAGCATTTTCACCATAAAACCGATTCCACCAAGCAACATCGCAATCCATAAAGCGCGACGTGGCGTATTAAATAGCATAGCAAAACCGAACGAGACAAACATAGAAAGCAAGATACTTTCCCATATTCCTGATAGTATGTCATAAAGTAGAGCCATATCCAAAAACAATTAATGAAAGAAAAAAACCTAATGCTATCATAAAGATAAACACAGCTGCTGAGGTTAATTTGGCTGTTCCTGATACTATGTGGCCCGTTAATAAATCGATGAAACCATTGATTAATGGGACACCGGGAATGAGCCATAGTACACAAGCTGCAAGCCCGCTGTTTAATGGTGTGATTCCGGTAAGACGAAATGCATTTACCACAGATACCGAGATAAAAGCGGCAAACAACCAACTTATAAATGGATTAAATTGACGATGCTGAAAGAAGTTTCGTCCTATGAGTCCGACTAAAGTGGCTAAGAAAGCGATGGAAAATTCTATGTAAGAGCCACCAAATATACGTGCTAAAGAGCCACCAGCCAACGAAACAAGAGAAAAACATCATATATTTATTGTAGCGTGGTGTTTTCTTTATTTGTTTGAGCTCTTCAATAATGTGCTCTACCGATAATTTATGCTCTACCACTTGCCACGAAAGAATACTAATGTCCGATACGATTGAAAAATGTGTGCCGTATCCCGGAATGGCTTTTACCAATGTTTCTTTTTCTCCTGTTTTACTGTCTTTAACTGTTACTACAACTGCTGAATAAGAATAAAATATGTCAAAATCATACCCCAACGCATTGGCTATCCTGCTTACATTACGGGATACACGCCTGGTGTTGGAACCGCTCGACATCAATAATGTGGCAATGTCTGCCAACAGTTCAGTCAGTTGATTTAATTTCGTCTGTTGAAATTCCATTTCCAAATTAATAGAGAAATTCTGTTTCTTAGAAGATTATTTGTAAATTTCTTTTTTGGCAGCAAGAAGCGTGTTTTTCATTAATGCAATACGTGTCATTAAACCCACTCCGCCCGGAACAGGAGTTATGAAAGATGCTTTTTGAGAAACATTGGCAAAATCAACATCCCCTTTCAACTTAAATCCGGATTTAGTTTCGGACGACGGTACACGGGTTGTACCTACATCGATGATTACTACGCCATCTTTTACCATATCCGCTTTCAAAAACTCGGGACTACCAAGTGCGGCAATGATAATATCTGCCTGAAGGCATATATCTTTTAAACCTTTAGTACGGCTGTGGCATACCGTTACCGTAGCGTCGCCGGGATAACCTTTTTGCATCATAAGTGAAGCTATGGGTTTGCCTATTATATTGCTGCGTCCTATTACGACACAATTTTTGCCGGAGGTTTCAATGTTATATCTTTTCAATAGCTCGATGATTCCTGATGGTGTAGCAGAAACAAAACAAGGTAAACCGATGGACATTCTGCCTACATTAACAGGATGAAACCCGTCAACATCTTTTCTGTAATCGATAGTTTCAATGATTTTTTCTTCTTGAATATGCTTTGGTAAGGGAAGTTGTACGATAAAACCGTCTATTTCCTCATTTTTATTTAATTTATCAACTTCTTCCAAAAGGATCTTCTCTGTTACGTCATCTTCAAAGCGTATCAGTGTGGACGCAAAACCGCAATCGCCACAATCTTTAACTTTACCGGCAACGTACGATTCGCTTCCTCCATCGTGTCCAACAATAATAACTGCCAGATGTGGCGCACGTTTGCCGGAGGCGACTATACTCTTTACTTCCTCTGCTATTTCAAGTTTTATTTGTTGCGAGATCTCTTTGCCGTCAATAAGTTTCATATCTGCCATATAAATCCCTCACAAGGGAAAGTTTAATTAATAAATATCGATATCCTGATATTAAAAAGCCCTCCGTAAATATCTCCTTTCGGGTGTTGGGGGGGGCTTTGTTTTTATCTTTTCTTTTTTATTTTAGAAGCCTGTTTTACTGTTGCCATTCTCATCATTTTACTCATTTGCTCAAATTGCTTCAGCAGCCTGTTAACTTCCACTATGGTCGTTCCACTTCCGTCGGCAATACGGTTTTTTCTGCTTCCGTTTAATACGCTCGGATTTTGTCGTTCATAAAGGGTCATTGATTGAATAATTGCTTCTATTCCTTTAAACGCGTCGTTGTCTATATCTAAGTCTTTTATCTGTCTTCCAACGCCGGGTATCATAGAAGCTAAGTCTTTTATATTCCCCATTTTTTTGATTTGCTGAATTTGCGACATAAAATCCTCAAAGTCAAATTGGTTCTTGGCTATCTTTTTACTTATCCGGCGGGCTTCCTCCTCATCATATTGTTCTTGAGCACGTTCAACCAACGACACGATATCTCCCATCCCGAGTATTCTGTCTGCCATACGTTCAGGGTAAAACACATCAAGTGCATCCATCTTTTCGCCCGTACCCACAAACTTAATAGGCTTATTTACTACCGACCGAATAGAAAGCGCTGCACCACCACGGGTATCGCCATCTAATTTTGTGAGTATAACTCCGTCGAAATCAAGTTTATCGTTAAATTCTTTAGCGGTATTTACGGCGTCTTGTCCTGTCATAGCATCAACAACAAACAAAATTTCCTGAGGGGTGATTGCTTTTTTGATAGCCGCAATTTCGTTCATCATTTGTTCATCAATAGCTAAACGGCCCGCAGTATCCACTACCACTACATCGTAACCCATTTGTTTAGCGTGTTTGATAGCTTCTTCGGCAATTTTTACAGGATTTTTTTGTGTTTCATCCGAAAACACCGGAACGCTCAATTGTTCGCCTAATACTTTTAATTGCTCGATAGCAGCCGGACGATATACGTCACAAGCAACTAAAAGCGGTCTTTTTCCTCTTTTTGTTTTGAGTAAATTGGCAAGTTTACCGGAGAATGTGGTTTTACCCGAACCTTGCAGACCGGACATTAAAATCACAGCCGGCGAACCTTTCAGATCGATGTCCACACTGCTTCCTCCCATAAGGGTGGTAAGCTCATCGTGCACAATTTTCACCATCAATTGTTGTGGTTTAAGTGCGGTGAGCACATTTTGTCCGATGGCTTTTTCTTTTACAGTTTCTGTAAAGACTTTAGCTGTTTTGAAGTTGACATCGGCATCAAGCAATGCTTTTCTAACATCTTTAAGTGTTTCCGCTACATTGATTTCTGTAATTTTGCCTTCGCCTTTAAGTATTTTAAACGACCTTTCGAGTCTGTCACTTAGGTTTTCAAACATATATTAATTAGTTGCTATTTACAAGCTACGGAGCTGATAATGTAGCTTGTAATTATTTTAATAAATTGATTTTTCGGACTTTTTTGAGAGTGCAAAGGTACAAAAAATGAATTGATTACCAAAGATGAAATTAAACGTATTGAAAGTCTAAAATCGGATTTGATTGGTGACTACCTCTTCGGTATATGTTACTATGCCGTTCGGGACGAAAATTTTATACGTGAGATGAATTTTTAACTGTAAGTTTTTGATGTCTTTTTCAGAAACGTTTTTGTTAAAAAAACCGGGAATGGTTTCGTTCTTTAATAAAAAAACCTGTACTTCCGATTCTTCTCTTCGCAAATAGGTTCCTGAATTTTTATCGAAACTGATAAAATATAATCGGTTGGAGTTGCCAATGGAACTGCCAGATTCATCATAAGCCATTGCGGTAGCAAATGATGTAGATCGACCTATTTCGTTGCCAAATTCAGTCAGGCGACACATATCGCTTATAATTATAGGATCATTTCCTTTGTTTATAAGTGTAAGTTTAATCCAAGTCAGATTTCCATCAAGAATTTTTTCGATTCTTGTGCCTACGGTGCCTTGTTGCGCTGAAATAGTAAATGCTTGAAGAATGAATATTATGAAAATTAGAATAAATCGCATCGTTTTTAGAGAAATAATAAAAAAGAATTGGTATAGGCGCTTAGTTCGCTGTTGTTATTTTATTTTTAATCAATCTCTTAGGTTCGCTTAGAACCATCCTTTTTATGAGTAAATCGAAGATTGACCCCATCATTGTCCGTCTATTATAACGAAAATGATATTCATCGAGATAACCTTGCATCCGTTCTTTTGAACAATGGTGGTGTATTCCTCGTAGCCATCCCTGAATGTTCATTATGTGAATATGCAACTGCTGCATGCCTTTCCCTTTCTCCGAAGGTATTTGTTCTAAGTTTGGATAGTCTTTTTTCAATGGTAAATAACCTTTCCAAACATCAGTAATAACATTTGCATCGTTGCTGATATATGTTTGAAAAAATGGTCTAAATTCTTTGCTCGAAGCATGCTCAATTACTTGTGCATAAGCTCGACCAACACCTTTTTTATCTTCCAAAATTTCAAGCCCAACAATTACTAACTTCTTTTTACTGTCGCCACTACGACCAACTTTACCTTCTTCGTATTCTCCTATGAGAAACTCATCAACCTGAACTTTGCCCTCCAATCGGCTTTTACGGCTACTTGTCATTGCTTGTTGGATTTTCCACTTAAATTCCCATACTGTTTTCTAACGCAATCCAAATTCCTCTGACAATTCCAATGAAGACATTCCTTTCTTCTTGGTGGTCAATTTCAAAACAGATATGAAATGCGATAAGCAATGAAAATTTCAACTTGTCAAACATAGTTCCAGAAGTAGGGCTTTCATCGTAATTGCATTTGGCGCAACGATGTGAATAGGGCTTTTTGCCTTTGCCAAATTTCAAATGACCACACTTCTTACATTGGTAAGGATGCTCGGCTGACCATTTTATTTCTGAAACATAGCGATAGCAATCCTCCTGTGTCTGAAAATATTTATTGAACTCTATTGAATTCACTCCTATATATTGTTTCCTAATATCCACGCTACAAAAGTAGCAGATTTATCCAAAATTACAGCGAACTAAACGCCTATACCAAAAAAAGAATTTAGGGCTATCTATAAAACTTATTTTTCTTGAATTTATTTTCTTGAACATAAAATTGTAATTAATAAAGTCCGACTGAAACATTATCAATCGGACTTAAACAAAAAGTGTGCAATTTTTTCTCAGAAGCGTTTTCCTATTGTTATTCCGACTCTTGGATGTGTTTCAATAACTTTGTCGCCAAAAACTCGTCCTATCCCCAAGCTAAATTCTCCTATCCAATTGTTTTTCGCCAAAAACTTATATCCGCCGGCAACTCCTATGTCCTAATCCCAGATAGGCTTTGCTTTGAGGAACTGGGGTGCCGGTGTAACGGTTTGAATATCTATAGGTGTAGTCATAATAACTGTATTGGCTATTATCATAGTAATAGTACGCTTTTTGAATGATAAGACCGGTATTTCCTTCGATATAAAAACCGGCACAACGATTACTTTCACTAAAATAAAGTCGTCCGTAAGGTATTAATGCTCTGATGTTGTTTGTTTCAAAGTTATCAATAGAAGCGGATACGGCTAACCTTACTCCGAAATTATCGTCAACAAGTCTCTCGTAATTTACTTCGGGTAACCCCCGATTGCCGATTCCAATAAATTGAGATGTAACTCGTTTTCCGGATATTTTTTGAAGTTGGAATTATGACTATTGGTGTTGTCTGATTGCTGTGCATAGACAAACACTCCGATTAGCACGAACAGAATTATAAATCTAACCCTTTTGTGCATTTATTTTCCGGCAATTTTACAATTATTGTCTGAAATTTCTAATTACCATTCATTGAAATTAAAAGTTCTTCGTTGTTTTCGGTGCGTTCCATACGCTCTTTTAAAAATTCCATAGCTTCAATCGAATTCATATCGGCAAGATAGCGTCTCAGCACCCACATTCTGTTTAGAGTATCCTGATTGAGCAATAAATCGTCACGACGCGTACTTGAAGCCATAATATCAACGGCAGGGAATATGCGTTTATTCGATAATTTCCGGTCAAGTTGGAGTTCCATATTACCGGTACCTTTAAATTCTTCAAAAATTACTTCATCCATTTTCGAGCCGGTTTCAGTCAAAGCAGTTGCGATGATGGTTAAACTACCTCCGTTTTCTATATTACGAGCTGCACCAAAGAAGCGTTTTGGCTTGTGTAGGGCATTTGCGTCAACCCCTCCCGAAAGAACTTTTCCTGAAGCCGGTGATACCGTGTTGTACGCTCTGGCTAAACGGGTGATGGAGTCGAGTAAAATAACCACATCTTGTCCGCACTCTACCATACGTTTTGCTTTTTCGTGTACCATACTGGCAACTTTTACGTGCCGTTCAGCCGGCTCATCAAAGGTTGACGAGATTACTTCTGCTTTTACGCTACGTGCCATATCCGTTACCTCTTCGGGGCGTTCGTCAATTAGTAATACAATCATATATACTTCCGGATGGTTTGACGAAATAGCATTTGCTATCTCTTTGAGAAGTACTGTTTTACCTGTTTTTGGCTGTGCCACTATTAATCCGCGCTGCCCTTTACCTATAGGCGAAAACAGATCGACAAAACGAGTAGAAAGCCTATCTTTTTTGCCGGTATTCAGTGTGAATTTTTCGTCGGGGAAAAGAGGAATTAAATGTTCAAAAGGAACGCGATCTCGAACATACTCCGGAGAACGTCCGTTTATTTGAAGAACTCGTACGAGCGGGAAGTATTTTTCACCTTCTTTTGGAGGGCGAATGGAACCTTTTACGGTATCGCCTGTTTTAAGACCGAATAGTTTTATTTGTGATTGAGAAACATAAATATCGTCAGGAGAAGAGAGATAATTATAATCGGGTGACCGAAGAAAACCGTAACCATCGGCAAGAATTTCTAATGTTCCTGTACCTTCCAGCACTTCTTCAAAGTCAAATGCTTTTTCCTTGTCGGAAGAGGAATTCATCGAAAACTTTTGTTTGTTGTTTCTATTGTTTTGCTGTTGAACGTTTTTTTGTTCTTGTTTGGGTAATTGGTTGTTGTTTTGTGGTTTACTTGGTTCTTTGTATTCGAAGTTTTCAAATTCATCTTTAGACTCTGCTGTGTTGTTTAGCTGGGTTTTAGTTATTAATTTGATTTTATTTTCCTCGTTAGCTTGCTCTTTGGAAGTCTCTTTTGGGGTGTCAGCTACCTTCTCTACGTTGTTTGTTTCGTTTGTAGTTTTTTCTTCTTTTTTCTTGTTTTTAGGAGCTTTCTTTTTTTGAAGTTGTTGTGGCTCTTCTTTTGCAGATAAAGAAATAGGGTCGGTTTTAGGCGTAATTACTTGGTTCGGTTTTTCTCCTTCAGATTTTCTTGTTTCCGGAGTTTCTACGTTGTTAGCAGACTTGGTTTTGTGGTCAACCTTTTTTTGAACGCCGTCTTTTTTGGATACAATGCGCATTCTTTTTTTCTTGTCTCCTTCTTGAGCCTCGGCATTTGCCGTTTTACGTTGCGCATTTACAATAGCTTGTTTGTCAAGGATGTCGTAAATTAACGTGTCTTTTGAGGTTGATGATGAAATTTTAAGTCCTAATTCGGTTGCAATTTCTTTCAGTTCTGAAATTTCTTTGGAGTTTAATTGCAAAATGTTGTAAGTTGTCATAAATAAATGTTGTAAAAAAACGTGGGGAGAGTTGTGCTTTATGTTAAAGCAACACTAAATTTTTAAATACTATAACTTAATAGATTAATAATAAATAGCCGGACGACTACGAGATTGTATAGAATCCGTGCAAAGATATAAATTTCTTTGAAATTAAAACGTTAAATCGAAAATAATGTTGAAAAAACAGTAAGTTTTTCTTAAAGATTAACATTTATCTCAAAAATACGGGTTGTTTTTTCGCTTATTTTGAAGCGATTATCTATTCTCATTCCGATAATCCATACAATATCCTCGTTTGAAGCGATTACTAAAGTGTGTTGCTTGGTGATTAAATCAACTTTTTCGTCAATCAAAAAATTGCTCACTTTCTTAAAATTTTGCATCCCGAAAGGTTTGAAAATATCCCCTGGTCGCCATTTGCGGACAACAAGCGGAAATTTTAGTTTGTCATAGTTAAGGTGTATTTTGTATTTGCTTTTGGATACAATAAAATCGGTGTCTTTTTTCTTTATCGCAAATGTGAGAGCTATGGGTGTATCCAGCCGTGCTTGGTCTTTTTCTATTAACACTTCGTTAGCTTCATTCTCTAGTTCGGTATTTTTAATCAAAATAAGATAATCCCTGTCTTTTATCAAGATGTAATCGGCGGAATAAAATTTGAGTCCGGAGTTACTTGTTAAATTATCTGTAACTTGATTTACAACGTCAGGATGAAATGAATAGGGCTGTAAAATTTCAAAAAGTACGGTTCGAATGTCTGCCTGCTGTTGTAGCTTTTTTATGTTTATGTGTAATTTGTTGTCTTTTATAATGGTGATTTCTTGCTTTATTTCTTGAATGGTTTGTTCAAATATCTTCCACGTTCCCTGAAGCCGCTCGGTGGTTTCGCTCAATGTCTGTTTGATGGACGGATTTATTTCTGCCAATGCCGGAATGATTTGTAACCTGATTTTATTGCGTACAAAGTCTGTGTCTGCGTTTGTGCTGTCAGTGACGAAATTTAAGTGATTTTTTGTTGCGTAACTTTCTATTTCTTGCCGAGTGCAACAAAGTAACGGACGAATTATTTTCCCGTTAATCGGTTCAATGCCTTTTAAACCACGTAAACCTGTACCACGAATTAAATTCATCAAAAGTGTCTCTATTGAATCATCCTTGTGGTGAGCAACGGCAATGTATGGAGAATTATATTTTTGTCTTAAATTTTCAAACCAGTTATATCTGAGATCGCGGGCTGCCATTTCAATGGAGAGTTTGTGTTTACGTGCATAGGCTTTTGTATCGAAATCAATTTTTTCAAAAGGGAGTTGAAGCTTATCTGCCAAACGATGTACTACCTCTTCATCTCGGCTTGATTCTTCTCCCCTTAAATGGAAATTACAGTGAGCTATCACACATTTGTAGTCTAATTTGTTTAATATCTGCAACATAACTACGGAATCAATACCGCCACTGATTCCTAAAATAAGCTTAGTGTGGGGGGTAAGTTTTAATTCTTCTGCAATAAATCGGCTGATTTTGTGTCGCATTTTGTTGAAATGTGGTAACTTTGTAAAAATAGGAAACAAGCTTTTAAGCAACAAAAGTACAAATAATATCTTGATCTATCGCAAAACAATTACTTCATACGTTTTTATCGATTGTTTAATTATCAAATGAAAATCGTTGTATATGCTTTACTTAGTGTGTCTCTTGATGATATTGAAATTGTCGGTGGTGTCACTTAGGCTTTGTTTCCTGAAAATGCGACAATACAAAAGATTAGGCCATGAATTATAATCAAACCATTGAATATCTATACAATAGCCTGCCGGTATTTCATCATATCGGTGGAGCGGCATACAAACCCGGATTGGAAAATTCCATCCGCTTGATGAGTTTGCTTCATAATCCACAAAATAGCTATAAGACCATTCACGTTGCCGGAACGAACGGTAAAGGTTCTGTGTCTCATTCTTTGGCGGCGATATTGCAATCGGCAGGTTATCATGTCGGATTATACACTTCGCCTCATTTGGTGGATTTTAAAGAGCGTATTCGTGTCGATGGCGAAATGATTGATGAAGAATATGTGATTGATTTTGTCGAAGAAAACAAACAACTTTTTGAAGAGATTAAGCCCTCTTTTTTTGAAACTACAATGGCGATGTCTTTTGCTTACTTTGCTCATTGTAAAGTAGATGTAGCTGTGATTGAGGTTGGATTGGGGGGGAGATTAGATAGTACGAATATTATAGCGCCGGTACTTTCGGTTATCACAAATATCAGCTATGACCATACGCAATTTTTAGGCAATACACTTCAGAAAATTGCTTCGGAAAAAGCAGGAATTATCAAGCCCTATACACCCGTAGTTGTCGGAGAATCGCTGCCGGAAACCAAGTTGGTGTTCATTGAAAAAGCGAATAAGGAAAATGCGCGAATTGTCTTTGCTGAAGATATTTATAATGTCGAATTTATTGATTATGAGGAAAACTCAGCCGTATTTAATATCGGCGATTATAAAATGCTGAAATTAGGATTGAAGGGCGAATATCAATATAAGAATGTGGTAACAATACTATCAGCTATTGATGAATTGGTACACGCAGGCTTTGTTATTAAAGAAGATTCTGTCAGATATGGTTTGGAAAACGTGGTGAGACTTACCGGATTACAAGGAAGATGGCAAATTTTGCAGAATCATCCGTTGACAATCGCTGACACAGGACACAACAAAGCTGGAATTAAATTTGTGGTAAATCAACTTAAACGTCAGAAATACAACAAATTGCATGTTATTATTGGCATGGTCAATGATAAAGATATTTCCGGTGTATTGGCTTTGCTACCATCGGACGCTGAATATTATTTTACCAATGCTCACATTGAGCGTGCATTACAAGCGGAAACACTAAAAGAGGAGGCAGAAAAATATAAGCTGACGGGCAATATCTATTCTTCGGTAGAGCAAGCGGTGAAAGAAGCATCGAAAAACGCAGGTGATGAAGATTTAATTTTTATCGGAGGGAGTAATTTTGTTGTAGGTGAAGCATTGCCCTTATTCCCAAAATAAGGGTTAACTATTTCGCAATAAATGTTGTAATATCAATATTTCTCATTAATATTGCAAATTTAACATACAACTGAATCTTACGCAATAAGTATCCAAAAATATCTACGTGAGTTTTATTTTTCAGTAATAGGTTAAAAATTAATTTCAACTAAGAAATGCAACTTTCAAGAAGAAAAAAACATCTTTCAGGGCATATGCCCTGAAAGATGTTTAGGAAAAATTTCTTACTTTTAAGTTGTATGAGCAAAAAAGTACATTTAACCCAAGAACAAAGGTACGCAATTTCCTGCTTATTAAAGCAAGGTTGCAGCCAAACACAGATTGCAAAGACAATCGGTAAAGATAAATCGGTAATATGCCGGGAGTTGAAACGCAATGCCAATCTGAAAGGCAAATACTCCTTCCGGTATGCACAAGATATGGCAGAAGTGCGTAAAGAGCGTATGAAAAAGCCTCGTAAACTGTTGCCCGTAGTGAAAAAAGAAATCATTACGATGATTCAAGAAGATTTATCGCCACAACAAATTACAGGCAGATTAAAACTTGAAAATAAGCCTTTTGTCAGCCACGAAACCATCTATAAAATCATTCGCGTAGATAAGCAGCAAGGCGGGACACTCTACAAACACACCAGACATAAACTCAAACACAGGAAACGTCCGGTGGGTAAAAACATACCCATAAAAAATCGAGTTTCCATTGACCTGCGACCACAAATTGTCAATGATAAAGAACGATTTGGAGATTGGGAAATAGATACCATTGTGAGAGAAAACAATCAGGGAGCTATTGTTACAATGGTAGAAAGAAAAACTGCATTTATGCTTATGGAAAAACTTGAACAGGGGAAAAATGCCAAAGAATTGAGCAAAGTGGTAGTCAGATTGCTCACCGCCTACAAAGCACAGGTTCATACTATTACCGCAGACAATGGGACAGAGTTCGCAGATCACCAAAACATAGCTAAACAACTGGATACCAAAGTTTTCTTTACACACCCATATTCCTCTTGGGAAAAAGGATTGATTGAAAACACAAACAAACTCATTAGACAATATATACCAAAACATACAAAATTGGACAAACTCAGTAATCAGTATATCAAACAAATACAATACAAAATCAATAACAGACCAAGAGAAAAACTAAATTTCCATTCACCTAAAGAAATATTCTTCCTATCTTTGAAAACTTAAAAAGTTGCATTCACTGGTTGAAACTACGCATCCATTATTTGGAATAATTTTTGTACATTTACGTAAAATATTAAAATCAAATAAGATGGCAAAAGTAGCCGGTATTACTATCGAAAAATCTTACAGAGGCATACCTCGTTATGTTCGTATAGATCTAAAAAAGCATGCAGATATAATTCCTTTTTTACAGGAAAAAGGAGTTATATCAGAGCCTGACGAATTATACAATAAAAAATTTGTCTCTAAAATACGTAAATCTGAATCGGAAGAATCAGTATCCATAGACCTCGAAAAGTATGGAATTAAAATTTAAACCAACCGCTGAGGATGATTTAGCTTATTGGTTTAAGAAAAATAAAGCTGTCATTTCTAAAATACAAAAACTTTTGAAAAGTGTTTTGGATGTTCCATTTCACGGAATAGAAAAACCCGAACTACTGAAAGGTAACCTATCTGGATATTGGAGCCGCCGAATCACTGATGAACATCGTATGATTTATATAACAGTACATTCCTTACGAGGTCATTATAAAAAATAAGATGATTATCCGTAAAACGACCTAAGAATTAATTGCCACGCCTTTTAAGGCGTGGATCCAATATCCGGAATGAAAATGACTTTAGTCAAAATATATGATTATTTCTATAGATTATAGGATAAATTTGGGATAAAGCCCACAAATTACTATTTTGTAATCCACGCCTTAAAAGGCGTGGCAACTGAAGAAATATACTATGTCGCTTTACGGATAATCATTAAAAATAATAATGAAAATCATTGTTGTCCGCTAAAAGCAGGAAATTATTTTCAAGTCATTTTACAGGGTTTTTAAATCCGTTTGGTCACCTTAACTCATAAATATAATTCCAGCAATCTTCATCGCTCTTGAATCGCATCAGGAATTCCTGAAAATCCTTCGGGTAGTTCTCATTATTTATCATAATGCAAAGTTACATATTTTCACTTGACGGAAAGGGATAGGCAGTTAGTTTTATATTGAAAATTGAACACAGTAGATAAGACAAGAAATATCACTTAAAGATAGTACGGATAGCTGTAAATAA
Source organism: Paludibacteraceae bacterium (assembly GCA_049840795.1). GTDB lineage: Bacteria > Bacteroidota > Bacteroidia > Bacteroidales > Paludibacteraceae > UPXZ01. The sequence goes on from JASGJK010000005.1 coordinate 81,594, forward strand.
AATCGTCTGTAAAGCTATCTTTACGTGATATTTTTATATTCTGACTTCGATATTTTCTTTTTTTAGAAATTGTTTTAGCTCTCTAATCCCTATTTCCTGATAATGAAAAATACTGGCAGCGAGCGCGGCATCGGCTTTTCCCTCGGTGAAAACATCTACAAAGTGCTGCATTGTGCCTGCGCCTCCACTGGCGATTACCGGAACATTTACAGTCTCTGAGATTGCTTTCGTAATATCTAATGCAAAGCCGTCTTTGGTGCCATCGTTGTTCATAGAAGTAAGTAATATCTCACCGGCTCCGAGCGCTACGGCTTGTTTTGCCCAGTCGAGTGCTTTCAATTCGGTAGGAATTCGTCCTCCGTTGAGAAAAACGTACCAATCGCCGTTTATAAATTTAGTATCGATAGCCAAAACCACGCATTGGCTCCCGAAATTATCAGCTAAATATTTAATTAATTGCGGATTACGCACGGCAGATGAATTTACCGAAATTTTATCGGCACCGCAAGCAAGCAGTACCGAAACATCTTCCACAGAAGAAATTCCACCCCCAACGGTAAACGGAATATTGATGTGTTTGGCAATGCGTGAAACCAATTCTGAAAGCGTTTTTCGTTTTTCGTGTGTGGCGGTGATGTCTAAAAACACCAGCTCGTCCGCGCCCATTTCGGAATAGCGTTTTCCGAGTTCAATCGGATCGCCAACGTCGGTAATGTTTACGAAATTAATTCCTTTAACGGTTTTTCCGTCTTTTACATCCAAGCACGGTATGATTCTTTTTGCCAACATTTTGCCCCCTAACCCCCTAAAAGGGGAATTGATGAATTGAGTATTTAATTATTTAAACCTGAAGAATTGTATTTTAAAAATGGAGTGCGATATTGTCTTTTGCAACAACGACATCTTCCATTTTATTAATCAGATTTTTTTCGAACGGGCGTTGAAGACGCACGTAATTTTCAGTAAATCCGTGCATTATATCGCCCTCTTTTTTTGCTTCCCACAGTACTTTTGACTTTCGTCCGATTTGCGATTGGTAAAATACTTTCGTTTTTTCGTCCGAAAGACGGTGCAAAGCGTCGCTTCTCCTTCTCCGTTCTTTTATCGGAACAACGTGCTCAATATCAAGCATTTTAGTGTCGGTTCGTTCAGAGTAGGTGAACACGTGAAGTTGTGAAAAATCGAGTGATTTAATAAATTCAAAACCCTGTTCGAATAGCTCATCGGTCTCGCCACGCACACCTACAATGGTATCAACACCAATAAAAGCATCGGGAATAATATTTTTTATCGTAGCCAATTTTTCAGCAAAAAGTTCCGTAGTGTAACGGCGTTTCATCACCGACAGAATTTCATTGGTTCCACCTTGAAGCGGAATATGAAAATGTGGCATAAAATGATTGCTTCGAGCAACAAAACGGATAATGTCATCGGTAATCAGATTTGGCTCTATAGACGAAATACGATAACGAACTTCCGCCTCTGTTTTATCCAATTCTTTTATCAAATTGAAGAAAGTTTCGCCCGAGTTTCTTCCAAAATCGCCCGTATTTACACCTGTGAGTACAATTTCTTTTCCTCCGGCAGAGATAATTTCATTGGCAATGGCGGCGGTTTCGGCAACGCTTCCGCTTCGGCTGTGTCCGCGTGCCAACGGAATGGTGCAATACGTGCAGTAATAATCGCAACCATCCTGAACTTTCAAGAAATATCGCGTGCGGTCATCGTGCGAATAAGACGGACGAAAGGTTTTTACCTTTAAAATGTCTTCGCGATGGATTTTTTCCGTTTCTTTTTCCTTTAAAAATTGTGGAATATCAAATTTTTCATTCGCTCCAAGAACCAAATCTACTCCTTCGATAGACAAAATCTCTTCGGGTTTTAATTGGGCATAACAGCCTGTTACTATGATTTTTGCTTTTGGATGCTGACGGTGCAAACGGTTTATTGCTTGGCGACATTTGTGGTCGGCAGTATCGGTCACGGAGCACGTGTTGATGATGCAAATATCCGCTTCTTCTCCTGCACGAACCTTGCTAAAACCCTCTTCGGCAAGTTGACGCCCGATGTGTGAAGTTTCAGCAAAATTGAGTTTACAACCCAATGTGTGATACGCTACTTTTTTATTCTGAAATATATTATTGTCGATCATGACCTTGATTTATCTGATTTTGATGATGAAAGGATTTAATCACTTTTTATCTAAAAAACTCTCAACTGCTCAACCGCTATATTTTGCAAAGGTACGAATAATTCAATTTTTATGAAAACTGATGTGGTTAAGCTGTTTTTTGATTATATTTGCAACCCTATTTTGAATTTTAAGTAATTAGAAACAATTAATGATGCATTTTAAACACAGTAGAACACATATAGAACAATCTTAAAAAAACACTTCGTTCACATAGTAAAAGTATCTTACGATACTTTTTAGCTTGCTGAATCCCGTCCCGATTTTAGGGATTGTACTATGTGGTGAAAAACATATCAATAATAGTAATTATTATGCACTTATATGAAAATAAAAATTATCATACTGTTTTCTGTATATATATTACAGCTTTCGGCACAAACGCCTCTTAGTATCCCTGAAATACAGGGTTCCGGTAATGCAAGTTCTCACAGTGGTAAGTCTGTAAAAACGTCGGGCATTGTTACAGCAAAATACATCGGTACAGGCAAAATCGGCGGTTTCTTTCTTCAGGATGCCTTTGGTGATGGAAATACAAACACCTCAGACGGAATTTTTGTTTTTACTTCGATTGATAATGTAAATGCCGGAGATAAAATTGAACTTGTGGCTACGGTAAACGAATATAATGGCAAAACACAGCTGATAAATCCGGCTTCGATTGTTGTACTGGCTACAAATCAACCTCTACCGGTTACGAAAGTTGTATTCGATCCGGCAACTTTTAGTTGGGAAAAATACGAAGGGATGTTGCTTGAATTTGATCAGATTCTTTACGTAAACAGTAATAGAAACCTGCAACGGTACGGAGAACTTGAATTGGGAGACAGAAGAAAGCCATCGCCAACGAATATCACGCTTCCGGGTACCGAAGCTTTTCAGGCACAAGTTAACAGAAACTACTTAACTCCAATTTATTTGGACGATGCCATTACCACGAGTTATAATTCTCCCATTGTTTTTGCCGATGAAAACGGTACCCGCAGAACCGGAGAACGGGTAAAAAATCTGCAGGCGGTAGTCGATTATACGAATAGTAAATATGTGATTTATCCGGTGTCGTTTCCCATAAACTTTTACGGCAATCCGCGCCCGACTGCTCCGGCAGATTTAGGAAACTATAACCTGAAAATATGTGGTTTCAATTTAGAATATTATCTGACATCTTCAAATTCATCCGGTATGGGACCTTCTTCGCAAACGGAAATGGAGAATCAGCATACTAAAATTGTTGAAGCGCTTAAGGCTATTGATGCAGATATTTACGGACTTGTTGAGATTGAGCAAGGGCAGGATGCACTATCCAAGCTGGCAAGAGCGCTGACCTCATCCACCGGGAAAGCTTATTCATTTGTTAACGATGGCGGGAGCGTGAACGGAACCTACACAAAAGCTGCTTATTTGTACCGGTCGGATAAAGTAAGCCCTTATTTATCGTTAAAAAGCAACAATTCTCCTCCGATAAACAGAAAAAAACTTCAGGCATTTACACTGAAATCCAATGGAGAAAAATTTGTTTTCAGCATCAATCACTTCAAGGCAAAAAGTGGTTGTAGCAGCGCTACGGGAAACGATGCCGATCAGGGCGACGGACAAAGTTGTTACAATGCAACCCGCACGGGTGAAGCAAACTCGGTGATGCAGTTTATCAATACGAATAAAACGTATTATGGAGATGAAGACGCGCTGGTAATGGGCGACTTAAATGCTTACGCCAAAGAAGATCCCATTCGCACCTTTACAAATGCCGGATATGTTGACTTGCATCAGTTCTTTCATCCGGATACTTCGTACAGTTATGTTTATAACGGTGAAGCCGGATATTTGGATCACGCCTTGGCTAACGAAAGTATGGCAAAGCAAATTACCGGAGTTTCGGTGTTTCATATCAATGCCGATGAGCCTGCGGTGTTTGAATACAGCGGGTCAAATTACCAACCGAATATGTATCGCTGTTCGGATCATGATCCGGTGGTGGTGGGCATTTCATTAAAGTTGGTAAACAACACCACCGTCTCTATTTTTGATGAAAAGGTAAAACTCTATCCATCAGTTACAAGTTCGTATTTTACAATTGAAAATGCCAAAGACGCATACATACAACTATATTCGTTGAGCGGAGTTAAATTATACGAAAATCAATTGCAAACCGATAAAGAAACTATCAACGCTAAAGAGATAGGTTTATCTGTTGGCGCTTACATTGTTCGTGTTTTGGGTGAGGGTTCAATAGCGAGACGCTTTCTTTTTGTAAAATAAATTTCAGATTAGTTTGCAGAAATAAAATAATAGCGTATCTTTGCACCCGCAAATACGCAATTGCGGCTGTGGCGTAATTGGTAGCCGCGCCAGACTTAGGATCTGGTGCCGAGAGGCGTGGGGGTTCGAGTCCCTTCAGCCGCACAACAAAAAACTCATCAACGTAAAGTGGATGAGTTTTTTGTTTTTACCAATCAAAGCGTATGGTGTAGGCGTATTCTTTCTCGTTGAAAGTAGGAATCAAAAAACGAGATTTATCCAAATCAATTTCTATATCATCAAAAAAAATCTCAAACTCATCAGAAAGTTGTAGCAACGATGCCGGAATGTACTCTATTTTTCGTCCATCTTTACATACAATGTCCAAATATGCCGGCGAATAAGACGCATTAAGCGTACAGCGAATCTTTTTGATCTTTTTTCCTTCAATGCTGCTTTTGTCTAAAATATCACTTAAAAAAGTGATCGTATTTTCGTCCCGAACTAATTTGTATTCAATGTGATGTGATGTTTTTTGATCAAAAGATGTTTTTAACTTCTCTCCCCAAGTGAAATAAATTGATGTGTTCGCTCCGGCATTTTCAAAAGTAGATTCGGAATAAAAAAATGATTTTTCAGACTGAAAACTTCTATTTATCGTGTGTGGTGAAAAATGAACGTTGTAATTACGAATACTAAAAAAAGCGTTGTTTATTTCGTGCCTATTATCGTCGTTTACCGAAAGAGAAAAATAAAGATGTTCGTTATCAAATAATTGTGTGAGCATTACTCCATTGTAAGGGCTTAAGATAACACAATCTTCCTCGGAAGAAAGAATGAAACATTGGTGAATAAATTTGTCCTTCAACGAATTGCTTAGCGGCAGTTTCACCTCTTTTCCCTTGAACGAGATAGGGATGCAGCTTAGGTTTTGTATTAGAAACATAATCTTTGTCTTTTTGATTTTTTTGCGTAAAAATACAGAAAAAATTATGTAACTGCAGAATTTAGAATCAAAATAAATACTTTGTGTTTTTTTTGCTTTACCCTAACAGATTAATTTCTTAAATTTGCGGGAAATTTGTATTTTATTAAAAATGAACTCTGAGTTCTTAAAATTGTTTGTTAATTAAAACATTATATCATGATTTTCGATTTAAGTTCAAAAATTGCTTTAGAGCGTATCCCGACAAGATACTACCGACCGACCGATGCGTTGGAGGCGACTCGTCAAACACGATATGAGAAGCTTCGTACCGATATTTACGAAACCGAAAAAAACGGGGCATCGGTAGTTGCCCGCGAAATAGCCAATCTCATACATCACAAAGAATCGCAACAACAAACCTGTGTTTTAGGATTACCCGGAGGTTCTTCTCCGTTATCGATTTATGCGGAGCTAGTTCGGTTGCACAAAACTGAGAATTTGTCATTTAAAAGTGTGTATATCTTTAATATCTCGGAATTTTATCCGGTAGAAAAAAACAGACATTCCAACGCCAAAATTATTCGCGAATACTTGACGAGTAAAACAGATCTTCCGGAAGGTCACTTTTTTACTCCCGATGAGCAAGTGGAAAGAAACGAAGTGATTGAGTTTTGTCAACATTACGAACAAAAAATCGAAGAGCTTGGCGGATTGGATATGGTACTTGCTACCATCGGACAGGTAGGAAATTTGGCGTATAATGAACAAGGTTCTCAAACAAGCTCCGTCACCCGTTTAATGTTGCTGGACGCCCAATCTCGCTCGGATTTAAGTCAGTTTTATATTCGAGCAGAAGAAGTTCCGGTTAGTGCTATCACCATGGGATTGGCAACAATACTTTCGGCAAAAAAAGTGATACTTATTGCTTGGGGCGAAAACAAGGCGAAGATTATCAAAGAAATTATTGAAGGGCAAGCAAATGATTCTGTTCCGGCTTCTTTTCTTCAACTACACAAGAATGCTCGGGCGGTAATCGACTTGAATGCAGCTCAATTTCTGACCCGTATCAGTCATCCTTGGCTGGTAGGTTCTTGCGAGTGGACCGATAAATTGACCCGCCGAGCTATCGTATGGCTCTGTAATCAAACAAAAAAACCGATTTTGAAACTTACAAACAAAGATTATAACCAATATGGGTTAGATGAATTATTGGCGTTATACGGTTCGGCATATAATGCTAATATTAAGATATTTAATGACTTACAACGCACTATTACCGGCTGGCCCGGAGGAAAACCCAATGCCGATGATTCAAATCGTCCCGAACGTGCGCTTCCATTTCCTAAGCGTGTTCTTCTTTTCAGTCCGCATCCTGACGATGACGTGATTTCGATGGGTGGAACTTTTCAACGATTGGTAGATCAGCATCATATTGTTCATGTGGCATATCAGACTTCGGGAAATATAGCTGTGGGAGACGATGAAGCAATTCGTTATCTTGGACTGATGAAAAACGTATTGGAACGATTTGACCCTGCCGATCACGTATTAAAAGAAAAATACGATTCTATGCTTCATTATTTGATCAAGGGAAAAAGACCGGGTGATAGTGATACCGCTGATATTCTTTACCTTAAAGGGTGGATTCGTAGAGAAGAAGCACGGGCGGCTTGCCGTTACAACGGTGTTTCGTTGGCAAGAGTGCATCATTTGGACTTGCCGTTTTACGAAACGGGTAAGATCAAAAAAGGAGATATTTCAGAAAAAGATGTACAAATTATCATAAACTTACTTCAGGAGGTAAAGCCACATCAGATATTTGTTGCGGGCGATTTAGCAGATCCGCACGGAACGCATAAAGTGTGTTTGGATGCCGCATTGAGTGCAATTCACGAGTTGAGAAACGAAGACTGGATGAACGATTGCCGCGTGTGGATGTATCGGGGAGCGTGGGCGGAATGGGAAATTGACCATATTGAAATGGCGGTGCCGATTAGTCCCGAGGAGTTGCGCAAAAAACGTAATTCGATACTTAAACACCAGTCGCAAATGGAGAGCGCTCCGTTTATGGGTACTGATGAAAGACTTTTTTGGCAGCGGGCTGAGGAACGTAACCAAGCTACTGCTAAAATGTACAACGACTTAGGATTGGCAGCCTATGAAGCTATTGAAGCATTCGTTGAATACAAAAAAATACAGTAAATTCGTTTGAATACTATACAGAATTTCCTTGATGTTTCAAAACAAGGTAATTCTACTATTCCGATTCTTAAAAACAAACTTAAAACTTCTAATTTATATGATTTACTCAACCATAGCAGAAAGTGAGCGGATTGAAGATCTACATCCACAATTTAAAAGGGTTTTTGAATATTTGAAAAAGAATAATCTCTTAAACATCGAATTAGGTCGAATAGAATTGGATGGAAACCGCAGTTTTATCAATAATGTTGAATCGCAACTTTTTCCGGCTGAAGAACGTTCGTTGGAAGCGCACAAAGATTATTTGGATATTCAAATACCATTAGATGTACCTGAAACGATAGGGGTAAAGCCTACCGCCGATTGTAAAACAGTAAAATCAGCTTACAATGAAGAGAAAGACATTCTGTTTTTTGAAGATAAACCAACCAATTTTGTAACAGTTTATCCTGGCGAATTTATTATCTTGTATCCCGAAGATGCGCACGCTCCTCTGATTGGAGAAGGAAACGTAAGAAAGTTGGTGGTAAAGATTCAAATCTGAAGAAACTATTCAAAAACAAAAAAAATCAGTCGTAATGGTCGAACTTTTTTTGTTATCGACCCTGATTTTATCTGTTTTTTATCCAGAGTAACAAAAAGAACACAGATGTTTCGTAATTTGCCATTCAAAAACTCAGTCAGAACAGCTCTGTATTTTCAAATATTATTGCACTAAATGTGAAAGTAAAATATAGGTTTATCCATTTTCTTCGTATTTTTGTAGAATAAATAATGTTTTGGGAATATGAAACGCATCGTAGTTTTATCAGGTGCCGGAATGAGCGCCGAAAGCGGTATTTCTACCTTCAGAGATTCAGGTGGACTTTGGGAGCAACACCGAATAGAAGATGTGGCTACTCCCGAAGCATTTCAGCGAAATCCCGAGTTGGTATTGGACTTTTACAATCAGAGAAGGAAGCAACTTTTCGATGTGAAACCGAATGATGGACACTTGATACTGGCAGAACTCGAAAATACTCTTGAAGTGCAAATTATAACCCAAAACGTTGACAATCTGCACGAACGAGCCGGAAGTAAAAATGTGCTGCATCTGCATGGAGAACTGATGAAAGTGCGTTCGACCGGATCGGGTGGAGAAATCTTTGAATTGTCACAGGAAAAGCCTGAAATACACATTGGCGACAAGTGCCCCAAAGGTTATCAATTACGCCCGCATATCGTGTGGTTTGGAGAAGCCGTTCCCGAAATAGAGAATGCCATAAAAATAACTCAAACTGCCGATATGCTTGTAATAATAGGCACATCATTGCAAGTGTATCCTGCTGCCGGATTGATAAATTATGCGCCGGATGAAACTCCGGTTTATGTCATTGATCCGAATGAAATCAGCATAAATAATCAGCATATCGTCCATATTAAAAAAGGAGCGGGAGAGGGAATGAGGGAATTGAAAGAAAAAATAGAAATTTAAAGTGAAAATTCATTTTGCCATTCAAAAAACATTCTCTATCTTTGCAGTCCGAAAAAATAGCAACAAAGTAATAAAATTTAACTCATAAATCATGATTGTAGTTCCAGTAAAAGAAGGCGAAAACATAGAAAAAGCATTAAAAAAATTCAAACGTAAATTTGAAAAAACCGGTGTAGTAAAAGAACTTCGTCGCCGTCAATGTTTTGACAAGCCTTCTGTTGTAAAACGTGAAAAGAAAATTCACGCAGTTTACGTACAACAATTGCAACGTAGCGAAGATTAAAAAAAAGAAAAAAGTTTGTTGTTCTGATGTTTTTGTGTTATTTTCGTGATGAAATAGTACTAAGAGGGCATCAGGCATGATTCAAAACTTTCTACAATATTTACAGTATGAGAAGAATTATTCCTCTCATACTGTTTTGTCATATCAAATAGACCTATTTCAGTTTTGTGATTTCCTTCGGGTTGCTCCGGATGCGTTTTCCCCCGAAGATGTAAATTCCGCTGTTATCAGCCGATGGGTATTGACCCTGATGGATGAGAACATCTCAGCCAAAAGTATTTCTCGAAAAATTTCCACCCTAAAATCGTTTTGGCGTTATTTAATTCGATTTGAATTAACGCTAAAAAATCCGACTTTAAAAATAATTCTACCCAAAACAAAAAAGCCTCTTCCTGCGTTCTATAAGCAAAAGGAGATGGATAACGTATTGTCTTCTTATCACGGATTAAAAGGATTTAAAGACGTGAGAAACGGAATGATTATACGACTGTTTTATGAGACGGGCATTCGTGTTTCCGAGTTGATACATCTTAAGGATAGTGATTACAATTACTCCTCAAAAGAGTTAAGAGTGCTTGGAAAAAGAAATAAACAACGTATTATTCCATTAGGAGATGATATTTGTGAAGAAATGAATAAATATATCGAAAATCGAAACGAAAATATGGAACGTTTTTCGGATAAAATATTTATTCGCGAAAATGGACAAGCAATGTATAGCAGGGGTATATATAATATTGTGCACAACAAAATGGGAGCAAGCGCTACACTTCATAAACAAAGTCCGCACGTGCTCCGTCACACCTTTGCAACCACCCTGATGAATCATAAGGCAGATATAAATGCTGTGAAGGATTTACTCGGACATAGTAGCTTGGCGGCTACACAAATATATACACATGTAAATTTTAGTGAACTAAAAGATATATATAAAAACTCTCACCCACGTGAGAAAAATAAAAAAGGAGGTATTTATGAAACTTAGAATTCAATCTATTAATTTTGATGCGACAGAGAGATTACAAGAGTACGTGAGTAAAAAAGTATCAAAATTAGAAAAGTTTTTTGATGAGATATTGAATGTGGAGGTGTATCTAAAAGTGATAAAACCCGAAACTGCAACCAACAAAGAAGCTGAAATTAAGATTTCTATTCCCGGAGTAGAGTTTTTCGCCTCAAAAACCTGCGATTCGTTTGAAGAAGCAGTAGAGCTGGCAACAGAAGCTATTGATAAGCAAATTCGCAAGTATAAGGAAAAACAATTGAAGAAATAACTTTTTTCAAAATATGTTTTGATGATAAAATATTTTTCGTATCTTTGCAAGCCGTTTGAATAGCGCTATTTAAGCGGCTTGATTTTCTTAAGAAGTTAAGAAAAAGCATATTGCCTCTTTAGCTCAGTTGGCCAGAGCACGTGATTTGTAATCTCGGGGTCGTTGGTTCGAATCCGACAAGAGGCTCAAAATTAGTAAATAGTTTAATATAAAAACAGTAAAATTGCTTGCAAGATTTAGTGAAATCCGAGCAAAAAATATAAACTATCAATAGTAAACTTATTAGGGCAGTTACCAAAGTGGCCAACTGGGGCTGACTGTAACTCAGCTGTCTTTCGACTTCGGAGGTTCGAATCCTTCACTGCCCACAACTAATTTGCTAATGAATTAATATGCCGATGTGCCAATATTAATTCTGTCGATAAGTATATTATTGACATATTGGCAAATTTCAAATTGGCACATTAAAATGCGGAAGTAGCTCAGTAGATAGAGCATTAGCCTTCCAAGCTGAGGGTCGCGGGTTTGAGCCCCGTCTTCCGCTCTATAAAAGCAGAGAGCAAAAGGATGTCCATTCGTCGGATATCCTTTTTTGTTTTTAGGTGCATTTGTCAATATCAATCTTTCTGTAGGCTTTGTTCTTTTCATATATCGATAACATTACTGCCTTGAACGCAGAAAACAATAATACAGCCAAAATGTACGTAGATTATGTACGTGTTTATCAAAAAGGGGTAGAAGGAGAAGAATATGATGGACCGGTGCCGACTTTAGGGTCACAAAAAATAAAAGTATCTAATTTGCATAAGATTTACCCAAATCCTACGTACAGTAAATTGAAAATCGATGGACCTGCTACACCCGCTAAAGTTGTTGTTTTTACAACTAATGGCAACGAAGTGCTTACGCTCCGAAATAAAGATGAGATTAAAATATCTTCGCTACCTTCTGGAAATTATATCATTAAAATATCTTCCGCAAATATTAGCGAAACACATTCTTTTACTAAAAAATAAAGTAATAGAATTCCTGATCAAAACTGTCTTGCAAATTTTGATGTGTTGTTAAATGTCGTTTAATGTGATTGTTAAATGTATTATTAGAATTGAGAATAGCTCTCAATTCGGCAACAAACTTAGATTTTCCCGGTTAAAAAGACGTTTTTGATAACATAAAAATGACTTTTATTTGGGTTAAACGGTCTTCTGACCGTTTGTTTTATTAACGATTTTCAATCGTCCAGCCCGAAACAAAACTTTCTTGTTAAATAAAAGAACCCACATAAAATATTTACAAAATATACATATTCAATCAATTAGAACGAATCAGAAGATTTTAAGCGGACAACAATAATTTTTATTAGAAATACTAAAAGTTTTGTTTTCCGGTTGCAGAAATGAATACCGAACGTAGTTTGAAAATTAACTTTTAATCACGCTAAAAGACCATAAACCCAACCGCATTATATCTGATAAACAAAAAAAAATAAAGTCTTTTTGTACACTGTCGAATTATTATTGTTTTTTACATTATCGGCAACTCAAATAAGTGATGCTACATTGTTATACCACAGTCAGTTGACTGATGCAAACATTAGTTATACGCCTACCGCCTAATATACTTGTGTGGGTACTATCAAACTTGACGAAGGTACGAATTACGAGATCGATTATCGCATTTCGAGCACTTATAAAACCGCGACTATTCAAATTACAGACGCCAGACCCAACGGCACTCCCGTTACCAGATTCAATGTCGCCGTTGTTACGATGCAACGCACGGGCCGGGCATTGATGCTAAACCCGGAGAACCTAAAACGATGGAAAAAAAAGTAATACAGTTTCGTTCAAATATGCCGGTTTAAAAGTAGGACAAGAGCTGATGGTACGTAAGGAAATTATTCGCAAATATCTCCCGGAATCAAACACGTGGTTCGTCAACTGTGTGGAGGAGTTGAGCAAACTACCGAAGATGATTCAGATAAACCCGTTGGCACTTGTATCGGGACAACAACTTTGCAAGAAGATCAAAAATACAGTGTCGATTATCAAATTATCAAACAAGGTCAGCAGCTGAAAGTAAACCTAATGCAAGTTAGAAACAAAGCGGGCATTGTTCCGCAGCAATTGAAAGCTTCCAATATCAAACTATCATACGATGAATATGCTTCTATGGTTATCTATGGAGGAAAAGCAACCAAAACGTGGAACAATGTGAAAGAAAACGCATTGTCATTTGCTCTTACGCTCAATGCTGATAATTAAGGTCAAGGGCAACATACAAGTGGCGCACCGGGTTTTGCTTATACTTTAGGTGATGTTTGCGGTTCACAAGTGATTATTTCAGTAGGGGTAAATAACCTGGAAATAGATAGTCGCATAAAAGTTTATCCTACGATTGTAAAAACAAAGATATTTTTATAAAAGCGCAAACAGAACTAAAATCAATACAATTAATGAATGTAACAGGTGGATATTAAAACAATGGACACTATCATCAGCCGAAACAGTATTGGATTTAAGCAATGTCTGCTCAGGGATATATTACGTTAAAATATTAACGGTCGAAAATAAATTGAATGTTTTTCGGGTGGTTAAACCAGATGAATAATGATATTTGATAGTGAATTATCCATTTTTTGATACAATGTCAAATTATTTTTGAAAAAATAAAAAAATAAATTTTGTCGGTATCAAAAAAAAATGTACTTTTGCACCCACGATTTTGAAGAAGAATCGTTTGATGAGAATTACATATTGACAGACAATTAGTTGTAATCACATAGCACATCTTGTTGATAACGCACTGTTTGTGAATATTAGAAAATTGAATGCAAATTCAGCAAGTAGTTTTCGTCAAAGTAAAAACAAGGCATCAAAAGACAAAAACAAGACTATCTTTTGATGTGTCTTTGTGAAAATAACAGAGCAATTATATTTTGAAAAAAGCTCTCATTGCTGTTGTAGCTCAGTGGTAGAGCACTTCCTTGGTAAGGAAGAGGTCGCGGGTTCAATTCCCATCAACAGCTCATTTTTTGAAAAACAAATGCTTTATTAAAACATATAAAAATTACTAATTTATAAAATAATCTTTGAGTTATGGCAAAAGAAAAATTTGACAGGTCGAAGCCGCACGTAAACGTAGGTACTATCGGACACGTTGACCACGGAAAAACTACTTTGACCGCTGCAATTACTACGGTACTTGCTAAAAGAGGACTTTCTGAAGTGCGTTCATTCGATTCTATCGATAATGCTCCAGAAGAAAAAGAACGTGGTATCACTATCAATACTGCTCACGTTGAATATCAAACAGCTAATCGTCACTATGCACACGTTGACTGTCCGGGACACGCAGACTACGTTAAAAACATGGTAACTGGAGCTGCTCAAATGGACGGCGCAATCATCGTAGTAGCTGCTACTGATGGACCGATGCCTCAAACTCGCGAACATATCTTGTTAGCTCGTCAGGTAAACGTTCCTCGTTTGGTTGTGTTTATGAATAAATGTGATATGGTTGATGACGAAGAAATGTTGGAATTGGTAGAAATGGAAATGCGTGAGTTGCTTTCTTTCTATGATTTTGACGGAGACAATACACCTGTAATTCGTGGTTCTGCACTTGGTGGATTGAACGGAGTTACAGAATGGGAAGATAAAATTATGGAATTGATGGATGCTGTTGATACTTGGATTCAATTGCCTCCACGTGCCATTGACAAACCATTTTTGATGCCGGTGGAAGACGTGTTCTCAATCACAGGTCGTGGTACGGTAGCAACAGGTCGTATCGAAACAGGTGTTATCAATACAAGTGAAGAAGTTCAGATCATCGGTCTTGGAGCTGAAGGTAAAAAATCAGTTGTAACCGGAGTAGAAATGTTCCGTAAAATTCTTGACAGAGGTGAAGCCGGTGACAACGTAGGTTTGTTGCTTCGTGGTATCGACAAAGATGAAATCAAACGTGGTATGGTTATTGCTAAACCAGGTTCGGTTAAGCCTCACGATCACTTCAAAGCGTCAGTTTATATCTTGAAAAAAGAAGAAGGTGGACGTCACACTCCATTCCACAACAAATATCGTCCTCAGTTCTATATCCGTACATTGGACGTAACTGGCGAAATCACTCTTCCTGAAGGAACAGAAATGGTTATGCCGGGTGACAACTTGGAAATCGATGTTAAATTAATTTATCCGGTAGCTTGCTCTGAAGGTTTACGTTTTGCTATTCGCGAAGGTGGACGTACAGTAGGTTCTGGACAGATTACCTCTTTATTATAATTTTTATAGTAAACAAGAAATACAAGTATGCAAGTAAGCAAGAGTTTAATCTTGTTTACTTGTTTACAAAAAACTTGTAAACTAATATACGGGTGTAGCTCAGTTGGTAGAGCATCGGTCTCCAAAACCGAGTGTCGTGCGTTCGAGTCGTACCTCCCGTGCAAAATCTATTTGAAAATGAGTGCTAATTTTTTATCAAAAACAAGGGACGGATTAAAGGAATCTTACAATGAACTTGTTCATAAAGTTTCTTGGCCAACTCGCTCAGAACTTACAAACAGTGCTATCGTGGTATTAATTGCTTCCATAATACTTGCATTGATTGTGCTTGCCATGGACACTACCTTTAGGGAATTAATGACGTTCATTTACAAGAAATTGTTTTAATTTTTAACTTTAGGAGAGAAGAAAGTGACAGAGTCAGCTAATTTAAAATGGTATGTACTTCGTGCTATCAGTGGCAAGGAGAACAAGGTAAAAGAGTATATCGATGCGGAAATTAAAAATTCCGACCTTGGTCAATATGTGTCTCAAGTATTAATTCCTACAGAAAAAGTTTATCAAATTCGTAATGGTAAAAAAATTACCAAAGAACGGAGTTATCTTCCGGGTTATGTACTCGTAGAAGCAAATTTGATAGGTGAAACTCCTCATCGTTTGCGTAATATCCCCAATGTACTCGGATTTCTTGGTGAGAAAAATAACCAACCCACACCCATTCGCCAGTCGGAAGTAAATCGTATCTTAGGTACGGTGGACGAACGTCAGGAGATTGGAGAAGAAATGTTAACACCATTCTTCATCGGGGAAACCATCAAGGTAATCAATGGTCCATTCAGCGGATTCTCCGGAGTGATTGAAGAGGTAAATAACGAAAAGAAAAAACTAAAAGTAATGGTTTTGATCGAAGAAGAAGAAGAAGAAAACAACAAAGAAGAAGAAGAAGAAGAAGAAGAAGAAGAAGAAGAAGAAGAAGAAGAAGAAGAAGAAGAAGAAGAAGATTATTACACAGACAAATCTTTCGACTTTATGGTTAAAACTCCTCCGGTAGCCGTTCAACTTATTGAAGTATCGAAGGTAAAAGGAGGTTCGGCTGAACCGAACCGTAAAAAGATCCTGAAATTACTTGGGAACAAGTAAAAGCGAT
>JASGJK010000006.1:0-15461 GCA_049840795.1 Paludibacteraceae bacterium
TTGCGTCCGGCTTCTGCCACAATGTCAGCCTCGCGTTGGTGCAGCTTCGCATTCAATACATTATGTTTGATTTTACGACCATTCAACATACGGCTCAACAATTCGGAAATTTCTACCGAAGTTGTTCCCACCAGAACAGGTCGTCCGGCAGCAACCAAACGGTCGATTTCTTCAATTACAGCTGTATATTTTTCGCGTTTGGTTTTGTAAACGCGGTCTTCCATATCAATACGGGCAATCGGGCGGTTGGTTGGAATCACCACCACATCAAGCTTGTAGATATCCCACAACTCACCGGCTTCTGTTTCGGCAGTACCCGTCATACCCGAAAGTTTGTGGTACATACGGAAGTAATTCTGGAGTGTAATAGTCGCAAATGTTTGTGTTGCAGCTTCAACCTGAACTCTTTCTTTAGCCTCAATCGCCTGGTGCAAACCGTCAGAATAACGACGGCCTTCCATAATACGACCGGTTTGCTCATTGACGATTTTTACTTTATTTTCCAATACCACATATTCCACGTCTTTTTCAAAGAGTGAGTATGCTTTCAATAATTGGTTAATAGTATGAACACGTTCAGATTTGACAGAGTAATTCTGAAGAATTTCATTCTTTTATATTCTGACGTTCTTCGGAAGTAATGGATTTGTTTTTCTCCAGTTCGGCAATTTCGCTACCTACATCGGGCAATACGAAGAAATGGCTGTCGTCAGAATCGTCGGTAATCAAATCGATACCTTTATCAGTAAGTTCGATGGAGTTGTTTTTTTCATCAATAACAAAGAACAACGGATCGGTGGCAATATGCATGTTCCGGTTGTTTTCCTGCATATAATACTCTTCCGTTTTAAGCAGCAATGCCTTGATTCCCTGTTCGCTAAGATATTTAATCAATGGTTTGTTCTTAGGCATACCTTTGTACGAACGGAACAATGCCAACGCGCCTTCTTCCTGGTCTTTTTTATCTTCCGATTTCAGCAGGTTACGGGCATCCGACAGGTATTTAGTGGCTAACGTTTTCTGGGCATTTACCAGACGTTCCACTTTGGGGCGAAGTTCTTCGAACAATTGGTCCTCACCTTTAGGAACCGGACCTGAAATAATCAATGGTGTACGGGCATCGTCGATCAACACGGAGTCAACCTCATCCACAATAGCATAATTGTGTTTGCGTTGTACCAGGTCTTCGGGGCTTGTAGCCATATTATCACGCAGATAATCGAAACCAAACTCATTGTTTGTCCCAAACGTAATATCTGCCAAATAAGCCTGACGGCGTTCTTCCGAGTTCGGGCGGTGTTTGTCGATACAATCCACGCTCAGGCCATGGAACATATACAATGGGCCCATCCATTCGGAGTCACGTTTGGACAGATAGTCGTTCACCGTAACTACGTGCACACCTTTGCGGGTCAATGCATTGAGGAATACCGGCAGGGTTGCCACAAGCGTTTTACCTTCACCGGTTCCCATTTCGGAGATTTTACCTTTATGCAAAACCACACCACCAAACAGCTGTACATCATAATGCACCATTTCCCATTTGATAAGGTTTCCACCGGCAGTCCACTGGTTTTTAAAGTGCGCTTTGTCACCATTGATAGTTACAAAGTCGTATTTAGCGGCCAAATCACGGTCGAAATCGGTGGCAGAAACCACAATTTCCGAATTCTCGTTTAACCGGCGGGCCGTATCTTTTACAATAGCGAAAGCTTCGGGCAGAATTTCTTCTAAAACAACCTCGTATTTATCTGTGATTTCTTTTTCAAGCTTATCAATTTCAGTATAAATTTTTTCGCGAAGATTGATTTCCGTATCTTCGATGCTGGCTTTCAGTTCTGCAATCCGATTTACTTCTGCAGCCACATAATCCTGAATACGTATTTTCAACGTCTCGGTGCGGGCTCGAAGTTCGTCATTCGACAACTTGATAATTTCTTCATAAACAGCCTTCACTTTATCTACAAAAGGTGATATTTCCTTGAGGTCGCGTTGTGCTTTATTGCCAATTAATTTCTTCAAAAAATCATTAAATCCCATATTTTTATATTTTATGTGTATTTCTGGTGTTCAGTTTTACCATTTTTGTCAGTTTTTCAAAAAAGACTGACAAAGATAAGATTTTTTAGTTGTAAAATTGCTTATATTGCTAATTTATTCAGCGGGCTGTATTAAAACAAAAAGCGCTCCAAAAATCAATTTGATAAAATAATAACCATTTTCTGAAATCGGATTTTATACCGGTTTATTACTTTTGTATTAATTTAAAAATTATTAAACAAAGATATTTCAAATCTGTTTAATTAAGAAACGTTCAAAATAACTTCGCATGACTACATTAAAACTTGTCCAAAATCAATTGCCCAAAGTTTACGATGACCTGGAGTTCCTGTTGAATTGCCTGAAAGAGGTGATGATAGAATCCGGAGAAGCAAGTTTAGCCAATGATATTCCATGGATTTCTCCGGAAATTGATTTCAGGCAAAGAAATTTCACGGAGAAACATCTTCAGCTATACTCCACATGTTTTCAACTACTGAAATATTGTAGAAGTTAATGGTGCGGTACAAAACCGACGCAAAACTGAAGATGAAAAATCGATGGCTGCCATCAACGGGTTATGGCCGTACAACCTGGAGCTGCTGAAACAAAACGGATTTACATCCGCACAAATTGTGGAGCAATTACACTCCATTCATGTCGAACCGGTATTGACAGCCCATCCTACGGAAGCAAAACGCACTGTTATGCTTGAGCATTTGCGCGAGTTGTACTTGCTGGTGGTAAAACGTGAAAACCGGATGTATAGCAAAATGGAACAAAACCAGATACGTAAAGATATGAAAATAGTTCTGCACCGTATCTGGCGGACATCCGATATTTATACCGAAAAACCCGATGTAAGTTCCGAACTGGACAACATCATCCATTACCTGACCCACGTTTTCCCGGAAGTGATTAAGCTTCACGACCGCCGTTTGATCCAGGCCTGGCAGCAAGCCGGTTTCGACCAGCAACTGATTAGGAAAGCCGATAGTTTTCCTAAAATTACTTTTGGCAACTGGGTTGGCGGCGACCGCGATGGACATCCGTTGGTTACTGCTGATGTCACACGACGGACACTGTTGAAACTTCGCGAAAAAGCATTCGATGTTATTAAGAAAGAATTATTAGGGCTTCAGAAAAATCTCAGTTTCAATGTTACAGCTACCCAAACTTCAACCGAGTTTCAAAGAAGATATGCCCACTTATTTCATGAAATTAAAGAAAACAGGGACGGTTTCAAAAGTCTGCACAAAGGAGAAGTTTTCAAACAATTCCTGGAGTTTTTAATTGCCAAAATACCAGTATCTATCGGACGTGCTAAATTAAGCGAAGACGAAATAAGCTATCGGTTTCCTTCCGAATTAATTGCAGATCTTTATCTATTGAAAAAAGCCATTATCAAATTTGGCGCATCGGAAATTGCTTATACCGATATGAATGACACTATCCGCGTAGTAACTACGTTCGGGTTTCATTTGGCAAAACTGGATATCCGCCAAAACAGCCATTTTAATGAACTGGCTTTGGCCCAGTTAATGAATGCTGCGCAATTGGCTGGCGAAGAATTTCTGGATTCGGAACTTGACAAAAGAATTGAATTCATAAATGCTGAATTAAATTCCACAAGGCCATTTACATTGCCCGGAACCGATTTGGAAAATGAAGCCAACGCAAGCATAGAATCTTATCGCGTAGTAGCCAAGCATATAAATAAATACGGTGGTGAAGCTATTGGTTCACTTATCGTTAGCATGACCCGAAATGTATCTGATTTGCTGTTGGTTTACTTACTGGGGCGCGAAGCTGGCTTGTTGGTAAATACTCCGAATGGACTTGCTTCACAGGTACACGTGGTGCCTCTTTTCGAAACAATTGATGATTTGATTCACAGTCCGCAAATTCTGGACGAATTTCTATCACATCCAGTAACGAAAAACAGCTTGAAATGGCAACAACAGCATGATGGCTCTACAACCATGTTGCAGCAGGTTATGATTGGTTATAGCGACAGCAATAAAGACGGAGGTATTTTTGCCAGCCAATGGTATTTATACGAAGCGCAATCCAAAATGATTGAAATTGGTCGTAAACACAATGTACAAATCAGCTTTTTCCATGGTAAAGGTGGCTCAATCAGCCGTGGTGCCGGACCTACACACTGGTTTCTACGGGCGTTGCCTCCGGGCTCTGTCAATGGGAATATGCGCCTGACCGAACAGGGCGAGACCATTGAACGAAAATACGCAAATAACTTCAACGCGGTATATAACATTGAATTACTGGCAGCCGGAACTCTGTCAGCAACATTGCTTCATAAAAATAAAGAAGCTACCCAGCATGAGCTTAGTTCAGAATTAAATTATCTGGCTAACAAAAGTATGGTTGAATATAAAAAGCTGACACAGTTGCCGGGCTTCATCCGATTTTACGAAAAAGCTACACCTATAGATGCTATCGAACAAAGTAAAATAGGCAGCCGTCCGTCTCGACGGACAGGAACCCGCAGTTTGTCCGATTTGAGAGCTATTCCCTGGGTTTTCAGCTGGAGCCAGTGCCGGTTCAACATTACCAGTTGGTATGGCGTGGGCATAACGCTGGAAGAAATGTATGAAAAAGAACCAGCAAAATTTGAACGGCTAAGGAAATTTGCCGAAGCAGACCCATTTGTCAGATATGTGCTGACAAACATTGACTCAAGCCTTGCCGCTTCCGATGACACTATTTTTAAACAATATGCAACTCTGGCATCCGATGTCCCTGAAAGTGCAGATTTCATCAAGCTTATGACCGAAGAGCTTTTGCGAACAAGAAAAATGATTGATGTATTGCTGGATATCCCAATTGAAAAACGCAGGAAAAACCATTATTACTCAACACTATTGAGGTCGGAAGCCATGGATCCGCTGCACATGCTACAGGTTGATCTGCTCGATAAATGGAGAACCAGTACTACTGAGGGCAAAACAGCTGAGGCAGATCGTATCTTGGTAGAGTTGCTGAGCTGTATAAATGCAATAGCCGGTGCCGTTGGGTTTACGGGATGAAACAACAACCCTTAACCCCTAAAAGGGGAACAAGAAATTATGATTGAAGAAGAAAACACCAAACGGAACTAACTCCAACTCCCCTTTAGGGGTTAGGGAGTATATATTGGCTTCTGGAAATCAGTTTATTATCAGCCGAACTGAAATAAATCCAGGCATGAATATCAGAGATACTCCAATTAGCGGGTATCTCTGTTTCTATTTTACCAACTGACCGACTGGCACATTCGTAGCGTTCTATTACAAATTTATTCAGTGAGTTCAAAAAAATAAAATTCACCTTATCGTCGGGCGAACCGTTGCTAATAGAGTTGGTATTCCAGCTGAGCTGAAGTATATTCTCATTCCATCTTACCAGCATTGCATTGGAATTGTTGGATAAGCTACCCGAAGCAACTTCCAGTTTGGAATAATCCAGTTGAAAATCGGGGAATTCACCGGTAACAGCAGTTTTCATAGCTATTGCCACCACTTTATTGATGCCGTATTGCCCACCGAAATTTCGGGTAAAGACAGCACGTAAACAGTTGATTTCCTTCATCACAAAACCAAACTTACCCCGTTGATTCTTTTGCCCAATGGTATTGGGATTGGAAGCTACGCGATATTCTTTCAGAATGCATAAACCATCTTTGCGTACCGCTGCAACGGCTGTGCCGTGCTTGCCGGATATTTTTCCAAAAGTAGAAGAAGTGAATCGTGCCATGGAATTAGTTTAAGTAGTTCATAGTGCAAATATAGGATAAATTTAGCATAAAGAAATAACAAAGTTGAAACAAACCAAATGCAATGTTTCATCGGAAGATCATCGGACGGTCATCGGAGGATAGATAGTATTAGCAGTGAAGAAGTGCAGAGGTAGGAGAGAGGTGGAGCGAAAAAGTTTTAATTAATCTTTTTACTCTATTGTTTAAACACCGAAAACAGTATATCTTTGCATGAAGCAATAAAGGAATGTAAAAATACAATGCCTGAAATATCCAGATTTTACGGATTAATAATGCTCATGAACTTTAGAGATCACAATCCACCACAGTTCCATGTATGGTACGGTGATTTTAAAGCTATTATAACTATAGAAGATGGAATAGTGAAGGGAGAGATGCCTCAACGAGCGCTGAAAATGGCATTTGAGTGACTCGACATACCCAAAAAAGAGTTGATGAAAGATTGGGATTTAGCCCAAAAGGGGGAAGAGTTGTTTAAAATTGAACCATTAAACGAAATGGGTATGTTTTTAGAAATAAGTAAAGCAAATTACATTGCCGATTATAAAATAGAACTTACATTTAATAATGGCGAGATGTATTTGGTTGATTTGGTTAACGAACTGAACGGAACTGTTTTTGTGCCATTAAGAGATAAGGCATTTTTTAAAGACTTTTCCATTGTTTATAATACCATAGAATGGAAAAATGGCGCTGACTTTGCTCCTGAATACCTCTACGAGTTAGCAAAATGCCAACACCAAATTGCAAGCGAACCAAAAAATGAGTATGGAATAAATAAATAGCTTTTGAGTAACGGATTGGATTTCAAAAGATATGGAAGCTAAAAAAGGAGAATATTATACAGCAAATCCTTATGTGTATGCTCATATTAAGGATGCACGTAAATATCTCATTAAGAATCCTACTTGTGCCGAACATATTTTATGGGATTATTTGCGTAACCGAAAAACCGGATATAAAATTAGAAGACAGCATGTGATTGATAAATATGTGGTAGATTTTGTTTGTTTATCAGAAAAGCTTGTAATTGAAATAGATGGAGGTATCCATTTACAGCAAAAGGAACAAGAATGAATTACGAACTCAGGACTTAAATAGTTTAGGATATAAAGTTATTCGGTTCAATAATGAAGACGTTTATGATAATGCTGAGTTGGTAACTCGGAAAATTAAAGAAGAGTTGGATAATAAAAAGACCTCCCCTAACCCCTCCAAGGAGGGGGACTTCGGGTGTAATAACGTTTCAGAAGTTGATTGAGATTCGCAAAAAAAATAAATAAAAAATAGCATTAAAACTTCATGTTACAGAACTTAGAATGACCTCCCCTAACCCCTCCAAGGAGGGGAATAGTTGGTAATTGAGATTCTGCAATTGAACGAGGAAATAAAAGAAATTATACATAAAACAAAACTAAATAAATGCACAAAACTCCCGGGTTCAGAACTCTCCCTCCCTGGAGGGAGTTGGAGGGAGGTCAAAAAAACAAATAAAACAATTTTCAACATATTATAAATAGCATTCTGCTATTGTTCGCGTCCCCCAGAAACCTAGGAAATTTCTTTTAAGCGAACACACAAGAATGGAGTAATAAGCAAAATGCTCATGCCAACCGGCGTGGGCTTTTGACTTATCATTCTTGTGTGGCCTTCCTAGGGGCCTGGGGGACGGGTAAGGATTTAGTCCACGCTTTTTTTTGTGGGTTAAACTCTCCGGGCAATAAGTGAGATGCATCACTAATCCCATAAAAGCCCCACACAAGCCCATGACCCTTGCCGAAATCCTCAAAGATTCCAATTACAAACTCACCCAATTTACGCTTACAGAGCAACAAAAATTAGAACAACGAATTAAGGAAAGAACCGACAGCAAAGGAAATCCGGTGTCTTATGCCGAATGTTTGGTGCGCAAAAAGGAAATCAAGCTCACGCCCGAAGAAGTTATTCGTCAATTGTATCTACAGGTGCTAATGGACGATTACGGTTATCCTGCAACTCGTATGGAAGTGGAGTATTCTGTGTCGTTTGGGCGTGAAAAGAAACGAGCTGATATTGTGATTTTCGACCGTGAAAAAACACTTTCACCCTATATCATTGTCGAGCTAAAGAAGCCAAAACTAAAAGAATGGTAAAGAGCAGTTGAAAAGTTATTGTAACGGTACTGGTGCTCCCATTGGTGTGTGGAGCAATGGCGACTCTATTTCATATTATCACCGCAAAGATCCAAACTACTTTGAAGATTTACCCGGTATTCCTAAGGTAACCGAAAAGCTATCCGATATTCTTTCTGAACGTTGGAATATTGACGATTTAATCAAAAAGGATAAGCTAGTCAATGAGCGAAAGTCGTTGAAAGATCTTATTCTTGAAATGGAAGATGAAGTATTGGCTGGTGCTGGGGTTGATGCTTTTGAGGAATTGTTTAAACTCATATTTACTAAGTTATTCGACGAAATGGAATCGGGGCGCGATAAGAAACGCTTTCTTGAATTTCGTAATTATGGCGATACGGAAACGGAACTGAAAGATAAAATTCAGGCCATTTTCAACAGGGCTAAAGTCAAGTGGTCGGGCGTGTTTTCCGAAGATGCCAAAATAGAACTTACCGCCTCTCACTTGTCTGTTTGTGTTTCGTCGTTGCAGGACGTGAAACTTTTTAACAGCAATCTCGATGTGGTGGACGATGCTTTCGAATACCTGATTGGCAAAAGTTCGAAGGGCGAAAAAGGACAATACTTCACACCGCGATATGTGATTGACATGTGTGTAAAAATGCTCAATCCACAAGAGCACGAAACCATGATAGATACAGCAGCCGGAAGTTGCGGCTTCCCTGTTCACACCATTTTCCATGTTTGGAAACAAATTTTTACCGACTTAGGACTGGAGCAAAGCCATTTGTTTACACTTGAACAAAAACCTCCCCGCTGTACCGATTACGTAAACGATAAAGTTTTTGCCATTGATTTTGATGAAAAAACAGTGCGTGTGGCACGAACAATGAACCTGATTGCAGGCGACGGACAAACAAACGTACTGCACCTGAATACGCTCGACTGGGAACGCTGGGACGAGAAAACAACCGATGGCGACTGGCTGGATGTGTATGGCAGAGGTTGGACAAACATCAAAAAGCTTCGTACACTCAAAAACAACAACCGTGATTTTCAGTTCGATATTCTGATGGCGAATCCACCCTTTGCAGGTGATATTAAAGAAAGCCGGATTATTTCCAAATATGAATTGGGCAAAAACTCAGCGGGCAAATATCAAACAGCCGTTGGGCGCGACATACTCTTTATTGAGCGCAATCTCGATTTCCTGAAACCCGGAGGACGTATGGCTATTGTATTGCCACAGGGCAGGTTCAATAACAGCAGCGACAAACAAATCCGCGAATTTATTGCTGAGCGTTGCCGTATTTTGGGCGTGGTTGGTTTGCATGGTAATGTATTTAAACCGCACACAGGTACAAAAACCTCCGTAATGTTGGTGCAGAAATGGGATGAGACCACCCCTAACCCCTCCAAAGGAGGGGAACTCGGGTTATGTCCCAAGGTTGATGATTACCCGATTTTCTTTGCCACTATGCAGGAACCAACCAAAGATAATAGTGGTGAAAAGATTTACGTCCGCAAGCGTGATATTCCTACCGTTTACAAAGTAAAACCGAAAGTTCCGCAACCCATTCAAACCGAAATGGAACTGAAAGAACCGGAAGTAAGCTATGTGAACACGCCAAAAGATTTGGACGAATATGTATTGGATACCCACGACCACCTAATAGTAAAGCACGACTTATTTAACCACGACGGACAAACCCACGACGGAATAGCCGAAGCATTTGCAGAATTTGCCAAGAAAGAGCAACTTAGTTTTTTTTAAATAGCCCTTTCGACGAAGCAAAGTATAAAGCTTTGTTGGAAGGGCTGGAGATAAAAGAAATATTACTTTCAGAGCCATTCAATACAGAATTATTGAGGCTGGAGTCAGAATTTTATACGGCTAAAACGTTTACACTAAACAAATCATATTCAGGCTTGGATGTTATTGATTTTGTTCAGTATGGCACATCTGATGAATTGAACGAAGAAAAAGAAGGCTATCCTGTTTTGAGATTAAATGAATTTCAAAGTAATTTTATTGGTACTCCTTCAAAGTACTGCAAATTAATGGATAAATCAACATATGAATCATTGAGACTCCGAAAAAATGATGTTCTAATTTGTCGCACAAATGGAAATCCTAAATTAGTTGGAAAAGCTGCAATTGTTCAAAAAGATTCTGAATTCGCTTATGCATCATATCTTTTCAAAATTCGACCAAAAAAAGAACTAATCAATGCTTCGACTCTTGTCACATTCTTAAATTCAAAATATGGAAGATTGGAGATCGAAAAATTCTCAATGGCAAGTAATCAGGTAAATTTCAGTCCTGCGAAATTCCGTGAAATGAGAATACCAAATTTCAATTCTGGGTTTAACGATAAGCTTGAGAGCCTTACTTTTGAATCATATGATTTATTAGATAAATCACAAATTCTGTATCTTCAAGCCGAAACCCTTTTACTCGAAACCTTAGGTCTAAACAACTTTGAACCGACAACAGAAGCAGTCAACGTAAAGAGTTTTAAGGAATCGTTTTTGAGTTCCGACAGATTGGATGCTGAATACTATCAGAAGAAATATGAATATTATGAAACGGTTATAAAAACGAATGAGTTAGGTTTTACCTATATAACGAATGAGTATTCCTTGATAAAAAACGTTTCAAAAAAAGATAAAGAATCCTATAATTATATTGAAATAGGCAATGTGAATGTAAGTGATGGGTCTGCAATCTGTAATTTGTTAGATTCAAGTAAACTCCCCGCAAACGCTAAAACAGAAGTAGAAAAAGGAGATATTTTAATCTCTAAAGTCAGATCAAATCGTGGAGCAGTTACAATAATTGATTTTGAAGTTGAGAATTTAATAGTTTCAGGTGCATTTACAGTATTGAGAGAAAAAGCGAATTCGTTTTTTTCTAATGAAACTCTAAAAGTATTATTAAGGACTCCCATGTATAAAGACTGGTTATTGCAATTTAATATTGGAACTCAGTATCCAGTAATCCGTGATGAAGATATTTTAAAGAATGCCTATTCCTAAAATACCTAAGGAAATTCAAATGGAAATTACGCAAAAGATTCAATTATCTCAAACCCTCAAAAAGCAATCGGAGCAACTGCTCGAAACAGCCAAACGAGCCGCGGAAATAGCTATTGAAGAGAGTGAAATGTGGCTATGAAGTATATACAACAATACATAGCTTATTAAATCTCCCTTTTAATTTGCATAGGGTTGAAACTCTACGCAATACAAATCGGTCATCGCTATGCGACTGGCCGGGATTGTGCAATGTGCCAGTGGCATCGCCACGACCGATTTAATGAGCGTGTGAAATTATTCACATGCGACTTTATTCCCTCTCTCTAATCAATGAAACCAATTCTGTCAATGACATGCGTGCCGATTGGTCGCTGCCTTCGAGCAGAGACTCGGCCAAATCGCGCTTGGTGTTGTGAAGCTGAATGATTTTTTCTTCAATGGTATTCTCGGCAACCAACCGGTAAATGGTAACCGGACGGCTTTGTCCAATGCGATGCGCACGGTCGGAAGCCTGGTCTTCAATGGCCGGATTCCACCACGGATCGAGAATGAATAACATAGTCGGCCGCTGTGAGGTTTAACCCTAATCCACCGGCTTTGAGGCTGATAAGAAATAATTCACCTTCGCCATGTTGAAATTTGGCTACACTTTTTTCCCTTTCGGGCAATGAGGTTGAGCCATCTAAATACTGATATTTTATGCCTTTTGCATCAAGAGCTTTGCGCATGATAGCTAAATGGGTTACAAACTGGCTAAATACCAATGCACGGTGCTTATTTTCAATCAATTCGTCCACT
Source organism: Paludibacteraceae bacterium (assembly GCA_049840795.1). Taxonomy (GTDB): domain Bacteria; phylum Bacteroidota; class Bacteroidia; order Bacteroidales; family Paludibacteraceae; genus UPXZ01. The sequence goes on from JASGJK010000006.1 coordinate 11,767, forward strand.
ATTTCGAGAAAAAGATTCATTTTAGAAGAACCGATATTCATTGTTGGATCAATTAGTTGCGGATTACAACTTGCTTGACGGAGTTTAGTGATTTCGGCCAACACTTGCAGTTGTTTTGTCCCGGAACTCGCTTCATTGTTTTCGATATTTTGGAGCGCTTGCCGGCGCAAGGCTTCGTAAAATGCCATTTCAGCATCGCTGAGTTGCACTTTTTTGATTATTTCGGTTTTTGGCGGAAGCTCATCAAGTACGGCCGATTTGGTACGACGAAGTATAAACGGGGTAATTAACTTCTTCAGGTGTTTTCGGGCAATTTCATTATCGGGTTTTATAAATGTGTCGGTAAAATGCTGTAAGTTACCTAACAAGCCCGGATTGACGAAATTAAACAAGTTCCATATTTCGCCTAAGTGGTTTTGAAGCGGTGTTCCCGTCAATGCCACCCGAAAGGCTGCCTTGAGTTGCATGGTGGCTTTAGAGGTTTTGGTAGCATAGTTTTTTATGGTATGCGCTTCGTCCAACACAATGGTTGAAAATTCTTTTTCGCTGAATAACTTTTCTTCCGACTGTAATAAACCGTACGATGTGATTAGGATATCGCCAGCTTCGAGAGCTTGTATGGTTTTTTCCCTGTTTGTGTTTCCGAGCGTTTTTATATTCATTGTAGGTGCAAATCGTTCTGTCTCTTTTATCCAGTTGCCAACAACCGAAACCGGACAAACAACCATTGCGGGTCCCGATGAAGCACGATGCAACAAAATAGCCAGTGTTTGAATGGTTTTACCCAATCCCATATCATCGGCCAGGCAAGCGCCACCTTCCCACTCGGCTAAGCGCGCCATCCAACGGAAACCATCTTCCTGATAGGGGCGCAATTCAGCCTGCAAAGTTGTGGGTAATACAAAATCATTGGTTTTTACATTTTCAACCCGGCTGCGAAATTCTTCCCATAATTTATCCGTTTTTAGATTCTCAACATTTTCAAAAAAATCGCCCATAGCCACCAAAGCAAATTTATTCAGTTGAACACCCGATTTTGAACTTGTTGAAAAGGCGCGTAGCTCTTCCAATTGCTTTTTCAATTCGTTACTCAATGCTAAAAATTCACCGGGACTGAGTTCAATAAACCTGTCGTGGCTTTTTTCGGTAAGCGTGAGTAATTGTTGGAGGCTTATCACGGTTTTTTCGTCCACTTTCAATTCTCCCTGCAAATCGAACCAATTGGTACTGCTCTTTAACTTTAAACTCAAGTTGTTGAAACTTACAGTACCTTTTATTTTAAATCGCTCACCTTCAGGCCACTCAATAATACATTTATCCTGATGTGCAGCAAGAATGTCCAGTAAATGAAGAGAATCCATAGGATCGTCGAAAGCGATTAAGTCATCGGTTATATCCAGGCTTTCCAGCGTTTGAATATCGTTCAGAATGGTATCCGCATAATCTGATTCTTGTCTCAGATTCCTTTTTACCTGAAGCTGTGCTCCGTTTTCGTTGGCAATAAGCACTTTGCCACCTTTGCCCGGTTTGCAATAGGGCGGGTGCGTTCCAAAAGGTTTGGCGTATAATTCGGCTTTGAGTCCATCACCAAGTGGTAATAACTGAACCCGAATACGCGTGTCGGGCTTTACTTCTTTTACATTAATATTTTTATTTTCGGTGGCCAGCAAATCGGAGTGAACCGTCATGTGTTTGCTAAATCCACCCAGCAGTTGCAGCAGTTTATCTTTTCCGGCTTCCGGAACAACGATTTTTTGTTCCAACAGGATTTGCAGGATTTGAGACTGTTGAAGAGTTAGATCATATACTTTGTATCGTGTATTGGTTTCTTTCACAAGAATAATCCGTTCCGATATGTCTTCAATATCTGTTGTCAGCGAATATCCTTTCACAGACTTCACTACCTGAATAACCGGTTGAGCGGCAATTAATTCTACCGGAACATCGGTAGTACCATCCAAAAACACATAAGGATGCCCCACTAATTCCGCAAAAACTTTATTCGTAAATTGGTAAGAATCACCGTAATAATCGCTGTAATGTTTTATGGTTTTGGCAATGCGGTTATCCTGATCGGTCATATCCTTGGTTTTACCTTCGTAAAAACTTTTCATGGCAATATTACGCCCTTTCGACCACCCTTTAGCTTGCCGGCTTTGATATACAGGCTGTACAGTTTGACGTTTTGTATTGAGAAAATAAACCACCCTGGAACTGCTTTCAGATACTTCCTTTGACTTTGTATTGGTTTTTGCCAACCCTAATCCCAAAAGTAAATTCAATGATTTTTCCCATTCTTCCTGTCGGGAAATTTTTGAAATAACCGGTTCGTAACTCATTCGTTGAGCAATTTCGTTGTATAAATCAGTTGATTCCGCATTGTCAATCCATATTTTCAACACATAAGACGCTTCATACGAGATTATTATGTATCCGGCTTGGTATGCTTTTCTTACTACTTTTTCAAAGATGTTGTAGGTGGCAAGATTTGGCTTTTCATTGGCCAAATACATTGACAATAAAGAAAACAAAGTATATAAAACTAAATCGCCTGATTTTACATCAGCAGTAAGATTGATTATGCTATTCCTTAAAGCACTTTTATCGTTTGTATAGGAGTATATGATTGGCTTAAAAGCGTGTTCAAATACAGTTATTTGATTTTTCTCGATGTATTTGTTGATTTTAGCCATGATAGGTGCGCTTATTTCGGAGTCGACCATTAAAAGCGTACACAGATAAAAAAAAGCCGAATGGGGAACTACCGGAAGTTGAACTGATTTATAGATTGCCCGTTGCCTCTTCATTCCTTTTTCGAATAAGGTTAATGCAGCTTCCAAATTACCCTGCGTGAGTTGCTGGTAAGCAGTGAGATTATAGATTGAACCTTCATCTGTAGTAAGACTGATAGCTGCCTGAATATTTCCTCTATGTACGTTTTGAAAAAGATCAAGTGTGGGAAGTTTAGCTGCTTGCTGGGGGGAGAGTGATGCTTTTATTTTGTCAAACCGGGCTGACAAATCGGAAAAGGGTTCTAACTTAAAATAACATTGTTGTATGTTATCTCCCATTATCCTGGCGAGGAAGTCGATATTGATGCGTGGAATTACAAATTCGTACTCCGGATTATCGAGTATTGTAGAATACAGCTCCAACGCTCTTTCAAGATTCGAATTTATAAGTATTGCTTCATTCGACAAGTATTTTTTCTGGTCAAAAAGAAGCGAATATAAACAGTTTCTGAATAGTTTTATGCTGTTGTCGCGATAATAATTCCAAGCATCATTGACTTTACTCCATTCTTCATCAAATCCAGTTAACTTAGGATACATAAATACCATAAAATCAGGCGTGGCATACCATTCACCCGATCCGAATTTTGTTCCGGTTATGAAATGATACCGTTCTGCTTCACTTAATATTTCTTTGATAAGTTTCTGAGTAATACTCCGTCTGATTTGAACCAAATAGTAAATATCATGCATGGAGAAAGCATAAGCTTTCAGTGCTACAATTTTTAAAACATATTTACCATCTTCGGATAGTAAGTTATAAAAATCGACCTGAGACTTTGTCATGATGTTGTTTTAAATTTTTGAACAACAAAAATACTTAATTTTCAGTAATAAAAAAGACGCTCCAAAGAAATCTTTGGAGCGTCTTTTTTATAAACTATGAACTTTAAACTAATCAGG
>JASGJK010000007.1:0-73657 GCA_049840795.1 Paludibacteraceae bacterium
ACCCACCACCAATAATCGTTTCGTACGGTATTCATCTGGTACTCCATCACCTCTTTGGCGCGTTCTGTTTTTTTAGCATCCGGTGCAATATTGTATAAATCAATATAAGTTTGAAAGCAGATTTGCCAATCTCCGAATAAGACATATTCGGCACTTTCTCCGTATTTGTATTTCCATTTAGTAGGGTCGCTTCCTTTCGCTCCTTTCCACTCGTTTTTTTCTGCCCACTTTAAAGCATATTGTAGATAAGCAGGATGCTTAGTCATAAAATAGGCTTCCATATTGCCCGTTTGATAGGCGGCATTGTCCCAAAAAGCATTGCCGGGATCGGGGTGTTCTGTTTGCCAATAATTATTGACCTTTTGTAAAGTGTTAATTAACTCATTTTGGTTTGTTTTTTGCTGTGAAAATAATAGAGGTGTAATTATCAATACGGAGAAAAAAATAAAAAATCGGTGTTTCATTAGCTTATATTGTTGATTGTGTTTTTAAAACCATACAAAAATAAAAAATAACGGTTCGGCAAAGGAGTAAAAATCGTTCAATCTGGTGGAAAATGTAAGTTAATAATATTGTACTTGTTTTGAAATAAGAACAATCATTGTAACTTTGTGTTTAGAATAAATGTATATTGTACACTTAAAACTTAAAACCTCTAATAATATAACCATGAAGCATAAATTACTATTTTTATTTTTCTTTCTGTTAGGGTTCACTCAAGTTTATTCACAGTCAGTAAACTTGGAAATTACCGGTACCGATGGAGTTAAGAAAAACGTAGATATAACTGCGTTGAGAAATATGACTTTCGGGAGTGCCTTGTTGAATCTGAATTATTGGAATGGAACATTTGAATCTATCTCCACAAAGACCATTGCCAATATGCTATTTAAAACCTCTACCGGTTTTAGTAACTTGAAATCAAACAAAAATGATATTATTGCTTACCCCAATCCTGCTACAAACTTTATTCTATTAAAGAATCTATCCGAAGACGTTCGTAATGTTGCCGTTTATAACGTTACTGGTGAGCAGGTATTAAATATTAAGCAACTTTCTAAATCACAACCTATTCAGGTAAGTTTGCTTCAAAAAGGTCTCTATTTTCTTAAAATTAATAATCAGACAATTAAATTTATAAAACAATGAAAAAATATACGTTTATTTTAATTGCCGGTTTATTCTTTTTGGCGCTATTTGCCCAAAAGACGATGAATATTTATTACAAAACGAATTATTCCGTATTGAACTTATCGTTAAGTTCCATTGACAGTATGAAATATGCGTTGAGCGGAACGCGATTGAAAATATTTACTTCAGATCAATCCATTTTGACTATCCCTCTTTCAACTATAGATAGTGTAAATATTACCGATGAACTATCACAATACACTTTGCAGGTAAACACACTTGAAGTTTCAACAATAGAAAAAAACTCGGTATTTAGTGGTGTTGTGCTTGAGTCTTTAGGAACTACTTCTGTACAAAACGTGGGTATTTGCTGGAGTACCTCAGAAAATCCGACTACTACAGATAATATCCTTACCGCAATTCCGGTTAATGATACAACTTTATTTCAACTGACAAACCTTACGCAGACCACGACTTATTATGCAAGAGCTTTTGTAACAGACGCCACCGGCGTAGTTTACGGAAACCAAATAACTTTTACAACGTCTAATTATTCGTTACCCGAGTGGAGTTACTTTCTGCTACATATAGCTATAGTACCGGAAAAGCAACGTGTTTGGTAAATGTTAAATCAAATGGTGGATGTGCATTGGAAGAAAGAGGAATATGCTGGTCAACGAATCGTAATCCTACTACATCTGATCGTAAGTTCTCTTCTGGTATATCTACAGGACAATTTTATGCTTTAACAGGTATTTTAAGTATTGATTCGGTTTATTATATTCGTTCGTATGCTAAAAATTGTGTGGGAACGAGTTATAGTGCCGAAACGAAGTTACAACCGATGACGGGTAATGTTACCTATACATTAGATATTGACTCCGTTGCCAATCCTACTCCTTACAAGTTGATAAAAGCGGCGATGGATAGTGCTTGCTGGTATTATAACCGTTATACAACTTTCAAGGGAAATATTTATGTATATTATAATTCAGGTATCCCTACCGCTCAGGCTTCGTATCACGGTTCTATCGGTTTTGGGTCAAGTACCGATTATATGTGGGTAGGAACGGCAATGCATGGAAATGGCGCATTTTATGGGTTCGGGTACTACTTCGGTGTGGCAGTCTAAATTATCTGCCGGCGTTTGGACCGGTACTGTGGCAAGTACTTATCTTAAAAATGCCACGGGCGAAATACTGAAAGGAGATAATAATTCGAATCCGATTCACTTTTGGCCTTATGGAATAAACTATAAACCTGAAATTACGGGTTTAGGAAGCGTTACTGCGCAACAAAATGCACTCATTATGCACTGTAGGCTTGTTAAAACAATGATAATTGACGATTGTGGATTGCCAAACAGTTGGTAAAGAGTTGTTAATATTCAAATAAGGGATATGAAATGAATAATAATTTACGAATGAAAATAAAAGAAAATATAGTGTTTTTACTTTTTCTCGCGACAGTGATGACTGTGGCTGCGCAGACGCCAACACTGATTTTAGATTTGGCAAAAAAAGGAGTGAAAATAAGCCCCACGCATTACGGTGTTTTCTTTGAAGATATTAATCATGCCGCTGATGGTGGATTATATGCCGAGTTGATTAAAAACCGTTCTTTTGAAGATGCTGACACACCGGAATCTTGGACAACTTTCAATACCACGGGAGCAACAATAACCGCCACTATCGAAACGGGTAGTCTCTTGAACTCGGCTCAAACCAAAGCGCTCAAGTTATCGCTGACTCATGACGGTAAGTCAACGACTAAAGCCGGAGTTTATAATTCAGGTTTCTGGGGCATCAACGTAGTGAAAGCACAGCAATATACGTTGAGTTTTTTTGCAAAATGTGATGCTAATTACATTGGAGGTGTTTCGGCTTCGCTCGTAAGCGCTAATTCTGAAGTTTATGCTACAAGTCAAATTGAAGTTATATCAACAGAATGGAAGAAATATACTTGTACGCTCATAGCCAACGGTAACGACCCTAATGGTAAATTTGCTCTCACTTTTAATTCAAAAGGAATTGTTTGGATTGATGTGGTATCTATGTTCCCACCGACGTATAAAAACAGAGAGAACGGAATGCGCCCCGACTTGGCGAAGCTTTTAGAAGAATTAAAATCTAAGTTTATGCGTTTTCCGGGCGGTTGCTTTGTGGAAGGTGACGTACTGGCAAACCGTTTTCAATGGAAAAAAACCATCGGTAAAATAGAAGAACGACCCGGACATTCAAACTTATGGGGCTATCGTACCTCTGACGGAATGGGATTTCATGAATACTTGCAATTTTCCGAAGATATAGGGGCAGAGCCACTTTACGTTGTAAATATAGGGTTAGCTCACAATGATTATCAAGCATACAATGATTTAAATGCCTATATTCAAGATGCTTTGGATGCAATAGAGTATGCTAATGGAGCCGTCACAACCACTTACGGAGCTATGAGGGCGGCAAACGGTCATCCCGCACCATTCAATCTGAAATACATTGAGATTGGCAACGAAAATTATCACGGAAATAATTACGGCAACCGTTACATACAATTTTATAACGCCATCAAAGCCAAAGACAGATACATTCAATGTATTGGTAATGTGGCTGCTTGGGGAACGGACGAACCTACTTGGACATTTACCCATCCGGTTGATTTAGTGGATGAACATTATTACCGAGACCCTCAATGGTTTATTAATCAATACCGAAAATATGATGTATATGATAGAAGCGGTCCTAAAATTTATGCCGGTGAATATGCTGTCACGTCAGGTTGCGGGAACGGAAATTTAATTGCGGCGCTTGGTGAAGCGGTTTACATGGCCGGAATGGAGAAAAACTCGGATATTGTAACAATGAATTCGTACGCCCCTATTTTTGTTAATACTAACGACCGCAAGTGGAATCCCGATATGATTGTACTGAATGCTTCATCTTCTTACGGTACACCGTCATATTACGTTCAGAAATTATTTTCGACTAATTTGGGAAGTGTGAATATCCAGGTAAAAGATTCATTAAACACAATTCAAACTCCCATTGTAGGGAATATCGGTTTGGGGACATGGTCAACGACAGCCGATTATTCTCAAATAACCGTAACAAATAAAGATAATACGGTGTTATTTTCGGATAATTTCTCAAATGTTTTAAACTGGAACTCTCTTAGTGGTACTTGGAATGTAAGTTCGAGCGCATATCATCAAACGTCAACAAATACCGATTGCCGTTCCATAGCCAAGGGAGTCATAAATGATACCGTCTATACCTATTCACTAAAAGCCCGAAAGACAGGTGGAAACGAAGGTTTTTTGATCATTTTCGGTTATCAGGACAGTAATAATTTTTATTGGTGGAACATTGGTGGATGGGGAAATACTAAGCATGCCATTGAAAAATGCTCCGCAGGAACTAAATCGGTAGTATCAACGGTCAATGGAAGCATCAGTTCAAATGTTTGGTACGATATTCGTATTGAGGTTTCGCCGAGTAGAGTACTTTGTTATATGAACAATGTATTGATTCAGACCTTACTGAATACGCCAAAGCAACTTCTATATACATCGGCAACGTTGGATGAAATGGATAAGTATCTGTATATGAAAGTAATAAATCCTGAGGCTGCCAATGTGGAATCTACGTTACAATTTAATGGTTTTCAGTCCGAGGGTACAATAAACGGTACTGTTACCGAGCTTTATTCCGAATCGGGTTTGGATGAAAATTCGTTTGATAATCCGATGAAAATTTATCCCGTTTCATCGAATGTAAATATAGCCAATAATAAACTAAATTATATTTTTAAGGCAAATTCAGTAACAATATTCAAACTGAATACCGATTTTCTAAATTCGATTTCTGTACCATCTAAAAAAAAAGAGTCGCTGATTTATCCAAATCCAAGTAAAGACTTTATTTCGTTTCGTGGACTGGACGTTGATGGTGCAACCGTTGAAATAATGGATGTTAAAGGGCAGGTGATGATGAAAGAACATACTCTTGTTTCGGCAAAAATAAATATAACCGGCTTAAAAACGGGTGTTTATAACGTCATAATAACAACGAAAGATAATAAGACATTCACTGAAAAAATTATCAGAGAATAAAACATATTAAAAATGATTTTAAAAAAGCAAACATATCTATTCTTTATTCTGATAACATTGATTTGCATTGGTAGTTGTCCGTTTAGTATTAGCGCTCAAACTCCGGTGGTTAAATATCTTTTTAATAAAACGGTTGATAACGACTCTATTTTAGACGATACAGGAAACGGTTACAATGCCAAATTGGTAGGAAGTGCACAAATTAAAAAATTAGGTCGGTTTAATCTGCTCGCCATAGGTTCTACGATGGGCTATGTAGATTTGACATCGAAAATAGGACGTGTAATCGGAGGATTAACCAATTTTACCGTTTCCACGTATTTATACATCGATCCGTCTTTAGAACTCTCAAATAACGGTAATTTTGTTTGGACATTTTCCAAATCGGTTGATATTAATTCATCTCCCAACGGTTGCTTGTTTTATACGGCAAAAAACTCCAGATATGCTATTTGTACCACAAATTATTCAAATGAAAAATCTGTAAATATAAATACAACTGCAGAAAAGGGTATTTGGAGACATATAACCTACGTACAGTTCGGAACTACGGGAACTATTTATATTGACGGTGTACAGAAGAAAACAGGAACGATTAATTTGCTCCCTTCTACGCTTGGAGCCACAAGCTACAACTATTTATGTAAATCGGCGTATGCGTCTGACCAAATATTATTAAATTCAATGCTTTATGATTTTAGAATTTACAGTACCAATTTGACGGCATCACAAGTAGCTACCTTGACTACTAACAGGGCTGCACTCGATACGGTTACCTATAAAGATGTTGTAGATACAGCTTGGGTTAAATTATCGCTTGGTGATGTAAGTGCAGTGACTTCAAATATGGAATTGCCTGCTACCGGTGCTAATGAAACAACCATTCAATGGAGTAGCTCCAATTCATCCATCATAACTTCGGCAGGTGTAGTAACAAGACCCGCACAGGGAGAGCCTAATGCTACGGTCACATTAACGGCAACGATTACAAAGAAATTTGTTACGATAACCAAAACATTTACTGTTACTGTTTTATCTGATTTTTCAGATACACAAAGCGTAGAACAAGATGCGCTGAATTTGATACTTGAAGGTCATTTGGATAATTTACGTTCTAATCTTACGCTTCCGACGTCAGGCAACGAAGGTTCTGTAATTGCCTGGAATTCAGATGATACCTCGATATTATCCAATACGGGTGAAATTGTAAATCGTCCGATACACGGAAGTGGTAAAGCCAAAGTGACATTAACGGCAATCGTCAAAAAGGGAACATCTTCCACTAATAAAGTGTTTGATATTTACGTGGCAGAAGATGAGGGCTTTGTAGGATATTTATTCGCTTATTTTACAGGGAATGATATTTCGCAAGAAGCCATCCGTTTTGCATTAAGCGATGACGGATATAATTTTAAAGCGTTGAATAACAATCAACCTATACTCAAATCATCGGATATAAGTTCTACCGGCGGTGTAAGAGACCCACACATCTTGCGTGGAGAAAATAAAGACTATTATATGGTTGTTACAGATATGGTATCAGCCAATGGTTGGAATTCAAATCGGGCGATGGTACTTTTAAAATCAACCAATTTGGTTAATTGGCAATCTTCTATTGTGAATATTCCGAATTTGTATCCGCAATATGCCGCTGCCGATCGTATTTGGGCGCCTCAGACTATTTACGATCCTATTGCTAAAAAATATATGATTTATTTTGCAATGCGTTTGGGTAGTTCAGATACCGATAAAATCTATTATGCATACGCCAACGACCGTTTTCTCGGTTTTGAAAGTGCACCTAAACTTTTATTTGACAACGACGGACTTTCTACCATTGATGCAGATATTGTGTATAAAGATGGGAAATATAATATGTTTTTCAAAACAGAAGGCAACGGCAATGGTATCAAAAAAGCGGTGTCGGATAACCTTACGTCAGGGTATATACTATACGATAAATATTTGCAAAGTACTACAAATGCCGTGGAAGGTGGTTGCGTTTTCAGAATGTACAATACCGACGACTGGATATTGATATATGATATGTACACCAGTAGTGCATATCAATTTACAGTCAGTACCGATTTAGAAAACTTTTCGGTAGTTCAAACTCCGGTAGTATTTGATTTTACGCCGCGCCACGGTACAATAATTCCTGTAACAGCTGCCGAAAAACAAGCTTTACTCGCAAAATGGAGTGTGACCACGGTAACAAATAAACAACAAACAAATATACACATATTACCAAATCCGGCTAAGGGATATATTTATGTTACAACAGCAAATGATGAATTAACGGGACTTAAAATTCAGATATGGAGCATACTTGCGAAAAAACATATCGAAACTGACATTAAAAGTAATAATGAAAGAGTGAATATCTCTCAGTTGAAATCAGGAATTTATTTTGTTAACATATTGAAAAATAATACAATATTAGAAACAAAAAAAATTATAATAGAATAATAGCGATTATATAAGGGGATTTGGGTGAATTGAAAGCCGCTGTATATTAGGTATATAGCATTCTAATTTATATAATCTCTAATGATTATGGCTTTAATTTGTCATAAGAAAATATTCTCAATATTACAAATGTCTTTTAGCAATTTATATGAATAATTTTTATTTTACTAACAACTTTTATTAACTTAATTTTTTTACCAAAATGAAAAAACATTTTTACATTTTTGCCCTTCTATTTTGTTGGGCTGTGGGTATGCAGTTAAATGCTGTAAACGTTGTTCCTACCAACAATGTGTATTACAACATTGTCCAGGTGAGTTCGAACAATATTTTAGGTAGCGTGTCAAACTATCCGGCGATTCAAACGCCATCCAATAGTTTAGGACAAGCTTTTAAATTTGTTCCGGTGGATGGTGTTGTCGATACATATTATATCCTGAACGGATATGGTAAATATATGAGCAAAGCAGTGGGAAGCAACTGGAATGTTGAATACTTAGACACTCCTGATGGAAATACATCACAATGGACTATTGTGGATGACGAGAGTGATGCTACCGCTTTCAGACTAATGATTGTTTATAATGGACTGTATTTAGCTTCCGATGGTACTACTGATGGTTCCAGAGTTTATTACGATAAGGCGAATACGCACGTAAACGGTCCTTTAAATTACAAGCCTCCTCGTATCCATCCGATTTGATTACGGCATACTATAATTACACGCTGGGTAATATCTCTAATGTGACATCTAATCTTACATTAGCGGCTACTATCGGCAGTAATATTACAATAGCTTGGACTTCTTCTCGTCCGGAGATTATTTCTACTACCGGTGTGGTAGTTCCTTTACAAAAATACAATGCCATTGTAAAACTTACTGCAACTATGTCAGAAGTTGTAGAAGGAGTGACTTACACTTTGACAAAAGAATTTTATGCCACAGTAATGCCATTAAGCGGTGAAATGCCAGAGGAAATAGCTCAATGGGATTTTAACGGTAGCTCTATAGGCTGGGATGAAGTTGGAATTAATGTTACGGATACGAAGAGCGGTTTTATTGGAGTACTTAAAAACGATGCAAGAGTAAGAACCATCGGAACGCCGGAAACAGAACAGTTTGTGGTTTTAGACTTAGGAAACGGAACCGGTTATTTTGATATGGGAACCCAAATAGGAGAAGCTATGTATGCGCTTACCGACTATACTATTAGTGGATTTTTCCGTGTTGCCGATACGTACGATGTAGCAAGCGCCGGTAATTTTATGTACACATTCTCCAATGGAAACAACATGCCGACAGATAATAATGGTTACATAATAGGTATTTTGAATAATCAATCAAATAAAATAACTACCGGTAATTATAATCAGGAACAAGGTGTTGCTGTGGGTACTGCCGCCGAAAAAGGTTTTTGGCATCATTTAACTTATGTGCAGCACGGTAACGTAGGTACAATCTATATTGATGGAGTAGAAAAAGCTACTTCTACTGTTACTAATTTACCAGGTAAAAGTTTACCGATTGCAGGTCGTACAGGTACACTTTATAATTGGTTAGGACGCTCTTGTTATCCGTCAGACGCTTATCTTCGTAATACATTGCTTTATGATTTCCGAGTATTCTCGGTAGCTTTGTCTCCCACAGACATAAATATAGATATATTGCAAGAAGAAAGTTTACGTGAACGTTTAAATAATGCCTATGTCAATAATTCTGATTATATCGATACGGAATTAATTACCGAAAGAGATAATTTGACAATCGAAAACTTAAATGCTGTGACTTCAAATTTGACACTTCCAAATGAAGGAAAACTATATCCAACGATTGCCATCAGCTGGAAATCGTCTAACGAAAGCCTTATCGACTCCAAAGGGGTAGTTACTCGTCCGGACTATTATAGTAGTATTGATACTCTTACAGCTACGTTGTTTAGAAACGGTCAATCGGTGACTAAGAAATTCTATGCAACGGTATTGCCTAAGACTGGCACCGAATTTGCCAATGACTTGTTGGTTAGATATGATTTTTCTCAAGTGTCCAAAGATACTGTTGTAACCGATATTGCAGAAAAGCAGTTCTCAGGAATAGTTAAGAGTGACGCTAAAGTTCATAGTATCGGCTTAACTAAAAAATTCAATATACTTCATTTAGGTGAAACCACAGGATACTTTGATATGGGCGAAGAAATAGGTAAATTGATGTATAATTTAACAGATTTTACCCTAAGCGCATATTACCGAGTTGATGATACTTACGAAGAACTTACAAATTCTATTAATGGTAATTTCTTATGGAGTTTCTCCAATGTTACCAATATATTGGCCGACGCAAAAGGATATTTAATTTATAGTTTGAAAAATAATGCTGCCACCATATCATCGGGTAATTGGAATGATGAACAAACCGTAAAAACAGATCAGACCGGATTAAAAGGTAGCTGGCACAATGTGACATATACGCAGTCGGGAACCACAGGAACAATATATATTGATGGAACTGCATTAGCAACCGCTTTAATAACACAATTACCAAAGAATACCTTGCCTAAAGAAGGAAGATTGGGTACATTGTACAATTGGATAGGACGCTCTTGCTATGATGGTGATGTTTATCTCCGCAAATCAATGGTGTATGACTTCCGTTTGTATCGAGTAGCTTTGACACCCGAACAAATAGAATCAACCGTACTTAATGTAGGAAACACTATCAATGAGTTGAATGTAGCTTACAGCGAAGATCCAACTTCGGTGCCTTCAGTTAACCAGTCATCTTATAAAATAACCTCATCGAAAGGATTAATCAATATCTTAGGTTTGAATGGAACAGAAACTGTATCGGTGTTTGATATCTCAGGAAATCAAATGAAAGTTAGCGACAATGCTTCGATAAATGTAAATGCCGGAATCTATATTGTAAGAATAAACAATTATGCTTCAAAAGTTATTGTAAGGTAATGAGTTAAGCACATAATTCGATTGAGCGAGGGAGATATTCATTCAATGTTTCCCTCGCTTTTTATATAGAAAATCACCTGTATTTATACAATCCACCAATTTATCTAAAATAGCACGAAAGCTAAGTAAATATAAAATAGTTATGGCAAAATAACCATATAAAAGTGGATTGTTGCATTAAATGCAGTCTTTTAAATATGTTGTAATACCAATAGTTAAATAATATCATTGTCTAAATTCATTTGGGGCATCAAATCATTTTATTCTACTACTTTGAACGAATTTTACACTTGGATGATTATCAAACATATTATTTTTGTTTTAAGAAATTAATTTTAAACTATAACATTAAAAACGATTTATTATGAAATTGAAAAGTTACTCTTTCAATAAACTCTGCCTGCTATTGGCAGTTTTTTTAATTTCATCCGGAGTTTTTGCTGCCGATATCACTACCGGATTGAAATTGTATTATACTTTTGACGCTATTACCGGTAGCACGGTGACTGATGATTCCGGCAGTGGAAATATCGGGACATTAAACGGTGCAATGTTAACTCCCGTAGAAGGATATAGCGGTATGGGGGTACAAGGTTTAGTCAAAGATGATTATATCAAACTTCCGGCTGATTTTGCTACACAGTTTTCGTCCTTTACCTATGCAACGTGGGTTAACTTATCAGCTTTAAAAATGCAACTCGCTTTTTTGATTTTGGTAATGGAGTAGATGCTACACATGATTTCTTATCCTTTATTCCGAGCTATGGTGGAGATAATCAGGTGATGTGTCTTCGCTATCGTCCGGCATCGGGTACCGCTTATAATGTGTTATCTACGGCAAAAATCCCTACCGGAGTATGGGCGCACGTGGCATTAACATTTAATTGGGATGGTACCAGTGGTAATGTAACTATATATTTAAATGGAGCTAATGTAGGTACCGGAACAATGCCTTTTAATCCCACATTGTTAGGCTCTACTGCCGATAATTACTTGGCTTATTCGCGTTGGGCACAAGATACAAACGGCTTTAACGGAACGCTTGATGATGTTCGTTTTTACAACCGTGCGTTAACTCAAGACGATATTTTATACCTTAGTGGACTGGCGGAATTGAATCTTCAATACTCCAATTTGACTGCAACAACATTGAAACCGGATGGTGACTTAAAAAATGTAACCTCCAATCTTAATTTACCAACAACATTAGGTACCAAAGGCGTGAAAGTGGACTGGGCTTCAACAAACAGAGCAGTAGTCGATACTTTAGGTAACGTTCACCAACCGGAAAAATATAATGCTCCTGCAAAATTAACCGCAAAATTATCGCAGGTTGTAAATAACAAAACCTATACTATGGTTAAGGAGTTTAATGTTATTGTAACGGGTATTATTCCTACGCCTGACGAAATTGCACAATGGGACTTTCAGAGCAATGCTATTACCGTTGAAAACGGAGAAACAAAAGTTACCGACACCAAAAGTGGATACGTAGGCGTACTTAAAAATGATGCCCGTATTCGTACTATAGGTAATACGACACAATACAACGTTCTCGATTTAGGCAATGGTACCGGATATTTTGATATGGGCACCGAAATAGGAAAGGCAGTTTATTCGTTAACTGACTATACGGTATGTGGATTTTTCCGTATCGATGAAGATTATGCTTCGTTGGGAAGCGCGGGTAATTTCTACTGGACATTTTCAAACAGCGCTGACTCTGGAACTGATCAAAACGGATATATGATCGGAAGTTTAAAAGGTACAAGTCAAAGTGTAAGTACAAACTATTGGAACAATGGAAATCAATCTACCAATATAGGCACCACTGCTCCACAAGGTGCTTGGCATCATATGGCTTATGTGCAAACCGGCAATACCGGGACACTTTATATCGATGGAGAACAAAAGGCACTGAATACGGGAATGACCAATTTGCCGGGCTTTGCTATTCCAAAAGCAGGATTTACGGGTACATTGTATAACTGGTTGGGACGTTCCAATTATGTGTCGGATGTTTATTTACGTAAAACATTGTTATACGATTTCAGATTATTTGCAGTGCCATTGGGATTGTCAGATATTAACTTGGATATATTAATGGTACCAAGTATGAGAGAAGCATTGACCACAGCGTATGCTGAAAATCCCGATTATATTGCTACCGAGCTAACAACTGAAAAAGAACACCTTACTTTACCTAATTTGGATGCTGTAACAGCTGATTTGAATTTACCTTCAAAAGGTACATTGGATCCATCTATTTCTATTGTATGGAGTTCTACAAATAACAATTTGATTAGCCCTACGGGAAAAGTTACCCGTCCGAATTATTATAACTACAACGATACTCTAAAAGCAATATTGATTAAAAACGGTCAAGCTGTTTCAAAACTATTTCCGGCCAAGGTTATTGCTAAAGAAGGTACTGCCTTTGCAAATTCTTTGTTGGTAAAATACGATTTCTCTCAGGTAACAAACGATACTATCATTACCGATGTTGCTGAAAAACAATTACAAGGTGTAACTAAAAACGAGGCAAGAGTACACAGTATCGGTATCACTAAAAAATTCAATGTACTTGATTTAGGTGAAGGTACGGGTTATTTCGATATGGGTAAAGAAATAGGTAAATTGATGTATAATTTGAGCGACTTTACGGTTAGTGCGTATTACAGAGTTGACGATACATACGAAGAACTTACGACTGATATCAATGGTAATTTCTTGTGGAGTTTCTCTAACGCCACCGATATATTGACTAACGCCAAAGGATATCTGATTTATAGCTTGAAAAACAATGCGGCTACTATTTCACCAAGCAACTGGAATGCTGAACAAACGGTAAGACTTGGTGAAGCCGGAATGAAGGGTGGATGGCATAACATCACTTATACACAGGCTGGAACTACCGGAACATTATATGTGGACGGAACAGCATTGGCAACCGGTGAAATTTCACAACTTCCATTCAATACGCTTTACAAATCAGCTTTACTTGGAACGGAATATAACTGGATTGGACGTTCGTGTTATGCCGGTGATGTATATTTACGTAAAGCAATGGTTCACGACTTCCGCTTATATAGTGTAGCTTTAACTCCAGAACAAATTGAATCTACTGAATTGAACGTAGGAAACAAGATTAACGAACTTGATGTGGCTTATGCTGAAAATGCAACAGCTCTTCCTTCTGTAAATACTTCTTCTTACAGTGTAACTTCTTCTAAAGGTATGATCAACGTAATCGGACTTAAAGATACCGATAAGGTGACGGTATTTGATATCGCAGGTCGTCCAATGAACCAAACAACACAATCATCGATTCGTGTAAATCCGGGTATTTACATTGTTCGTATCAATGATTTTGCTGTTAAAGTAGCTGTAAAATAAGTGTAATAGAATGCTGAGAATATTGAGAAAATAATTCAGTTCAGCTGAAAAATAAACAAAAGCCGACTTTGCCGATTAGGTGTAAAGTAGGCTTTTGTTCTGTTTAAATCTCCTTGAAATATGAATGATATTTTCATCTTTTATTTTATATTTATACCATCTTCATCGTAATTTATCAGATCATTCTTGATATTTTCAAAAATAAATTCGTTACTTTTACCTGCGTATTTTCCTAAAATGAACCGCTAATCCATTAACAATGAAATGTGTTGAGTCATTGTTGGTCGTTTTTTTTAGTATAGCTGTATTTGCGCAAACTAAAGACGCACAATGGCTGCAAATGACTTGGATTTTTTTACGAACAAAAACATTGGACGAATGAAAGAATTAAAGCGTTTCTCAGAACTGTTCCACAGGATAAAATGATATTGCTCGACTATTTTTGTGATAATACAGAGATATGGAAACGTACCGAATTTTATTACGGTCAGCCTTATATTTGATGTTATTTAGGCAACTTTGTAGGAAATACAATGCTTGATGGAAATTTCAAAGATATTGATACGAAAATTGAAGATGTTTTAAAAAACGGAGGACAAAATATGTGGGGATTGGGAGCAACCCTAAAAGGTTTTGGTAACAACAGGTCGTTGCCATTGATCTACCTCTGTTAGGTGACGGACATATTTATCATAGTGAAGGCACCCCCTTTGATCCTGAAGGCTTATTGAGTACATTTCCATCTGTGGTAAATGTGATTGCCGGTTATTTAGCAGGTGTTTTTATTCGGAAAAAAGGTAAAACATACGAAGGAATTGCTAAATCGCTGTTAGTTGGTTTTGTGTTGATAGGTTTTGCTTTCTTATGGAATTACGGCTTTCCTGTCAATAAAAAATTATGGACGAGTTCATTCGCATTGCTCACCATTGGACTTGACCTTATGATACTTGCTTCCATTATTTTTTACGTTGATTTTTTACATAAAATAAAAGGAACTTATTTCTTTGTGGTGTTTGGTAGAAATCCGTTAGTAATTTATCTGCTTTCGGAGTTGCTTGCTATTGTGTTGTGGATGATTCCGGTGGGTTTTTCTAAATGTATTCCGTCCGTTTGGAGACTATACGGGAGCGTTTTTGTTCGCGCTTGCTTATATGCTGGTTTGTAGGGTGGATGATGGATAAACGAAAAGTGTATGTAAAAATTTAATGTTTTATTCGCACGATTTGGTTCGTCAAATTTATTTTTATACATATAATTCTATGGATAAGTTATAGATAATACTTTCCTTAGAGTTTATTTTTTATATATCCAATTCGATGCCGTCTAAAATTAATGGTATTTCCTGTTCATCTACTCCGTTGATTTTGTACCATTCTTTATCTTTCAAAAATAGAGAGACAAACTGCTCCCAATTATTGTCTGAAAGTTCCAACCCTTTTTTATAGACTGAAAGTGCTTTTCTTGTATCTTGAGCGCACCAGTGAATATGACCGACGAGGACGTAGTCGTAAGCGGTGAGATCGTTTTTTTCGAGTAAGAGTCCACTGAAATAACCGGCTTGTTGCAGATTTCCGGCTATAAACGAACAGAGAATAATAGCTCTCCAAATTTTCGGATTTTCATCAAAATCATTGTTCAATTTGAGTAAAATTTTTAATGCCTCGTCCGTTTTTTTGAGCTCCATCAGGCAATTTGTAATTTGCAGTAAAACTGAGAGTTGATTCGGTTTTATAAAATTAATGTGTTTGTATGTTTCCAACGCTTGCTGTGTGCTTCCTGTCAAACGGTAGCAGAGTGCCATTTTACGTAATGTCCAGTAATCGTCCGGTTGTATCAGATCTGCCTTCTTATAAGCTTCTAATGCTTTGAAAAGCTGTGAAGTCTGTTGATAGGCATATCCGATTTTTTGATATAACGAGGCTGTCGGTTCGGTATCTTTTTCTATTTCAATAAACAGTTCGAGGGCTTGTGTGTAAAGTTTTTTTGAGAAATAATATTCGGCAATATCTATTTTAGGCTGTTCATCAATTGCAAGAATATCAAATAAATATGATTTATGTAGTATTAATGATACCGAAAACATATCGGCAAAGTCACTACGTTGCGGAAAAAGTTTGAAGAATCGAAATAATCCCTGAATGTAATGCTTTGATATATTGTTGGCTAAGATGTGTGGAGAAAACAACGCTTCATCTTTGTTTATTTCGTCCATTTGTTCGGCGGCTTCGTTAAACGATTGTTTCATCATATTCCGTTGTATCTCAGGCATCTGAATTACACTCAGACAGAACGAATACCGATCGGAATCGCACATCACATTTGAATTGAGAAAAGCAGTGATAAGAGACTTCTCGTTATTATCAAACAGGGGCTTCACGGCATTGTTGTCGGTATCAAAAGGTATAAACCAGTTTGAAAGCGCGTTAAAAAACGGAAATGATTTGAGCATAGCAAAAGTGCTCATATACACATCAGCGCCTTCCATTTGCAAATCAGCAAATTCTTTCATTTTGTCGGCAACGCCGCTCTTTTCCAATTTTTCCTCCCATTCCGGATTTTTTTCAGCCCATTCGTCCAAGTTCATCAATCCTTCTGCATCTAACCCATCATTCATCATCGGACGGAGTTTCATCAATTCAGGGAAAATCTCTTCCTGCAACTTTCGTGATATTTCGTCTGTTTCGGTGGTGGCAATTATCTGGATAATAATTTTTTGAAGATTGGAAGAGGTTTGTGTATCGTCTGTCAAAATCATTAATCGGTTTCTTATTCCCGGAAAATATGGGATGAAACGATTATATTTTGCCAATACAAAGCACAGACCCACTAAAGCGCGTTGTTTTGTATGCGTTTCGGTAGTGTGGCAAGCATCTATCAGCAATTCCAGTTTTTTGTAATCAAAAGTACGCCAGAGATTTAGAGTTAACGCCGATACAACTAACGATTTTGCTACAAAGTCGGTGTAAGTGTCGTCTATTACAAAATGAAAGATATCCGACTTATTTCCATCATCGTAATTGGAAGTAAGCCAAAAATAGTTGAATAAATAATTGGTAATCTGTTCAAAATCAGATTCTATTTCTTTTTTTTTGATGGATAAATCATCTTCGGAAGTTTCAATTTCTTGCAATTTCTCGTGTCGTTTCAGTCCGGATAAAATTTCTTCATTGGAGAATTGTGGCATAAACGGAAAATATCTTTTTTGTGAAAATTCAAAGTTAGAAGAGTCGCGCGTAAGAAGCTCATCGCGAAGCTGTGATGTAACAGAGAATATCTGCGCCGTAAGTTTACTGAGCAACAGTTTTCGTTCCGGGTCTTTTACACCATCCATAAAATACCGCAACATAAACTTGTAGTTGTTTTCCATACTGTTTATGCTGTCATTGATTGTAGGCGACTTTAGGTCGGAATTCAACTCTTTTATTTTTTCAAAAGTAAGATTTAATATCCCTTTTGAGAGAGCATTCAGTATCAGTTTGTAGCTGTTTTGAACTTCGTTAGGCGTCATAATTAAGCATTGTAAATATTTGGAATATAGTATTTTATAGATAAATTGCGATTTTTTTATTTTGTTGATACTTAAAACCGGTAAATAATATTTTACAGAAATGAATATGTGAAATACGATTGTTTTTAAGTCAAGAAAACCAAAATTGCTCGAATTGGTAAAGCTGCCAAATTATCCTAATTTACTTATTTTTCTCAAACGCTCTTCGTCTCTGATTTTAATTTTGCGTCCGTCAATCGAAATTAGATTTTCGGAAACGAAGTTAGCCAAAGTTCTGATGGCGTTGGAAGTTGTCATATTGGAATGATTCGCAATATCTTCACGCGAAAGATATATACTAATAGTTGCTCCGTCGGCTTCTAATCCATAGTTGTCTTTTAAATAGAGCAAAGATTCTGCCAAACGTCCGCGAATATGTTTTTGTGTCAAATTGACAGTACGCGAGTCTGAATCTGCCAAGTCGGAAGCTACTTCCTCCAAAAAACGATAACAGAAGGTATTATTGTGCTTCAGTATTGATATAAAAATATCTGATCTGAGCATATATACCACCGAAAATTCAAAAGCGGTTACGGTCGTGTTGTTTTTTTCGTTGGAAATAATGGCACGATAGCCGAAATTCTCACCCGGTTTAAGCATACGCACTATTTGCGTTCTGTTAGCCAATCCCGATTTGTAAACTTTCACTTTTCCACTTGCTAACACCATCAGATGCGTGGGGTCATCGCCTTCGCATTGAATCGTTTCATTTTTATTGTAATGATGCACCGTGTAATGTGAAGAGATAAAACTACGTTCATCGGGAGTAAGCACATCCCAAAAGGTGAATATCTCTTCAATGGGAGGGAGGGTAGAGAATTGCTTTCTTGTCATATCAATAAAATAATTGATTATGTGTTAAATAAGTATGTTTTTTAGCACAAATTTACAATAAAATTTTAAAAACAAAGCTAATTTATTTTTTTATCATCGGACCTTGTATTTTTTTCTGATAATTTTTCACTGTTTCGTGCGATTTATATTCTTTAAAACGCTTTTTACAACGTGCTTGTTTTGTGTGTAAGGCTCTTGAAATTTTCGAACACATAAAAATACTTGAAATTATATAAGTAAGTAAAATTCGTTATAATAATTTGTAAATTAGGTATGTATGAATAATAACAGAGTATCTAAAGAGCGTGTCTATGAAACATACGAATAAAATTAACTCATTATTTTTGGTGAGTTCATAAGTTGAAATCTACTTGTAAGCGAACAATAAAAAAAAAGCACTATTTTTGTGAAAATAAATTTGAAAATGTATGCGCAAAATAGTATTCTTTTTTTTTCTTTTTTTAGCCTTTAATGGTTTTAGTCAGGTACAGGTAACCGATTCGACAAAGATAAGTTTAATTACCTGTTCGCCGGGAAAAGCTGTTTACGAGCAGTTTGGACATACGGCAATACGCTTTTATGATCCGACAATAAAGATTGACCTGATGTTTAATTATGGGATATTCAGTTTTAATAAACCCAATTTTTACGGTCGCTTTATCAAGGGTGAAACGGATTACCAACTGGGAACTTATAATTCCGAATATTTTTTTCCGGAATATCAAGAACGTAACTCGTCGGTAACGGAGCAGGAGCTTAATTTGACTAAAGAACAAAAACAACGATTGATGGATGCGCTATTTTTAAACTATTTACCCGAAAACAGAGAATACCGCTATAATTTTATTTTTGACAATTGCGCTACTCGTCCCAGAATAAAAATAGAAGAAGCGCTTGCCGGCGAAACGTTGGTTTACTCTCCTGAGAATACTGCGTTTTTTACTTTCCGCCATTGGGTGGGAAAATATGTAGGTTTCCATACGTGGACGAAATTTGGGATCGATTTGTTGCTCGGAAAAGATGCCGATCGATTGGCAACTAAAATGGAAGCTACTTTTTTACCCGAAGATTTGATGGTAGAATTTCGCGAAGCAAAAATAAAATCTTCTGATGGACAGATTCGTCCGTTAATAAAATCGGAAAAAGTACTTGTAGAAAAGAGGCAAGAAGAATTATCTATGCCAAATTTGCTTCAAAAGCCGACTACTATTGCTTTGTTAGTACTGCTAATAGGTTTGTCGATAACTTATTTTGAATTTATTAAAAAGAAGAATTGGAAGATAATAGACTCTATATTGCTTATATTCACTGGTTTGGCGGGTGTTGTTGTTTTTTATTTGATGTTTTTTTCTGTTCATCCGCTAATTAAGTCAAACTTTAACATACTTTGGTGCAATCCGTTAAATACTTTGGTGGGTATTATTTTGTGGGTTAAAAAATGCCGAAAAACAGTATTGTGTTTTCAGTGGTTGAATACAGTTTTATTTTTAGGCGCTTTTGTCGTTTTTATTTATTCCATTCAGCATTTAAATGTGGCTTTTGTGCCTTTTATCTTATTATTATTCGTGCGCTCTGTTTTTTGGATATACAAACAAAAGGTCTTGATAAAAAAATGACTGTTCGAAATTGTGAGAACAATACTCTCCGAACAGTCTATATAATGGCTTCTTATATTGCTCAAACTGATTATTTTACTTTAACAATCAGTGGTTTCTGTGTTTTTTCTGAAAAATCAGCGACATATTTTTTCCAATCGTCAAATGATGAAAAACCCCATTTGCTCCAACCAGCTCCTTGATAATAGGTGTATTTTATTTTTGGAGTTATATGCTGAAATCCCAAAATATGATTGTTTTTTGTTTCTACCTTTTCAAACGCTTTTTTACCAACCACGGCTTCGTAAATAGTACCGTGCTCTTTGTCAGCCGGTTCGGCGTGTAAAAAAAAGAAACTATCGGGCGAAGCGAACGTTTTTTCTTCTTTAGAATCGCGTGTTACTATTCCGGTTACGATGGGCAATGATGCCGCATTAAACTCGTATAGGATGCTTATTTTATTCAGTTGACTTCCGGCATCTAACGAAATAATGCGTGTTTCAGTAACTTCGACGCTGCCTGCGGAGAATGGAGCGTATTTTAGTTTTACGGTCATTCTTAGTGGACCATTGTCTAATACATCGCAGGAAACAAAATTTTTGCTAAACCAAAACTTGTCGTCTAACCAAGGTGTGGAAGCGCCGGCACCAAGTGTAGGACCTACTTTATACATATCCAATCCTTCGCCATTGTCGTTATGATAACTTTGTTTACCGGCTAAGTCATTGGCGTACCATTTGTTGACAACCAAATTTTCGGTGCGTTTTACCCATACGTCAATTCCGCTACTGATTTCGCCGGTTGCCTGGAGTGCCGGCCCATATACTCTGAAAGCAATTTTGTCATTTTCCCAAGCAAAGTCGTCTTTTCTTTCAAGAACTAATCTGCCATACACCTTGGAGACAAATTTTTCCGGAGTTCCTTTTGTGATGGTATAGGTGACACTACCTTTACCGTTTACCGTTGCGGGAAAAAGAAGTAAAGTCTCTTTACAACATCCATTGCTCGTAATCTGGTAAGGAATTTGTGTGCCGCCGGCATTACGTATGATAAATTCTTCTCCTTCTTTAAGCGCTAATTTTTCCTTTACAGTTTTAAAATCAAGTTCAACCAATTCGTTGTTACGTAATAGTGTTGAAGGGTTTTTTATTGTTATCTTCACTTTTGTTGCACCGAAGGAACTCAGCGCAACAAAAGCAAATAAGATAAATAAATATTTTTTTCATATTCTGTCTTTTCAATCGATTTTTACTACGGTTGTTTGCCGATGTAAGCTAAAATACCACCATCAACGTACAGTATGTGCCCGTTTACAAAGTCGGATGCATCAGATGCTAAAAATATGGCGGGACCTTTCAAGTCTTCCGGTGTTCCCCAACGTCCGGCGGGAGTTTTTGCTACAATAAACGCATCAAACGGATGACGAGAACCATCGGCTTGTTTTTCTCGTAACGGAGCGGTTTGAGGCGTAGCAATGTAACCCGGACCTATGCCATTGCACTGAATGTTGTATTCGCCGTACTCGGAACAGATGTTTTTTGTGAGCATTTTCAAACCGCCTTTTGCTGCTGCGTATGCCGAAACAGTCTCGCGGCCTAATTCACTCATCATAGAGCATATATTGATTATTTTTCCGTGTCCTTTTTTTATCATACTTGGGATGACAGCTTTTGCAACAATAAAAGGAGCATTCAAGTCCACGTCAATAACCTGACGAAACTCTGCCGCCGACATTTCGTGCATTGGTATGCGTTTAATGATTCCCGCATTGTTTACCAATATATCTACTATTCCCACTTCCTTTTCGATAGTTGCTATCATTTGGTTTACGCCGTTTTCGTCTGTTACATCGCAAACATAACCATAAGCTTCTATTCCCGCTTCTTGGTAGGCAGCAAGTCCTTTATCTACAAATTCTTGTTTAATGTCATTAAAAACAATTTTAGCGCCTGCTTCTGCAAGAGCCGATGCTATAGAAAATCCGATGCCATACGAAGCACCTGTTATCAAGGCAATTTTGTCTGTTAAATCAAATGGATTCATGTTATTTTAGTTTTTTTTTGTGATGAGTATGAATAATTAAAGATGTATTGCTATGAATATCTAATTTTTACCTGATAGGCTTTATGTTTTTTAAGTTCATCAAGATGAAAAATAAGATATTTATCATCAGCGATTAATGTCTATTATTTTAGATCGGTGATTTTAGAGAAATCCTGATCTCCATAGTCAAGATTTTCACCGGCCATTCCCCAAATGAATGTGTAATTGTATGTGGCAGCAGCAGAGTGAATAGACCATTCGGGTGAGATAACCGCTTGGTTGTTTTGCATCCAAATATGGCGAGTTTCAGAGGGCTCACCCATAAAATGGCAAACTGATTGATCCTCTGGTACTTCAAAATAAAAGTATGCTTCCATACGTCGTGAGTGTACGTGCGCGGGCATTGTGTTCCAAACACTTCCGGGGTGCTAACTCGGTCATTCCCATCTGAAGTTGACACGTCGGGAGCACCTGATTCACAATCATTTTGTTGATGTTGCGATGATTGGCAGTTTCCAAACTTCCCAATTCCATAACCACGGCATCTGCTTTTGTTATTTTTTTGTCGGGATAGTTACGGTGAGCGGGCGCGGAATTAAAATAAAATTTTGCAGGATTATTTTTGTCTATGCTTTCAAAATAAATTTCCCTATCGCCGGAACCGAGATAAAGCGCCTCTTTGTAATTCAATTCAAATTTTTCGTTTCCAACATAAATAATCCCTTTTCCACCAACGTTGAATGTGCCAAACTCACGATTGCGTAAAAATATAGGTTGTTTCAACGGATCGATGGTTTCGAGCATAATTTTTTCGTTAACCGGCATAGCGCCTCCAACAACCAACCGATCGTACATTGTATATACCATATTTACTTCGTCGTTGGCAAATAGCTTTTCAATTAAAAAATCCTTACGCAGTCTGTCGGTAGTATAATGTTTTGCATCTTCGGGATGCGCCGCGTAACGTAATTCGTAGTTAGTTTTCATGTACTCTTTAATTTTTTTTAAACATTTTTGTAAAACCTGCTTTAGGTGGATTTAAACTTTGGACACAATGTCGAATCGCTATTTTTTATAAAAATCTAACGATTGTTTTTATTGTGCCCGATAGCTGTATAATTATACGGTTTTTATTTATTTGTAATTTTTACAACCAAAGTTACAAAAAATGAATAAACGATACGGGTCAATTATGTGAGTTTTGTGTTTTTTTAATAATTGACATGCCAATTCTGAAAAATAGTAGTGTGTGCGCACACTCTGATGAATTCGGTTTGTGTTCTTTCTTAAATTTAACTTTCTGTAAGATCAGTTGAAAATAAAGCTTCTTTGAAAATTTCGCTAACAGTGGGATGTGGAAATACTATTTTTTTCATCTGTTCTACTGTCATTTTCTGCTCAATAGCTATCGATACGCCGTAAATAATTTCGCTGGAAGGGTTTCCGAGAATATGAGCTCCGATTACTTCGTTGTTTTCATTGATGATAATTTTGAATAATCCGTTCAGCCCTTCGTTTTCGGCAACAAAGCGCCCTGCGTATGTCATAGGAAGTTTTGCAACTTTATAGGCGATGTTTTTTGCCTTTGCTGTTTCTTCCGTCTCTCCGGTTCCAGCCACTTCAGGATTGGTATAAACTATTCCGGGAATAGCGTTGTATTTCATCACGTCATTTTCGCCGGTAAGGTTATTTACCACCACTTCGCCTTCACGACTGGCTGTGTGTGCCAACAAGGAGAATCCGGTAACATCTCCTGCAGCAAATACATTGGGTAGATTGGTACGCATCTTTTCATCCACTTGTATGCCATTTCGTATGGTTTCAATCTCTATGTTTTCAAGCCCGTATCCTTTTAGATTGGCTCTTCTTCCAACGCTCAATAGTATTTTATTACCTTTCACTGTATGAGTTTCACCAGCCTTTTCAAAATAAACTCTATTGTTTTCAACGGTTGTTACTTTGCTGCTCAAATGAAATTCCACCCCTTTTTTGGTATATATCTCTCGTAGCATAGCTGATATTTCAATGTCTAATCCGCCCAAAATTTCAGGAAGCATTTCGATGACCGTAACCTTGGTACCAAAACTATTGTATAAACTGGCAAATTCCATACCTATAACACCGCCACCGATTATCACGAGTGATTCAGGTCGTTCTTTCAAACTAAGTAGCTCCCGATTGGTAAGGATTATATCACCGGCTTCACTAATTCCCGGAATAGGAGGGATAAACGCTTCGGAACCGGTACATATAAGCAAATTTTTTCCGGAAAAATGTTCATCATTACACATCACTTCAATTCCCGAATCGTTTCGACTAAGGATACTTGCTTCACCTTCTATCACCGTCACATTGTGCTCTTTCATTTTTGCTTTTACGCCGGCAACCAATTTACGTACAATTTTATTTTTTCGGGCGATTATTTTTTCAAAATCAAACCGTAGGTTGTCTCCATAAACGCCGTATTTCTCACCGTGAATCGCATTCTCGTATGTTTTGGCACTGTAAAGTAAGGTTTTAGTTGGGATGCAACCTTCATTGAGGCAAACTCCTCCCAGACTTTTCTTTTCAAATAAAATCACTTGTAATCCTTTTTGCCCTGCGCGTTCGGCAGCAACATAACCGGCGGGACCGCCTCCAATAATAATTAAATCGAACATAGAGGATAAATTAGTCTAAAATAATGTTATACGTTTTTGATGTTATAAAATAGGGTAACAAAGATACGTATTTTCGTTCAAAGCTTGCTATTAGTTCTTCACGAAAAATATTATAAGAAAGAAGAATATCAGTCACAGGTAAATCCAAAGATAGAAATGGTAAAAATATCGTTTTGGGTTTATCCATTATATCGCTCAATTTCTTGTGCATTTTCCAATTGCCGTTGCCGTTCGGAAGCCGAAAACGTTTTTTTTGTACCGGTAAAAAGGTGTATGGCAATATACCGGTAACGAAAAGGGAGTTTGGAAAATTCCAATACAGTACCACTTCGTATGGATTGGCGATAATGACAATGTGTACACTCGTAACGTAACTTGTTTTTAAGCCAAATATGCTTTGTGCTCCCACATTTTGGACAAACTACACCGATTTGATCCCGTTGCGCCTTAAAATGTGCTATGCAGGATGCTTCATCGGGGAAATTTTGAATGAAATTCAAGAGGTTTATGTTGTGTGTTTTCATCTTTGAATATACTGTAAATGTAATGAATTTCAATGGATTAAACGAATATGTTAAGACTCCTTTATCGCAAACTTAACCGCATGTCTCTGACCTTTTTTTATACAGGTCACTTTGCGGATAATCATTTTTTTTATTGTTTTTCTCGGACAAATGAAATGGACGAAATAGTATCAGAACTCAAAAAACTGTTTTAAAAACATACAATGTCTATATGACTCAATAGAAAATATGGCAGAAACACTGGAAAATATAGGAAAAGAGACAAGCCTAAATTGCTGGAAAACTATAAAAATACGTTCTAAGAGATTTAGCTTAATGACATTGGACTTGCGCGTGGACTGGGCTGGATTAAAAAAGAAATGATGGTAAAACGTTAACAAAAAAAACACTTCGTATCAATAATTTTTGGGAATAATGTTTATCTTTGTAAAAAAATATATCATCGTATGAAACGAGCACGAAAAATATACTTTTATTCATATAAGAAATATGTGTGTGCGAGTTGCATCTGATAACTAAAAAAATATAAACAGATGAAAATAGCATTGATTACCGGCATCACAGGACAAGATGGTTCTTATTTAGCTGAATTTTTATTAGAAAAAGGATATGAAGTACACGGTGTGCTGAGACGTTCATCATCGTTTAATACCGAACGTATCGAACATCTATATCTTACCGAGTGGGTGAGAGATATGAAAAAGAAAAGAGCTGTGAATTTACATTACGGAGATATGACCGATTCCAGTTCGTTGGTTCGTATCATTCAGGAAGTTAAACCGGACGAGATTTATAATTTAGCTGCCCAAAGTCACGTGAAAGTGAGTTTTGACGTACCCGAATACACCGCTGAATGCGATGCCGTAGGTACGCTTAGATTGCTGGAAGCTGTCCGTATTTTGAATTTGGAAAAAACTTGTAAAATATATCAGGCATCTACGTCTGAACTGTTTGGTTTAGTGCAGGAGATTCCTCAAAAAGAAACTACGCCGTTTTATCCTCGTTCGCCTTATGGCGTAGCAAAACAATACGGTTTTTGGATTACAAAAAATTACCGTGAATCGTACGGATTATTTGCCGTAAACGGTATATTGTTTAATCACGAAAGCGAACGACGTGGAGAAACGTTTGTAACCCGCAAAATAACGTTGGCGGTAGCACGTATAGCGCAGGGCTTGCAAGATAAACTTTATATGGGCAATTTAGATTCGTATAGGGATTGGGGCTATGCTAAAGATTACGTGGAATGTATGTGGTTAATTCTTCAACATCCAACTCCCGAAGATTTTGTAATTGCTACCGGCGAGATGCACACTGTACGCGAATTTTGTACACTCGCTTTTGCCGAAGCAGGTATTGAAGTCAAATGGGACGGTCAAGGAGTAGATGAAAAAGGAATTGATGCTAAAACCGGAAAAGTATTGGTCGAAGTAGATCCCAAATATTTCCGCCCGGCAGAAGTAGAACTACTGATTGGAGATCCAACAAAAGCGAAAACACTGCTTGGCTGGAATCCAACCAAAACTTCGTTTGCCGAATTGGTAAAGATTATGGTCAGTCACGATATGGAATATGTAAAAAAAAGACAAAATAAGCCAATAGCTAAAACATTATGAATAAAGATAGTAAAATATATATAGCTGGTCATTTGGGACTGGTAGGCTCTGCTATCACAAAAGTTTTCAAAGAAAAGGGATACACTAATTTTATCGAACGTTCGATTGCTGAATTGGATTTGATGAGACAAGATGATGTTGATGCTTTTTTTGCAAAAGAAAAACCCGAATATGTTGTTCTTGCAGCGGCTAAAGTGGGAGGAATTGTGGCTAACAACACTTATCGTGCACAATTTATTTACGAAAACCTGATGATACAGAATAATGTTATTCATTCGGCATACAAATATGGAGTAAAAAAACTGTTGTTTCTCGGGAGTACTTGTATTTATCCGGCGCAGGCACCTCAGCCTATGCCTGAAAACTGTTTGCTCACCGATCCGTTAGAATACACTAATGAACCGTATGCGTTGGCTAAAATTGCCGGATTAAAGATGTGCGAAAGCTATAATTTACAATACGGTACTAATTTTATAGCAGTGATGCCCACCAATTTATATGGTCCGAACGATAATTTCGATTTGGAAAAAAGCCACGTATTGCCGGCAATCATTCGTAAAACGCATTTAGCCAAATGTTTAATGGAAAATAATTGGGAAGGTATCATTGCCGACTTTAACCGTTATCCGGTAGAAGGAGTTAATGGCGCAAACGAAAAATCAGAGATATTGACAAAGCTTCAAAAATATGGTATCACCCAAAATGACAAAACAACTCAAGTAGAAATATGGGGAACAGGAAAGCCGTTGAGAGAGTTTCTATGGAGTGAAGATATGGCAGCAGCTTGCGTATATTTGGTAGAAAATGTGGACTTTGAAGATGTGAAAAAACTTTCGGTTGAAGAAGGCAGTAAAGAAATACGGAACTGTCATATAAATATAGGTACAGGAAAAGAAATCACTATAAAAGCGTTGGCTGAACTTGTTTCCGAAAAATTAGGATTCAAAGGTAAAATTGTATTCAATACCGAAAAACCGGACGGAACAATGCGTAAATTGACCAACCCTTCGAAAATACATGCGCTTGGCTGGAAACATACTATTGAAATAGATGAGGGCGTGCAAAAACTTTACGATTGGTATCTTGAAAAGGTATAAATGTTTAATGTTTAGCGTTTAATGTTTGAAAGAAAAATATATAGTTTTGAGAAATTGGAGGTATATAAGGATGCAAGAATTTACGTGAAATATGTATATTTGCTTACAACCGAATTTTTCCCTGATAGAGAACGTTTTGGATTAGTTTCACAAATTCAGAGAGCTGCTGTTTCCGTTGTTTCAAATATAGTGGAAGGCACATCAAGGGCATCAAATAAAGAAAAAGAACGGTTCATAGAAATAGCTTACGGCTCTTTATTAGAAACTTACTGTCAGCTTCAAATAGCTGCAGATTTAGAATATATAAAACAAGAAGATTTAGACAAGATAAAATTACAGGTTTGATAAAATCGCAAACAAATTAAGTGCGCTAAAACGCAGTTACGCTTAAAGTTATTAAACATTAAACGCTAAACGCTAAACATCAAACACTAAACGTGAAACATTTAAACAATGTAAACAGTAATGATTGAGCAAGAATATACGACCGTTATTAAACCGAAAAACAAACTCTTTGAAGTCGATTTTAAAGAAATCTGGCAGTACCGCGATTTGCTTTCGATGTTCGTAAAACGAGATATTATCACGCAATATAAGCAAACAATTTTAGGTCCTACTTGGTTTTTTATTCAACCTTTGCTTACAACGGTGATGCAGATGGTAGTATTCGGCGGTATTGCTAAAATGAGTACCGATGGATTACCACAGGCACTTTTTTACTTGGCAGGTAACGTTTGTTGGATGTATTTTGCAGATTGCTTAACAAAAACATCTACCACTTTTAATACGAATCAGAATATTTTTGGAAAAGTTTATTTTCCTCGTTTGATTGTTCCATTATCTACCGTAACGTCTAATTTAGTGCGAATGGCAATTCAAATGTTGCTTTTTGTTTCGGTGTATTTGTATTTTGTGTTCACAGGCGTTTCCGTTTCTCCCAATATTTATATACTGCTGTTTCCTGTGCTGATTGTTATGTTGGCAGGGTTGTCGCTCGGTTTTGGTATTATAATCTCCTCAATGACAACTAAATACCGTGATTTGACAATTTTATTTACATTCATTGTTCAGTTGTGGATGTATGCTACGCCGGTAATTTACCCGATGAGTTTTATCAAAAATGAAATGCTCAAAACGATTATTTCGGTAAATCCATTAACTCCAATTTTCGAAACATTCAAATATGCGACTTTGGGAGTCGGAGAATTCAGTTGGATGGGACTCGGTTACAGTTTCGGATTTATGGTGGCGGTGCTGGGCATCGGTATGGTGGTGTTTAACAAAGTACAACGGAGTTTTATGGATACTGTGTAATCCACGGAATAATAAGAAAATATTATCCACGGATTACACTGATTACACGGAGAATATGAAAAGAAATAGTCCACGAATTACACAGATTTCACGGAAAAAGAAAAAAATTCGTGTATTCCGTGCAATCCGTGGACAAAAGGTATAACCTATAAAATAAATTGCGTATGTATTTTGAGCAAGAAACGGAAAAAATCATTGGAGTTTTTTTTGAAGTACACAAACAGTTAGGCTGTGGATTCTTAGAAGCTGTTTATCAAGAGGCTTTATCCATTGAATTTAGATTAAGGAATATACCGTTTGTTCAAGAAAAGAAATTGTTGATTGATTACAAAGGTTTTATTCTTGAAAAATACTATATCGCCGACTTTGTTTGCTTTGATGAAATAATTGTGGAAGTAAAAGCGTTATCGGCATTTACAACAGAACACGAAGCACAGTTGTTGAACTATTTGAAGGCAACAGGCAATAAAGTTGGTTTACTTGTGAATTTTGGAGAGAAAAGTTTGAAATTCAAAAGAATGGTATATTGAATTAATTAAGAGTAGTCCATGGATTACACAGATTTCACGGAAAAGAATATAAAGAGTAAAGATAGATTTTATAGAAAGAAAAGAAAAATCCGTGTATTCCGTGTAATCCGTGGACAATAAACAAACAAAAATAAATAAATAATGGCAAAGAAGTCAACAAAGCTAAGACCGGTTAAAAAAGAGAAGAAAGGGGTTTCGTATTACAAGCAACCCGGCGGAATGTCTTTGGAACAGTGGCAGATAGCTTTGCGCAGACAATTTGTTGTGGATAAGCCTTTTGGGATAGAAAAACTCGATGGTTTTCACCCTGTTTTTGGCGATTATCACGTTAGCAATTTTGAAACACGCAATAATTACAAGGTGTCGATACGCGACAACAAGAGTTCGATGAATTTCTGTTCGTGTCTCGATTTTAAAACCAATCGTTTGGGAACCTGCAAGCATATTGAGGCAGTATTATTGCAAATAAATAACAACCCGAAATTGTCGAAATACCTGCAAAAGGAATTTGATTCGCCATATTCTTCCGTATATCTGTCGTACAAAGAGGAACGGAAAGTTAAAATAAGGGTGGGCACGGATTATGCTAAGGAATTCAGCCTTTTTATCAACGACTTTTTTGACTCAAATGATGACTTAAAACAGGAGGCGTACGCGAATTTTGAGAACTTTCTCGAAAAAGCGTATGTCGTTGATCCCGATTTCAGATGCTATGACGATGCGATGGCTTATATTCTCGAAATAAGGGAACATAATCAGAGAAAGTCAAAGCTCGAGAAACTGTATTCTGAAAATACACAATTGAACGGGTTGCTGAAAACGGATTTTTTCTCGTATCAGAATGAAGGAGTTTTGTTTGCCGCCAAAGCCGGACGTTCCCTTATCGCTGACGAGATGGGGCTTGGTAAAACCATTCAGGCCATTGGCGCAGCCGAATTGTTGAAAAAAGAAAATGGCATATCTGGCGCTTTGATTATTTGTCCTACTTCGCTAAAATATCAGTGGCAGTCCGAAATTGAACGTTTTACCGATAGTACCGTGCGGGTAATCGAAGGCTTGCCTCATATTAGAGCCGCTCAATATTTCGGGGGACGAATTTTATAAAATAGCCTCGTATCATACTGCCGTTAACGACCTGAAAGCCATTAATCAATCCGGTTACGATCTGATAATTTTGGACGAAGCTCAA
Source organism: Paludibacteraceae bacterium (assembly GCA_049840795.1). Taxonomy (GTDB): domain Bacteria; phylum Bacteroidota; class Bacteroidia; order Bacteroidales; family Paludibacteraceae; genus UPXZ01. The sequence continues at coordinate 31,015 of JASGJK010000007.1, forward strand.
CGTATCAAAAATTGGAAAACGAAAGTCGCGTCCAGTGTAAAAAAGATAAAATCGACCTATTGCGTGGTGCTTACCGGTACGCCGCTCGAAAATAAGTTGGAAGAACTGTATTCAATCGTACAGTTTATCGATCCTTTTCGTTTGGGACCTTACTATCAGTTTATAAATCGTTACCAGATAACCAATGAAACGGGAAAAGTAATCGGTTATCAGCATTTGAACGAAATAGGCGAAATGCTGAAAGAAATAGTATTGAGACGTACCAAAAAAGATGTACTTTCGCAATTGCCCGAACGGATGGACAAAATTCTTTTTGTACCGATGACCGAAGCGCAAAGCGATATGCACGAGGAGTTTAATGCTATTGTGGCACGTTTGGTGCAGAAGTGGCAGCGTATGGGTTTTCTGAATGAAAAAGACAGACAAAAGCTATTGATAAACCTCAACCTGATGCGGATGGTGTGCGACAGCACCTACATTGTCGATCAGACTACGCGCCACGATACGAAAATTAATGAATTGATGAGCATACTCGACGAGTACTTTGAGCAATCGGACGAAAAAGCCGTTGTTTTCAGTCAGTGGGAGCGAATGACACGGTTGGTGGCGCAGGAATTGGACACGTTGGGCATAAAGTATGAATATCTGCACGGAGGCGTTCCCAGTCAAAAACGCAAGTCGCTGTTTGACAATTTCAACAATGATCCCGATTGCCGCGTTTTTCTTTCGACAGATGCAGGAAGTACAGGCTTGAACCTTCAGTCGGCTTCGCTGCTTGTAAATATGGATATTCCCTGGAATCCGGCCGTGCTGGAACAGCGCGTAGCCCGTATCCACCGCCTGGGACAGAAGAAAAATGTATCGATTGTCAATTTTGTTTCGAAGGGTACGATTGAGGAACGTATGTTAAGCGTCTTGGGCTTTAAAAGTTCGCTTGCCAAAGGTATTCTGGATTTGGGTGAGGACAGCATTTTTATGAGCGATGATAAGTTTAAGCAATTTATGCAGACCGTTAACGAAATTGCCGACACTACCAACACCGCTACTCAGCAGACCATAACCGAAGACGAGGAACTCGAACAGGTTGTATCAGCCAAACCGGAAGAAAAAGATGGTTTGGCTGACGATAATAAAGCCGGCGACAAACTTCAGGATCATTACTTTGAAGGAGATGATGATGTGGAAACGGACGAGCCGGAAATCACAGAGCCGGTGAAAAAAAATGAAACAGAACCGGCACAACTGTTAGCACAAGGATTGTCTTTCCTTTCCGGCTTATCCAAAACGCTTGCTTCGCCCGAAAAAACGGCGGAATTAGTATCTTCCATAACCGAAAAAGATGAAAAAACGGGACAAACCTATCTGAAAATCCCTGTGGAAAGTCAGGATGTACTGAAAAATGTATTGAGCTTGGTGGGGCAATTGTTTAAATCAAATTAGTATGTCCACGAAAAAACATAAAGAGAGATAATAATCCACGGATTACACAGATTTCACGGAAAAGATATAAATAGTAAAGATAGATTTTATAGAAAGAAAAAATCCGTGTATTCCGTGTAATCCGTGGATAAAAAAATCCGAGGAAGAGAATAAATTATGACAGCAATAGAATTCGAAAACATATCCAAACAATACCGTCTCGGGTTAGTCTCTACCCGTACGCTCAGTCACGACCTGAATCGGTGGTGGAAAATGAACATACTTGGCAAAGAAGACCCTTACCTGAAAATAGGCGAGGTAAACGACCGTGCATCGAAAGGAGAAAGCGAATATGTGTGGGCGTTGAAAGATATTAATTTTAAGGTGGAGCAGGGTGATGTACTGGGCATTATCGGGAAGAACGGCGCGGGAAAATCCACCTTGCTGAAAATACTCTCCAAGGTAACTGCACCTACTACCGGAAGTATCAAAGCCCGCGGACGCATCGCTTCGCTGCTCGAAGTGGGTACCGGTTTTCACCCCGAAATGACGGGGCGCGAAAACATTTATATGAACGGCGCCATTATGGGGATGACCAAGGCGGAAATTACCCGTAAATTGGATGAGATTGTGGATTTTTCCGGCGTGGAACGCTACTTAGACACTCCAGTAAAACGCTACTCCAGTGGTATGACCGTACGCCTTGGTTTTGCAATTGCTGCTCATTTAGAACCGGAAATACTTGTGGTGGACGAAGTCCTTGCAGTAGGCGATGCAGAATTCCAAAAAAAAGCTATCGGAAAAATGCAGGATGTAAGCAAAGGAGAGGGTCGGACTGTGCTTTTTGTGAGTCATAATATGGCGAGTATTAGAATGTTGTGCAACAAAGGGATATTATTAGAAAATGGCAATGTTTTATATGAAGGCACAGCAAATGAGTCGGTTCAATATTATTTACAGAAAAACTCTATTATAAAAGGAGATAAAATAATAGATGGTATAAAATATAATTCTGATAAGTTAAGAATCGATTTTATTACGACAAATGGTTCCGAGGGTAAAATTCTTAATATTACAGATACAACCGAAATAGAATTTTGTGTGAAGGGTAGTGCTATAGAAAGACTAAGTTTAGGAATAGAATTACGTATATATGATGAAAATGAAGTACCGTTAATCATATACAGTCCGGGTCACTATAATGGAACCTCAAAAAAGGTACAGGGAGAGTTTGAACTGACACAAAAGTTGATCCTACCTAAAGGAATTATTGCGGGTAAATACTTTGTTGATATTTTTTTTACAAATCCATTAGTGGTGGGTTATGCTGATATCTTAAAAGGAGTGATTTTAGAAACAGATGGACATGTAACAAAAACAGGATTTACGTTCAACAACTCACAAGGACATGGTTCTTGTTTTTACATTAAAAAAGAATGTTCATAAAGAAAAAGATATTATACTTATTTAGATTGATGCTGTTTTTCCTTAACCATAGAAACAGAAAATTCACGTTGAAACAATATAATGATTTTTATTATCTGAAATCTATGGGAGTGGAAACACAAATAGGATTTGTGCAATTAATAGGGAAACCCATAATAAAAAAATATCCAAACTCGATAATAAAAATTATGTCGGGTGTTACGTTAGATTCGGACGTTCAGAATAATCCTGCAGGGATATGTCATCCTGTGATTTTAGCGACGATGAGCGAAAATGCGCAAATTGTCTTAGGGAGAGATTCGGGTTTATCTGGTGCTACATTATGTGCAAGAACTAAAATTGAAATTGGAGAATATGTTGGAATTGGGGCTAATACTTCTATTTTTGATAATGACTTCCATCCAGCAAATCCATATCTTCGCAAATTTGATAATGATAAGAATACGCTATCAGCTCCTATTTTAATAGAAGACTTTTCGTGGATTGGAGGAAATTGTATCATATTGAAGGGAACTCGAATAGGCAAGGGTGCTGTTGTAGGTGCTGGTTCTGTTGTAACTTCAATTGTTCCTGAATTGTCGATATTTGCAGGTAATCCGGCTAAATTTAGAAAAAAAATAGACATAGATCATGAAACCTACCATAATTTGTTTAACTCCGGTAAAGAATGAAGCTTGGATTTTAGACCGGTTTTTGAAATCTACAAGCCTATGGGCGGACTATATCATTATAGCCGATCAGATGTCAACGGATGGCTCGAGGGATATTGCAAAGCGGTATTCCAAGGTAATATTGATTGACAATCCGTCTGAAACGTTTAATGAATTAGAACGCAAACGCTTACTTGTGAATGAGGCAAGAAAAATTGAAGGTCAACGGCTATTCATAACCTTAGATGCAGATGAAATGTTTTCTCCTGAAATTTTCACAAGCGGCGAATGGGAAAAGATTTTATATTTGCCCAAAGGAACGGCAATAAATTTTCAATGGTCGAATTTTGCTCCCGATGGAAAGAATATGTGGAAAGGATATTTTTTTCCGTGGGGTTATATGGACGATGATTTTGAAGATTATGACAAAGGAATACCAAATACAGCTATTCATTGCTCACGGGTACCGATTTCAGAACGTTCCCCCAAATACACCGTTAACACCTTCTCTGTGATTCACTTTCAATATACAGATTGGGATAGAATGGTGCACAAACATTATTATTATCAATGTCTTGAAGTTATAAACAATCCAATGAAGAGTGCTGTGGATATTTATAGACAATACCATCATATGGACATCGTAAAAAAAGAAGAATTTTTGAAAATTCCACAGGCTTGGATAGAATCGTATCGAGAAAAGGAGATTGATATATTGAAAGTAAACCGTGAAGAAAATTATTGGTATGACAAGGAAGTACTAAATCTATTTGAAAAGTATGGTATTAATAAATTCAAAAAGGTGTGTGTATGGAATGTGGACTGGACAAAAAAGATAATTCATTTCGGGAAATTAAATTCCTATAAATACAAAGATCCACGAAATGTAATTGATAAAATATATCAATGGTGGATGGCTTATTCCCAAAAAAGAATGAATAATAGCTTGATGATAAGAAGAATTGACAGAATGATAATGAAACTTTATAATTATTAAAATATGAGCCTTAGAAAAAAAGTTAACATCTTAATAAACAATAACAAGTTAAGAAATAGACTTCGTTATGCAGTGAACTTTATATTGACTTTCGGTGCAGGGAAAAATCTTAATAAATTAGCCATTATCAATAAAACAGATAAGTGGGGCATTCATTCTTATACAAAACATTATCGGTATTATTTTAATAAATTAAGAAAGAAAAAAATCAATTTACTTGAGATTGGTGTTGGTGGATATGACAGTCCCCAAAATGGCGGTGCTTCATTAAGAATGTGGAAAAGATACTTTTTGAGAGGAAATATATACTCCTTAGATATTTACGATAAATCGTTATTAGAAGAAGACAGAATAAAATTTTTAAGGGAAGTCAAACCGATGAAACGTTTCTGAAAGATGTTTTGAGTAAAATGAAAGGTGTACCCGACATTATTATTGACGACGGTAGTCACTACTGTGAACATATTATCAAAACATTCAATGTACTCTTTCCATATCTAAAAAATGGAGGTATCTATGTTATAGAAGATACTCAAACATCATATCGCGAAAATAGTGGGGGAAGTTCAGATTTAAAAGCTGATTTTACTTCAATAAATTATTTTAAGAAGTTGATAGATGGTATAAATTATATGGAATATACTGACGAGAATTATATTCCTACTTATTTTGATTTAAACATAACGTCAATACATTTTTATCACAATCTTATTTTTATTTTCAAAGGGGAAAATAACGAACCCTCTTGCAAAGAAGTATAAATGAAAAATAGTACGATAAATAAGTGTTGTATCGTTCTTCCGGTATACAAAGAAAAACCTGATGAATCTGAGATTTGTTCCTTGAAACAATGTTTGAATATATTGAAAAGTTATGACATTTTTCTAATCACATTTAAGAAGCTAAATTTAGATTTATATCAAACTGTTTTTAATGAGTATGCGATTAAATTAAATATAATATTTTTTGAGAAAGAATATTTTGCCGACTTAAAAGGGTACAATGCTTTGATGTTGCAATCTTATTTTTATAAATGCTTTGCCAAGTATAGTTACATGTTAATTTATCAGCTTGATTGTTTTATTTTTAGAGATGAATTAAACAAATGGTGCGAAAAAAATTACGATTATATTGGCGCGCCTTGGTTTACGGGAAATTCTTCACACGAAGAAGGTGCAGAGTTGTGGAAAGTGGGAAACGGTGGATTCTCTTTGAGGAAAGTGGAAACTTTTATCAAAATATTGGAATATAAAAAAAACATTTATACCACAAAAAGAGCATATAAGATAACTAAAGCAAACTACGGAAGTTTGTTTGATTTTATTAAAATGACTTTTTTAGGGAAAAATAATCGAATTAAAGACTTATTAGAATCGTGGAACGATGCCGAAGATATTTTTTATTGTTTAGTGCTGGAAAATACAAAATTAAAATTAAACATCCCAAACATAAAAGAAGCGATGCAGTTTGCTTTTGAGAAATCGCCGGCATATCTTTTTAAGCTAAATAACCAAACATTGCCATTTGGATGTCACGCATGGAAAAAATATCAATACGAAACATTTTGGATTAATTATATATGTTAGAAAAATATTTATTTGATTTTGTAGACAAACCTATGCTGGATATTACCAATTATTCAGCATCAATGGATTACTTATCTAATGATTGTGTGACAATAAAATATTTAGAAAATGTTATTTTAACGCCATTAGATGAAACACAGATCACTTTTATTCCAAAAGATGAGAATAAATCTAATATATTAATTGAAACACATCCTGTTATTTACTTAGGTATTTGGTATAATGTTTGGGGGCACTTACTTACGGATGTTCTTTCAAGGTTTTGGTATGTTGGAAGTATGGAGTACTTTGAAAAGAAGTTAAATGAATACGATATTCTATATTATGCGGAAGATGATTCCTTTCCTATTCAATTTTACGATTTATTGGAAATAATAGGAGTAAAGCGACAGCGACTTAGAAAAATAAATAAAGTTGCTTATTGTTCATCCGTTTACATTCCCGATGATTCTTTAATTTTAAAAACTGATGATAAAATTATTGGAAAGGATGTCGATCTAAAAAATGGATTATTTTTTTACACTCCAGAGTATGAGAAATTAATAAATAAGATAAAACTAAATGTAGAACCAATTAAAACAGATAAAATTTTTTTTACGGTAAATAGAACGTCTAAATTTATAGGGATTTTAAACATTGAAAGAGTTATGAGAAAGAGTGGGTTTAACATTCTTAATCCAACAAAATTATCATTCAAAGAACAAATGTCATATATTTCAGGTTGTGACACATTTTGCACATTTGAAGGTTCGATTTCATTTAATGCCCTGTTTTTAAAAGAAAACTCTGAATTGGTTTTAATTCGTAAACTTCCATATATAGACCCTTATCAATTTGCAATAAACCAAATATCCAACTCAAAAGTTATATATATAGATTCTCATTTGTCATTTTGTTGTGATAAAAATTTTCCTTATTTAGGACCATTTATGTTGTATTTAAGTGAGAATTTAATTAATTATTTAAATATTTCCTCACACAAAAAATAAAATAAAAATAAATATTCTATTTTTAATAACATATTTTTTACTTGCAGTTAAATTACAAAAAGAACGCGTAACATTTTTGAAAGATATTGTTTGGGAAACAAATATCTATTACTTTGAGAAAGCCATAGATTTATTAAATAATTCTTACACGAATAAATTTATCATTAAATATTTGAGTAAAATTTTTAATTAAATAAAGTATATGTATTTAATTAAAAACCAAAATAATCATCACGTTTCCTCCGACACGACAAATGAATTTGAGGAAATTATGCTTGCCGACACATTGGTTAAAGAAGTAGGGTCTGTTTCTCCTTTAATATTCAATGGTGTATTTATTCTTTATCGCTTGGCAAAGAAGTGTGGTTTCTCCACTATTTTACCAACTAAAAAGCAATATCAGAAGTGTCCTTTAGAAGACGATAAACATCTTTTCACCATAATGATGGGGTTGGATGAGATAAAATACAAACCTTTTGGTTTTACAACGAATCACTGTCGCAGTATTTTCCTTTTTGATGCTTGGGAAAAAGATTACAATGGCATTGTGCAATTTTTGGAAAAATATAAAATTGATTTTGTGTTTGTAACAGCGTCGCAATCGGCAAGGAATCTGAGAACACTTCTGGCAAAAACAAAAGTTTTTTGGATACCGGAAGCTATAAAAAAGGAGGAATACAGGTTCAAAGAGTACGCCGAAAAAAAACAGATGTGTTGGCAATCGGACGAAAATACGACGAATATCATAATAAAATAAAGGATGAACTAGCAAAGGCTGGAAAAAAATATCTATACGAAAAAGTAAAAGGTGAAATTATTTTTCCTACCCGAGAAGAATTTATTGGGGGTTTAGCAGATGCAAAAATTTCTGTTTGTGTTCCGTCAAATATTACTCATCCCGAAAGAGCTGGAACCATCGAAACAATGACCATACGTTATTTACAGTCGATGATTTCAAAATGTCTGATTGTGGGACACGCACCGGCGGAAATGATACAACTTTTCGGTTACAATCCCGTTGTAGAGATAGATTATGAGCATCCAACCGAACAATTGACCGACATATTGAATAATTATGAGAAATACATTCCCCTGATTGAGAAAAATTATCATCAAGTGATTGAAAATCATACTTGGGAAAATAGATGGAAACAGATAAAGGGAATTTTTGCCGACATAGCTAATAATCAATGAGTAAAATATCTGTCATAACTATCAATTACAATAACGCATTGGGTTTGGAAAAGACGATGCAAAGTGTGCTGGCTCAAAATTTTGATGATTATGAGTATATTGTTATTGACGGAGCAAGTACAGATGGCAGCATTGAGATAATAAGAAAGCTAGAGTTGCAAGTAACATATTGGATTAGCGAACCCGATAGCGGTATATACAACGCGATGAATAAAGGCATAAAAAAAGCTTCCGGCGATTTTTTACTGTTTCTGAACAGTGGCGATTTTTTTACTGATAACGAGGTGCTGTCAGATTTTGTAAAAGTGGTTAAGCCCCAAACGGAATTATGTTCTGGTAATTTATGGTTGTCGGGTAGAAACGGAGAAGAGCAAAAACTAACTCCACCTGCCGAATTAACATTGCATAACTGCATAGAAAAAGGGTTATTGCATCCGGCAACGTTTATAAGAAGAGATTTATTTCATAAATATGGTCTTTATAACGAACAAAATAGAATTGTTTCCGATTGGGAGTTTTTTCTATTGGTGGGCGGTTTACATTCCGTTAATTATCAGTCAATAGATAGGGATATTGCCCGATTTGATACAGACGGGATTTCATCCTTAAATCAAGTTTTATTGAGAAAAGAAACAAAAGAGGTTCTCGATAAACTGATTCCTCTTCCCATTCGGCGAGATATGGAGCGTTTATCCGAGTTTGAAAAGTTGGCGAACGATAAGGTTTTGCTAAATTTGGATATGGTAAAACAACATAAAATGTTGTTTCGGCTATTATCTTTCATTATTAAAGTGTTAAGTAAATTTTCTTGATATAGTAATGAAACTCTCCGTTATCATTCCAAGCTATAATGGTGCTGCCGTTTTGAGGCGTTCGTTGGATACCTGGTATCGGCAAACCTTGCCTTTGGATGATTATGAAGTTATTTTGGTGGACAATAACTCTACGGATAGTACGGCGGAGATAGCTAAAGAATATCAGCAATATCCCAATTTCAGGTATGTAAAAGAGCTGACTCCCGGAGCCACACAAGCGCGGCACGCCGGCGTAAAGCCGGCTAAAAGCAATATTCTCGTTTTTGCCGACAACGACGGTTTGTTCAACTCCACTTGCCTCCAAGCAATATGGGATATGTATGAACAAGACAAAAAGATTGCAGCTGTTACCGGAAAAATAGAATTGCTCTGGGACAGAGAAGCCCCCGAGTGGATAGCGCCTTATGAATTTATGTTGGGCAAGTTAAACTACGGAGACGAACCACGTTGCGGGTACGACTTGTATTTGAACGGTGGTTTATTCTCCATACGAAAAACGGTTTTTGAAGGCGTACACGGGTTCAATCCCGACTTGGTGGGAAGGTATTTGATTGGCGACGGCGACACCGGATTGGTAAACAAATTGCACAATAATAATCTTTTGATTGCTTATACCCCTGATGCGGTAATGCAGCATTTGCAGTTTGTAGATGTACACGGTACGGAAAAAGGGTTGGGACGTCATTTTTTTAATACGGGAATAACTGTGTCTTATGGGTTGTTTCGAAAGAATAAATTTTCTTTTTCAAAAGAGATTGCAATCTATTTAGTCAAAAATTATCTTGTGTATTTAAAGAGAAGACAGAATACGTGTTCAATAGATCGGATAAAAAGAAATATTTTTCGTATATGCACAAGAAAGGGCAACTAATCTTTTTTTCGTATTTGCGAAATCCGGATTTAAAAACTGAAATTTGTAAAGAAAATGTGTATTAAAAACCAAGCGATGATTCCATTAAAACTCCGTATAATAAGAGAACATAACCGTTTATACACCTTTTTGCTCGGTATGTTGAGCAGGTTCGGAACTGTTGGTGCTTCGAAGGTTTTTCTTTTTCACGACCTGAAAGATACGGTTGATGAAGTGAAATCCGAATTTTCCATTACACAGCAATCTTTTGAGCGTTTTTTGTTGCGACAGATTGAGTCGGGCTTCGTTCCTATGGATTATAGCGAATTGACCGCGATTGTTTTGAATAAAGAAGCAATAAAAGGTAAATTTATGGTTACTTTTGACGATGCCAACGAAAGTGTTTATACAAAAGCCTATCCGTTTCTGAAGAAACACCATATCTCTTTTATTATTTTCATAACAAAAGATTTGATAGGGAAAAAGGGCTTTTTGACAAAAGAACAGATTGAGGAATTATCGAAAGACGAATTGTGCATTGTTGGTTCGCACGCTTTGCACCATAAAATGTTTAGGTATCTTTCCCCTAAAGAGGCGACACGTGAATGGGGGGAATCGAAAAAATATCTGGAAAATTGGCTGAACCGGGAAGTCGCTATTTTCGCTTTTCCTTACGGGCGTGTAGTAGAATGTTCCCGTAAAAACAGGCGGCAAATAAAGCGGACAAACTACGCTTTTGCTTTTTCGGCAGTAGCCGGAACGTTAAATCAGCAATGGTTTACAGGCAGGTACTTTTTACCGAGAATTAATGTGAGTGAGGAATTTGTACAAAAAAATTACTGATTTTTATGAAGTCGGAAAAATTACTGTCTATTATTTTGCTGTCTTATTATTCCGAGAAAAGGATACCGACGGCTTATTACAAGATAAAAGCGTTGCTTGACGCAGAGTCGATACCGTTTGAGTTTATTATAATGGACGACGGTTCAAAAGACGATTCGTACCGGATAGCCCTTGATTTGGAAAAAGCGGAAACAAATGTACGGGCGTATCAATTAAGTAAAAACTACACAAGCCACTACTCCATTTTTGCAGGACTGAGCGTCTGTAAGGGCGCTTGTGCAATGCCGATGGTTGACGACGAACAACAGCCTTACGAAACAATTGTTAAAATGTACCGCCTGTGGGAGGGAGGAGAGAAAGTGATTATTCCCTATCGGCAAACAAGAAACGACCCTTGGAGCAGCCGTTTCCTGTCAGGATTGTATTATAAACTGATGAATAATCTTTCCGACATAAAATTTCCGGAAGGCGGAGCGGATTTGTATTTCATTGACAGAGAAATAATTGACATACTAAATTCGCGCATTCATCCGATAAGGACATCAAGCATTATCGAAGTGCTTAAACTTGGTTTCAATCCTGTATATTTATCATACGACAGACCGCTCGGATTAAATGAGGGAAAATCGCGTTGGAGTTTTAAGAAAAAAGTGATACTGGCAAAAGATACCTTTCTGTCGTCTTCCACCTTTCCCATTAAACTGATTATGCGCTTGGGGATATTTTGTTCTTTGTTCTCTTTCGCTTTAATCCTGTTTTATTTTTACATCAAAGTATGGGGCAATAACGATTTTTGGGGCGATATTATTCCGGGCTGGACTTCGTTGATTATATTCATATCTTTTTTCAGCGGTCTTATTTTATTCTCGCTGGGAGTAATTGCAGAGTATATTTGGCGAATTTTTGAGGAAGTAAAAAGCCACCGGTTATATCATCAAAAAGAAAGAAAATGAAAATTAGACTGTTGATAAGAGCATTGTTAGTGTCTATTCTATTGGGAATTATTTTTTATAATGGTTTTTATGGAGAACGGATTACTGTAGGAGATGGTGCCGGATGGGACGGGGGACTTTATGCCAAGCTGTGTGAAAATTTTAATACGGACTTTAAGGGAAAAAACATAGATCGTTATTTATTTCAAAGAACGCTTCCTTTTGCTGTAATTCATAATGTAATAGAAGTATTTCATTTACCGAAAAACATACAGACCTATAATTTTTTGATGTCTGTAATCAACTTGTTATTTGTCCTTGTTTCTGCCTTTGTTTTTTTTCTTATCTCTAATTTTCATAAATTTAATGTTAAAATCGAGGTTATAGCATTTAGTAGTTTGTTTCTGAATTATCCCATCCTGAAATTAATGGGATATTACCCGTTACTGACTGATTATCTGGCGTTTTCATTCGGGTTGTTTAGCTATTATTTTTATATTAAGACACAAGACACAAGACACAAAAACATCTTAATTCTCCTATCAGTATTTTATGTGTTTATTCATCCCACGGCTCTACTGCAAGGCTTAACTTTGGCGTTGCTGCAACGAGACAGTTTACTGAAAACTGAAAAGACCGATAAAAATAAAGTCAAAAGAGGTTTAGAACTGTTTGTTTTTACTGTCCCTCTTTTTATTTACTTTGCGATAGGTTTCAGTCATATTTTTTTACATAAATTTGGAGTTAATTTACGGAGGGATGTAACAAATGTGGAATTGATTTTTGTGTCTTTTATTTGTACGCTTGTTTATATATATTTCTTTTCAAAGGAGACTTTATACAAATTAGAGTTTGCAGATTTTTTGAATAAAAAAGGAATAACTAACATCCTGAAAATACTAATTATTTATGCAGGAGTTTCTTTTTTGATTTTCTTTTTTGCCAATACTCATTCGCGCCATTCGATGGATAGATTATTATTTGAAATAGCAACGGAATCTTTACAGGCGCCATTTTCCAATATCGTAAATATGTTTGCATATTACGGATTGGTAATTATATTATTATTAATCTATTGGAGGAAAGTTGCTGAAATCATATTAAATAACGGCATGGGATATTTGTTGGTTATTTGTATGGCTTTTATCTTTTCTATCGGAAATGAGAGCCGATATTTAATCAATTTTTTACCTTTCCTCTTTATGCCGGTTTTTATTTTGTTGAATCAAGAAAAGAAGTGGTCATATTCAAGTTCTTTCGTTTATTTATTGTTATCTCTTCTGCTTTCAAGATTTTGGTTTGCGATAAATAAAAACGGTTCTTTTGATTGGGATAATTATATGCTATCACAAGGACCTTGGCAGCCATTCGTGTTTTATCTTATGTTTTTGGCGCTGTTTGCGGGTTTTTATGCGTTGTTCTTTATCTATACGAGAAAAACAAAAAAAAATGAAAATTGACTTTATGAAAAAAATATTTGGTTTCTCAATAGTAGGAACTATTGTAACTTTGTTATCAATTTTTTTAATGTTTTTATTTTTGAGTTTGTTGAAAATGAATTTGTACGCAGGCTATACGTTTGCATATTTTTTGTCAATAAGTATATCGTATCTATTAAACAGTTTTTTTGTTTTTAAAACGGAAAAAAGAACTTTAAAACAAATTTTGGCATATTTTACTGTTTACATCATAAGTATGCTTGTCGGCTTGATCTTTCTTTATTTTATGAAATTATTAATACCCAACGGGGATAAATTCTTGCTTTCGTTGCTGATTATTCCTGTTACTTTTCTTTGGAACTTCTTTTTTACTAATAAATTATTGAATAGATAAAGCCACTGATGTGCAAATAAACAACCATTAATTAGTGCATTAGTGGCATAAATAAAATTACAAACCGATGAACAGGAACATCAAAATAATACTAAGCGCCGCGATATTGTGTGTCAGCATACTTCCATTGTTAATATTAACGTTTTACGTGCATCCCGCTACCGACGATTTTGGTTTTGGGTATTCCCCGAACAACGACTCGATATGGAAAAGTGCGTGGAACATTTATCTTACGATGGATAACAGGCTTGTGGGTAACTTTTTAACGATTCTTTTTTGTCAAACAAATAATCTGTTCTTATTTCGATTGCAATTTTTTGTTTTCATATTGATTTTTTTCGCATCGGTCTTTTTGCTTTTTCATACGGCAAACAAGTTTTTGTTAAAGAGCCGTTTTGAAGACCTATTTTTATTGTTTTCCATTGTTGTTTTCCTTTTTGTCGGATACAAACCCCGGCTTGTCCGAATGTTTTTTTTGGCAGCCCGGCATTGTGATTTGGATATTAAGTATCGTCCTTTTCAACGTTTTTCTGTATTTAATTATCTACGAAATCAAGTCAAACTCTCCGAACAGTTTTCGTTTTGTTGCAATCGCGTTGCTGGCGTTTATAATGACCTCTGAAAACGAAATTGTGTTTATTTTTATGGGCATTTTCGGACTAATTTTACTTTACGATTTATTTAAACTGAAATCTCAAAACAGAAGCAAAGTAATCATTTTATTGTTGGTGTTGATTGTCGGGGCAGGCATTGTATTGTTGGGACCGGGAAATTATGTCCGTCTGAAATTTATTTCCACAGAACAGCAAATATCCTATTTACAGGTCATTAAAAGCGATTTTCTGTTATACCGGAAAATATTTTTTCTGTCTGGTGCTGTTATTCTAAATATTATATTGATACCGTTTTATTATTCAATAACTAAAAATACGGTCAAGTTTATTCAGCCTTCAAAATTATTGGCGTTTAGTTTCTTTGTTTTAATAATCCTTTTACTGCCGTCGTTTGTTGCTAAATTACTATACAGTTTTAGAATACAGAATGTGGTGTATTATTTTTCATTATTGCTTATCTTTGTCAATTTCACCAATTTAAGTATTTGGTTGAGAGAAAAACAGAAAATACGGTTAGATAATTTAAGTAAAATATTAATTATATTTGCCGGTTATTTTTTCCTCAGCTATTTCATGCAGAAAGAATCGACTTTGAGAACGGCATATTCTGACATTTTAACAGAAAAAGCGCGTAAATTTGATGTTGAAATGAATGACCGCTATCTGGAAATTAGAAACAGCAAAGAAGATAATCTCATATTGCAACCGTTGAAAAACAAACCGAAAAGCATTTATATTGAGGATATTACCACTGACAGTGGAGATTGGCGTAACGGCGTTTACAGTAAATATTTTGGTAAAAAAACAATCGTTTTGTCCGAATAATTATGATAATTGCTGACAAAACATACATTCAAAACCCGCTTGTTTCGGTATTTATCATCGCCTACAATCAGGAGAAAACCGTTGCGCAAACCATTGAAAGTGTTTTGATGCAACGTGGCAATTTTTCGATGGAACTGATTGTTGGTGAAGATGCGGGTACTGACGGAACACGGCAAATTTGTATTGATTATCAGAAGAAATATCCCGAAAAGATAAAGTTGCTGCTGCAGGATACGAATCAGGGTTTGGTGAAAAACTTTATCGATTGTCTGAACTTATGCCGTGGCGAGTATATTGCTTTGTGTGCGGGAGACGATTATTGGATTGACGAACGAAAATTGGAAAAACAGATTGAGTTTTTGAAGAATCACCCCGCTTACGGAGTTGTTTCCACGGGAGGCTACCGGCTTATTGTACGAAAAAATAAGTTAAAACAGGGCATCGCACCACTCAATCCGCCGGCTGACGGCGAAGTTTTTGACCTCACTTGGCGGGGTGGGGTATATGCCATGCCGTTGTCGTTGATGTTCCGTAGCAATTTGTTGCAATATATCGATTTTGACGAGTTTATAAAACGTAAATTCAGTTGCGAAGATGTTCCTATGCAGGCAATAATGGCAAAACACACAAAATTCGGGCATATCGCCGATTTAACTTGCGTGTATCGGGTTTACGATACGTCGATGACTTTTACTTCGACGAATAGTCCGAAATTCCTGTATTATCACCAAGGTTTGGTCGAAATACGGCGTTATTTATACGAACTGTATCCCGACGAGGTGGAGTTTTCAGAGGTATGGGCGCAGGATTATATGACCTATCGCCGTTTTTTGCTTGCCGTTTATAACGTTGATTATAAAAGTGCGAAAAAAGAACTGAGTCAGTTAAACAATATAACAGAAAAGGAAAGCCGTGCCATAAAATACTGTTCCAATCGGCTGTCGTTCTATTTATTCTGTTTGGGAAAGAAACTGAAACTGTACAAAGCCCGGTGGAAAAACAGCAGCGAATAAGTGTTGAAGAAGAAAGAGTATTGCCACTAATACACTAATAAGAAAAATATTATTCGTGCATTCGTGGCTAATAAAATGTAATTTGTGGCTAATAAAAATAATATGGAAAATCAGCCGAAAATAATTGAACTCCCTAAGATAGGCGACCGACGTGGTAATTTGTCGTTTATAGAATCGGAGGAGCATATTCCTTTTACCGTAAAAAGGAGTTATTGGATTTACGATGTGCCGGGGGGCGAAATTCGTGGCGGACATGCTTTCCGTGAGCAGGAAGAGTTTATCGTTGCGTTGTCGGGCAGCTTTGACATTGTTTTGAATAACGGGTTTGAAGAGTTTCGTTTTCATTTGAACCGTTCCTACAACGGATTATATGTTCCGAAAGGTATTTGGAGGCAGATGGAAAATTTTTCGACCAATTCGTTAGCCCTTGTGTTGGCTTCGACCGAATTCGACAGGCAGGATTATGTTTTTGATTGCGATGAATTTAAAAAGATGACAAACACAAAAGAATAGTTAAAATAAAGCCACAAATGCACGAATAAAGAAAAGTATTATTCGTGTATTAGTGGCAAAAAAAAATCAAAGAGAATGAGGCTATGATAAAATCTTCGGTTTATGACTGCACGATGGTGGAACTGGATAAGCATCACCACGATAAAGGAAATATCACGGTCATTGAAAACGGTAAAACCGTACCTTTCGATACGCAGCGTGTATATTACCTCTACGATATACCCGGTGGCGAATCGCGAGGTGGGCACGCGCATAAAGAATTGAATCAGCTGATTGTAGCTGCAAGTGGTAGTTTTTCCGTTACCTTGGACGATGGGAATGTAAAGCGTACTTTTATGCTGAACAGACCTTATCAGGGTTTGTTAATTGTTCCCGGCATTTGGCGGGAGTTGGACGACTTTTCGTCCGGTTCGGTTTGTCTGGTGCTGGCATCTCACAAATACGATGAACCGGATTATATCCGCAGTTACGAAGATTTTTTGGAATATAAGGGAATTGATAAAAAATAGAATAAAATGATTCACCAATCAGCCGATGTCCAAACAAAAATATTGGACAAAATACGAATATTTGGCAATTCTGCGTAGTTCTTCCGCAAGCACGGATAGGAAACGGTTGTAATATATGCTTTTCCTGTTTTATCGAAAACGATGTTGTTGTAGGAGATAACGTTACGGTAAAAAACGGGGTTTATCTTTGGGACGGCATCACGATTGAAGACAATGTACAGATAGGTCCCAATGTTACTTTCACAAACGATAAGTACCCGAGAGCCAAACAGCCTTTTGTATTGCAAAGAACCGTAGTCAAAAAAAACGCTTCAATCGGTGCAGCCTCTGTAATACTTGGAGGCGTTACTATTGGCGAAAACGCAATGATAGGTGCGGGCAGCGTAGTTACTAAAGATATTCCCGCCAACGAACTCTGGGTCGGAAATCCGGCGAAGTTTGTAAGAAAAACGAACAATGAGGATGTCTGCCACCAATGCACGAATAACAAATAAAAAAACACTGCTACTAAAACACTGATGACTAAGTATTATTCGTGCATTAGTGGCTAAGAAAAAATAATTTATGATAAAATTTCTCGATTTACAAAAGATAAATGCTCTATACGCAGATGAAATAAAACTGGCTACTGAGCGAGTAATTGATAAGGGCTGGTATTTGCAAGGACAAGAAAACGAACGTTTTGAAGCAAATTATGCCCAATTTATTGGCACAAAGCATTGCATTGGCGTGGCTAATGGCTTGGACGCATTGAGGCTGATTTTGAAAGCATATATGGAAATGGGTGCGATGAGCGAGGGCGATGAAATAATCGTGCCTGCAAATACTTACATCGCCACTATATTGGCCATAACCGACAACCGCTTAAAACCCGTATTTGTGGAGCCGGATATAACTTCGTATCAGATTGACGATACTTTGATAGAAGCATCCATAACACCGAGAACAAAAGCCGTTATGATTGTCCATTTGTATGGACAATGCGCCTACACTGAAAAAATAGGCGAACTTTGTAAAAAATACAACTTAAAACTTATCGAAGATAACGCGCAGGCGCACGGTTGTTTGTTCGATGGACATAAAACAGGTTCTTTGGGCGATGCGGCGGGACACAGCTTTTACCCCGGCAAAAACTTGGGTGCTTTGGGCGATGGCGGAGCCGTTACCACGGACAACGATGAGTTGGCAAAAACCTTGCGGGCATTGGCCAACTATGGTTCGACCCAAAAATACGTTTGCCAATATCAGGGATTAAACAGCCGTTTGGACGAAATTCAGGCGGCGATACTTGACGTAAAATTGAAGCACCTCGAAGAAGATACGGAGAAAAGAAGAAGCGTTGCCCGATATTATATCGAAAACATAAAACAGGCGGATATTATTTTGCCTCTTGTTACAGATTGGGATGCGCACGTATTTCATTTATTCCCCATACGTTGCAGCAGGCGGGACGAACTGCAAAACTACCTTGCCGAAAACGGCGTACAAACACTGATACATTATCCCATCCCGCCACACAAGCAAACTTGTTATTCTCAATACAACTCTTTGTTGCTACCCGTTACCGAACAGATTCATAGAGAAGAGTTAAGTTTGCCCATCAGTCAGGTGATGACGGAAGATGAAGTTGAAAAAGTAGTGGAATTAATAAATAAATGGAACCCGAAATACGGAAGTTGGAAAAAATAAAATAGTTGTTTTGAGTAAAATTGTGTTTATTGGACCTTTTCCCGTTGAAATTCTCTAAAAAAGCTTCGACTTTGAACCTTTTTATTTTGAAATTCCGCAAAAAAGGTTCAATTTTGGATCTTTTCCTGCTTCAAAATAGTTCAAAAAAGCTTCGACTTCAATACTTTTTATTTTGAAACCCCTTGAAATACCTCCGATTTTGAACCTTTTTGTACCAAAATTCTTGCTTAAAGCTTCGCCTTTGAACAAAAAACATTCGAAATTCTCTGTATGAACTTCGGATGCTTCGAAGGTCTTGAAGCCGAAATGCTTCGTAAACAGGTCAGTTAGGCTTTTTTTGATTTGGAACGATTATTAGGGAATCGGGCTTTTAAATCTTCGTAAACGGCTTTAGCTCCCGGAATGTCCCGTTTCGCGGCATCCTTTACCGAGTTATAGAACGATAACGATGAGATATAAGCTTCACTGCCTGCTACCATCATGGCGTCTTCTATGTTGTGCAATAGTTGAGTTACAATATTTACAACCGGGCGCAGGTTTTGATAGTCGTTGTAATCGATTATGAACTCGTCTGTGTTGAAATAAGCAGGTTTCAATTGAGGATTAGCTGTTAAATGCGTTTTGGTTTTTTCAACAAAAGTCAGGGTTTTATCGCCCAATTTAGCCAATTCAGTACGTTCGGCAGGTGTCAGCGAAACGATATGAGGTTTGGCTAATTCTATAATTTCAGCAATTTTCTGATTGATCTGATCCAATACCTCTTTGGGGATGGATGTATTATGAGTATTTGTCATAATTTAAAATTTTATGTTAACTTTGGCAATTATATTATTTTTCAGGGAATAATATTTGCCCGCTACTAATGCCCTGATACTGAAGACTTAGTAACGGACTGATTTGTACCAGAGTAAAATCTCCACGCTAAAAGCTGAAAAGAACCAAAGCCTACGGATGCAGCTTTGAAAGAAAGGTTGATATGTGTAGCCAAGGCGGTCATAAACAAAAGAAAAACAGAGGTAAGGTTAAATGTATTAGAAGTTTATATTCTTTTTTCGATATGAAATAAGCCAAAGGTATAAAATATATTTTGAAATAACAATACAGAGATAGATTTTTTTGAACGAGTAATAAAAAAGTAACCGAATGAATAATGACAGGATTTATCTGCCGGGATTAAACGGACTCAGGGCGCCGGCCACTCTTACTGTGTTGATATCTCATATTTTTTTATCAATTTTTGGTAATTGGGGCTTGCCGATGGGATTGCCTTATTTTTTGTAATTAGCAGTTTTCTTATTACTTGTTTTAAGTAGTTCTAAAATTAAAGAACCATTTTATCGTTGTAAGAAGTTTAAATTCATTATATCAATAAAAGCAGAACAATATCATTAAAATTTACAATAAACTCATTTAATCGATGACAAAAAACATTGCCATATTAATGACTGTACACAATCGCCGTAATAAAACGTTGGAGTGTTTATCGTCATTATATGCTTCTACGCTGCCAGCGGAATATAAGTTTAGCGTATTTTTGGTAAATGATGGATGTACCGATGGCACTAAAGAAGCGATAGAGGAAAGCTATCCAGACGTAACTATAATACAAGGCAATGGAAACCTGTTTTGGAATAGGGGAATGCGTTTAGCTTGGCAAACGGCAGTATTCGCGTTTGATTTCGATTATTATGTTTGGTTTAACGATGATGTTATTTTGTACAATAATGCTTTGATAGATTTAATTCAAAGTGCAGAAGGCACGAATAATGAAGCGATGGTTTGTGGTACTACTTGCTCAACTGATGAACCAACTCATATAACCTACGGTGGTCGAATCAGAAAAACAGGAATTATTCAACCCAATGGTCACTTACAATCCTGTGATTGCTGCAACGGCCAGCTCTGTTTAATTCCGAAGAAAGTTTATAAAGTAATGGGTATGAACGACCCACTATTTCACCACGGATTTGGAGATTGGGATTATGGTTTTAGAGCTAAGAAGAAAAACATTGATATATTGGTAGCTCCCCGTCTTTCGGGTACCTGTGATGAAAATAGCAATGATACGTTCCCTCCTTATCTGAATCCAAATTACACGTTGAGAAGGAGATTGAAAATATTATACTCACCAACAGGGAAAAATCCTTATCAGACCTTTGTGTACACATACCGTCATAATAGCCTGATTAGTGCACTGATTACCTATATTATGTTACATATTGAGGTCTTTTTTATTAGCATTAATTCAAAAAATAACAAATGAAATACGTAGCACTTACAGGTGGCTTGGGAAACCAAATGTTTATATACGCTTTTTGTGAAGAATTACGGGCTCGTGGTCATAAAACTGCTTTGTTTGTACAGCACCGGATCAATTCTAAAAAATACGGACACCAAGGCGTATGAATTGGAAAAATTATTCCAGATCCAGCCATATTCCGGTCGTTGTTCCAAATTTTATGTGTTTTTGATTCGTATATATAGCCAATTGTTACGATTCTTTCCGACTCGTATGCGTGCCAATGCTTTTTTGTTGATTGGCGTACGGGTTGTGATGATGGATGAAAAGTTTATATATTATCCGGAAGTGTTTCAATCTCGATGCAGTCAGGAACTTTATCGGGGAACGTGGCAAAGCCCCCGCTATTTTGAACACGCTGTTGAAATTCTTCGGAAACAATTTGTATTTAATACTACTTTACTAAACTCGGTTACGCGTGCATACACACACCAAATGGCAGATTACAATAGTGTCAGCATTCATATTCTGTCGAGGAGATTATCTGAGTGATCGGTATGTGAATGGTTTTGCAGGCGTATGTACAGCAGAATATTTATGAAAACGCAGTAAAATATATCAAAGATACAGTAGGAAAAGTTAGGTTTTATGTGTTTTCCGATGACCCTGAATGGGTAAATACAAATTTTGGATTAGAAAATGCCGTTTACGTACAACACAATACAGACTCCGATTCGTGGCAGGATATGTATTTGATGAGTCAGTGTAAACATAATATAATAGCCAATAGCAGTTTCAGCTGGTGGGGAGCTTGGTTAAATGCCAATCCTGCTAAAATTGTGATTGCACCCCGAAAATGGTGGAGGTTATTTGACAAAGATGATGTAGTACCATCGGAATGGATACGATTGTGAATGAATAATAATATATATATACCCGGATTAAATGGTTTGCGGAGTGTGGCTGCATTGTCTGTTTTAGCGTGTCATCTTTTATATATGAATATTGGTGAACGATTCATCGTGGATTGGAGTATTGCGCATTATGCTGTAACTATGTTTTTTGTTATTAGCGGATTTTTAATAACATATCTTTTATTACAGGAAAAAACGAAAAAAGGGAATGTGGATATTCCTAAATTCTATTTTAGAAGGATATTGAGAATATGGCCAATCTATTTTATTTATATTATTTTTTCAGCTATTACAATGGCAATTGATGGGCAATTCAAAGAATTTAGAACAACATCTTTATTCTGTTTCTTGTTTATTTCCGGGAATTTTATATCGTTTTTTTCTGACAAGGGACCTAAATTAATAGAGCACTTTTGGAGTATTGGTGTGGAAGAACAATTCTATTTGTTTTGGCCATGGAGTGTTAAAATTGGACATAATGCAAAAAAAATATCTATTTTTACTCTATTTTGTATTTTTATTTACATTGGTATTAAATTGATAATATATAAACTTATTGGACCTGAAAGTAGTATTTATCAATTTGTAAAGCAAACTAGATTTGATTGTATGCTTATAGGTGCCTTGGGCGCTTTTATCTATCATAAAAGACACACACTACTTCTTAAAATATTATCAAATAAAATGTTACAGTTAATATCCTGGAGTTTTTATTTTTTGCAGGGTTTTAATTTGATTTATTTTCCAATTTTTTTTGCACATGAAGCTGTTGCAATTGCAACGTTGGTTTTGGTTATTGGTCAAATACATAATCCTTTGCTTAGTTTAGAGTTGCCAGTTTTTAACTTTTTGGGTAAAATCTCATACGGAGTTTATGTGATTCACCCATTGGTGTTGTATGTTTCTGCAAAATTTTTTCTGCACTTTCATATAAATATATGGCTGAAATGGGCTTTGTTTTCTTTGATTGTAACTTTTTTCACAATACTTATAGCGTGGTTATCATATACCTATTTTGAAAGTTTTTTCCTTAAATTTTAAAGAGCGATTTACCGTTATAAACAGTTCAAATACAAAATTATGATTTAGATTGTTTTGTTATGTTTTCAGTCATTATACCCCTCTACAACAAAGCGCCTTATATCGAAAAAGCCATTCGTTCGGTGCTGTCTCAGACTTACAAAAAGTTTGAACTCATTGTCATCGACGATGGGAGCACCGATATTGCATCCCCCAAAGCCTCTGTAGGGGGCGTAATGCTCTCGTATTCCGACGTTGAGAAAATGATTGGAGAGAAGGGGATGCTAATAAGACAACTCAATCAGGGAGTGAGTAGAACAAGAAACAACGGTGTGAAATTAGCAAAATACGATTATATTGCCTTCCTTGATGCCGACGACTGGTGGGCGCCAAACTATTTGGAAGAGATGAAAAAACTGATAGAGGAATTTCCACAAGCGGGAATTTACGGAAGCAGTTATTACAAAGTAAAAAACGGAAAATATATTCCGGCAAAAATAGGCGTGGAGTCGGGCTTTGAAAAGGGTATCATTAATTATTTCAAAGTCTACGCCAACACAATGTGGATGCCTTTATGTACAGGAACTGTTATTATTCCTAAGAAAATTTTTAACGAAGAAAACGGTTTTAAACCGCCACTTAAATTGGGTGAGGATTTTGATTTATGGGTAAGGATTGCCTTAAAATATCCGATGGCTCTTTTAAATAAACCGTTGGCATATTATAATCAGGACGTGGAATTGCAAAACAGAGCAGTAGTCGGGCACAAGTTTTACAAGGCGGAAGAACATATGCTTTTTACGCATTACGGGGACTTAATGAAAGACAACGATTTTAAGTATCTGTTTGATGTGCTGGCATTATACGGACTGTTGCCTTATTATTTGAATAATGTACATAAAGCCGAAGTAAAACAGATATTGGAGCATGTGGAATGGGAGAAGCACGAAAAGAAATACTTATGGTATTATAAGCGACTGCCTAGACAGATTGTAAAAAATTATTTTGAGTGGATGAAAATTGGTGCAAAAATAAAGAGGAGTATTAGAAAAAAATAACACAGAGTTCCACTGTGGAATACATTGTGTAACTATAAAAAGATGAAAATAGCATTCTTATTTGGTTCATTAAATTGTGGTGGTACCGAAACCCTGCTGCTGGATGTTTGTCGCAATCTTAGTAAAGATGATTTCGATGCCATCGGCGTGTATCGGAAGGAAGGAATTTTGGAAACAGCATTTGTTGAATCTGACATTCCATTTTTTAAATTAACATCAAGAAAGAATAAAATTGTATATCTGTGGAAGCTCCGCACACTCCTTAACGCTCAAAAGGTAGATATCGTCCATGCACAGCAGCCCATCGATGCACTGTACGCGAAAATAGCCTGCCTTTTTATCAATAAGAAAATCATACTGACCTTTCACGGATTTGACTTCACTTCTGGAAATAAATTGATAAAATTTATTATCAAACGTACCGATTGCAACATCTTTGTCAGTGAATATCAAAAGAATTACTATATCTCAAAATATAAACTCACCCAACAGGCGCAATCGGTAGTGTATAATGGTATTGACTTCAGCAAACTAAACTTGTCGGACGTTAGGGATGCAAGCAAAACACTGAAAAATGAACTTCATTTAAACAGCAAGGATACTTTGTTGCTGGGTATGGTGGGGAATTTTAATGACGTAAGGGATCAGTATACCGTGTGTAAATTTCTGAAATTATTGGATGAAAAAGGACTGGACTTTCGTTTTGTATTTGTAGGTAAACGAATAGGACAAATACCTGAAAGATACGACCGGTGTGTGGATTTTTGCAATGAAAACCAATTGAATCATAAAGTATCGTTTTTAGGAATAAGAAACGATGTGCCTGAAATACTGTCAGAATTAGATGTTTTTATTTATTCCACCGAACACGATACGTTTGGCATAGCTGTTGCAGAGGCGATGGCTGCCGGGTTCTGGTGTTGGTAAACGACTGGGAAGTGATGAAAGAAATAACCGAAAACGGAACATTGGCTACCCTGTATAAAACAAAAAACGAAAATGATTTACTTGAAAAATTTATAGTATATTTGCACAACAAAGAAACATACAAACAAAAAGCCGAACAAACCGCTGATTTAATTAAGAAAAAATACAGTATACAACAACATATTAAAAGATTAAAAGAAGAAATATTATAAGCTATAAGTTATGATTTTACTGTAAGAATGGCGAGGTTATGCTTTTTTTACTTTTTATATTTATGAATACCATATATTTACCTGTAAAAATGTAATTACTTGATTATTTAAAAAAACGTTGATTTCACAGAGTTTCACGATGTACTCACGATGTTGCACAGAGTCTCTTTAAACATTCAGTAACTCTGTGTATCACACTGTAATACTCTGTACCACTTTTCTTCTATTTTTGGCATCATTTTAAAATGTTTAGGTGCAACATCCGAAATTCATATTGTCTTTTAACTTTATATGATTATCCGTAAAGTGACCTAAAAATTAATTGCCACGCCTTTTAAGGCGTGGATCCAATATTTGCAATGAAAATGGCTTTAGCCTAAATATATGATTATGTCTATAGATTTATGCTAAATTTGGGCTGAAGCCCACAAATTACTATTTTGTAATCCACGCCTTTTAAGGCGTGGTAATTGAAGAAATATACTATGTTGCTTTGCGGATAATCTTTTAACTTTACAAACTTTTACACGTTTACACAAAATAAAAAATGCTCAACTACTTTCCTAAATATTTTACCAACAAAGCTATTGCGTTATATATTATCGCATTAGTTGCTGTATCCGTTGTCTATTTACAGTTTTCAATGTCGTGGTATATTTTCTTAATTGGCGCCGTACAAGTAATAGGCTTTTTTTATACAGCTAACTATTTAACAAAAAAATGGTCTAATTTATCATCAAAAACATATACTAATAAGCTTTTTTATAATAGTCTTATCATTCGTATTGTGTGGACTGTTTTTAGCTATTTTTTATATATCAGCTTAACCGGCATACCATTTGAATACAGTGCTGGTGATTCTCTATACTATCATTCTACTGCCGTCAGCATCTCACAAGAAGGATTTAGTTCACTTCATAGTATATTCGTAGATATTGGTATCTCTGATACAGGTTATAGCACGTACTTAAGTGCGATTTATATGATTTTCGGGTCTGACAATATTATTATTCCCAGATTATTAAAGGCTGTATGGGGAGCCTGGACGGCTGTTCTTGTTTACAAAATAGCAACGAGAAATTTTGGAGAAACGACCGGAAAGATTGCCGGGATATTAACTATGTTGATGCCTAATTTAATTTTTTATTGCGGGTTACACTTAAAAGAGGTTGAGATGCTTTTTTTGGCAACTGCATTTATTGAACGTACCGACTTGCAATTACGATCAAAAAAAAATAAACATTACCAATGTTGCAATATCTATTTTATTGGTAGTAATTATGTTTACTTTTAGAACAGCATTAGGTCTGACAGCACATATTGCTTTGGTCACAACCTTAGTGGTTTTTCTTCTCAAAAATATCTCGGATTTGGACAACGCTTTATCTTGGGGCTTTGGGTTGCTGTTGCTATCGCTTTTTTTATGGGAGGAAAAATATCTTCCGAAGTAGAGCAGCTATGGGAAGAATAAAAGTAGAAATCAGAAAGGTTCAATGGAATGGCGTGTGACGCGTGTAGATGGAAATAAATACGCAGTAAAGTACATTTTACGGCAATTTTTGCACCGGCAATTTTTATAATTCCAGTGCGAACAATGGTCAATATACAAACGCAAATTAACCAACAGTTAATTAATGGGGGTAATTTGATAAATAGATTTTGGCTTTTTTTGTTTTTGTTGCATTTATTTGGATAATAAGAAATAAAAAATGGCGTGACTTTCACTGATTGGAGCTTTTTTGCTCGGATGGTTAGCGGTAATAGCGACGAGTGCATTTGCACAGTCCGAGCGATTTCATCAACCGGCATTACCTTTTTTTCTTATATTTGCCGCATTTGGAATAACTAAGTTAACGAACAAGGCAAAACCGATTTATTTAGCTTATTTAGTAGTGCTGTTTTTATAATAACAGCCGGAACTGGTTTAGGTTGGCAGGAAGAGGAATAGGGTGTAAAGGTAATATATAAAGGTGTAAACCAGACTGTGCAAACAAATACTAAACGCTAAACAATCACTAATCACTAAAATGAAATTATTAATTGTCTGTAGTAAAAATTCAGGTAAACCGCTCTGTTTATTACCGAACAGGTAGAGGGATTAAACACACGCGGAGTGGAAACAGCCTATTTTACTATTGAACAAAAAGGATGGAAAGGATACTTGAGAAGTGAAAATTATTGATTGAAAAAATAAGACAATTTCGCCCTGATATTATTCACGTCTCATTACGGAATGTCCGGATTATTAGCCAATCTACAATGTGAAGATTCCGGTAGTAACAAGTTATCCAACGGTAGCGATATAAATGATAACAAAGCATTCAGGTTTTCTAAGATAAGTATTTTTTTTATCGAAATACAATTTTTTGTGTCCGAAAAAAACATTCGGAAAGCAAAAAAGTAAAGCAGAACTATTCGTTGATTCCGTGTGATATCGACAGTGAGTTGTTTTACCCACAATCGGAATTGAGTGTCGTGTAAAATTTGAAATTAAATAATTTTATATAAAATACGTACTCTTTGCAGGTGCGTTTAATAATGCTGTAAAAAACCCGATATTAGCCCAAAAAGCGGTAGAGGAATTAAACAATGTAACATTATTGGAACTTAAAGAATATGGCGAGAGAAGAAGTGGCAACACTAATGAATGCGGTAGATGTTTGTCTGATGACCAGTTTTACCGAAGGTTCGCCACAATTTATAAAAGAAGCCATGTGTTGTAATTGTCCTATTGTGTCGGTTGAAGTTGGTGATGTAAAAGATGTAATAGGCGAAACAGAAGGTTGTTATGTATGTAAAACTTATACAGTTGAAGAAATAGTGAAAAAGTTAAAACAGGCAATACAATTCAATAAAAAAACAGATGGGAGAGATCGAATCGAAGAATTAGATTTAGATATTAAAAGTGTAACAAACAAAGTAATACATATTTATCAAAGCATTTTAGAGAAGAAATGAAAAAAATATATCTCATCTCATATTATGGTTTTGCACGGTTTTTACCCAAATCTACAACGCCTGTTTTGGGTAGTATATCCAAGTAATTCGCTTTTTACTATGTAAAAAGATATTTGTTACTTGCGGTGCTAAACTCAATGTAGAGCAAGGTGCTTATTTTGGAAACGGTAAGGATATTAGAGTGGGAGATAATGTGGGATTTGGTAAAAATTTCAAGACTCTAAATCGTATAATGACGGTAGAAGGTGAATTAATGATGGGTGAAGATGTCTTATTTTTGGGAGGAGGTCATAATTTTGATAATTTAGATATACCGATGGGCAAACAAGGAAATCTTGACAAGACACCATTAATAATTGAAAGAGATGTATGGATTGGTGCGCGAGTGATCATACTGCCTGGTTGCAAAAAAATCGGAAAAGGTGTAATTATTGGTGCCGGTGCTGTGGTAACAAAAGATATACCTGATTATGCCATTGTTGGTGGTAACCCGGCAAGAGTAATTAAAATGAGGAATACAGAAGTTGTTCACGTTTTGAAATGTTGAAATTATATAAACCTTTAGGTGGAAAGAAATAGTTATGTTTAAGATTACTTGGAATAGTGACATCGATAAAAATGCTTGGCGCTCATTATTGGATGAATCGCCCACAGCATCGTATTTTCAGACTCCTGAATGTTATCTTTTTTATGAAAAGTTACATTTTATGAAACCTTTTGCCATTGCTATTGCAAAAGATAACGATAGACTTAAAGCTTTGATATGCGGCTATATTATAGCTGATGGTGGTAAGATTAAAAAATATATGAGTCGAAGATCCATAATACCCGGAGGAGCTCTTATTGCAAATGATTGCACAGATGAAGAACTAAATTATCTATTAACAAAACTTTCTGATAAGTTAAAATCAGAAGCAATATACACGGAACTTAGGAATTATTTTGATTATAGTAATAAAAATGAAGTTTTCAAACGTTGTGGATATGATTATCATCCACATTTAAATTTTCACGTGGCAACCGAAAACGTCGAAATGGCGTTAAAATGCTTAAGCTCTACAAAACGTAGAGATGTGAAAACGTCACTCAAAGAGGTGCGTGTATTATTACAGAACCAAATAAAAAAGAATTATCTGAATTTTATGAAATACTCTCAGATTTATATCACACTAAAATAAAGACACCGCTTTTCCCTTATGAGTTTTTTAATATCTTTATTGATTCAAACAATCATCATCATTTGTTTCTTGTGAAATATCAAGATAAAGTGATAGGAGGGAGCTTATGTGTTTCGTATATGAATGAGATTTTATACGAATGGTTTGTATGCGGTCTTGATGGCAGATACAAAAATAGATATCCGTCCACATTAGCTACTTGGGCAGCCATTGAATACGCTGCTTCAAATGGATTTAATTACTTTGATATGATGGGAGCCGGAAAACCCGACGAAGGGTATGGAGTAAGAAATTTTAAAGCTAAATTTGGAGGCGAATTAGTTGAACACGGGAGATTTATCCGAGTCAATAAACCTATTTTATATTATATAGGCAAAAAAGCGGTTTCTTACCTTAAAAAGAAAAAGTAAAACACTTTGTAAATAATTTAGCGCACAATGAATATTTTGATAGATATTGCTCATCCTGCACACGTTCACTTAACCCGCAATGCTTACTTTGAACTTACCAAGCGGGGTCATAAGGTAATAGTTACGGTAAAAGATATACCTTCAGCTATTGATTTGTTGAATAAGTACAATATCGCTTTTATACATCTTGGAGGCAAAAGCGATAGTTTGATTGGTAAAGCGTTGCTTCAGTTGAAATTCAACTACAAACTATGGAAAATTGTGAAGAAGCATAAAATAGATATTGGATTTGGCTCTTCGCTCACGATTGCGCAATTATCAAAATATACTAAAATTCAATCAATTATTTTGGATGATGACGATGATGAGGTGGAACCACTCTTTGTGAAATACGCGCATCCGGCTGCAAATGTAATACTGAGCCCGGTATGCACGAAACGCGCAACAAAGAAGATGATTGGATATGCTGGATATCACGAATTAGCTTATCTGTATCCCAATCGTTTTTCCCCCGACGAAAATGTATTGCTCGAAGCAGGAATAATTCCGGGAGAACGTTTTTTTATTTTAAGATTTAATGCTTTCAAAGCACATCATGATGTAGGAGTTCAGGGATTATCCATCGAAAACAAACGTCGTCTTATCAGTATGTTGGAACAAAAAGGAAAGGTTTTTATCACAACGGAACGAAACATTGATGATGAATTCAAAAAATACCAATTGCTTGTACCTTCCCACAAAATACATTCGTTGCTCTATTACGCTACGATGTTAGTGGGTGATAGTCAAACAATGACTTCTGAAGCAGCCGTACTCGGTACACCGGCTATTCGATGCAATACGTTTGTGGGACGAATTTCTTATCTTGAAGAAGAAGAACACACTTACAATCTAACGTACGGGTTCTGTCCAAATGATGCGGAAAAAATGTTTCAAAAAATAGAAAAATTGCTATATATGCCCGATTTGAAATCAGTTTGGCAGGAAAAAAGAAAAAAAATGCTTGAAGAGAAGATAGATGTGACTACTTTTTTTGTCTGGTTGATTGAAAACTACCCCCAAAGCGCCAAAATTATGCGTGAAAATCCTGATTTTCAGTACAATTTTCAGTGATTAGTGATTAATTATGAAAACATCTGTGTTATATGATAAGAGCTTTGATTTTGCTATCAGAATAGTAAATTTATACAAATATCTATCGGATGTGAAAAGTGAAAAAGTTATATCCAAACAATTATTGAGAAGTGGAACTGCAATCGGAACATTGATTAGTGAAGGTAAATATGCGGAAAGCTAGGTTGATTTCGTACATAAATATGGTATAGCGCAAAAAGAGTGCAGCGAAACGGAATATTGGATCACATTGTTATATAAAACATTTTTTTTGTCTGACAATGAATTTAATAGTTTAATAGCAGATAATATGGAATTAATGAAGTTATTAACATCCAGTATTTTAACAGCAAAGAAATCAATTAACAAAATATAAACGATCAACGATAAGTGATTAACGATATACACTAATCACTAATAGTTAATCACTAACCACTATTTAGATAATGAAACTCATTCTCGTAGCCGGTGCCCGACCTAATTTTATGAAAATTGCTCCGTTGATGCACGTATTAAAGAGCAATAAAAATATCACTCCTATACTTGTCCACACAGGGCAGCATTATGATGTGAAAATGTCGGGGCAATTTTTTGAAGAACTAAATATCCCCGCTCCAAATATTAATTTAGAAGTAGGTTCAGCCAGCCATGCAGTGCAAACTGCCCGTATTATGGAAGGTTTCGAGAAGGTATGCACGGACGAGAAGCCGGATTATGTTTTAGTGGTTGGTGACGTAAATAGTACGGCAGCTTGTACATTGGTGGCGGCGAAATTAGGCATTAAAACCATCCATTACGAAGCAGGTTTACGCAGTAACGACCGCACCATGCCCGAAGAGATTAATCGTTTGGTAACCGATGCCATTTGTGATATTTTTATTACCACCAGTAAAGATGCCGATGAAAATCTGCTGAAAGAGAATATCCCCGCTGAAAAAATATATATGCTGGGCAATCTGATGATCGATTCGCTTGTGGAGCAACTTCCGAAAGCTAAAGTCACACCTTTAGAGTTTCAGTTGTTAAACAGAAACAAGACCATTAAAATAGGAGAGGATTTTGCTTGGAAAAAATACGGCGTACTCACTTTTCACCGACCAAGTAACGTGGATGAAAAAGAATCATTAAGTAAGTTGGTCAATATCTGGGGTAAAATTTCGGAGAAAGTTCCGTTAATATTTCCGGTACATCCGCGTACGTATAAAAACATTCAACTTTTTGGACTTCAAAGTGAAATAGATACTTATCCAAATCTTTTTTTTATCGAGCCATTGGGGTATTTACAGTTTATTCATTTGGTAAGTAATGCGATGTTTACGCTTACTGATTCGGGAGGGATTCAGGAAGAAACAACCTATTTGAATATTCCTTGTCTGACGGTACGTCCCAATACCGAACGTCCGGTGACCGTTTGGGAAGGGAGCAATACGTTGATTAAAACAGACGATATTCTTCAGGAAGTAGAGCTGATTTTAGCCGGAAAAGGGAAATCGGGACATACACCCAAGTTTTGGGATGGGGAAACCGCCAAAAGAATGGTGGAGTTGTTTGAAAAACTGTAAAAAGAGCGTTTTATAATTGATTATTAATATAAGTACTTATTTTTTAGAATAATAGATGAAAGACTTTACATTGCAAATATATAAGGAACTTTTACATACGATTTTACAAAACGGGTATTCAACCTTAACCTTTGAGGAATACTGTAAGGAGAAACCGGATGGCAAATATATTTTGCTTCGTCACGATGTAGATTTACGACCCGATTTTTCGTTAGCAATGGCACAACTCGAAAATCAATTAGGCATTAAATCAACCTATTATTTTCGTATTGTTCCCGAAAGTAATCAGCCGGCATACATTGAAGCTATCGTTGCATTAGGGCACGAAATTGGCTATCATTATGAAGACTTGAATCTTGCAAAAGGTAATTTTGATATTGCATATACATACTATCAGAAAAACCTGAAATACTTTCGTACATTTTACCCTGTCTGTACCGTAGCGATGCACGGAAGTCCCGAGAGAAACACGATAACCGTGATTTGTGGAAAAAATACGATTATCATCATTTTAATATTATTGGCGAGCCTTATTTTGATTTTCTGAACAGAGAGGATGTGTTGTATTTTACCGATACCGGAAGAATGTGGGACGGTGATAAATACAATGTCAGAGACAAAGCTTTACAAACGTCGACTATTTCAGCGCAAACAAAATTACCGCGCATACATTCTACTTCCAATTTAATTCGATGGATAACAACTTCGGCAAATGAGCACCCGATTATGATTTCTACTCATCCACAACGTTGGACAGATAGTTTCGTGCCTTGGTTAAAAGAAAAAATCGCCCAAACCCTCAAAAATCAGATAAAGGCGATGAAAAATAAGATGTAGTTTGCTTAAAACGAGAATGTTATTCCGGCCATTATATTTATTCCCTGTACTTGGTAGCCGTAATAAGAGTCGTAATGCTTGTTGAGTAAGTTGTTTAATTTGGCAAAGAATGACAGTTGCTCATTATAGAGGTATGAAGCTCCTAAATTTATATCCAATGCCGGGTTCATTTTTACTGCCCTATCATCCAATTTGGCGTATCTTCCATCTTGAAGAAACAATTCAGTGTATATATTTATATCATTCATTATTTGAGCATTAGCTCCAAAATCAATATCCCATATCGGCATCTGCCAAGCGTATTGCTGACCCTGCACATCCCAGTAATGATATGCCCCTTTTAAATCAACATTAATTTTGCTCTTATAATTATAGTCGGCTCTTAATCCTACCGTACTTTGCTTGGCATCGGCATAAATAATATCAAATCTGTTTTGGTAGATTGTTTTCAGATTTTGTTCCGACATGTTGTCACTTGTATATAGTCTGTTTATGAAGAAATATTGTTTGTTGATGATTTTATAATTACCAAACACGTCTAACAAAAAGTTATACACCGGTTTAAATTTAACGCCTGCAAATGCATTGATTGGGGTATAAAGATCATTTAACCGAAGCGGAGAAGATAAATAACGATTTTCGTTGTACATTACACTCATTGTGCTTATACGAATATCTCCGGTAACTCCTCCATAGAGCGCTACATTTTCGGGTATAGCGTTCCATTGTACCTCTACGTCTGGCGAAGGGGTGAATGTTTGTCCCTGTCCTGAAACTCCCGTTTTAACGCTCAATCGTAAAAATCCAAAGTCGCCGACTATCTTATAATAAGGATTGATTTTTATAACCGAATATGTTTTGGGGAATGAAAAATTGGTCAGGTTATGTACACTGTATTGTAGATTATTTATTTCAATATTCATTCCTAATTTATCGTCATTAAACGGGACTTCAAACATCCCTTTTAATGTCAAATGGTTTTCGTTCATTTGCTCTTGTATTGACTGAAATACATTGTATTGTAAATCAATCAGATATTTTACATCGTCAGATTGTGGTAATGATTTGATGCCGACATTGATGTTGATCCGCCAATGTGTTTCATTTAGCGGGAAAGCCGAAAGCTCATACAGCGTGATAGGTGTTGTTTCTCCTTTTTTAGTATAAATTGCATCTCCGTAACGAGATGCGGCATCTGACATAATAAATGGTGATGTAATACCATAAAATCGACCGTAGTAATTAAAATAATCGTGTGAAGTACTTAAACCGGTAAAAATATTGAAGTTATCAAAAAGATGATCGTATTGTAAATTTGCAATGGTTTTGCTGTAAGTCTTATCGCCAAAAGCGCCTAAGTGACGAAGCGAAAAATCTAATCGGTTGTTTTCGTTTTTTACAAGCGGATACCTAAAATCGCCGAGTGTATTAATCGGGTAACCAATTCCCAAACGTATGAGTCCCTTTCTTGTGTCGTTTTGCTTATGAACAAGCAATTCAGGATCAAGAGGATACAGCGTATAATTTGTATTTAGCGGAGTAGTGAAATCGGCATACACAGGTTGCGTTCTTTCTACTTGTGGTTCAATCTCTTTGGGAGTAGATATGATTTTACCGGCATCTTGTATGATGGGTTGAAACTCACGTTCGACGGTAACACTTCGGTTGACAACACTATCGGGTTTTTGAGCCGACAGTAAGGCTGCGGACGAACAAACCAAAACGGTGGTTATTACTAATCTGAATTTCATCTGACTATTTTTTATTTAATTTGGACCTTTTACGAATGTTTATCAAAAAATGATAGAAAATTATTTATAGTATATTCGTACAGGTTGAATGTTTATTTTAATTAACTCAATAAATTTAATACTGGCAATGGCATTGTTGCATATCTTTATTTTACTTTTTCCTGCTCTGCAATAGCGTTCAAGCGGGTGGTAATCATACTCTGAACATCGTCTTTTACCGTATAGTTTTTTTGTAAACTTAATAAATATTGTTTTGCCTGAAAACTGTTGCCTTTTTGTACATACACATCGGCAAGCACAACAAAACTTCGCGCAAGCCAATATTGGAATGGCGAATTTTTCTTGGCAAAATCCAATACTTCAGCCTCAGCGTCATTCAACTTATTAAGTTTGTAATACGTTTCGGCAATCAGGTATTTTGCTTCCGCTCCAATGGCTGTACGGGTATCAATTTTAATTTGTCTTAAATCTTTGAGTGTTTCATTGAGTTTGTTTTGTCGGCTATACGCTTTGGCACGGTTGTATAATGCTTCGGTACGCATAGCTTCTGTCGATTTGTTGTCCGAAAGTATTTCAGCTGCAATGGAGATGGTTTGCGTATCACTGTTTAAAGAATAACTGGTACGAAGCACGCCCAAGCGTGCAATATTTTTGTTTTCGGCTGTTTGCGCATAAGTATCCAATTTTTTGAAATAATTCATCGCTGCCGAATAGTTTTTCTGATCAAAAGAAATTTCGGCGGCACGTAATGCTGCTTGCTCCATATACGGACTACCCGAAGTATTGAGTATGGTATCGTAAGCAATCAACGCGTTTTCTTTATCTTTGTTTCTGTAATAAATGTCTGCCAAATAATGTTGAGCAATGGTACAAAATCTTCCGTTGGGGCAAAACTTTTCAATATATGCTTTTAGGTTGGGTAGCGCTTTTGAAAAAGCATCTTCCATATATTGTTTTTCGGCAATTGCAAAAGTGATGGAATCTTGATGGGCTAACGAAGCTTTATTTATCTCAATACCCAATGATTTGATGTATGTGATATAACTATCAGCATCACCTTTTTCCACGTAGATAGCTTCTAAACTTTCGAGAGCCGTGTTTGCTTCTTCACTGGCAGGGTAGGTCGAAACTACATTTTTAAATTCAGCAATGGCTTTGTCGTTTTCTTTGTTGTTGTAATAGACCATTCCGGTTTCGAGCACTGCTCTTGGTGCAAGCGTACTGTTAGGATATTCGGTAATCAGTTTTCGATACGTTTCCACTGTTTTATCATCGTTCTGAGTCATGAGATAGGCACGTGCCATTTCATACAGTGCATCGTCATTATAGTCGGATCGAGGAAATTTTTCCAATAACTGATTCAATTTTTCAATTTTTAACGCATAGTTTTTTTGTAATCCGGCGGTATAAGCCGATTGAAATAAACCGTAATCACCGCTCGAAGGGGATATTTCCGCTGCTTTGTCGTAATATTCGGTTGCCAATGTGAAATTTCTCTGATTAAAATATCCGTCGCCAATACGATTTAAAGCATCCGAGTAGGTGGATGATTTTTTGTTTTTCTCAGCTCCTAGATATTTCAGGAACCAGTTTAGCGCATCATTATATTTTTTCTGTGAAAAATAAGCGTATCCCATCGAATATAAACTTTGCACATAATTCACATTGGAAGCAACTTTAGGTTGTGAAAAGAACTTACTCAAATCTGAAACTGCATCGGAATAGTTTTTTAACCGATAATTACTTTCAGAGCGCCAATAATACACATCAGCCAAGTACTTTCCCTGAGGTGATGATTGTACGGCTTTGGTAAAATACTCAATGGCTTTGTAATGATTACCGTTTGTGAATGATTCTGTTCCGAGCTGATATTCAATATACTGTTTGGTATCTCGTAGTTTTGGTGTCAGATTCTTGATCTTGGAAATGGATTTATAGGCTTCGGTATAGTTTTTTGAAGTCAAATATACCGTTGCCAAGTAATCGTATGCCTTATCGGTTTGTTTTGAATTAGGAAATTCATCCAAAAATTGTTCAAAAGCCTTTACCGATTCTCCAAATACGGTTGTAGTTTCGTAAGTAGTCAGGGCGTAGTTAAATAATGCTTCTTCTCGTACTTGTGGGTTAAATTTTGTGCGTAGCGCCGATTCATATACTAATCGAGCGTTGGTTTTATTTCCTGTTTTAACATACGCATTTCCCAATTGCAAATAAGCACTTTCGCTCAATTCGTCGGCTTCGCTGGTGGCGTCGGCTAAGTATTTGATAGATTCTTCCGCTCTTCCGGTCTTGAGTAAGGCTATACCGAGATAATACTTATCGTTGCGTAGCATTTTATCTTCTCCAATAGTCTTTTCATAATTTATTAAATTGGAGGCGGCTTTAGCGTAATTATTTTTTGCAAAAGCTCTCTCGCCGGCAATGCGGTATATTTCTGCATTGTTCACATTGTTGGGATACATTCTCAATAATTCATCCGCACGTTTATCCACTTCGTCATAATTTCCTTTGGAATAATATATTTGCGTTATATAATACGGAGCAGCATCGGCAAAGTCAGGATGATTTTCTATTAGTAATAAATCGGGTAATGCCGCATCGTAATTACCTAATTTGTATTCGGTATAGCCGGTATAATAGAGCGCTTTGGGATGATTGGTCGTATTCATAGCCTTAAGCGTATTGAAAATATCCCTCGCTTTAGTGTAATTCCCTGTTTCTAAGTTGGCATATCCTCTACAGAAAAGAAAATCAATTTGCTCCTTGTCATTTAAGTGCGTATCATCAACCACCCTAAAGTGCTCAAGGGCTTGGGCATATCGTTTCTTTTCGTATTCGAGCATCCCGAGCAGGTACTTAACGCGGTCGTAATACGGAGTATAAGGATGAAGTTCCAAATGAGTTTCTAATTGTTTCTTGGCATCAGCTTGCCGAAGTTCATAAGCATTGGATGCCATATAGTACTCGGCTTGCAGAAGCATACCGGCATCGGTAGGTTTTGCTTGTTTTACATATTCTTCAAAGCTACGATACGAGGCGCCGTATTTTCGCTGTTCGTACAAGTCTTTACCATCGTGAAATAGCTTGTCAGGATTGGTGTAAAGTAACGTGTGTTGCGCATACGATAGCAATGTTGCTATGCCAAAGGCAATGGTTAAAATAATTTTTTTATTCATCCGAGCAAAATGTTTATTCAATGATCGGATGGAACTCGCATAACAATAGTCATACGTGTTTGCGTTTTGTGCTAAACATGTTCGTTTCATATATGGATATTTCTACTGTTTTTAATCATTTTGAACTTTCGCAAGTTATTTAACGTTTGATTCTATAAATATTAAGAAATTACTCATTTTGATTATCAGATACTTATAAGAATCAAGGGGTTTAATTTTATTTAAGTCGAACCTTATCCCCAGCCCTTCTCCCGATGGAGAGGGAGTACGTAGTGAGAGTAAGAAAACTGCCAAACTAATGCAAGTTGCTGTAATTATGCGAATTAAACTTGCAAAAATTGAATCATTTATTTTCATCCGGTACTATTAAGCCGGTTACACCACTAATTTTTCATTAGCATTTGGTGTTGGCAGCGCTTCCAAATATCTTCTTACAGCCTCCCGTACTGACTTCAAACCGAAAAGCGTAGGATTTATTTCTTTTACAGGAAGAAAAAAATACTCTTGCACATCATCAGCCGGCGATAGAGTGGTTGTATTCTCTAATGTACATTCAAAAAACATATCCATTGTAGGAATGTTCATTTCCGAATAAAGATAATCATTCGGTAGTGAAAACAAATATCTTGCCGTTTTTATCTTCCCATTGAGTTCTTCTTTTATTTCACGAACAAGCGATTGTTCTACACTCTCATTATAATCGGTAAAACCACCCGGTAGATCCAGTGTCCCCTTTGCCGGTTCGTTTCCACGACGACAAACCAATAACTCGCCACTATCGTTTACTATGAAACCGGCACAAGCTGCCGAAGGATTTCAAATAAAACACAAATCCACATATTTTGCAGAGTTTTGATTTTTCGTTATTAATCTCGAAATATTCAGAGCCACACTGTGGACAATATCTGAATTTTTGTAAAGCGTGCATATACATTTTCTTCTAACATTCTCACTACAAAGATAGTAAATTGAAAGTAAATTAACAAAAAAAATAAATCGAAAGCACAATGCCTCCAAGTAAAATTTTTATTGAGAAAAATATAAGCGGTAATACGTTTCTTGGTTGTTGTATCTATATTATTTGAATAAATAGTTGTTTTATTCAGGCTTTATAAAATATTATTTTTGTTTTTATAATTTAAATAAAATATTTCCTTAAAAAAATAATAAATATCTGATAATTATATTTTTATATTTTTAATAATATAAAAAAGTTGTCTGAAATAAAAATTTATATTGTATATATGAAAACTAAAATATACCTTTGTGGCAAATAAATGGTTTTCATTTTTATAAATCTATAAAAGAAATTAAAAGGGAATGCCGTGCAATTCGGCAACAGTTCCCGCTGCTGTAAAACTCAAGCCCCTCCAAACTTCTCGTCACCAAGAGAATCTTAAAACTGGGGAAACTTATTGAACAACACTTTTGCCACTGGTATTTATTCCATCCTTTATTCGGGTAGGAAAAACCGGGAAGGAGTTCAATAACGAGAGTAAGTCAGAAGACCTGCCATTTATTGTTTAACAATTTGATGTCTTTCGGGTAAAGAGACAGAAAAACAACAAAGGAATTAATTCGTGTTTTTTGGTTTGATGTTGACTGAGAAATAGTTTATCCTGTATTGTCTTTACGTCTCGTTTTCCCATATTTCACATTGTTGCATGTTGATTATAAGCAATTTATATATTATAATTTATTAAAAATGGGCAATAAAGAAATTTTCATAGTAAAGCGTGATGGGAAACGAATGCCTTTCTCCATCGAAAAAATTAAAAATGCCATTGCCAAGGTCTTTTCTGTCGGTCGGAACGTTTGCCACAGAAGACGATTTTGTTACAATACTGTCGCGCGTACATATTGCCAACGGAATGACGGTGGAAGAGATTCAGAATCAGGTAGAGATAGCTCTAATGGCAGAGAAACATTTCGCGGTGGCAAAATCGTTTATGCTCTATCGTCAAAAACACGCCGAAACACGCGAAATAAGAGACGAATTGAATTTTCTGATGGACTATTGCGATGCTCAAAATGCAGCTTCGGGTAGTAAATTTGATGCTAATGCCAATGTTGAAAAGAAAAACATAGCCACTCTTATCGGCGAATTGCCCAAAAAGAATTTTATCAACCTGAATCGGAAAATGATTACCGACCGGATAAAAGAGATTTACGGAAAAGAAGTTGCCGATAAGTATATGGGGATGCTTCACGAACATTTTATCTATAAAAATGACGAAACCAGCCTGGCAAACTACTGTGCAAGCATTACGATGTATCCATGGCTGCCCATGGTACCCTAACCGTAGGTGGTAACTCTACACCACCTACCAACCTGAAATCGTTTAGCGGTGGGTTTGTAAATATGGTTTTTATCGTTTCCAGTATGCTGAGCGGCGCGTGTGCCACCCCTGAATTTTTGATGTATATGGATTATTTTATACGCAAAGAATATGGCGACGATTATTTTATTCATACCGGTGAGGTAGTAGATCTCTCAAAACGCAAACGCACATTGAAAAAAGTAATTTCCGACTATTTTGAACAGATTGTATATTCCATCAATCAACCTACAGGGGCACGAAATTTTCAAGCCGTTTTTTGGAATATCGCTTATTATGACAGATATTATTTTGAAAGTCTTTTTGGTGAATTTGTGTTCCCCGATGGTACCAAGCCGATATGGGAATCGCTTAGTTGGTTGCAACAGTACTTTATGAAATGGTTTAATAATGAACGAACCAAAACGGTACTTACATTCCCGGTAGAAACTATGGCACTGCTTACCAAAGATGGCGATGTGATTGATGCCGAATACGGCGATTTTACGGCAGAAATGTATGCCGAAGGACATTCATTCTTCACGTACATGAGCGATAATGCCGACTCGCTATCGAGTTGCTGCCGCTTGCGCAACGAAATACAGGACAATGGATTCAGCTACACCTTGGGAGCCGGAGGTGTTTCTACCGGATCGAAAAGTGTGCTTACCATTAATCTGAATCGATGCGTACAGTTTGCACGGCGAACCGGACGACACCACTTGGCTTTTCTCGAAACAGTAGTGGATCTGGTTCACAAAGTACAAACGGCGTACAATGAAAACCTGAAAATGTTGCAGGAAAAAGGGATGCTTCCGCTGTTTGATGCCGGGTATATAAACATTGGACGTCAATACCTTACCATTGGGGTAAATGGATTAGTGGAGGCAGCGGAATCGTTTGGAATTGTAATTGATAACAATCCCGAATATGTAACATTTGTACAAGATGTTTTGGGACTGATAGAACGATACAATAAAAAATACGGCACCAAAGAGTTAATGTTTAACTGTGAAATGATTCCGGCGGAAAACGTAGGAGTAAAACATGCCAAATGGGATAGGGAAGACGGCTATTTTGTACCTCGAGATTGCTACAATAGTTATTTTTACCGTGTTGAAGACACTTCATTAAATGTCATCGACAGGTTTCGATTACACGGACGCCAATACATCGAGCATCTGACGGGTGGTTCGGCACTCCATTTGAATTTGGAGGAGCATCTCACAAAAGTTCAATATCGTCAACTGCTAAGGGTGGCAGCTTTAGAGGGATGCAACTATTTTACGTTCAATATCCCCAATACCGTATGTAATGACTGCAGGTGTATTGACAAACGTTACCTGAAACAATGTCCTAAATGCGGTTCGCAACAGGTGGATTATCTCACACGCATCATCGGGTACATGAAGCGAGTTAGCAATTTCTCTACTGCCCGACAGGCAGAAGCATCCAAACGCTATTACGAGAATCTGAACTACACCAAAGAACTTGAAAAGGAAAGCGTAGTATGTTGAAATATGCCGACTACGATATTGTGTTTCGCGAAATCCCAGATGAAGTCACGTTGGCTATTAACTTGTCGAACTGCCCTCATAAATGTGCCGGCTGTCATAGTCCGCATCTGCGAGAAGACATTGGCGAGCTGTTAAGCCCGACAGCGCTTACGGAATTGCTGAGCAGATATTCTGCTGCCGTCACGTGTGTGTGTTTTATGGGAGGTGATGCCAATCCCAACGAAGTGTGCCTAATTGCGGATTTTGTACGAAAAACATCAGGTAATAAACTGAAAACGGCTTGGTATTCAGGATTTAATACATTGAAGAAGAATAAATATAGCCGTAGTTTTGATTATATCAAATTAGGAGAATACATAGAGCAATTGGGTGCGTTGGATAAGAAAACCACCAACCAGCGACTCGTATAAAATAGAAAATGGCTATTTGAAGAATATTACGCAACAACTTCAAAATACCATATAATATTTTTATTCTGGTAACTTGGAGTCACCCCGAGAATAAAAATAGATTATCTTAATGCTCTAAACATCTGATCAATAGCTTTCTTTTTTGTTCCATATTCGGATGAACGTATAAATTCAGGGTTGTACTGATATTTGAATGACCTAATAACACACTTACTGTTTTATAATCGCATTTGCTTTCGATGCAACGTGTGGAGGTGCTGTTCGGATTGATCGTGTTTCCCTATTAACCTTAGCAATACGTAGCTTCAGTCAAGGTACTACATAAC
>JASGJK010000008.1:0-37883 GCA_049840795.1 Paludibacteraceae bacterium
TTGCCTGTTCTTGGTTCAGTTACGTATTGCTAGGTTGATGGGAAACACGATGAATCCGAACAGCACCTATTCGATAAATTTTTGAAAACGTTTTTTCCACCATAAATAACCGTTTTTCGCCATTTCTTCCCGGATCGTGGGAAGTGCCAGTTTTGTCCGGTAACCGAAAAATCGTCGGTGAACGCATTGCATATTGGTGTTAAAAAATTGTGGCTCAAACAGAGCATCGACACTAGGACTTACTCCAATGGGGATGTCGCTCTTTAGGGCGATACCCTTTTCGTGCGCATACCTGTGTACCTCCGTTAATTGCAAATGCAGATGGTACTGAAGAAAGTAATAGAATGCAATTTCTTTATAATGCGGGTTTTCTTTGTCTGAAAATTTTCAATTTCATTTTTATCGTATATTCGGTATTTTTTCACTTACCAAATTCTGGAGTCTGATCTTAAGTAAGAAAACATCGTAAGGTATTTGACCCACGCTTTGTTTTCTTCAAAAAAACGGAGGTAATTTTCTGAGTAGAATATGTCGCTTTCTTGCGTGTAAATAGCTTTGAAATACTCGCTTCATTCAGTACATTTTGGTAGTCTGAGAATTTGTTTTTATTTAATAATTTCTTCTTCTCTTCAAAATAGGCAACCATGTTTTTATCCTTGAGTGTGCCATTTTTCCAAATCAGAATAAATGGGATAATAGGTTATACCGAAACGGCATTGTATGGGTAAGAATCGTAATTGGTATGATAAAGAATGGTGTCGTTTATTGGTAAGGTTTGAATAATGCGTTGTCCTGTTTGCTTTGCCCAGTCAATGAGTTCGAGCATATCCAACTTACCCGTTCCGAAGCCTTCTTCACTTCGTAACGAAAACATAGGTAAGGCAACTCCAGCTGTTTTGAAAGAGGGAATGGTGCGTCTTAAAATTCCCATGGGTAATAAGACGGTGTGTGAGTCTTGTTCTATGCTCTTAACAATGCGGTTGGGACCACCTCCCCAAGCGAGAACTTTATCTGTCTTCGTATCTACAATGAGATATTGTGTATTCTTACGGCAATTTAACATCCTTGGTATTAAATGAAATAGACCAAATCGGAAATTCACTTTGATCGTCCAACCGTATTTTTTTGTTGATATCCAAACTGCCCAAGACCGATTGATTGCCTACTATTGCAAAATGTCTGTTGGGTTCAATTTGCGGACAATGTAATCGTAGTGTTAAATTTATATTGGGTGTTTCTTTTTGCGTAGCTGTTTTTTTCTTTTGAAAAAGCAATCGGAGAACGCAATTGTACTGAAAGCGCTATCTCCATTAAAACCGCGCCAGAAGTCAACAAAGTGGATAATCGCAATGTCAGATGCTAAAGCTATATTTCTCAATCCATTATATTCATATTGAATATGTCCGTTTGTGTTTTTAATAATATATTGATAACTTTTCGGTGTAAAGTCCGATAGGGTATCTATG
Organism: Paludibacteraceae bacterium; assembly: GCA_049840795.1. Classification (GTDB taxonomy): domain Bacteria; phylum Bacteroidota; class Bacteroidia; order Bacteroidales; family Paludibacteraceae; genus UPXZ01. The sequence continues at coordinate 1,467 of JASGJK010000008.1, forward strand.
CTTATCTTCCATTTATTTTCGGAGAAACACATCATAGCATATTCGTGTAGCGTATTGCTATTGTCAAAAATTTGGAGATGCAATGTTTGTCCCCAAATAGCACGATAGTTTAATAGAAAATGTAGCTGCATATTGTCAAAAAAATAATTTGTGCAAAAATATAAAAAAAAACTGATGTCTGATTTTTGAAAATGGAAAAAGGTATGAGAAATAGAACTAAAACGTTTGAAAAACAAAAAACCTCCTAAAAATCGAAGGGTATGAGGAGTACCTAGCAGATTCGAACTGCTGTACGCGGTTTTGCAGACCGATTGCTGAACCACTCGGCCAAGGTACAATTTGGTATTTTGGAGTGCAAAGATAAGTAGTAATTTCACGTTCTGCCAAAAATCGGTTAAAATTAATTTTCACCTTTTTCTTCGGGAGGAGGAGGCATATCGTGTAACAGTTTTCGTTTGAATGATCTTGCTGCCATATAATAGTTGAAAAGTTTATTCAGGCTTCAATACCTTTTTCAATTTTAGGTGATATTCTCGTAATAATTGTGCTTGCTTTATTTCAGAGTTTACATATCTGTCGTTTAGACTATTGTAGTCGATATCTCCGGATGCCTTTTCTTTTTTAAACTCAAGAAAACGATTCATCCTGTTCTGATGTATATTCCAAACGGCTTGCTCGTACTCCATAAAAAGGGGTTTTACAAGTGAAATTTCTTCATTGGTTAATTTTACTTGGCTCATCATCATATCCCATTTGCGCTCGTGCATTTTTTCCATCAACGGACGTTTGTTCCTTGCTTGTAATGAGACAAGAGAAAGAAATAAAAATGTGGTAATTACAAACTTATAACGGTTCATTTTTTTCTGATTTAATTGTTGTTGTTGATGTAATAATCAATCATCGATGATTCGTCCACTTGTGACAATACGTACGACTCATAGTTGTCAGCGTATCTTTTTTGATCTTCTTTTTGGGTCGTGTAGTAGCGTGCACCGCCAAGAACTGTTACGGCGGCAATCACAGCAGCAGCATAAAACCACGATTTTCGTCTCCTGAAATTAATTGTTTGTGGAGGAGCTGTTTTTTTGTCCATTTGCAAAGCAAAGTTCTCAAAATAGTGATCGGGTGTCTTGAAGGGTAACTTGTTATTAATCATTTTCTAATAGTAGCTTTTTTGCCTTTTTATATTTGACTTGGTGTTGATATAAAAGTTTAAAAGTTGTGAGTTTAATTTAACATATTTCTTTCATCTTCCATCAGTGAACTCTCTATTTTTTTATATGCGTGATGGTACGATGCTTTGAGCGCTCCTACGGATGTGCCGAGAATATCGCTCATTTGTTCGTAAGGCATTTCTTCATAAAACCGCATATTAAAAACCAATCGTTGTTTTTCAGGGAGTGAAAGTATGGCTTTTTGTAGTTTTAGTTGCGCTTCATCACCATCGAAAAAAGCATCTGCTTGCAAGTTTTGCAGCATATTTCCTTCCATTTGGTCAATAGGTAGTGTGTTGTTGTTTCTTTTTGAAGAAAGAAATGTTAATGTCTCGTTTGTTGCGATTTTGTAAAGCCAGGTTGAAAGTTGTGATTCTCCTCTGAAGTTATCTATACCGTTCCAGGCTTTCATAAATGTATTTTGCAACAAGTCGTTTGCGTCATCGTGATTTAGCACCATCTTACGGATATGCCAATACAGCCGTTCTTGATACAGCCTCACGAGTTGAGAAAAAGCAGCATGCTTGTTTTTCCCGCGGAAAGATTCGATGGAGATGTCTTTAGTATCCAAAAAATGGTATTTTACTATGTTTGTTGTAATAGACGAACTTTGTGTAGAAAAGTTTAATCGACCGAAGATTTATGGTCTTTCGGTTTTATCCTAACGAGAGCAAAACCTATGAGAATCCAAAACAGTTCGCGTATTCGGGTGCATAAGCCGATGTAAATCCCGATTCCGGCGGGAATAGACAGAAAACTTACGGCTAAAGCAAAACCGCCTTCGCGCGTGCCCATTTGCATAGGGGCAAAAAAGAAGATATTAGCGACTAATGTCGCGAATGAATATATAAGTACTGTTTGGGCTAAATTTAAGCTATAACTTAGCGGGAGTACCATGAAAAATATCTCTAAGCTCCATACAATTCTTGAGAGAAGCTCTATTCCCAGCGATAGAAAAAAATCGCGTTTTCGGTTTTTGTATAAATCTCCGATTAAGAAATCCATTTCGTCAAAGCGTTCTTTATTCTTTTCTTTATAGATTTTTATCTTTTTTCCGAAGAAAGGAATTTTACTCCCGATGGTAAGTGCTTTATTGATTATCCCTGTGGTATATACAGTATAACCCCAGTAAATAAGTGCCATTGTACCTATGATCATACCCCAAAGCACCACTTTAACACCCGCCGGAATCACCGGTACAACGATAAGAAAAAGCGGAACCGACAGCATCCAAAAAAGGAAGTGAGAAACATAGTGCATCATCACATATAACAGTACGGATGTGGTTGCTTTATGTCCGCCAATGTCCTTCTTGAGTTCCATAGCCTTGTAAGGCTCTCCACCAATGGCTAAGGGAGTGATGTAATTGATGGCATAGGCGCTGATGGTCAGTCTGAGTATTTTCCAAATGTTCACTTTTTTTGATTCGTCGCTGCCGTCTCGTAAAATAATCTGAAGACAAAAGGAGTTGAGTAAATATACAACAATCCAAAGGGCAATGATAGGAATAAACCACCACCCGGTTTGTTTCAGGTTTTTAAGAATATTGTCAAAACCGAATTTGTACGCCATAAAAAAGAATATCGCCAGTCCCAATACATAAAAAAGATCCCTTAATATTCTTGATTTTTTATTCGCCATATTTTAATACTCAAATGATTGACACATCTTTTCGTGTCTCACACGGATTATTCTTTTTAATATGTTTAATACAATAATGTCCCAAATAAAGTAGAGCCAAACGGTGTTTGTAAGCACAGCAATAAACAAAATAATTGATCTGCCGTTAAATGTCATCCAGTCTATCAGTTTCATTAAATTTCCGCTTCCTTTTCTGAATGAGAGTCTTACATCTTCTGGAATTTCGCTGCCGTATTTTAGTTTAATGTTTGCAAGTAGTTTTTGAAGATGTGGTGTTTGTCTTTCCTGATTTTTGGTGTAAGGCAGGTAAAGGATTGTAATAAAGCGGTTTATTCCTTTAGGCATTGTTTCCAAACGGATTTTTATGCTTTCGGAATTTTCAAATTCTTTCCCTTTTTCTTTGCTTACAAAAAAGAGGTGTAATGTTTTGTAATAGTCGGTAAGTGCAGCCTGATTTAAGTGAGACCACCCCGATAATGCAGCTACAATCCAAAATATCCAAGTGTTGAACTCAATGTTGGAGCGATGTACAAAGGCAATATAAATCATCACAAACCAAAGATCGCCGGCGATGCCGTCCAATATCCTTCCTACTTCGGATTTTATTCCGGTAAGACGAGCGAGCTGCCCATCCACACAGTCTAAAATATTGGCTATGATTAAAGCTGCTATGCCCAGTAGTGCAAATGTAATATTGTATGGGAAATACCATAAAATACCGGAGGCAATTCCTATAAAAATAGAAATAATGGTGATAAGATTTGGAGTGACACCTGTGTCGGTGAGTGATTTGGCAATTTTATATCCGATGGGACGGTAGAAAACCCGGTCTATGTAGTTTTCTGTTTCGATCGATTTGAGACTTGCTTCTATTTCTTTTTTCATCTTGTACGTTCTTTTTTATCTTTGTTTCAACGCTTGTTATTTATATATATGTGTGTTTAGCCCCGTATTTGTCGCGGTTTGTTAAATTTAGAAGCTATTATTTAAAACTGTACCCTCCGCTCAATGTTACGATTTCTCCATTGAAATAAGCGTTTTCAACTATCATTTTGTACACTTCCGATAATTCTTCGGGCTCACAAAATCTTCCGAGTGCTATTTTCCCCTCGATACTTTTCCTGATCTCTGCCGGCTTGGTCTTTTGCCACTCCGTATCAACAAATCCGGGAGCAATCCCGTTCACCCGGATGTGATAAGGTTGTAAGAATTTAACTAGATTTTTTACTAAAGAATGGACGGCTGATTTAGTTACTCCGTAAGCGAGCGAAACGGAATGTGGATATTCTCCCATCAACGAGCCGGTGAAAAGCACGTTACCCTCTTTTTTCATAAAATTGTTATTTATCAACCGTTGAAGAAGGAAAACGGGGAAGTGTACGTTTGCAAAAAAAACCTGCTCCCATTCTGTCGTAGTAAACTGCTCGAAAGGAGTCCTGCAAGTGAGTCCTGCGTTGAATATGACCGAATAGAGTTTTATGTGCTGCTTTTTTAAATGGTCTGTAATTATTGTTATGGAAGTAGTTTGCGTGATGTCTGCTTGAATGATTTGTACGCTTGCGTCCGACTGCAAGGTGGATAATTTGGTTTTTGCACTGGTAGCTTGTGTGCTGTCATTGGCATAAGTCAAGATTAAATGGTAGCCGGATTTAACCAAAATTTCGGCTACTGAGAATCCGATTCCTTTTGTTCCGCCAGTGATAAGAATGGTTTTTCCCATAGATGGAAAATTTTATTTTTTGATGGAAACAGGTTTTTTTTCCTGTTGAGATTTTAGCTTTTCGGCGTAAGTGTCGTGAATGGTTTTCTTTATGTTGCTGGACGATACACCTACTCCATACGGGAAATAAAAAACTTGTACACCGAGGTCTTTTAAATAGTCATATTTGCCAAACCAATCATCACCAACTACAAAAGCGTCAATATTTAGTTTTTTAACTATTTCCGTGTGGTCTAACGTGTGTTGCGGGATAACAATGTCCGGTGTTTTCAAAGCCTCTATGATTTGTAGCCGTTCCTGAAAAGGTATGATTGGTTTGTCTTTATAACTCATCACCAATTCGTCGGTACTTACACCTACTATTAGAATGTCGGCTAAACTACGGGCATAGTTGATCATTCTTAAATGATTGTAATGAAACATATCAAATGTTCCGGAGGTAAAGACGATGGTTTTATTGTTAAACATAATGAAAAATGTTGTTTTGTAATGTCAATCCTGTTAAATATTCGACAAAGATAATGCTTTTTTGCTCTGAAATAAAAAAACTTAAAAACTTAATCATAGTTATGATAAAATAAATAGAGGATTAAGCTATTTTCGATTGTTTTTTAAAAACCCATAAGCGTTGTAAAACGTAATTAAACGCTATAGATACGATTAAATCAGCAATAATACGGCTTATCTTGTAATTAAAATGGAGAAAATGGGTAATTAAAAAGGTGCCGGACGACTTTAATACGATGCTGTTTACGACTACCAATGCAAATCTCGTAAGTTGAATGTGAAACGAATGTTTGTATTCGTAGTTTTTAGAATAAAACGTCCATTTCTTGTTTAACAAAAAGTTTATCAAAGCGCCTACTATCCCACCTATAGCGATAGAGACTGTATAGTGGATGTGAAAAACTTCAGTGAGAAACACCATAATGCCATAATCCACAATGCCTCCTACAAATGCCGAAACTTGTGCTTTAGCAAATGTGAAAAGTTTCTCTACCCGCATGTGTCCTTAATTTATATTTTTGTCAGCTGCTTCTTTCTCTAATCTTTCCTGGTGGTCCCTTAAATCGGCAATTCGGAGAAGCTTTTTGGTATCAATAATGTTGAACACAAACAGTGCAACACAAGCGCATAATGATGTGACTTTTAGCGAACCCGGCAAAAAGGTTTCTAAAATAATAAGAGTTCCAATAAAAATGCGTACCTCCGTGGGACCAAAAAGTCCGGAATCTATAGAGTATTTACCCGTAATCTTGTACCTATCAATAGCTATAATCATTGACCATCCGTAAAAAGCTACAAATCCGTATCCGGCAAGTTTCCAAAATGAATCCATATATATTACAAATCCTAATCCGATTAATACGGTACCCAGCCAGTCCACGATCAAATCCAGTGTAAACCCATACCATTTTCGGGGTTTATTTCTGTAAAACGCCAATCTGCCGTCTAATGAGTCGCCAAACCAATTAATAAATAATCCTAAAATGGAAAAGAGTAAATAATATCTGCTTACATAGTGAGCAGAAGCCAAACTGGCGCAAGTGATTGCGCTTCCTGTAAATCCCAACGCTGTGAGCATATCTGACGTAACCCAACTTGGAATTTTTTCCACAAAAAAAGATAACGCATTTTGTTCTATCTTTTTAGAAATATTTGTTCTTTCTCTATCATGGAAAGAAAATCTTTGAACGATTTATGGTTTTTGTTTTTCATTTTTTTAGATAATTTAAAAACACACAAAATTAAAGTATTAAAATAGCGAAACCAAAAAAACACTGTTATAAAACGCTAAATCCCACACAGAGATGTTTGATTGTTTGTTTACAGATAGTTGTTTTGCTTTTCTTTAACAGTATTTTATTGTTTCTTATGAAGATATATTGTTTTAACGATTGTAAATGGTTCATAGACAAGTGAAAATAAGTTTTTGTGAAAAGGAAAGCTGAAAATATTTTGCAGGTTAAAAAAAATAGTGTACTTTTGCACCGCACTAACGCCCAGATGGCGGAATTGGTAGACGCGCTGGTCTCAAACACCAGTGGATTCACTTCCATGCCGGTTCGATCCCGGCTCTGGGTACTTTCTAAAAGCGATGATCCCCTTGTAATGAAATACTTACAAGGGGATTTTTCTTTTATTTTGGGCAAATATTGACAATTTGCCCGGTATTTGCTCAAAGACTTGATCGGATTTCTGTAAAGATAATAATAGCTTATATCGCAGAAACAATCCCGCCAAGGTTTATTTGAACAAAATGCAAACTGCTTATATTCAAATTAATGTCAGCAGTTTTTGTCGGTCGATTTAATAAAAGTTCCAGATTCGTCCAGTAATTTTCATATTAAGTTCTATAAAAGCGTCAAAAAAAATCAGTATAACTTTTACCTTTTAGATACTTTTCAGGATGCGACCATTTATTCCCATTTACTAATACCGTCTAAATCTATTAAATCATCATAGTTGTAGATTATTCCAACACTATATCTTGCGCTTGTCAATGTAACATAAAGTTTGTAACAACTTGTGCACTGTGTACTCTTTGTGAGTAACTCTCGAGGTGACTCAAAGTCACCCCGAGAATCGATGCGATAACCTCGTGACCCCAAACGGGGAAGAGCGCTTTCTTCAAGCGAGGAAGACAGGCTTCTCTAACCTACGGTTAGCGACTTGTCAAATTTTGCGGTATTGTTGCAAGTAACGGCTTCACTTAGCAATTTCGGTTCTCGGCAGATAATGAGGGCGTTATTAAATAACTCACCCCCATTTATCCTGAAGAATATCACCGTAATAACAGAGTATCTCTGGCACGGTATTTGTAAGGGAAACGCAAAAAAACAGCCTTTTATACTAAGGCAGGTTTATCGCAAAAATATATTTATAACCACTTAATTATCTATCATTTTACACCTTATGCAAGCGCTTTCTTTCAATAACGCTCTACATATTATTAACGCTCCCTCATTGGTAATATCAGGATATTTACTAAAAATGGATAATCAGCAGTGCGTATGCGCAACAAATATCAATCCATTACGCGATATTTCTACTCAAAATAATTCAATAAAAAAGTATTTAAGCACCTGTAGAACGAAGACAATGTTTTCGCCCTGCGGGTGTTTTTTTGTTTCGGATAATCCGCCCGAAGCCGAAATCTTCTGCTTGCGACATATCAAAACTATCTCAGTACGAAACATTCCCTAACTCTTAATTTATAATTCATAAAACTATGCCATTAAAGTATTCATTAACAGAAAACCTGCTCACCGAACGCCCCGACGACTATTCGGCGCTCACTCATAGTCCGGAGAGCTACGACAAGGAAAAATTCATCAAACGCCTGCTGGGCAAAGGCACGCTGGTTACCGAAACCGATGCCCTGGCTGTACTCAATATTATTGAAAGTACGGTACGCGAAATCACACTGGAAGGCGGCACCATCAACCTGTCGCTATTCAATACTTCGTTCTCCATATCGGGCGTATTTGAAAGCCCGCTGGACGTGTTTGACGCCAACCGACACAAGCTGAACGTGAACATCACCAAAGGAAGCTTATTGCGAGACACTGAAAAGGAAGTAACGTTTGAAAAAGCCAATTCTACACCGCCACAACCCCAGATTCAGGAAGTAAAAGATACCGTATCGGGAAAAACCAACGAAGCGCTTACACCCGGAGGCATCATTGAAGTACGGGGATATAACATCAAAATAGCAGGCAGTGACCCTGTTGCAGGACTGTGGCTTGTGTCCGAAACGGGCGAAGAAGTAAAAGTTGCCGTATTTGCTCAAAACAAACCTTCGCTGTTGATTGCTCAGATACCGCCGCTTACGGCAGGCAACTGGCAGGTGAAGATTGTAACGCAATATTCCGGCAGTACCATTCTGCAGGTACCCAAAGTATATGTTTACCCCAAAGCGTTGGCGGTAAAATAGCAGTGAGATGTGATAGAATCTCTAAAAAAACAGGTTTATACAGGAGCAACTCCGGTCAACTTTTGACACTTTTTTAAAGGGGGTGGATGGATAACAAAATGTCGGCAGTAAAATAAGACTCAATCTTAGACCTGTGCAAGAGAAACTCCATGCCTGCATAAGAGTTTCTCTTGTACAGGCATAAGAACGGCTCTTATGTATATGTAGAAATACTTCTTATACGTGCTTAATTAATAATCCGTTCGGAGAGCCAACCCTTTAGAAATACAATGTCAGGGCTAACGCCTTTAAATATCAATATTGTCGTGATTATTATTCTACAAATCCGCTTGCCGTTCGTAAGCAGGTCAACCACAGACCGGATTTCACAGCTACGTTGCCCAAAAATATCTTTGATTCAGGGGTGTTAGCCCTGATGCCTTTGTAAAACATTATTCACAGAATAATCAAAAGAGCGAGCGAGCTCTTTCGACTTTATTTCTAAAATAAGCGTAATAACCTCTCTATGAGGAATAAACGGGATACTATTTTAAATAAACAATTTAATATTTTAAAAATTATGAAAAAAACGTTCTTTTTATTCTTTTTGTTTTTTGCCATATTTTTCAACATGGCAAATGCGCAATTTGATATTTGTCCCACTGCCGGGAGTATCACAACTTCAGTAAGCAGTACGCCAAACACTTGTGGCGGCAATGGAACAATTACTGCCACCTTTACAACGGCATCGAATATTTCATTGCAGTTGATAAAAGGTGGAGCAATCCTTAACCAGATTGCGAATCCTGCAAGTCCTTATACATTCTCGAATGTACAATCGGGGACAGATTATCAGGTGAAAGTAATTTGTACAAATGATAATAGTATCGTATATACTGACAATAAAAATATTACAGTGGCTGATAATTATATACCTATCAGCGATGCCGATATTACAATCTCGAATGTATGCACAAATTTTACACCAGGTGGTACATTTACTGTAAATAGTGTTACAGGAGGAACTGCTCCGTACCAATATTCCGTTATCTTGTCGAATGATCCCAATTATCCGGATGCTTCCAGTGTATATACAGCAAGTAATATTGCCAATGTTACTGAATTTGGCACATACCAGATCCGTGTAAAAGATGCGTGCGGAAATTATAAAACGTTTACGAGAACCATTTCTGCAGCCTTGCCTGCCGTTCAGTTTTATTGGAAACCCAAAAAGATTTGTAATTCTGACCAGGCACAAGGCTCTTTTTGGTGGGCAATTGCAGGAGGTTCTCAAAGAGCTATGTCAGATCTTAATCCAGGCATTAAATTAGTTATTCGAGACGGGAGTGCATCAGGGAATATATTATTTGATGGAATTTATACGCCAGGTACTTCTTTTACATATACCGAGAGCCCATCTCACACATATTATGTAACATCAACCAATGCCTGTGGACTTACCATCTCTTATATCCATATGTTAACAAATTTTTCTGATACAGGAGAAGGAGAGGCTATTGATGCTTTTGCTTATTCTTCGGGTTGTGGAGCAGCAGAAGAGATGATCATATCCGCAAGATCCATTTCTTTACCTTATTGGAACTATCCAATTCAAGTAACTGTGAAAAACTCAGCAGGTACGGTCGTTTATACTAACGCAAATTTCTATGAATATTCAGAATGGAAAACGGGGTATCTTCCTATGGGAAATTACACTGTAACCTATGTAGATGCTTGTGGAGATACCAAAACAGAAACAGTAAACAATCCGACATCAGGAGGAGCGCCAACCCTTTCATTTTATACCTATTATAAATGGAGGTGTCCTGATATTGGAGCACTGACACAAACCGGGACTACCCAAGTTTCAGTTCAGATTAAGGGTTATATGCCAGATACTGAACATGCAGTAGTAACTATTACATCAGGTCCTTCTAATGTCGGCGTAAAGGGTGTTCTTATCGATAACCTATATTGGGGCTGGACGAATATGCTTCCGGGTACCTATACCTTTTCCTATACCTCTTGCGGAACAACCCATACAGGAACAGTTACAATTCCTCCCGGAGTTCACTTACTCCATCAAAGTTTATCATCCGTAGCAACATCCTTTTGTACATCGGGGGGTACCATTACTTCAAATAAAGTTTATGACGGCAGCTACCCTTCTTCGGTGGAGCTTTTAAATACTTCTGGAACTGTAATTGGAAGCAGTTTTTCGGGTACGTTTAACAATATCCCTGCAGGAACCTACAGTACAAGAATGAAAGTGACTACTTGTAACGGAGCTTTTTATTATGTAGATGGAAGTACTGTAACAATCACCAACTCTTCTACCGGACCTAAAATTTCATCTTCCACAGGCGTAGTTTGTGAAGATGCAGCAGGTAATCCTCTTTCTACGGGCTCTGCATATCTTACTCTTGCGGGGGTAGCACCTTATAAAATCGAGTATCGGGTTCAAGGTTCCGGCTCTGCTTACACTGCAATAAGTACTTCTGATACCAATTTGCAAATAGATAATTTAACTGCAAATACAATTTACGAAGTAATACTGACAGATGCCTGCGGTGAAAGTTTTCTTACCACAGTACAGGTAAAAACAATGGGGATTATAACCACAGATAATGTCACGAATCCTTGCATAGGATCTGATTATACATTATCAATGCCTTCATACTCAGGAGCAACTTACCAATGGACAGATGCTTCGGGTAATATCCTTTCAAATACCAGAAATTATACATTTGCTTCCTATTCAGCAACTAATGACGGAGTTTATACATGCAAAGTTTCATGGGCTGGGGGTTGTATAACAAGATACGTTAATGTAACGCTAAATAGTATACTTTGCGGGCAACCGTTAACAGCGGTTGATGCCGTTGATGATATCAACCAAACTCCGGAAGGAAAACCTGTAAGCGGCAATCTGTTAACTAACGACACCAACCTTACTACGGTGACGGGGGCTTCGTTTAACGGAACAAATATACCCATTGGTACATTAACAACATTAACCGATGGAACAACGACCTACGGTACTATCATTGTTAATACTGATGGCACATACGCCTTTACACCGGCAGCAGGTTATACTGGCTCTGTGCCACCTATTAATTATACCGCTATCAATGCAAACGGGGGAACCGATACTGCCAATCTGTACATAACTGTAGTGAAAGATGTTGTTACCGGAGCTAACAATCCACCGGTCGCCAACCACGATGTGGCAACGGTAAAACAGGGGGAAAGTGTAACCATTCATCCGTTGGCAAATGATTCTGACCCCGATGGAGATGCTCTGACCGTAACTGCTATCAGCTACAACGGAACGCTTATTTCAACAAATTCGGCAGGTCCTACAATCGTTGTTGTGGGTGGAGTTACCGCAGGAACAGCGTATCAAGATGCATCAGGTAACTTGGTATTTACCGCAAATCCTACTTATACGGGCGACGTACCGTTTACTTATGCTATTTCTGATGGAAAAGGGGGTACCGCAACCAGTACCATTAATGTAACCGTAATTTCTACTCCTACACCAACCATAGTTGCCAATGATGACGCAAATTCTGCTCCGCAAGGAAGCACAATGACCGGAAACGTAAAAGACAACGACACTTGGGGAGGTACAAATCCTGTTGTTACAACGGCAACCATAACTTATGGAGGCACTACCACGACACTTATTCTGGGAACTCCGACAGTAATCACAGGCGTTGGTACTATAACATTAAACCCTGACGGAACTTATACTTTTGTTCCTGAACCTACGTTTACAGGCACTGTACCGGTAACATATACCGTAACAAACAACGAAGGCGCTACCGATAGTGCAATATTGTATCTGACATCTATACCGGTAGCAGGACATAACTACTGGATTGGAACTACCGATACCGTATGGGATAAAACCACTAACTGGACGGCAAACAAAGTTCCGGGCACAGGTGAAGACGTAGAATTTGCCACAACTGCAAATAACAATGGTAAACCGGCTGTAAATGATTTGTATGTACCTGCCGCTACCGAAAAAACAATCGGCAATTTGATCAACGAATCTACCAAAGCCACTGTGATACCGGCAGGTTCAGCATTAATCGTTAATGGCACGGTTACGGGTTCTGAAACAGATGCAAGTAAACTACAGATTCAGGCTTCAAGTAACGGTACAACACCCAATGGCACTATCATTGTGAAAAACGGTTGCGGTACCACCGTAATGGGTACCGTGCAGCTTTATGCCAAAGGATACAAACAAGCGTCTCCATACTCCTGGACGGATCTTATCGTCGGAAGCCCGACATATAATACTGTATTCTCAGGATACTACCACTGGCAGTTCTTCGGTATTCCGGTAAGTGAAATAACTTCCGCAAGCCCCACCTTTGATGGATCGTTCCTGCGAAAATATCACGAAGATATGAACGGAACAACTACATTGGCAAACGGAACTACCGTCGCATCGTATTACAAAAAGTGGGAAACGCTTAACAATTCAAGTAAATTAGAAGCATTCTCAGGATACGAAATTACTCAGAATGCTGCTAAAATCATTGAAATGAAAGGCGCGCTCACACTGTGTGACAAAACTCTTACCCTCACACACAAAGCACCGACAGTAGCAGGCAGCGGAGACGACAATGAGTACAACAAACGTTACGGATTGGGACAAAACGTTTTTGGAAACTCATTTACAGCGGCATTGCCGGTAAATAACATTGAATTTCCAATCGACGGTTCAGTAGAAAAAACGGTGTATCTATACAATACGGCATCGTTCGGTGTATGGGGAGGTCTGGCTGTTGCCGGTACTCAGACGGGTACAAATGCGGGGATGTATATCAGTATTCCGGTAGAAACAGCACCGGTAATGGGTTACGCAAACATTCCTTCTATGAACGGATTCCTGCTGCGTCATATCGGAAACGATGACAACGACAGACAGGTAACACTGAAATATATGAGTTTGGAAAAGAACACCAAACCTCAAACGGCGCCAGGGAAAAACAGAGTAGCAAAAGAAGACTTATCCTATCTGGAAATCGAACTGAACAGCGCTTCTACAAGTGATAAACTGTGGATGTTCTCTCAAGAAGGTACTTCAGACAGCTTTGACAACGGATGGGACGGGCGTAAGTTTTTCGGTACACCCACGGCGTATATCTATGCTCCTACACTCGACGGGAATATGCAGGTGAACACCACAAGCAATCTGATTGGTTCGTACATCAACTTTGCTGCAAATGAGGATACGGAATATACCCTGACAGTAAAAAAATCTAATCTTGATGATTCGTACGCACATTTGTATCTGACTGACTTGGTTGCCGAGTACTGTAATTCCTATAGATAAAGAAATGGTTACCTATAAATTTAATGCAACTAATAATGGTACAGAGGTACAACGTTTCAAAATTACCGGATTAACTACTTCATCCATTAATCCGAATGACGATACTCGTTTAGATGCTTATTTTTCGGGAGCAAAGGTACTTTTGGTTAATAATACAGAAAACAATGCCACAACTCAAGTCTTTGACGTTGCCGGAAAAATGATTGTAAGCAAAATATTATCTCCAATGGCTTCAGAAGCATTGTCAATAAAATTGCCAACAGGAGTTTATCTGGTTAAAATGAGTGCAGGTATGTACAACAACACCGTGAAAGTAGTCGTAAAATAACTTCAGGTGAAATTAATAGATAATCAAAGTAAAAATAACTTAGAAATATAAATATAAATACAATGAAAAGTAAAATCTTACTGATGCTAATTATAAGTTCGATGGGGCTTGCAGCGTATGTTTTTTTCAACAGTTTGAATAAAGCTAAAAACGAAGTTTATTACTCCGTAGCTGGTGAAAATATACAATCGAATAGTACACTGTTTATAAAGAACGGGTTAAAAATCCCAAAGAAAAAAACAGCAAAAAGGAGTAGCACGAGAAACCAAACAGGTTCCTCTTCTGAAGCTATGTTCCAAACCAATCGTTTGATGCTCGATAACTCGCTGACTACGAATGTCTCCGGAGTAATTTCCTCGACTACTGCCAAGTCTCCGATTAGCCGTAGAAATGAAATATCCTCTGTGAACTCTGATCTTTCGGGTATGATGATAGCTCAATCTGTCGGAACAAAGGGAAGAATATCGTCGGAAAATACAACTTCCGGTGGTAATATGTACTACAATTCTCCTGAAAATGGTTCGCAATTAAATAGTTTGCAAAAAGCGACCAATGACAACAATGATATCATTATTGATCCGGGTAGTGATCCTGATCCAGGTAGTCAGATACCGGTAGGAGAGGGAGTATATATCTTATTTGCGATGCTGGTTGTTTATCTGGTTTACGCCATTCATCGTAAAAAATGATGGTGATTTAATAGGGGTAAAATAGCAGACTTTTTAGAGTCTGCTATTTTATTTTTATGGGGATAAATCCTTATACTTTTTGTTGAAATTTTACACTAATATTGTAGATGATTTAATCGTTAATTGTGCGAAAGCACATCTTTTTTTGAAGATAAAATTCTTTCTATCGACACTTAAGGCCAAGATGACAGGGCTAACGCCCCTTTGTTCTTTCTTGCTTGTATTAGCTACGAAGATATCAGAGCTACGCTCCTGATTTTTGTTATATTGGGTAAAGCTAAGAATTTAATCCTTGTACCCCGACCAAAACAATTGATTTAAAAGCAACATAGTTGCGACATCTTCGTAGTAATATAAATCACATATTAAATTCAGAGGGGCGTTAACCCTGATATCTGAATGGGGGCTGATGATTTTTATATTTCACACGATTAACGATTAAACCTTGTAGATTATAAAAGTAACTTTGTTAAGTGATTGTTTTTTCGAGATTTTTAAAATAGAGTCTATTTAAGGGCTTGAAGATTTTCTTCATTTACAATATTTTTCCCGTCTGCGCTATACAATACTTCAATACGATCTTTGTATCGTTTTTCTACCTTTCCACGTACAACTTTCATAGTGCTGTTTATCAATCCGTTTTGCTCGGTAAAGGGTTCGGTGAGCACAGCAACAGCTGTCGGAAGCCAACGTTCTGGAAACATTCCTTCAAATTTTCCACCTTTGCGGTATTCGTATAGTTCTTTTTGAATTTTATTCAACGCCAACTCTTTTGCTTCTTTTTCGTTCCAGTTCAGATGAGTTTTTTTATGTTTTACATAGTTTTTTAATGCTTCTTTATTGGGTACAATAAGAGCGGTAGTGTATGGATTTTGGTTGTTATGAAGTATCACTTGGTCTATGAAGCGTGAATTCTCTACTAACGACTCTTCAATTCCTTCGGGACTGTATTTTTCTCCGTCACTTGAAATTAGGAGGCTCTTAAAGCGCCCTACAACATATAAAAATCCATCGTTATCCATATACCCCATATCGCCGGTATGAAGCCACCCGTCAATAATCGTTTCGGCGGTCGCTTTTTCGTTTTTGTAGTAACCGTCCATTACATTTTCGCCACGGATTATGATTTCGCCTTTTTGAAAATTAGGTAGTTTATTACCGTCCGAATCACATATTTTCAAATCCATATATTTGACCAAATAACCCGAAGAACCTAATTTGTGATGAGCTTCACCATTGGAAGAAATAATAGGAGTGGCTTCCGAAAGTCCGTAACCTTGATACATGGGAATACCAATAGCGTAATAGAATCGTTGTAAGTCAATATCAAGCAATGCACCACCACCGATAAAGAAGTCAAGTTTATTGCCAAAACCTTCACGTATTTTGGAAAATAAAACTTTATCAAACAAAACCAACAGTGGTTTCTTGAGTATCTGAAATCCTTGACCTTTATTGTATCCTTCCTTGTTATAAGAGTAAGATATATTTAGTGCAACGTTGAAAAGCCATTCGGTAATCGCACCTTTTGCGCGAATGGAATTCTCAATATTTCTTTTTGAAGTTTTTTGCTAACGCTGGAACACTCAATAGTAAGTTTGGTCTCAATTCTTTGATATTGATCGGGATATTACGCAAGGTCTCCATTGGTGATTTTCCAGTCTGCACGGTACCTACACTTGCGCCGGAAGCCATAAAACTATAAAAACCGGCTACGTGGGCAAAGCAATGGTCAAGAGGAAGAATGATTAGTGTGCGATAGTGTTCGGGAATGGTCATCAGCGTTAAAGCTTGTTCCACATTTGCGGTGTAATTGCGGTGCGTAAGCATTATTCCTTTGGGATCGGCTGTGGTGCCTGAAGTATAGCTGATGTTTGCTATGTCATTCGGTTGTATGAAATTGGCACGTTCATCAACTTCGTCCGGATTTTTTTTCAAACGGTTTTTTCCTCTTTCAACAAATTCATTTAGTCCAATTTCCTTTTCATCATATTGGTCTTGTTCATCAAAAATAATTACTTTTTTAATATTGGGAAGTTGACCAATGATTTGTTTTGTTTTTTTGAGTTGTCCCCCTGATACAAAAACATAGGACGCCTCTGAATGTGTAAGACGAAATATCAAATCGTTGCTCTCTTCTAGTTTAATTGACAGAGGAATATTGATAGCTCCTGCGTGTAAAATAGCTAACTCACCGATAATCCACGCATTTCGTCCTTCTGAAAGTAATGCAACTTTATCACCGATTTGTACACCTAAATCCATCAATGCAGCCGCCCAAATATGAGTCAGTTGTTTTGTTTCTGCGTAGGTCGTGGGTATGAATGTGTCGGTTATCTTTTCCCATAAAAAGGGATTGTTACTGAATTTTTCCACACTTTCATTCAGTAAATTAATAATAGTGGTTTGTCTCATTAGATTATGGATGTTTTTTTTCGGGGTGTAAATTTAGAAAAATAAAATTAAACGACAAATAAATAAAAGGACACCCGATTTTTATCTCAAGTATCCTTTCATTTAACTAACGGTATTAACAAAAAATATTTTCTTCTTTAAACGGTGGAGAAATCCGGTCGCTTTATTTGTTTTATTTCAGCCTTTGCTTGTTACTATTTATAACCTATAATCAATCGTTTGTTTACCTCCGAAATTTGCATTGAATGTGTATGCAAAATTAGAATAATGAATTATATTCTTAAATACCGAATAATAATGAAATTGTTAACGATAAATCACTACTTATAATGATTGAATATCGATTTTTAGGTATGCTTTGTAAATCAACAAACGCATCAGTCCGATTTGTCGTTCTGTTTTTTTGCTGTGATACATACACATGAAACTACTTTAAAACTCCTCTTTTTTTCTTATATAGTTTAGTGGTCTAATGACGATAATAAATCGAACGCAATTTATAATTATTCTAAAATGAAATATATTTTAATACAATAACATTAAAGAAAAATTTCCATATAAAAATAAAAAAATTAAATTTGCAAAGTATTAAAAAATTAAAGTATAATTGTATTTTGATGGGATGCTCGGAAACTTCTGCGATGGGAAATAAACCTTGGGAATCATTTATCGACGGACTCGGTAACGGATTCGGATATGCTTGGATATTAGTTGCGGTTGCATTTGTACGTGAGTTGTTTGGCTCCGGAACATTCTTTGGAATCAAAGTAATACCTCAAGTGCTATACGATGCAGGGTACATCAATATGGATTGAATAATGATAAATAAAGTGATTTACATCAAAAACAAAGCTTCAAGACTGGGTGTAGCTTATATTACACTTTTTTTCTTGTTACTTGCTTCGGGTTTAACTTCGCAAAATGTGGAAGATAGACCATATAACCTGGTGACCAATTCTAATACACTTGGAATTGGTTATTCCAATATATTAGATCCCTATCTTTCTCCTTTTGAATATATAGGAACAACTATCGGGTATAAAGCGCAACGCAGGCAATATTTTTCGCACAGAGATACGCTTTTTTCTGTCAGTAATCAATTTTATGTTCAAATAGGAGAGGGCGAACATCCCACGCGAATAAACTCGATGCTTTTTCTTAACGGGAATTATGACTTGGGATTCCATTATCATTGGCGTAGCTTACCTGGTTTGACATTGTTGTTGGGAGGAAGTTGGGATGTTGATTTAGGTGGAAAATACATTGCTCGAAATGTAAATAATCCTTTTTCGTTAGATATTTATTCAAATATAAATGCTTCTTTGTCGGTTAATTATAAGTTTGGTATCGATTTTTTTCATAAATACAGACAAAACCTCAGAATTGAATATGGAATGAAAACTCCATTGGTAGGCTGTATGTTTGTACCGCAGCAGGGAGTGTCATATTACGAACTTTTTAGTTTAAACAACCTGACTGATGCTTTTCATCTTAGTTCGATTCACAATCGTAGGGCTGTCTCTCAATCTCTCAATTTAGATATACCGGTTAGTTTTACCACTTTCAGAATAGGAGTAAATAATGATTTGTTGCAATATAAAGTTAATAATATTGTTTATCATAATTACAATTTTACAACGCATATCGGTTGTCTGGTGCATTTTTACGTGTTTCAAGGAACAAAGAACAAGCCACCGAGAAACTTTAAGAGCGCTTATTAACCCAATTAGAAAAAGTAAAAACAATAAGACAAGTAATCCTGATTGTTATTGGGAGGCACACAAGGACGTTTGTATGTGTAAGTTCTATCTGGAACTAAAAAATCAATTATAAACCGATGAAAAAAGTATATATCTTTTTATGTTTAATTGCTTGTATGGGACTTCATTCTTGTTTTGATGAGGCTGATACGGAAGTGAATAATGCGCAGGGCAATTTTGACGCATTATGGAAAATCATAGATACGCGTTATTGTTATTTGGATTACAAAAAAATCAATTGGGACTCGATTTATACCGTTTACTCACCAAAGATTAAAGATGTGAAAACCCGCTATGATTTGTTTGATTTGATGGGCGATATGCTTGCCGAGTTAAAAGATGGACACGTAAATTTATATTCCGGTTTTGATAAATCCCGTTATTGGAAATGGTACACCGATTATCCGTCGAACTTTGATTGGGATTTAGTATCAACGTACTATTTGAAAAGAGAATATCGTATTGCCGGTGCATTGAGATATACCAAAATAGCAGACGGAAAAGTGGGATACGTATATTACAGTAGTTTTTCCGATAATTTTAACAACTCGAATATGAGTTATATCTTCGATATTTTTAAAGACTGCAAAGGAATTATTATTGATATCCGGAACAATGGCGGCGGTTATGTTACTAACGCGGAATTGTTAGCATCGTATTTCTTTACCGAAAAAACACTCACCGGATATATTATGCACAAAACAGGAACCGGGCATTCCGATTTCTCAGACCCGGTACCGGTATACGTAGAACCAAATACCTTGCTGCATTGGAAGCGAAAGGTAGTGGTGCTTACCAATAGGATGTCGTATAGCGCATCCAATGATTTTGTGTGTATGATGCAATACGCTCCCAATGCCATCATTGTAGGCGATCAAACCGGTGGCGGCGGGGGTTTACCTTTCTCAAGCGAGCTTCCGAATGGCTGGATGCTGCGTTTCTCTACCAGTCCGATGCTGGATGCCGATAAGCAACACATAGAATGGGGAATTTATCCGGATATAAGGGTAAATATGAAGGAAACAGACAACTATGAAGGAAAAGATACAATTATCGAGACGGCAGTGGTAAAAATAATGAATTAGACATTGCCTATCGTACTGTTTATTGCTCTGAAGATTGAAAGATGTAACTACAAAAGCCGAAAAGTATTCAAAACTAAAAATCACTAATCACAAAACTATATGCGTAAATTAAAAATTACGGAATTAAATCGCTTAACCATAGAAGAATTTAAACAGCATACAAAAATACCGCTAATAGTTGTTTTGGATAATGTACGGAGTTTGCACAATGTGGGGTCTGTTTTTCGTACTTCTGATGCTTTCTTGGTCGAGAGTGTTTACCTTTGTGGTATCACTTCTACTCCTCCTCATCCTGAAATACACAAAACGGCGCTGGGTGCCGAACATTCAACCGATTGGATTTATGTGGAAGATTGTCATCAGGCAGTAATTAAACTGAAAGAACAAGGATATACGGTCTTAGCCATCGAACAAGCCGAAGATAGTACTATGCTTCCCGAATTTACATTGGAAGAAACAAAAAAGTATGCCGTAGTACTCGGTAATGAGGTGAAAGGGGTACAACAGACAGTGATTGATCTATGCGACGGATGTATCGAGATACCTCAATTCGGTACAAAACATTCACTCAATGTAAGTGTTACGGCAGGAATTATCATTTGGGAATTTGCACAAAAAATTAATAAAATAAAAGAATGAATAATCAGATTTTTCGTTGGATATTAATTGTCCCTTTTTTGCTTTTGGTATTTGAACTTCAAGGACAGTCACCACCGGTTGAGCAAATGAAATACGATGCTTATGTACGTCACGATTATACCAAATGGGTAAAAACTGCCGATTATGTTGAGAATAATACAGACTTGACAAAAACCGAGAATATGCACGAATTGGTGCATTGTTACTATGCTTTGGCTTCGGTTTTAATTGAAAATAAAAAAGACGCAGAGGCAATCAAAGCAATAAACAAAGGAAAATCTTATGTTAACGAACTATCGAAAAAAAATCCGAATGATGCGTTGGCTTGGAACTACAAAGGGGTATTTATCGGATACGAAATTGCTCTGAATAAGATGAAGGCGCTAAGTCTTGGAAAACAGAGTACAAGTTGTCTTGGCAAAGCATATCAGCTTGCTCCCAATAATCCTCAAATACTTTTTGATAAGGGTAACGCGCTTTATTATACCCCTAAAATGTTTGGTGGAGACAAGACGGAGGCATTAAAATATTTCCAGAAAGCTATTGCCATTTATGAAAAACAACACAGCACACAGACCAATTGGGTATATTTGCAATTGCTTGTCGTAGAGGGGCACAGTTACGAGTTGCAAGGAAACTACAATGCTGCCGAAAAAAGCTATCTGAAAGCTTTAAAGCAAGAACCGAATTTCAATCTTGTAAAAAACAACCTTTATCCCAAACTCAAAGCGAAAATGAATGGCACAGCGGGTGATAAATAAAATTTTGGTAAATAAAATGTTTGCTTGTAAGTTACATTTACATATAGCAATTAAGAAAACAGTGATAAATATATGAAACAAAATGATTGGAAAGATAAATTAGGCGCTTTATTACCTTCGGACTTTGTGCCTGAACCGGAAGAAAAAAAAGATGTCGGAAAAACAATATTAAATACGAAACAAACATTACGTGTAGAATTAGATAAAAGAAATGGAAAGCCGGCAACGTTAATCAGCGAATTTAAAGGAACTGAAGATGAATTGAAAGAACTGGCAAAAACACTGAAAGTTAAATGCAGTGCTGGTGGTTCGCAGCGTGATGGTGAGATTTTGATTCAAGGTGATTTTCGTGTGAAAGTAGCTGATATACTGCAAAGTATGAATTTTAAAGTAAAAAAAATTAATTTCAGATAATACGACTCTCATCTTAACCTGAAAATAATCATATAATCAATAAACATTGGTATATTGTTCGCAATATAAAAGAGTGCAAAGGATATACGTTGTGCATTTACTGCTTACGAATCTTTACACACTCTTTTAGTTTTTATACTTATTTTGCTAACTCCAATGCTTTAGGAAATAATACGTTGTTTTCTAAATGGATATGGATATGAATATCATTTTCAAGTTGTTCCAACAGTTTGTAGGTGACGTGGTAGGTGTTACAACCGTCTGCCGGTACTTGGTAGCGGTTACTTAGTTTACTAATCTTGTCAAAAATACCACCGGCTGTTTCGTGTTCGGTACTCATTTGACGAATAGCTCCGATGATAATAGGTTTGAATTTTTCTGTTTTTGATTTCATCGTTTCTCTTATGGCAGGGAAAAGTACTTGTTCTTCTTTCTCAAAATGAGGAATCAACTCATTGTAAGCGTTTTGATACAAATTGGCAATAGTTATTACTTCCGGATGGCTTGCTCCGTGTACTTCTGCAATTTTCTGAGTATAATGTTTGAGTTGTTCCAACCAATTCAGTTCAATTTTATGATGTGTATTTACAATGTAATCACACAAAAAATCAGCATCCCAGTCTTTATAGTTTGTACCCGCAATGGGAGGTGTATTGTTCAGTAGATCTAATTGAGTATAAAGCTCTTGTTGTGAGGTGTTTGTCTCATTGCAGGCTTGTTCGATGGTCTTATTTCCTCCACAACAAAAATCAATTCCAGCATTCTTAAAAATCTCCGCTGCTCTAAAATCGTTGGCAACGATTTGTCCGATAGTTTTATTTGTATTCATTTTTGGTTCTGTTTATTTGTTTTTTAAAAATAAATATGATATAACGTTTCATTTTGCTTGTCAATCCAGTGCTCAATGCCCAAGGCGGATGCTTTGTCTATGAGTGGAGCCGGTAAAAATGACACCACCATTTTGTAAATTGAGTTTTTATTCAAATGTTTCAAATCATCCATTACTTTGTTCACCGGATGTTCGCCTCTGTCTAACATTTCTCGGGCATCGAATTCCGTTATGTATTTCTCAGACGAAAACCATTCCGGTTTGCAGAAGTTATATTGCTCTGATTCCGTTTCAATCATGGCATCACTTTGTCCGATCTCTTTTCGTAAAACCTGTATCAGTTCGCCGATGTTTACATTTGCTGTTGCAGCAGCTTGTTGCAATGTGGCTATTTTGCCTATTGTGCGTCTTAAGAGTGGATTTTTAAGTTTGTTAAATGCAGGTGCGTATCGGATGATTGTTTCTTCCAATTGCGGAAATCTTTCGATAATGTCCCACACTTTTGTTTTTGGAGTTATAATTAATTCTTCGTTCATATTTTTTTGTTTTTGACTAATTACGTTTATAAAATGAGATGTATCTATTTTATTTCTGATAGGAAAGAATTCGCTGTTCTCCTTTCAGCTCGCGGTAGCGCGTCACATCGTGCGAAACCTCCAGTGTTCCCAAATAGTCTCCTTGTTCGTTTCGCATAGCGAAGTATTCGATAAAAATCATTTTACCGTGCATATTTATCCAAAAAGGAGCGCTATTTTCGCGTCCATTTCTGAAATCTTCCACGATTTTATCTACTATGTGAGCGCTAGCCGGTGGATGACACAATCTTACATCCCTGTTTAAAATAGAGCGGTTACGTTGAAAAATCCGATCTTTACCTTGCGAAAATATTTTACTTTATCATTTTTATCCACAAATGTTATGTCCACCGGGAGCGTATTGAGTAGCGACATAATCTCTTCTGCCGAAAAACTTCCGGAAGGCAGTTGAATGTGACTACCGCTCTTTTGCATATCATTGATATTCTCTTGAGCAACACCTTGTGGTCTCCATGCCGTGTCGGGGTCATACAAACAGTAGCCGATTTCGAGTGATTGTTTGCTGATTTCGTACCATTCTCCTTCGTTTAACGTGTCTAACGCCATTGGGAAAAGAATTTCTTCTTCTTTGTTAATCATCTCTTTTGCCGATTTCGCTGCTCTAAGAAGCAACAGTTCGGCAATGGCAGCAAACTCTTCAATATCGATGTCTGTAACCTTTAACGCTTCGATACTGCCTTTTATAAGTTCTCGAATCTCGTCATGTTTTCCCCACATTACTGTTGGCGGTCCGGTTATCCCTTTTTGCTCCAAATGTGGAAATAGCAAGTATTCTTTTCGTTGATAATGTTTATCTACATCAAATAATTGGTTAAAAAGTCCACGAAGCTGCATTGTTTTACTCGCGATACTTGTTTCACCGGTGTGCTTTATCTCCGAAATGAGTTGTTGAATTGCATCGCATACATTGGCTATCTCCACGTTTTCCTTTTAAATACATCTACAGGATGACCTTCCGCTACCGGTTTAAGTGATGAAAGATCAATCCTGCCTTCTAATACAGCTGAATGAGCATCACAGAGTCTTAACACTTCTTCTTGTGGAAGCCCTTCGCCTATCAATTCCTGTTCAACCTCTACCACTTCACCGTACGGGATTTGGCTAAGTGTAAGCAGTAGTTCGTTTTTTACTTGTTCTTGTTCATATCCTTGATGCAGTTTAAGAATTAACTCCTTAAGTTTCTCTTTTCGTGCTTGTGAATTGTTTATTAGTTCACTCATAATTCTATGTTTTTATTATTGTTTATATGCTACTTTATTGTGGCATTTTATTGCAAAAAAAATTAAAATCGTTTAATCTCTGAGAAATTAAGTTGTGAGAGAGGTACAGTTTTGGCTTTTTTGACAAATTCATTTTTTAAATCTTCAAAAACAGCGTGTAAGGCGCAAGGATTTTTGTCTGAGCAACTTTCCAAGCCTAATACGCACGCTAAATGTTTACTTAATCCTTCTGTAACTTCTATTATATCAGATACATAAATTTGCTGGATATCTTTGTTAAAAACATAACCACCTTCTCTTCCTTGAATACTTTTTATAAAGCCGGCTTTAGAAAGATTGGTCATTATACGCCTCAAGTACTTGTCTGATATGCTGAGAGCCTCAATCAAATAAGAGGCTGAATACATTTTATCCGGTTCTTTCATCATAAATGCCAAAATTCGGAGAGCATATTCTGTGGTTTTGTTCAATATCATAATTTAAATACTACTTGATTGTATTATTTTGTGCAAAGGTAATATGTTATTTGGTTTTATCTGAAGAATAAGAGTTAAATTACATTAATATTACGAATAGTACAAAAGCCATTTGTTGCTTCTCATTTTGTGTAGCAACAATGAACAAAAAAGACAATAATCTCATAATGATGTTGTTGGCTTTGGATTTGAAATACTTTTTTTATCTGATTGATTTTAGTTATTTGTCTTTTGAAGGGCAGAATGAGCCCTCTTTTCCCATCATTTCGAGATGACAGTGAAGGAGTTCGCCGGTTTTTTCGTCACGAAGATGAAGCCCATTTCCCTGACAATATTTGTATGATTTGCAAGTAGCACATTTTCCTGTTTTTGTCCAGTTGCGATTACGCATTACCTGATAACGGGTATTCCATACCGTCCAAAAATCGTCTTTGTAAATGTTGCCTTGAATATAATCGCCCCGCAGACTGGGGCAAGCGCTAATATCACCATTGGCAAGTACAGAACCGATATGGACTCCCGCTTGACAGAAGTATGGCGAGTCGCGTACTTCCATCTCATAATCTTCCAAATAGCCTTCGCATCCGTATGAAGCACGAATTTTTCCTTCTCGACGGGTTTGTTTTATAAAGTCCATCATTTGTAAAAATTCTTCGGTAGAAAGTTGTAATTCCGGATTATCTTTGGCTCTTCCTTTTGGAAAAACGGTAAAGAGTCGCCAATGTGCAACACCAAGCGATACGAAAAGCTGTTTCATCTTTTCCAACTCACCAATATTCCGTTTGTTAACGCAAGTTACTACATCAAAAACTAAGTCCGGGGTTTTAGCAACATAAGCCACGACATTGATAGCTCGGTTCCACGAACCATTTTTGTTACGAAACCAATCGTGGGTTGTAGGTGATAACCCATCTACGCTGATAGTGATGGAGCATAAGCCGGCTTCGAGTAGGGAGTTTAGTCGCTCGGGAGAAAGTCCGTAGCCGTTAGTTACCATTCCCCAAGGAAATTTGCGTTTATGAATTTCGTACCCGCAGGCTTCAAGGTCTTTACGCATCAGTGGCTCACCACCGGTGATGACAATCATTGTTTTCTTTGTGTCTATATGTGGTGTGATATTATCAAGAATATTTCAGAAAATCCTGTATAGGCATATCGGGAATTTCCGCTTCTTTTGTGCAGTCGCTACCACAGTGAATGCAGTTAAAGTTACATCGTAGCGTACATTCCCAAAATAAATAGGTGAGTTCGTGTAGCCGGGTTTGCGTTTTTTTATGTTGCTGATAAAGAGAGAGTATCAGTTTTTTCTTTATATCCATTTTTTGGTATCGGATTTCACAAGCGTGTTATTTTAATTTTATCGGACGCACACCGTACATAGCAATAACTTGTTCAGAATCATTCTTTTGTGGTTTATTAATGCTGTCTGTTTGATTGACTTGTTCTTTGTTTTGATTTTTCTCTGTGTTTTCGGAAATTTTCTTTTTCGTTCCACAACCTACCAACGCAATGATACTCATCAATCCTGCAATGATCAGCTTATCGTACATTTTTATAATTCCTTTTTTCATACCTCCCCCGTATTTTGAAGTCATTTTTGTTTACTGTTGTCTTTGTATTTCGCGCCCATTACACCGTACATTGGCGCTATTTCTTCTTTGTGTAACGAAAAATTTTGATTGTTTTTTTGATATGTGCCTACATACCAGTTTCCGTCTCCTTTTTTCTCCAAGTCATTTTTAGAAAATTGAATATCCAATGTGTCTGATTTGAAGAGTCCATCATTATCAATTCCGTCAGGGTCGGAGGCGATTACTTGGTAAGCCTCGGCAAAGTTGGGAAAATCGTTGAATTGCGCTTCGTATTCACCATCAGCGTTGGTATAAGTTGTATCACGTCCATACATCGGTTGCGATTTGTAAGGTATGACTACACGGATATTTTTTATTGGTTTTTGTGTTGTCGCGTCTGTAATTTTTCCTTTTATTTTGTAATCAGCCGATGGAGCGCCATATTCCGCTATTACGCCATACATTGGTTCGGTGGTACATCCAAAAAAGAATCCAAAAAAAGATAGAAATATGCTGATAATTTTTCCGTAAGTTTTAAGGGCTACTTTTTTCATCTGTTCGTGTTTTTATCTAATGTATTGTTTAGAAAAAGAATAAATATTTATACATAAGTAGTAGAAAACATTACAATAGTTATTTTCTACTACTTATATGATGAATTGTACCGGCAATTTGTTACAACTTTATAGCTGAATTTGAAAAATTATTGATATATAACTAATTTTTGTCCGATTTGTAGTGGAGTATTTTCTGATAAATTATTCCATTTTTTTAGTTGATCAAGTGAACAGCCGTATTTGCGACGTATAGAAAACAATGTTTCTCCGGCTTTTACGGTGTGTTTAGTCAATCCGGCTTTTTGTTTTTCTTTTGTCTTATTCTCAGCAATATTTTTTCCCTCCGGTTTTTTCTCACTGCGTTTTAATGTTAGAATTTGTCCCGGAGTGAGTTTGTCCGAGGTTAAACCATTAAGCTGTTTTAGCTCGTTGGTTGTAAGATTATTCTTTCTGGCAATATCATACAATGTTTCCCCTTGGGCTACCTTGTGCTTGGTCGTTTTGTTAGTTACGTACGAGGAGTCTGAAGATTTGCTGACGGCTGTTTCTTTCTGGCTACTTTCAGTCTGCTCATATTTCATCGGTTTGGTGTCGGTTAAAATATCCGGTTTTGCAGACGTTTCGGCAACAGCGAGTTGACTCGATTTTTTCTTTTCTTTTTTATCTACAATTAATGTCTGTCCGGGCGATAGTTTATCCGAAGATAATTTATTTAGTTTTTTAAGTTCCTGGATGGTTAAATTATTTGCTTTAGCGATAGCAAATAATGTTTCCCCTTTTTGAATGCGATGTTTTTTATAGCTGTATTCTACCGACTGAGATTCATCGGTGTGGTAATAGTTCTGCGCTTTTGATGGTAGATTTCCGGTAGTGTTGTTTTCCGCACTGGTCAATGGAGATGAAACTATTTGCTGCTGGTCGTTTGAAACGATGAGTGGCTCGGTTTTTCCTTCACTGATTTTTAGTTTCGTTCCTTTTTTAATTTTGTTATGTTTTAGCCCGTTTAACTGTTTCAGTGTGGCAATCGGAATATCGTATTTTTTTGAAATGTCTTTTAAATTTTCACCCTTTTCAACAATATGAAATTCAGCTTCATTGTTCTGTTCGTAACCGTTTGATATGTCGTTGTCGGGAATAATATTTTGTGCGTTATTTATTGATAGTGGAACAGAAAAACCGTTGGCTATCCTGCCACCTTTAAGATAACGTGATGCGTAGTATGCTTGATCGGAAGATGTGATGGTAACGCCTTGATTCACAGATGCGTGTATGAAGTTGAATGTGCCGTCTTCTTTTCTTTCAAGCACGATGCCCACGTGACCTACCACGCCATTTCTTCTTCTTCCTTCAAAAAAGACCAAATCGCCCTTTTGCAACTCTGTTTTATTGACGGAGGTTGTTTGACTGGCTTGTTTGCGCGAATCATGATCCAAATCGTAGCCAAATTGTCTGAAAACAAAAGAGGTGAATCCAGAGCAGTCAAATGAACCGGGTCCAACGGCTCCATAACGATAGGGTGTATTTAGATAACTTAAGCCGAAATTGATAATAGAATCTTGTAAAGTGCGTTCATCTCTGTTTTTAGCATTGCCAATCATATATAAATTATCGGATACACCGCTGAATATAATCAGCATAGCAACTAAAAAAGATATGGTTATACGTTGTTTCACAAGAATAATAGAGAATGATAGGTTTTGACAATGAATACTTTATCGCAAATATAAGCATTTGACGGTAAATTGTCTTTATCTGTTTTTACTTTTTAACTTTTTGTCAGAAAACAAAGGTGTCTAACTCCGATAGGAGCGAGTCAATGGTAGAAAAATGTTTGTTGTTTAAATGCCAATCTTTTTCACCGATAACTATTTTTACTTCTGCATCTTCCGTCACAAAATATCCTGCGCGGGCAAGTGCGCGAAGTGTCCAGTACATTTTGGTTTTTTCGCCAGAGAGATGTACCTTTTTATGTAATGCGTAATTCATAGAGAAATTACCATTGGCGGGATTGAAAAAATATGCATCACTCTTGAAAACCCGATTAAATGTGCCGTTGAGTACCATATCTTCGGGCACACCGTTGATAACCCCATTTTTATCCATCAGCCAAATTTTATCGGCAGCTTGTAAAGCCAAATCGAGTTCGTGGGTTGAGAGTAAAATGGCTTTGTTGGTTTGATGTGCCAGTTTATGCAGTAAAAGCATAATTTCAACACGATTGGGTAAATCCAAGTGCGCGGTGGGCTCGTCTAAGAAAATCAAAGGTGTATCTTGTGCGAGTGCTTTGGCAATCATTACCCGTTGTCGTTCGCCATCAGAGAGTTCATTAATAAAATGAGACGATTTGTCTTCTAAATGCACCATTTTAATAGCTTCTGTGATTTTATCGTTGGCTTTGGAGTCTAATCCTTTGAGCCAATGCGAATATGGAAATTGTCCTAAAGCCACGATGTCGAATACACGCGCGTTTTCTACCTGAACTTTATCGGTGAGCACCAGCGCAATTTTCAAAGCTCTTTCACGATACGATATTTTTGTAAGCAATTTTCCTGTGATGACAACATCGCCCTTCAATGCTTTTTGTAATCCGGAAAGCGTTCTCAAAAGGGTCGATTTTCCGGTGCCGTTGGGACCGATCAGACACACCATTTCGCCTCGCCTGAGTTCGAGGTTTAAATCGGTCTGTACGCTTGTCTTTTCATTCCCTTTGGAGTAACCAATTTGAAGATGATGTGTTGAAAGAATGGGCATATTTTTTATTCTATTTTATTTTCTTCTCAAAATAATCCAAATAATCACCGGAGCACCAAACAACGATGTGATCGTATTTATAGGCAGTGTGTATGTTGGAATTTGAGAAACAATGTCGCAAAGTAGAATCAAAACAGAGCCAATCAAGATGCTTGCCAGAATTAGTGTTTGATGTTTTGAAGTGCGGAAAAGACTTCGTGCGAGATGCGGTACGGCAATTCCTATAAAAGCTATGGGACCGGTAAATGCGGTCATCGCACCGGTAAGTATTCCTGTGGAAACAATAATTAAAAATCGGGTTTGACGGACGGAAATACCTAATCCGCTCGCATAGTTTTCGCCAAGAAGAATCGCGTCCATTTTTTTTTGGAGATAAAACGCCAATATGAGTCCGGAAACCACAATGGGGAATAAATAAATTAACTGCCCCCAAGTAATACCGCTTAGACTCCCCAAGTTCCACATAATAAATAACTTGATAGCGTCCGGATTGCCAAAATATTGTAATACGCTGACAATGGAAGAGGCGATGGTGCCAAACATAATCCCAACTATGAGCAATGAGGCGGTATTTTGAATTTTGAACGATACACTCAATACCAGTAAAAGGATAACAGAAGCTCCGATTATGGCGGATAGTATCATCACGCTTGAATTTCCGACGGCAATAAACGGAAAAAGACCTGCGCTCATCGTAACTAAAGCAACACCCAAACTTGCTCCTGAGCTTACTCCCATTACGTATGGATCGGCAAGCGGATTACGGAAAAGTGTCTGCATCATCAGTCCGGCAACGGAAAGTGCCGAGCCTGTCAGAATAGCTGTAAATGCTTTCGGAAGCCGAAAATTCAGTAAAATTTCAGTGTTTACCGGATTGGACTTGCCACCGGCAAAGGTCCGAATTATCTCATTGAATGGTATGCGAATGCTTCCCCAAATTAAGTCGGTGAAGAAAAGTGCTGTCAATGCGAGAGTTAACAGGATAAAGACCCCCGAATGACTAATGGTTAATTTATGTGGTAATTTCAATTTTAACATTCGTGCTTTTCTTGTTCGGCAGAAAAAAAATCTTTTTTCAACATACTGTAAATTTCTAAATCGGTAAAATTACCATTGGCAAGCAATTCGCCATCACGTTCAATTCCTTCAAGAACAAAACCCAATCGTTTCGGAATATTTTTGCTTCCGATGTTTCCTGTTGCACAACGAATTTGTACGCGATTTAGTTTGAGCTCGCTAAATGCTAAATTTAATAATACTTTTACAGATGTTGTAATAATACCTTTGCCCTGATGTTTTTCCGAAAGCCAATAACCGATTTCGGTTTTTTGATTGGCTTTGTTATCAGCATTGAATTTCAGCCCGATGAGTCCGACAAAAATATCCGTATAATATATGCAAAAAACAATTTCCCGTTCATCTTCCGGTGTAGCAAAAATACTGCGAATATAATTTAATTCATCTTCCACCGACTTTACGAACGGGACAAAAGGAAGCCATTTTGCGAAATATTCACGCTCACTATCAATGATTTCAAAAATATGCAGGGCATCCGATTCAGTGATGGGTTTTAGTTTGATACTGGGAGGTATAAGAATGGTCTTCATTATTTAGGGCTTCAATTGGTTGGCAAAATACAGCGTATGATGGGGTAATAACTCGGGGTGCAAGATAGCAATAACATCGGATAAGAGCAAATCGGGACGTGAAACGCCACTTTCCCAAAAGTCATTTGCCGTTGTGGAGAACATTCTTTTATTAAAATTGTAAACTTGTCCGTTTTTAACAGGCAGAAAAAGTTTATTTTTTTCATTGGCTTTTTGCAACTCACTCATTGAGTTGTAACTACAATTTAACCATACTTGGGCATTGGAAAAGTTTTTCAGTACTGTCTCAAAGTTTAACGGAAGACTTCTACCCGTGGTGTCGTTCGCGTAAAAATAGTAGGCTCCCGCATCGCGATAAAGCTCACCCATAAAACTGCGCCCCGAAGGCATATACCACGTTCCTCTGAAATTTCCTCCGGATAAAATATTGGGTTTATTTTTAGTGTTTATTGCCTTGTTTTTCAGATTATTATATCTGTTGCAAACGGTATTGAACACACTGTCTGCGAATTGCTCTTTATCAAAAAAAGTTGCGAAAAATTTGATCCATTCTGCGCGACCAAGCGGTGTTGTTTCTGTCCATTCAATATTGAAAACGACCGGAATGCCGGCTTGCTGAATACGTTGTACGTTGGCATCAGTCTGATTATAACCGTTTATCATCAATATCTCCGGTTTTAACGCCATAACCTTTTCTACATTCATTGTGAATTCTTCCCCCAGATCAATGATTTCACCTGCAGAGTAGTTTTTTCTAAACGCTTTGTTGAAGGCTAAATGTGGACTACAAAAGCCTGTTACCGACTTAATTTCCCCCAATAAATCCAAAAAACTGAGATGTGTTACCGAAGAACCTGCCATATTCGTTATCGGAATTTGTATCTTAATGCCATCAGAGGGAGTTTTTTCCTCTTTTTCGTGTACTAAATAATATTTAGCATACACTTCTCCTTTTTTCCAAGGGTTAAAAACGGTAATAGCTTTGTACTTATCTGAATATTGAATGGAAAACCCTTTCGCATATGATAGAGGTGTTAGAGCATCAGATTGATTATGACTTTGTCGGTTGGTATGTTTGTTTCCGCACGCAGCAAGTACTAATGTGCAGATTATTATCGTAATAATTTTTTTCATCAAGATATAAAATTGTTACTTACAAAGATAAGCAGAATTTTTAAACAAGATAGATTTTATTTGCTATGCGATGTTTAAAATTCTGCTTGTTTCGTTATCAAACAATTTTTAGTATCCTTTTTTTTGTTATTAATGTTCACCGGTAGGCATCGGTTGTTTCTTTTCCGAGGATTCGGGCTCCCGAACAAAAACCCAAAAGACAATGGAGGCGATTATAAACGCTCCGCACAATATGTATAGCAATTGATAGTTGCCTGTTTGCTTTATGACGTTTGCCACACCGTTACTCATCATCTGTGGCAGCACCACAGCTAAGTTAAATACACCCATATACAATCCCATTTTGGCAGGATTTACGCGTTCACTCATAATTGCAAAAACGATGGAGATGACCGCTGACCATCCGATTCCGGCTAATGTCATTCCGATATAAAAATCCATTTCTACTTTGCCGAGAAATGCAATATAAAAATACCCCAACACTGAAAAAAACAGTGCCCCCACGTAGGTTTTCACACGACCGACCCGCTTGGCAATGCTTTGTAATGCAATAGGAAAAATAGCGCCTATAAAATTTAAAATCAAAAAACCGAGTGAAACAATATTGCCAACTGAAGAGTCGGAAGTTTGTTGTACGCCGGTAAGCGTTTTTGC
This sequence comes from Paludibacteraceae bacterium, assembly GCA_049840795.1. GTDB lineage: Bacteria > Bacteroidota > Bacteroidia > Bacteroidales > Paludibacteraceae > UPXZ01. Next base: position 34,800 of record JASGJK010000008.1, read on the forward strand.
AAACCAATTGGCAAATATATTTTCGATGGTAAGGTTGGGCAGTATTTTATTTTCGATAAAAAAGCCACTCAAAATAAACATACTCTGAAAAGCCACCCAGGTAAATGAATGGGCAATCATAATCTTATGAAATTCGTTTTGATTGTTTTTGTTTCTAATTCCTTTGGTTACGCAATAAATACCGATAAGTACCGAATATATCAATGCCCCAATCAAAATAGGGTTATGCAATGGATTAAGCGCTGTAATAAAATGGTTGAAAAGGCTGAAAAAACCAAATACAAGAAAACCATATAATGGAAATATTTCTTTTAAGATTTGAATAATTCCAAATTTTTCGCCGGTCGAATCTTGTAATTGCGGCATATCTTTTTTTTCTTCGATAAAAAGGATGGGGATTACCGCCATCGCGAGCACAAGAATGGCTGCAATGTATAAAAGTAATTCATTACCAAACAACATCGATAAAAAATAAGCCAATACACCAAACGAACCGGATATAATCTGCATCCAAACGTACCCTTCCGTACGTATTTTTCCTTCGGGAGTCAAGTCGGCGATGATGGAACGTGCAGGATTAAAAGTTACGTTAACCGATAAATCGAGAAATAAAGCGATAACCGATGCGATAATTACAATGTCGGTAATACCTGTAATGTGCGATATGCCTTGAATGTGAGGAAGTGCAAAGAATGCAATGGTGCTTACCATACCGCCAATCATAATAAATGGGCGTCTTCTACCCCCCATAAACCATACGTTATCGCTGATTAGCCCTACAATTACTTGACCGAAAATACCGGCAATAGGTCCGGCAAGCCATACAAAAGATACGTCATGAATATCTAATCCGTATTTTTTAGATAAAATCCAACTGAGTGCTGCAATTTGAGTTGAAAGTGCAAAACCAACGGCTGTGGCAGGCAATGCCAGCAAAGCTAAGAACGGTTTACTGAGTTTTTTTTGAATGTCTGACATGGTTATTAGCCTCTTGTATTCCTTGTGGAAACTTTTTTATTCGGTTATTAATAAAAAGATTTATCGTGCAATTTTATTAAAAAATAATGGTAGAGGTACATTTTTTTGTAAATCAACGCGTAAAACAGGTTGCAAACGTTTGCAATAGCAGATTTATTCTCAAATAAGAGTGGTAGCTAAGGGGCTGATTAGAAAATACCGATAGTGTAGTTAACGCTATCAGTATTCAAAATACGGGTCGGATTACTTTGTCAGTAATGCTTTTACTTTTTCGGAGATTACTTTGCCGTCCGCTTTTCCGGCAAGTTGCTTGGTGGCGGTTCCCATCACTTTCCCCATATCTTGAGGCCCCTTAGCGCCAACCTGAGCAATAATTTCGTTCAGAATCTTTTCTAATTCAGCTTCGCTCATTTGTGCCGGTAGGTACTTTTCAATCACTTCTGCCTCCGCTAATTCTTTTTCGGCTAACTCGGGACGATTTTGTGTGCTATATATTTCAGCAATCTCTTTACGTTGTTTTACCATTTTCTGCATAATCTTCACAGCCTGATCATCGTGCAGAAATCCATCACCTCCTTTTGCCGTTTTAGCTTCTAAAAATTCTTTCTTTATACCGCGAAGCGCTTCAAGAGCTACTTTTTCGCGCGCCAACATAGCCGTTTTGATGTCGGCATTGATTTGTTCAAATATCTTTTCTTCCATATTGTGATGAGTTTATAAAATTCTATTTTTTGATAAATCGTTTCCAAGCCGGAATTTTCTCAATGTTTTTAAGATTTTCTTCGTCTTCCAAATCAAAAATATCGACCATAGGTAAATCTTCTTCCTCTTCAGTTTCATCCTTGTGCGAGAACAAATCCTGCTTTGATAACGGTATTTCTACTTCCGTTTTGATAGTTTCACCATATAATTCTCCCATAGCCTTATTTATTTCAGCATTTTTTGCAACTTCTTCTTCAGTTGGTTTTTGTGGAATGTCTTCGTCTTCTTCCGGTGCTAAAATATCTTCTGTTTCTTGCTTTTTTATAAAGTTGGCAGGCATTCCGGGTATATCTTTCACATCAAAACCGGTAGCGATAAGCGTTACCTTTACCTGATCTTCGAGCGAATCGTCAAACGCAGCTCCCCAAATCACTTCTATGTCAGAGCCAACTTTTGCCATAAATTCATGAATTTGAGTAATTTCTTCCATACGAATGGCATTTTCGTGTGAGCAATAGAGGCTTAGCAATACCTTTTTAGCGCCACTTACATCGCTGGTGTTGAGTAGGGGAGAGGTGAGGGCGTCTTCAATCGCTTTAGAAATTCTACCTTCTCCGGCAGCAAATCCTGTGTTCATAATGGCAACCTTGCCGTCTTTCATTGTAGTATTAACATCTGCAAAGTCAATGTTGATATATCCCGGAATGGTAATGATTTCGGCAATGGCTTTGGCGGCATTGGCAAGCACGTCATCGGCTTTGGCAAAGGCATTTGAGAGATTCAAATCCGGAAATATCTTTTTTAACTTTTCATTGTTAATTACTAAAATAGCATCTACGTGATCACTCAGAGCCAATACACCTTCCAAAGCCTGACGAATTTTTTTATTTCCTTCAAATGCGAATGGAATAGTTACAATCCCTACGGTGAGGATTCCCATGTCGTGTGCAGCTTTGGCTACAATGGGCGATGCTCCGGTGCCCGTGCCTCCTCCCATACCGGCAGTGATAAATACCATGCGGGTATTTTCCGAAAGCATTTTGTTGATTTCGTATATTGATTCTTCGGCGGCTTGACGAGCTACATCAGGGCGTGAACCAGCTCCTAAACCTTGTGTGATGGTTTTCCCCAGTTGTATTTTAATTGGAACAGGCGAGCGCTCTAAATCTTGATTGTCGGTGTTGCAAACAACAAACGATACGTCCGTAATTCCTTTCGTGTACATGTGATTTACAGCGTTACCACCACCACCGCCAACACCTATGACTTTGATGTATGATGTGTTTGCCAAAGGCAAATCCAACGGAAGGTCGTTATATGAAATATCCATAATGTATTATTATTGAGATGTTTAGAGGTGCTGTTCGGATTCTATCGTGTTTCCCTATTAACCTTAGCAATACG
>JASGJK010000009.1:0-300239 GCA_049840795.1 Paludibacteraceae bacterium
CGATCTTCGACGTTTGAAGCTGCTCTGCGAAACACTTAGAATAAGCCCAGCACAATTTTTTGAAACCGGTACATTTGGAATAATGAAAAGTAATGAATTCAATAAAAAAAATGAGAATGCTAAGATATGGAAATTGAATATCTAAAAAAACAGATTAAAAGATAAGGACGATATAATCAGTCTTTTGCGAGAAAAAAGAAGTGGTTATGGAATTGCTTCTGAACCCACATACAAATAAACTTAACTAAAAATAATGCTTATGAAAAAAACGATTTTTATTTTATTGGTTTTAACAGCACTTAGTTGCAGCAAAAGTAGATGTAGAAATGAAGTTGCCAAAGAGAACAACACGTATAGCTTACGGTTTACGAATGGATCTGCTAATACTTATAAGATCTACATTAACAATGTATATAAGTTTGATATTGCAGGGAAAAAGGAATACACAGCTAATTGTCCGGCAGGTTATACAAAAATTACATGTACACAAAAAGATGGTTATATCTTGTATCCGACTGAAAAAACATACGAAGCAAACGTTCAGGCGTGCGGATCTTATTATCTTGTTTTCCCATAACCGCCAAAAACCGCCAAAACAGATATTTTAATAACTGTAAATGATTGTATATTATATGTATATAGAGATGTTTAAACAAGAGGGAGAGCAAGCAGCCTGAAAGTTTTTCAATTTTCAGGCTGCTTTTTTTTGAGTTGTTTATCCACCTATTTTTGTGTTCAATCCACTCATTGTAAATTTTTCGAGAATTCTATATTGAGTTTCTTTTGAGGGTTGCTTATACCGCTGTCGTCATATATTTTCCCCAGTTTTTCATATTTCTTGGAAGGCAACATTATGATAAGGCAGTAATCCGACATCCGGCTTCCGATGCAAGCCTTGAATGAAAGCAATAGTTTTTTCAATGTTTTCATCGTGTGTATTCACTCCATCAATCAACGGAATACGAATATGATATGGCTTTTCAGACCGGGCTATAAATTGTAAGTTTTTCAGAATAATTTCATTATCAGCTTTGGTCCATTGTCGGTGCAATTGACTGTCTATCATTTTTAAATCATACAAAAATAAATCGGTATGAGGCATTACATTTTCCATAACTGATCTACCCACATATCCACAAGTATCTACCGCCCCATGAATACCCTCTTCTCCACAACGAATCAACAAACTTTTCAATGCTTCAGGATACATCAACGGCTCTCCACCCGAAAGTCACACCACCATCCGAAAAGTCCATTATATTGGTTTCTTTAAGGATGATAGACAAAACATCTTCCTCTGTATATTCTTTTCCACTCATCTCAATAGCTCGCGTTGGGCATACTTCGGCACATTTACCGCACATAGTACATCTATCGATATTTGCAACGATACCTTCGATTGCTCGTAACGATAGAGCATCTTCCGGACAAGCTTTCACGCAAGTGGCACAGCCGATACATTTATTTTTATTGTACAGTTTCGCAGGTTTTAAACGATTGACTTTCCTGGATTGTGACACCACTTGCATGTGAGTGAATACCTTTTAAAAAAAACCGTTACCCTAACACCCGGACCATCGTTTATCGAATAGCGTTTAACATCAAATAAAAAAGCCATAAGTAAATTGATTTTTTCCAATTTTATCGCTAAAACGATCCATTTTCTGTTCGTTCGATAGCTTCTTGTTTTCTAAGTTGGCGTTCATGGCGTCGTTAAAATAATCGCTGAAACCAGCCATTCGCACCAATAAATCCCGATATTCTTCAGGATGCTCACGAGCTGCAATCAAAGTAGCAGTATCCACATATATTCAACGAACATGATGCCCGCCTTGTGCAAAATAACTACGGATTAAGTTTCCGAGTTTTGCCACATCGTCATCGTTTTTCAATAAGCTTGGTAGAAAACGGAGGTTAAGAAGCGTACCTCCCGATTTTATATGGTCTAATTTGGATAGCGAACGAATTACCGCAGTAGGCCCATGCGTATCACATCCGTGCGAAGGTGAAGTTCCGTCCGAAATAGATTTACACGCCAAGCGTCCATTGGGTGTAGCACCCATTACGTTTCCAAAATAATTATGACAGGTAGTAGAGAGCATATTTAAATTATACTTTCCGCCTACTTTCCCATTCGGACGATTGTCTATCAGATCAAATAAATCGTCATATACCTTTAGCGCGATTTCATCAGCATAATCATCATCATTACCAAAAAAAGGCGTGTTATTCAATATGCGTTGCCGTAACACTTCGTATTTCTGAAAATTTGTAGATACAGCTTCAATCATTTGTTCCATTGGCACAGTTTTATCATCGAACACATGCTTTTTCAATGCCGACAATGAATCGGTAACCGTACCTAATCCCGTACATTGAATGTAGGTTGTATTGTAACGTGGACCACCATTGTAATAATCTTTTCCTTTTTTGATACAATCATCGATTAAAACGGATAAAAATGTTGCCGGATAATTCTTTGAGTACATTTTATCGATATAATTATTCACTTTTATTTTTAAGTCAATAATGTATTTTAATTGTTGATAAAAAGCATTATAAAAATCATTGTACGTGGCAAACTCAGTCGGATTTCCAGTCTCAATTCCCACTTTTTCCCCCTTTACGGGATTTATACCGTTGAAAAGGGTGATTTCGAGAATTTTTGGCACGTTAAGATAACCGGTAAGCAAATACGCTTCTTTGCCAAAAGCACCCACTTCGATACAACCGCTGCAACCACCTTCGCGCGCATCTCGCAACGACTTTCCGGAGCGCAGCATTTCCTGAATATAAACGTCCGGATTAAATACAGAAGGATATCCATGTCCTTGTCGAATGAGTTTGATGGCGGCATGTAAAAATTTATTCGGAGTAACCGAAGAGATGTGTACCGAGTTGCCCGGTTGTAAAATATGTAATTCCTCTATCACTTCGAGCATCAAATAAGAAACTTCGTTTACACCATCGCTTCCATCGGGTTTTACTCCTCCAGTGTTAATATTCGTGAAATCGTTGTACGTGCCACTTTCACTTGCTGTAATTCCCACTTTGGGAGGTGCCGGCTGGTTATTAACCTTAATCCAGAAACAAGACAAAAGCTCTTTCGCGCCTTCACGTGTCAATATTTTATTTTCAATATCATTTTTATAGAAAGGAGCCAAATGTTGGTCAAAATGTCCGGGATTATAAGCGTCCCACCCGTTCAACTCTGTAATAACACCTAAGTGAATGAACCAATACATCTGAATAGCTTCCCAAAAGTTACGCGGCGCATTTGCCGGTACGTGTCGGCATACTTTCGCAATTTCAAGCAATTCATCGACACGTTTCGGATCTTTCTCCATTTTTATCAATTCCTCCGCTTTTTCTGCATAGCGCTCAGCCAATCGTATAATCGCATCACACGAAATACTCATTGCACTCAGTTCTTCAGCTTTTTCGGTTGCTTCGGGATCATTAAAATAGTCTAATTTACCGATTTCATCGTCTATTTCCCGTTTGAAATCGAGCATCCCTTTTTGATAAATTTTTCCATCCATGCACGTGTGTCCCGGAGCGCGTTGTTCCATAAACTCGGTAAATAAACCGGCTTCGTAAGCAGCTTTCCATTCTTCGGGAACTTGTCTGAAAATAATATCCCGCTGCGAACGACCGGTCCAGTAAGGTATTACTTCCTTTTTATACGTATCTATATCGTTTTCATCGATGTTATATCGTTGCTGTTCACGCGTGTTGAGTACTCGTAAATCTTCTTCAGAATGACAAGTTAATTCCGGGAACGTATAAACCGCTTTTGGTTTTTCGCCACGTTCACCTACTATTAGTTCGTTTTCACCAATATAAATTTGTTTTTTTTCGCAAATCTCCATAAAGTTCATTGCGCGCATCACCGGAATGGAATATTTTCCGTAGTTCTCTTTATAAAATGCGGTTTCAATCAAAGCTCGTTCGATAGATAAAGAAGCCGGCGTAGTTACACTCTCTTCCCTTAATATACGAATTCGTTCGTTCATTCCGGGAAGTTGATTGTTTTTTTCATAGAAATTTCCTTCACGATTTGACTCGCGCTCGGGAGCAATATTTTTAGTTTTAATTTCTTCAAACATAGTCTTAAAATAATTGTTTCGTTTTGTAAAAATAATGAGAAACCAACACATTCTATAAAAATGCGATGTAATGAAATATAAGAAGGGAAAAAGGAAATATAAGAACGGATCAACACATCCAACAGGAAAAAAGACCTTTCCCGTTGTTATGATAAAGAGATTTAATACATTGATTGTTCATAAAATAGCATTTTAAGCTGCAAAAATAATTGTTTTTTAAACAAAATCTATTTGAACTCGTCTCGACTTTTAAAACATAGTGAACAATAGTCTTTTTAAGTCAATTTTAATTTCATTTTTACCGCATTTCGACCACATAGTCTAAAAATATCGAAGATATTTTTCTCTATGTTCACGAAAATAAGAGAAAATAATAATGAAAACTATGTTTTCTATGTTTTTCAAAAAAAGTCAAGATGACTTCTTTAAGAAAACGCTTTTAATCGCTCTGTTTCTACCTCTTCAATGGATTTGGCAAGCGGTTTTCCAAGCACACGGTTACCGTTTTCGGTTATCAAAACATCTTCTTCGTTGCGAATACCTCCAAAATTTCGGTATCTGTTTACTTCATCAAAACAGATAAAGTCGGCATTTATCTTATTTGCCTGCCAATAATCTATCAACTCAGGAATAAAATAGATTCCGGGCTCTATAGTGAGTACGAAACCTGGCTCCAACGAACGTCCAAGACGCAATGATTTTAACCCGAACTGTGTACTTTTGGGGATGTGATTGTAACCCACTATTTGTTCTCCTAAATTTTCCATATCGTGTACGTCCAGTCCCATCAAATGTCCCGTGCCACAAGGGAAAAACATTGCGTGAGCTCCATTTTCAACCGCATCGCGTGTATTCCCTTTTGTTAGTCCCAAAGCTTTTAAACCATCAAAAATTATTTCGCAAACTTTCAGGTGCACCTCTTTGAAATTTATTCCCGGTTTTGCCATTTGGATGGCGTGATTATGAGCGCTTAATGTTATTCTGTAAATTTCTTTTTGTTGTTCGGTAAATTTTTCCGAAACGGGAAAAGTACTGCTCATGTCGCCCGCATATCCCAAAGGTGATTCGTATCCTGCGTCTAACAGAAATAATTCGCCCTCTTTCAAGGTATTTCCGTGGTAATGATTGTGCAAAAACTGTCCGTTAATGGTGCCGATAATAGGAAAAGACAAACCACCGCCGGCTGCTATCGCCACTTCGTTGACTTTAGCTACAACTTGCGCTTCGGTCATACCTGCTATAGCAAAACGGATTGCCGCCAAGTGCATATCCGCTGTAACGTTTACAGCATTCTCTATCTCAATGATTTCTTCCGATGATTTTATATTTCTTTGATTTGCAATAGTTTCAATAAGCGTTTTACAATATATTTTTTTCGACTCTTCTTTAGAATATCCGATGAAATCTTGCAATTTCAAATAATGTTCGGCACGATAAGGAGGCAGAAATTTTATTTGATCTTTTTCAAATCCGGCAATTTTTTGAATGAAACTTGCCAGATTTCCGGTGTTTTTCACTCCTACCCGCTCTGCCAACGTCTCAAGTTTTGGTTGAGAACCTGTCCACACTATCAAGTCTATTGTAGCGTCATCGCCAAAAATATATTCTTTATCTTTGTCCACGTCAATCAACGCCACCAAGCCCGGCTTGTTCAGCCCGAAGTAATACAGGAAAGTACTATCCTGACGAAAAAAATAGGTGTTATCCTCGTAATTGATACCGCATTCTTCGTTACCTAAAAAAAGTAATTTTCCCGATTTTATCGTACTTTTTAATTTATCTCTTCGTTGGATGTAAGTTTCTGCTGAAAACATATTATTTCGTTTTTGATGTTATTGTGCAAACTTACACAAAAAAAACTATTTTTCAAACATATAGATTAAAAAAGGTTCGATTTTAAAAATAGCTTAAATTGAAACTAAAATAATTGCTAACTCAATCATTTTTTGTAGCTTTGCACACCCAAACATACACTTTACACAAAAAATGGAAAAAAAACAAATTAAACAGGCTTTGATCTCTGTTTATCACAAAGATAAATTAGATCAAATCATCCAAAAGTTGCACGAAGAAGGGGTTACTTTTTTATCCACAGGGGGAACAAAATCGTTTATAGAATCACAAGGAATTCCTTGTGATGCCGTAGAAGATTTAACGTCTTATCCTTCTATTTTGGGAGGAAGAGTAAAAACACTGCATCCCAAAGTTTTCGGAGGCATATTAGCACGCCGTAACGACGAAAACGACGAAAAGCAACTCACGGAATACGAGATTCCGAAAATAGATTTGGTTATTGTTGACTTATATCCATTTGAAGAAACGGTGGCTGCCGGCGCCGATGAAAAAACAGTGATTGAAAAAATTGACATCGGAGGTATTTCGTTGATTCGTGCCGCAGCAAAAAATTACAACGATGTGGTAATCATAGCTTCCAAAGCGCAATACGAACCTTTTATGGAGTTAATTCAACAAAATGGGGCGAAAACTACGATTGAAGAACGTCGCTGGTTCGCAAAAGAAGCGTTTGCCGTCTCGTCCAATTACGATTCCGCTATCTTCAACTATTTTGATGGAGAAGAACAAAGCGCTTTCCGTTTCAGTATGAACGATGCAAAAACACTCCGTTACGGAGAAAATCCACATCAAAAAGGCATTTTCTACGGAAAATTTGAAGATATGTTTGAACAATTGCAGGGAAAAGAAATCTCGTACAATAACTTACTCGATATTGATGCCGCTGTAAATCTGATCAATGATTTTGAAGATATTACATTTGCCGTTCTTAAACACAATAATGCTTGTGGTTTAGCATCGCGTCCTGTATTAAAAGAAGCTTGGGAAGCAGCACTTGCCGCCGATCCGGTATCAGCATTCGGAGGTATTTTAATCACCAATGCCATTGTGGATAAAGAAACGGCGGAAGAGATAAACAAAATCTTTTTTGAAGTGATTATAGCTCCTGATTATGATTTGGACGCACTTGAAATATTGTCACAAAAGAAAAACCGCATCATTTTAGTATTGGAACAAAATAAGTTACAAAATAAACAATTCCGCTCATTGCTGAACGGCGTGCTCGTACAAGACAAAGATGAGCATATCGAAACTCCGCACGAATTGAAAATAGTAACACAAAACGCGCCTACCGAAAAAGAGGTTGAAGATTTACTTTTTGCCAATAAAATAGTGAAGCATTCTAAATCAAACGCAATTGTGCTGGCAAAAAACAAGCAAATGATTTCGAGCAGTGTAGGTCAAACCTCGCGTGTAGATGCCTTGAAACATGCCATTGAGAAAGCCGGCACGTTCGGATTCGATTTAGAAGGATGTGTTATGGCTTCAGATGCTTTCTTCCCATTTCCCGATTGTGTAGAAATAGGCTCCAAAGCAGGTGTAACAGCTATTATTCAACCCGGCGGCTCTATCAATGACGAAAAGAGCATAAAAGCTTGCGACAAAACAGGCGTGGCGATGGTAACTACCGGTTACAGACATTTTAAACATTGATGTTTTTTTGAAAATATAACAATTATAAAACCCGAGAGGGAAATTTAAGAAGAAATAAATATGGGACTTTTTTCATTTACACAGGAAATTGCCATTGACCTCGGCACGGCTAACACCATCATTATTCACAACGATAAAATCGTAGTTGATGAGCCGTCGGTAGTAGCGTTAGACAGGCGTACAGACAGGTTGATAGCTATTGGAGAAAAAGCAAGACAGATGCAGGGAAAGGAAAACGAAGGTATTCGTACCGTCCGCCCGCTTCGTGACGGAGTAATTGCAGATTTCTACGCTGCAGAATTGATGATACGCGGTATGATAAAAATGATACCGACCAAAAGCCATCTTTTCTCCCCTACACTGAAAATGGTTGTTTGTATCCCGTCAGGAAGTACCGAAGTTGAAATACGTGCCGTACGAGACTCCTCCGAGCACGCCGGCGGACGCGAAGTGTATATGATTTACGAACCAATGGCTGCCGCTATAGGTATAGGAATTGATGTGGAATCACCCACAGGGTGTATGATAGTTGATATAGGCGGCGGAACAACCGAAATCGCTGTCATCTCGTTGGGTGGCATCGTTTCAAATAAATCTATCCGTATTGCCGGCGATGATTTAACGGCTGATATTATGGAATATATGGGTCGTATGCACAACATAAAAGTGGGTGAACGTACAGCGGAATTGATTAAAATAAACGTTGGTGCAGCACTCACTGATCTTGAAGATGCTCCGGAAGATTATATGGTTCACGGACCCAATAGAATGACCGCGCTTCCGATGCAGGTGCCGGTTTCATATCAAGAAATTGCGCATTGTCTCGAAAAATCTATCAGTAAAATAGAAGCAGCAATATTAAGCGCGTTGGAACAAACTCCGCCTGAATTGTATGCTGATATCGTGAAACAGGGTATCTATCTTGCCGGTGGTGGTGCTTTACTCCGCGGATTAGACAAACGATTGACTGATAAAATTAATATACCGTTCCGCATAGCCGAAGACCCGCTTCGAGCTGTTGCCAGAGGAACCGGTATTGCTTTGAAAAATGTAGATAAATTCTCGTTCCTGATACGATAATGTTATCACATTGGGTAAAAATTATTCAACACACGACTAACAATAGGTTGCTCGTGTGTTATGTTTATATTATTGACCAAATTTCAGTTTGAGAAACTTATTTAATTTTCTTGCTCGCAACAGTGTGATTTTTCTATTTGTTTTTTTAGAAATCATCGCATTAATTCTGTTATCCAGCAATAAAGGATACCAGCGAAGTGTTATGCTCTCATCAGCTAACTCAGTTGTAGGTAAAGCGTATGATTGGAGCAACTCTTTTGTAGAGTTTTTTAAACTGAAAGAGGCAAACGAAAGCCTGTCAAATGAAAACACCGAACTACAAAATAAAATTGTAGAATTACAAAACAAGCTAAATGCTGTTGCCGACAGTACAAATTCAAAAATTTGGAAAACGGGAAGAATCTCACCGGAAAATCAGTATCAATATACTTCGGCAAAAGTTATCCGAATTACTACCGATAAACTATCGAATTACATCACTATAAATAAGGGCTCGAACGAAGGAATAGCTCCGGATATGGGGGTCGTTAGCGATGAAGGAGTAGTAGGCATTGTAAAGACTGTTTCGCCACGCTTAGCCGTAGTCATTCCGGTATTAAATCCGAGAATACAAGTAAGTTCAAAGTTCAAAAAAACAAATTATACTGGACCACTCGTTTGGAATGGTGAAGATTACAGATATTCCTATTTGCAAGACATCGCGCGTCACGTAAAATTTAATCTTGGAGATACCTTGGTCACCAGTGGTTTAACCCCAAGTTTTCCTGAAGGGATTGTTATAGGCTCAATCAACGATTTCAAAATAAAAGAAAGCGATGCGTATTATAAAATACAAGTAAAACTTGCTGTTAATTTTAGAACACTAACGCACGTTAAAGTGATAAAATATCAAAACTATCAGGAGCAAATAAGCCTTGAACAGAAAGCCGAAAAAGAAGACGAAAATTAAGATGTAAATGCAATTAGTACTTCAACTCATATTCAGATTTATCATTTTAGTACTGGTACAGATATTTGTATTAGACAATATCCAGTTTTTAGGATACATTAATCCTATGATCTATGTCTTGTTTATTTTATCGTTACCCGTGAAATTTCCGTATTGGCTCTCTCTCTTGCTGGCTTTTGTTTTAGGAGCAACCATTGATGTGTTTTCCAATACATTAGGTATGCATATTTTTGCTACTGTTTTTCTTGCTTTCATCCGTGTTCCGGTTACCAATATTATCATTAGAACAGAAGAAGGGGTTAATTTTGTTCCTACTTTCAAATCGTTTGGTGTGGCAAATTATATAAAGTACATCGTTATTTGTGTTTTGATGCACCACATAGGACTATTTTTTATAGAATCGTTTTCACTTCAGGGTATTTTATTCACACTAATAAAAGTGTTGGTTAGTTCTGCGGTTACCATAGCGATTATCTTATTAGTTCAAACATTTAAATCGAGGTAAATAATGGTAAACGATAAACTTCAAAATAGAAGATTTGTCATCACACTCATTATTACAATAACAGTGGCGATATACCTTCTTCGTATTTTTTCTCTGCAAATTTTAGAAAAAAAATATAAAGAAGGCGCTGAGAGCAATGCTTTTTTGCGAAAAACCGTTTTCCCTCCCCGCGGTCTGATATATGACCGCAACGATTCGCTTCTCGTCTATAATAAACCGGCGTACGATATAGCGTTTATAAACAAAGAGATAAAAAATCTTGATACAATCGAATTTTGTAACAGTCTGAAAATAAGCGTTGAATTTTTTAAGGAAAGAATAGCCGAAGTCAAAGACAGAAATAAAAACATTGGTTATTCATCTTTCACTCCTCAGATTTTTATGACACAGCTTTCGATTGAAGACGTGGCTACTATTCAACAATCAATCTACAAATATCCCGGATTTTATATCCAAAACCGTACGTTGCGCGAATATAAGTATCATGTCGCAGCGCATGTGCTTGGAAATGTGGGTGAAGTTTCACGAAAAACCATCGAAAAAGACGAATATTACAAACAAGGCGATTTTTCGGGCAGAGACGGATTGGAATATACTTACGAGAAAGAGTTAAGAGGAGAAAAAGGGATAGAAATTTATCTTCGAGATGCTCAGGGAAGACTCAAAGGGAGGTATGAGAATGGTTCTAAAGATAAATCGGCAAGAGCAGGAAAAGACATAAAAACAACATTAGATATAAATCTTCAGAAACTTGGCGAAGAGCTTATGGATGGAAAAATCGGAAGCATTGTAGCTATCGAACCTAAAACAGGCGAAATATTGGCAATGATTACCAATCCAAATTACGACCCGGCGCTTTTAGTCGGTAAGGAACGCTCAAAAAATTATATAGAATTATTAAACGACCCGAGAAAGCCATTACTTAATCGTGCTACGCAGGCACAATACTCGCCCGGTTCATCATTTAAGCCTTTTCAAGCCTTGGTAGCATTAAATATGGGCGGTATTACCGACAGAACAATGTTTAGTTGTAACGGACCCGGATCGTATCCTGTAAAGTGTACTCACCATCACGGCTCTCCGGTCAGTCTCGTAGGTGCTATCGAACAAAGTTGCAATCCCTATTTTTGGAATGCCTTTAAGGCAACTATCGAAAGAAACGGCTACGGAAAAGATAATCTGTTGTTCAAAAGTACCTACGATGAATGGAGAAATCAAATCAAGAGTTTTGGATTTGGTGAAAAATTAGCGGATACTGATTTATATCAACAAGTTAGAGGAAATATTCCTTCTGAGAACTTTTACGATAAAGTGTTTGGCAGAAAAGGATGGCGTGCCATTACGATTCGTTCTTTATCCATAGGACAGGGTGAAGTGCTTGTAACTCCGGTACAGCTTGCCAATGCCGTATGCGCTATTGCCAACAAAGGTTATTACATCACCGCTCATTTAAATAAATCGGATTCTATGCTGACGCACAAACACTATCCTACTCCTGACAAAAAGTACTATGATATTGTGGACGAAGGAATGTTTCGGGTTGTAGAAAGAGGAACGGCAACAGGAGCGAAAATTGCCGGTATTAATTTTTGTGGAAAAACGGGGACCGTGCAAAATAGCAGAGGAAAAGATCATGCTTTTTTCGTAGGATACGCGCCACGCGAAAATCCCAAAATTGTCATAGTAGTAGCCGTTGAAAATGTTGGATTCGGTTCCACATATGCGGCGCCTATTGCCAAACTGATGGTAGAACAGTATTTAAATAAGACGTTATTAGAGTCTGATGAAATAGAGCGGCTTAAAAACATAAAATCAAGATCGGATGCCAAGAAACATTAGCTTAAAATATAGTTTGGATTGGACGACGGTGATTCTGTACGTTGTCTTAGTCGTTTTTGGTTGGATGAATGTTTATGGTGCCAGCTACGATTTTGATCAATCAGATATTTTCGACTTTAGTCAGCGTGCTGGAAAACAATTTGTATGGATTCTGACAGCTTTTGGCATCGCGGGTGCATTATTGCTTATTGATTACAAATTATACAGCGTGCTTTCATACTTTATTTATGTGGGTGTGCTTTTTTTGCTTATTTTGACCATTTTTATCGCTTCTGACGTAAAAGGATCGCGTTCCTGGATCGTAATGGGTCCTGTGAGTTTTCAGCCCGCAGAACTCGCTAAAACAGCTACCGCGCTTGCACTTGCCAAATTTATGAGCAGCTACAACTTTAAAATTAAAGGAATGAAAGATTTAATTCCTTTGTTTGCAATTATTTTAGTGCCCATAGCGCTTATTATCACACAAAAAGAAACCGGTGGCGCTCTTGTGTTTTTTGCTTTTTTACTTGTTTTTTACCGCGAAGGGATGAGCGGAATTATTTTGTTACTTGGCGCATTTGCGGTCGCGTTATTCATCATAGTTATCCGGTTTGGGATTGTCACTTTATTCGATGGACAGGGAACATTGGGAATCATTCTCGGTATGGGATTAATCCTTATTATACAAATTTTTTATGCCTTAAGCAACAAACATAAAAAAGAAACATTATGGCTTTTAGCAGGTATAGCTGCCATTATATTAGTTTCACTCATTGTAGAACTCTTTTTCAGAATAAATTACAATTACATTGCTATATTTACGGTTGTGGCGTCTTGCATCTATTGGGGAGTTATTGAATTGATTATGAGATATAAAAAATATATAGCCATTATTGTAATATCGTTGGGTGGCATTGTTTTAAGTTTTTCTGCCGATTATATTTTCAATAAAGTTCTTCAACCTCATCAGCAAATACGTATTAAAGTTTTACTCAATATGGAAGAAGATCCGCACGGTGCCGGCTACAACGTAAATCAGTCAAAAATAGCGATTGGATCGGGTGGTTTCTGGGGAAAAGGATACCTAAACGGCACACAAACAAAATTAAAATATGTTCCGGAACAAGATACTGATTTTATTTTTTGTACCGTTGGAGAAGAGTGGGGATTTTGGGGTTCCTCATTACTACTCGTACTTTATTGGTGGCTTTTGATGCGAATCTTGAAAATAGCAGAACGACAAAAAGAAACATTTAACAGAGTGTATGGTTATTGTGTATCGAGTATTTTATTCTTTCATTTAATGATAAACGTAGGAATGGTTATTGGAATTATGCCGGTAATCGGTATTCCACTCCCCTTCTTAAGTTACGGAGGCTCTTCACTGTGGAGTTTTACTATACTTTTATTCATTCTGTTAAGATTAGATGCTTCTCGATTAGAACGTGGGATAAGAACTTACTAAACATACAAACTTGATTTCACCGAATAAATTTTGTCTTAAAAATATTAACGTTGTTATTAGAATCAAGTTTTTAGCAATATAAATTTTTAATATAATTATGGAACCGAAAGATTTTGTAGGGTATTTGGCGATGACATTATTAATTATTTCTGTTATTCCCAAAAAGTTGAAAATTATACGATCAATAAACTTTTTTGCCAGTAGTTTTTTTATAGTATACGGGATATTACTTGGATGGGAATGGCCGTTGATGATTTCGAACTTCATCGTCTGTTGCATTCAAATATATCATCTTTTTTTAGTGAAAGATAAAAAAATAGTATAAAATTAATTTAATCTTTGATTATCAGGTGATTAAATTAATTTTAACCGTTTGTTTTTATATTATATTCAAGCTAATATCCATTAATTATTGGTTAGTCTCGTACCTATTTCAGATTTAATTATAAAAAACAAAAAATGGATTTTAAATACGACATAATTGTAATTGGTGCAGGTCATGCAGGTTGCGAAGCAGCGACAGCTGCGGCAAATCTCGGCTCTAAAACACTGCTGATTACAATGGATATGAATAAAATTGGCCAGATGAGTTGTAATCCGGCAGTGGGTGGAATCGCAAAAGGACAAATTGTGAGAGAGATAGATGCACTTGGTGGTCAAATGGGAATTGTTACCGACAAGAGTGCTATACAATTTAGGATGTTGAACAGATCAAAAGGTCCGGCAATGTGGAGTCCGCGTTCACAAAGTGATCGAATGCAGTTTATTCAACAGTGGATTCATACCGTTTCAAACACAGAGAATTTATACATTTGGCAAGATACAATCACCGAATTGATTTTAGAGAACAATACGATTATCGGAGTAAAGTCAACTCTCGGAATCGAATTTAGAGCAAAATGTGTCGTTCTCACTGCGGGTACATTCTTAAACGGATTACTTCATTTCGGAAAGAGTCAAGTAAAAGGAGGGAGAATTTCAGAGTCAGCATCGTACGGATTGACCGAACAAATAAAATCGCTTGGTTTCATTACCGACAGAATGAAAACCGGAACGCCCTGCCGAATTGACGGAAAAACGATTGATTTTAGCAAAATGAGCGAACAAATCGGAGAGAATGATTTTCATCAGTTTTCATTTTTATCGGAAATAAAAAGAGAACTTCCACAACGTAGCTGCTGGATTACTTACACCAGCGAAGAAACACACCATGTTTTAAGAAATGGCTTGGACGATTCGCCGCTTTACAATGGTCAAATAAAAAGTATAGGACCAAGATATTGTCCAAGCATCGAAACTAAAATTGTAACTTTTGCCGACAAAGCGTCTCATCAACTTTTTTTAGAACCGGAAGGTGTAACCTCACAAGAATACTATCTAAATGGATTTTCTTCGTCACTTCCTATTCGCAGCCAAATTGATGCAATCCATACTATTCCGGGGTTAGAAAATGCACAACTTTATAGACCCGGTTATGCTATTGAATATGATTTTTTCGATCCTACTCAATTAAAACACACATTAGAAACAAAAAAAATAAAGAATCTTTTCTTTGCCGGGCAAATAAATGGAACCACTGGTTACGAAGAAGCTGCCGGACAAGGATTGATAGCCGGAATAAACGCACATATAAATTGTGTCGGTGGAAACGAATTTATTTTGAAAAGAGACGAAGCATATATCGGAGTGTTGATTGACGATTTAGTTACGAAAGGAGTTGATGAACCTTACCGTATGTTTACATCAAGAGCTGAATATAGACTAATTCTTCGTCAAGATGATTCCGATATGCGATTAACCCCTAAGGGATATGAGCTTGGATTAGCGAAAGGAAACAGAAATAATCAACTGAACTATAAAAAAGAAGAGCAAGAAAAACTGATTGATTTTCTGAAAAGATATTCTGTGAAACCAATTCACGTTAACGAATTTCTTGCGACTCAAAATTCTACCGAATTAAAACATGGATGTAAACTTTGGGATTTGGTTCTACGTCCACAATTTGGAATTAATGATTTATCCTCCGCTGTACCCAAATTGCGTGAGCACTTAGATAAAATAACCGATAAAAAGGAGGAAATAATTGAAAGCGTTGAAGTAATTATAAAGTACAAAGGATATATAGAACGGGAAAAAGCTATTGCGGATAAACTTCATCGCTTAGAGAATATTCGCATTATGGATAAATTTGATTATAACCAAATTCAGTCTTTATCCACAGAAGCTCGACAAAAGCTAACACGAATAAATCCCGAAACCATAGGTCAAGCAAGTCGTATTCCAGGCATTTCTCCCAGCGACATAAATATTTTATTGGTTCTTTTAGGAAGATAAATAATTGTTCCACGTGGAACAAAACAACAAACAAATAATTGTTCCACGTGGAACAAAAAAAATGAAGGTATCTGAAACATTAAAAAGTCAAATTGATTCACTTCCAAACAAGCCGGGAGTGTATCAGTATTTCAACGGAAATGATGAAATAATTTACGTTGGAAAAGCTAAGAATTTAAAGAAAAAGGGTATCTTCTTATTTTACAAAAAACCATGAATATGGCAAAATACGCGCATTAGTTAGTAAAATCGTTTATTTAAAATACATTGTAGTAAATACACCACAAGACGCTCTCCTGCTCGAAAACAATCTCATCAAACAATATGAGCCAAGGTATAACGCAATGCTCAAAGACGGAAAAACATATCCGAGCATTTGCATAACGAGGGAAATATTTCCAAGAAATTGTAAAACACGAAATATCAATAAAAAACTGGGAGAATACTTCGGTCCATATAGTTCTGTACACACAATAAATTCAATTTTAGAAATAGTACGTAAACTTTATTCAATTAGAACCTGTAGTTTAGATTTGAATGAATATAATATTCAAAAAAGGAAATTTAAGGTTTGCTTAGAATATCATATCAAAAACTGTAAAGGTCCGTGTGAAAATTTTCAGTCTAAAGAAGAATACCAGAAAGATATAGAAGAGATAAAAAAAATTATCCGCGGCGATGCAAACGAAATAAGCAAAATGTTGTTGGATGAAATGAAAAAACTTGCATCTGAATATAAATTTGAAGAAGCAAATCTAATCAAACAAAAATATGAATTAATAGAGAATTATAAAGCAAAATCAATTATAGCTAATTCAATTTTAAACAATACCGATATTTTTGGTTATGACGATGACAAAAATTCCGCATACATCAATATCCTTAGAATAAAAAATGGTTCGATAATTCAAGGATTTACGATTGAATATAAGAAAAATTCAGATCAAAACAAAGAAGATATCTTAGCTTCTGCAATTGTTGAATTACGTGAAAAGTTAAATAGTAACTCGAAAGAAATTGTTTTACCTTTTAAAATTGACTTTGAATTAGATAATATTAAAATAACTATTCCTAAAAAAGGAGATAGAAAAAAATTACTCGAACTATCGGAACAAAATGTGCGACAATATAAATTAGATAAACTAAAGCAAGCTGAAAAACTAAATCCAGATCAACGAAATATGCGATTGCTAAAAGAAATCCAAAATATATTGCAACTGGATAAACCGCCTATTACCATTGAGTGTTTCGATAACTCAAATATACAGGGAAGCGACAGTGTCGCAGCATGTGTTGTTTTCAAAAATGGAAAGCCTTCAAAATCGGATTATCGTAAATATATCATAAAAACAGTTAACAATCCAGATGATTATGCTTCAATGTATGAAGTAGTGAAAAGAAGATACTCACGACTAATAGATGAAGCATCTTCACTACCCGACCTTATAATTGCTGACGGCGGAATAGGACAGATGGAAATCATACGAAAAGTAGTAGAAGATGAACTCAATTTAAAAATAGCGATAGCCGGATTAGCAAAAGATAAAAAACACAAAACACGTGAATTGTTGTTTGGCTTTCCACCAAGAGAGATTGGTCTAAAACAAAACGACACGCTGTATAAACTATTGGCTTCAATGCAGGAAGAAGTTCACAGATTTGCCATAAAATTTCATAGAGAAAGAAGAAGTAAGAAACAAACAACTTCAGAACTAGATAACATTCCAAATATTGGAGAAAAGACAAAAAAAGAACTACTTTTGCATTTTAAAAGCGTAAAACGAGTTAGATTAGCCACATTGGATGAATTAGAAAAAACAATAGGATCTAACAGAGCATCAGTTATTTACAATCATTTTCGAATAGATTTGAGCCTCTGAGAATCGAATATCTAATTTACACTGAGCAATTATGCACAAATATCCGAAAGAAACAGATGTAATATTATCTATTTTGGATAACTCAAAAAAGATGATTATGATTAAAAATCCGTTTTGGTGAAAGGTATTTTTCTGCGAACTATTTTTGTGACAGAGAAAATAAACTTACAAAATTGTTAGACTATGTAAAAAGTGGAACAAACGTTACAATTGTTTCGCCAAGACACTTGGGAAAAACAGGACTGATATTACGATTATTTGATAAGCTGAAAAAACAGGACTATATAACGACATTGTTTGTTGATATTTTTGCAACAAGAAATCTCAATGATTTATAAAGATGCTTACACAAGCCATTTTTAAAAAAATCCTGAAAAAAGTTCTGTTAGCGAAAATTTTTGGAATTTTATAAACTGAAAGAAAAATATTATCAAATTTATGATGTGTTTTTTCATCATTGGTTGCGTGAAAACTATTAAAACATTCAGAAAAATATGATGACAATTTTAGAGATAAAAAATATCGAAACGATAAGATTTACCGTTTTGCAATTTTTGGCTTTTGTAAACTCGCACAAAAATACAATTTATTGCTTTAATGGAAAAATGGGTGCCGGAAAAACTACCTTTATCAAAGCTCTTTGCGATGAACTTGGGGTGAATGAAACAGTAAATAGTCCCACTTTCTCTATAATAAATGAATACGAAACAAAAGACCAAAAAATAATATATCATTTTGATTGCTACCGTTTGAATAAAATAGAAGACGCATTAAACATTGGTGCAGAAGATTATTTAAACAGTGGAAATATTTGTTTTATTGAGTGGCCTGAAGTGCTCTCCCCTATCCTACCGGACAATGCCATCTTTATAGAGATTGAAGAGATTGATGGTGGAATACGAATGCTTACTATACACGAACCATAAAAAATGTACGAAATAGAAACCATAGAAGCTGTAGAACTGCTTAAAAAAATGATAAGCATTCCATCAATTAGTCGTGAAGAAACGATGGTGGCAGATTTTTTTGAAAATTTTATTAAAGAAAAAGGGTTTAATCCCGAAAGATTAGGTAATAACTTATATATATTTGGAAACCAGTACGATGAAACAAAAAAAACAATTTTACTAAATTCACATATCGATACTGTAAAGCCGGTTAGCGGATGGACAATCGATCCGTTTTCAGCTACTGAAACAAATGGTAAAATTTATGGTGTGGGAAGTAATGATGCCGGAGCCTCTGTTGTTTCGTTATTCGAAGCTTTTTGTATTTTGAATAAAACTAAATTACCATATAATCTTATATATTTGGCATCTGCTGAAGAAGAAATCTCTGGAAAAAATGGGATTGAGTGGGCTATGAAAAAACTGCCTAAAATAGATTTAGCAGTGATCGGAGAACCAACAAATATGAAAATGGCAATTGCAGAAAAAGGATTGATGGTGTTGGATTGTGTGGTCTATGGAAAAGCTGGACACGCTGCACGCGACGAAGGAGAAAATGCTATTTATAAGGCTATAAAAGAAATAGATTGGTTTCAAAATTATACATTTGAAAAGAAATCTGAATTATTGGGTAATGTAAAAATGTCTGTGACACAAATCAATAGTGGTACACAGCACAACGTTGTTCCGGACAAGTGTACATTTATAGTGGATATTAGAAGTAACGAACTTTATAGTAATGAAGAATTATTAGAAATTATCAAAGAAAAAATATCTTGTGAAGTTAGTGCGCGTTCTACGAGATTAAGTTCTACAAAAACTCCGGATAATCACTGTATCATACAAAAAGCAAAAAAACTAAATATAGATTTATTCGGATCTCCTACTCTATCTGATCAAGCATTATTGTCATGCGTTAGTGTGAAAATTGGTCCGGGAAATTCAGAACGTTCGCATACTGCTAACGAGTTTATAGCATTAAATGAAATCAAAGAAGCAATTGAAAAATACGTTGAATTATTAGTAAATTTAATTTTTTAAGTAAGTGTTCATAATTAATAACTAATACAACGTATATGTAAGGTTATAAAAATCAATAACATACAAATTAAATATATTAAACTAATTCTGTTCAGCTACTTAAATAAATTAATCTACTCAATATCACCATTAAACAAGATGGGCTGACGAGATTCATCACGTACAAATAATGTTCCGCTTCCGTTGTCCCAGCAATCCAATTTTAGTAAAATACCTCTGTGCTGATCTTTAATACGTATATTTATAATCCAATTGCCTTGTTTTTTACCTTCTGTTAATTTATAATCAAACTCCGTACTCACAAACTTAATACCGGCATCAAAATCAAAAGGAGCTTCGTAAGCTCGTCCAAAGTACGGCAAATACGCTTGTATGGTATCTTGTGTTATTTTAAGTTCATATCCCGAAGTAAGACTTTTTGGTTGAAAACCAGCAGATAAAGGAATTGCATATTTTGCAGTAAACTTATAACGTTGTGACTGTATGTTTTCACTCGTGGAACGGCTATCAACTGTATGTTTTATCGAATAGCAAGAAGCAAAAGTGATACAAAATGACAAAATAATAAATTTTAAACGATTCATAATACTAATTTATATTCAAATAGTTAAATGTATTCAACAAAATTATATCTGCAAAATCTATACCTAATATTTTAAATATCAAGTATTTAAAATAATTTAAACTTTAGAAAAAGTAAAATGTTTTATACATGATACAAGCATGTGACAAAATTATCCAGTAAGAAAAACAAATCACATAAACTTTTTTGAAACAATAAAAAGAAGTTGTAAAATAAAAAAAATTATAATTATGAGTATATTTGCAATCAAATAAAAAAATGAAAAAATGAAATCAAAAGCAATTCTTCTCACCGGTGGTAGTGCCGGAATAGGTCTTGAAACAGCCAAAATACTGATGGATAAAGGTTACAAAGTATATTCAGGTTCGAGAAGAGGAGGTGGTGAAGCTCATAAATCAGCAGTTTCTGACGGTATGATTATACCATTAACAATTGATGTGAATGATGAAAAAACACTGGAAAGTGCAGTGGAAAAAATAATAGCTGAAAACGATGAATTGTATGCAGTAATATCAAATGCAGGTAATGGTATAGCAGGTGCTGTAGAAGATACAACTTCGGAAGAAGCTAATTATCAATTAGAAACAAATTTTTTTGGTGCCATTAAAACTATCAAAACTTGTTTACCACAATTTCGTAAACAGAATTTTGGTAAAATAATTATTGTAACTTCAGTAGCTGCTATTATCCCTATTCCATTTCAGGCATACTATAGCGCCGGAAAAGCAGCTTTACAAATTTATACGGAATCATTGGCGATGGAAGTAAAACCCTTTGGAATTCAATGCTGTACTATTCTTCCAGGCGATACAAAAACAGATTTCACAGCATCAAGAAAATATACAATAGCAAGCGAAAATAAAAATTCACCATATTACGAAAGAATGAAAAAAGCCGTAGGTAAAATGGAAAAAGATGAACAAAATGGTATGAATCCTTCAGTTATTGCGCAAGCTATTATAAATCAAATACGAAGAAAAAAAATGAAAGCTCGTGTAATACCCGGTTTACAATACAAAGCTATTTGTACTATCAGTAATTTTTTACCAAATACCTTGAGATTAAAATTGATTAATTTGGTGTATTCTTGATACTTAAAAGTTAACTTGCAATAAAATATATTCAGGTTAATAATGTTTTTGAAAGACTATTGAAATATTGTCGAAAACTAAATTACAAGTTGGGAAAAAGAATCAAAACTAAATTTGGAAAAAACGTAAATAATTATAAGCATAGTCAATTTTTAAAAATCATAAAAAGTTAACCTAAAACTTCAAGAAAATTTTCAACGCAATTTATTGAAGTTTTCAATGCTAAATGTAAGAAAATTTTTCAACTATATAATGAATATAAATTTGTTGAAAATATTTTTATATAATTAAAATTCAATATATTATAACTTGAAAATATGTTCATAAATGATATAAATTTTTTAATAATTAAATATCAAAATATTATTCCATTTATTTTTCAACCATATCAACAAGCAATAATAATAACAATATTTTTTATTTATTTAAAATAATATTTTTATATAATAATGTTTACTTGAAAACTTTTTTTGAAGATGGAAAAACAACAATTAATAAAAGAAATATTTAGACTAAAAAAAGAAAAAAATGCCGTAATTATGGCACATTATTATCAAGATTCTGAAATTCAAGATATTGCGGATAATGTGGGTGATAGTTTAGCATTAGCACAATGGGCATCAAAAACAGATGCTGATATCATTGTATTATGTGGGGTACATTTTATGGGCGAAACAGCCAAAATACTTTCTCCGTATAAAAAAGTATTAATTCCTGATGAAGCTGCGGGATGCTCATTAGCGGATAGTTGTCCGGCTGATAAATTTGAAAAATTCGTAAAAGCACATCCGGATCATACCGTAATTTCGTATGTAAACACTACAGCTGCGGTAAAAGCATTAACTGACATAGTGGTAACCTCTACCAATGCTAAAAAAATAGTAGATCAGCTTCCTAAGGATGCAAAAATAATTTTTGGTCCCGATAAAAATCTTGGAAATTATATAAACAGTGTCACCGGGCGTGATATGTTGCTTTGGGATGGCGCTTGTCATGTACATGAGCAGTTTTCAGTTGAAAAATTGATAGATTTAAAAAAACTACATCCAGATGCCGAAATTGTGGCTCATCCGGAATGTAAAAGTGTTATTTTGAAATTAGCCGATTATGTAGGTTCTACTCAAGGCATTTTGAATTATGTCACAGTATCGCAAAAGTCAAAATTTTTAGTAGTAACAGAAAGTGGCATTTTGCATCAAATGCAAAAATCTAATCCGGAAAAAGCATTTATCCCTGTGCCACCCGAGTTTGAAGGAAAAACCTGTTTATGTAACGAATGTAAATACATGCGAATGAATACTATTTATAAATTATACACATGTCTTCGTGATGAGAGACCAGAAATAAAAATAGATGAAATACTGCGTGAAAAAGCAGTAAAACCTATATTAAAAATGTTGGAAATGAGTTAAATATATTATGTAAATTGCGAATATATATAACGAAGTTTAATTGTATAAAAAAGTAAAATTTTAAAATTTTGCTTTTTTATTTACTATTTTGTCTAACTACGTCAAATATTTACTGAAATTATAATCCTCATTAAAAGCTAATTTATCGCCTTAATAAATAATGAAAACAATTATTTTTGTAGAAATACAAATTTATTATACACTATGAATTTTAAAACACACACTATTTTTTTATTCACTGTTTTTGTAGCGAGTTATTATTTTACTCAGGCAAAAGCGGTATCAACGATTTATGCCGATCAAGGTAAAACTATTATTAGTAAACATATTTACGGACATTCTATTGAGGCAAAAAAACTTGTTGTCCTAACTTCACCAAACGGTAAAATTTCATTAGAAGTTTTTTTAGACGAAACTGGAAAATCATTTTACACTGTAAAAAGTAATAAAACGGTTGTAGTCGTAAAATCATCGTTAGGACTTCAAACGAGCGAAGATAATTTCACTGAAAATTTGAAATTAATAACATTATCGCCGGTAACATCATTTACAGACTCATATTCGACCCGGCTGAAAAAAGAACAAATCGTACATATAAAGGAAAAAAGAGCACCATAACGCTTGAAAATAGTGTAAACAAACAAATAAAAATAGAATTAAAGGCTACCAACGATGGTGTAGCGTTTCGTTATTTGCTGAATGGTGATAATCCTATTTACGTTACCAAAGAAAATACCTTTTAAATTTGATAAATCAACAAGAGCTTGGTTGCATCCGGAAGCAGTAGTAAAATCGGGATGGGCACAAACACAGCCAAGTTATGAGGAGCAGTATGAATACGATATAGCCGTCGGAACACCCTCAGTTTACGGTCAAGGATGGACGTATCCGGCGTTATTCAAAACCGAAAACAATTGGGTTTTGATATCCGAAGCCGGATTAACACCGGATTATTGCGGAACCCACTTAGCTGATAAATCAACAGATGGAGAATATTTTTGTGGCTTTAGCACAAAAGGAGAAACATTTCGACCGGAAGATTCGGAGTTTCCAGTCTCAAAAATATTGTTACCCCTTGGAGAGTAATAGTCGTAGGATCTTTAAATACTGTTGTACAATCACAAATGGTGTCCGATTTGTCGCTGGCTGTATCAAAAAAAGAAGATTTCAATTGGGTTAAACCGGGCATCTCTTCTTGGAGTTGGGGAGTTTTGCACGATGAATCTGTTAATTACGAAACTTCCAAAGAATTTATTGAGTACGCTTCCATAATGAGCTGGAATTATTGTTTGATTGATGCTGATTGGGACCGACGGATAGGATATGACAAAATAAAAGAACTGGTAGATTATGCGAAGACAAAAAATGTAGGGATTATTTTATGGATAATTCTTCCGGTTCGTGGAATTCTACGGTTTATACTCCTAAAAATGCTTTATTGGAGCGTGAAGCACGAAGAAAAGAATTTGAACGAATACACAAAATGGGAATTGTAGGTATCAAAGTTGACTTTTGGCCCGGTGACGGACAATCTGCCATTCGAATATTATTATGATATGATGCAGGATGCAGCGGATTATCATCTGCTATTAAATTTTCACGGAACTACCGTTACAAGAGGTTGGTCTCGCACTTTTCCAAATTTGATGAGCATGGGAGTCTGTACGCGGGTTTGAATTTACAACTTTTGAACAAAAAGATACGGATTTGGCACCCCAAACATCTTACGATGATACCTTTTTCTCGTAATGTGGTAGGTCCAATGGATTTTACACCGGTTTGTTTTGGCGAAATAAGAGGCAAGCAGCGCCGGACAAGTAACGGATTTGAAATAGCACTGTCTGTTATTTTACAATCAGGTATTAGTCATTTTGTAGAAATTCCGCAAAGTATGGCAAAACAGCCTGATTTTGTTATAGATTTTATGAAAAACGTACCACACAGCTGGGATGACATAAGATTATTAGAAGGATTTCCCGGAAAATATACAGTAATAGCGAGAAAAAGCGATGACAAATGGTATATTGGTGGTATTAACTCGCAATCGGAACCGATAACGCTAAATATAGATTTGACACAGTTAAAGCGAAAACAACCAATAAAATCAGTCACTATCATCACAGATGGAAATATCAATAGGGATTTTATTCAAAAAGAAGAAGTGTTGGATAATAATAAGTTGAAAATCACTATTCGACCTTCCGGTGGTTTTGTGTGTGTTTATTAAAATTACAATTGATTTAAAATGGATTAGAAAAAACAGATTATTTTCAAAAATAAAACAAGCTGCTAAATCTCCTGTGAGGAATGAAGAAATAAATATACTTCAGTCCAATTGTCCGGCAGGATATTTTTATTTTTTATACATTGTTATCCGCTAAAAGTCGGAAATTATTTTGAATTCATTTTGAAACTGTCTAAAAAGGGACAGCCTCTTAGTGGACCCAGTTGGGCTTGAACCAACGACCCCCTGATTATGAGTCAGGTGCTACTAACCAACTGAGCTATGGGTCCTGACAAATGCAAAAAAAGTATTATCTTTGCAAAGCGAGTGCAAAAGTAATAAATTTTGGATAATTCATCAAATTATTTCAATAAAATGACAAAAAATAGTGAAATTAAAGCAATAATATTTTGATTTGGGTGGTGTAATTGTAGATTTGGATTGGGAATTGTGCGTAAATAATTTCAAAAAAATAGGAGTGCCACAGATGGAAAAGATGTTAAGCACTACTTTGCAAAAAGAATTTATCCTTGATTATGAATTGGGAAAAATTTCTTCCGATGATTTTAGAAATGAAATAAAAAGAATGGCTTCTTTACCTATCACTGACGAACAAATTGATTTTGCGTGGCAATCTCTTTTAATTGGAATTCCAACGGAGAAGTTAGAACTGTTAAGAGAATTGAGAAAAGAATACAAGGTATTTATGTTGAGTAACACCAACGAAATGTCTTTTGGTAAATGTTTGGATGAAATGTTCAACGTCAGCGGACACGATATAAGTGAGTATTTTGATAAATGTTATTTGTCTTATCAAATTCATAAATGCAAACCTCATTTGGATATTTTTGAGTATGTATTGAATGATATAAATCTGAAAGCCGTGGAATGTCTGTTTTTGGATGATGGTGTAGGAAACATAAAAACAGCTGAAAGTCTTGGATTTCGTACCCGATTTGTGGTGCCATCATCCGAGTTAAAGAGGAATGAATTTGAATTTTAGCTTTCATGTAGATTTTTAAAGCAAACGATATTGTTCCTTGGCAGGAATGTGTTGCCACAATAGGTTTTTTTGATGGAGTTCATGCGGGACACCGTTTTTTGCTTGACGAACTCAAGATAAAATCCAAAGAGAATCGTATGAATTCGTTGGTGATTACTTTCGATAAACATCCGCGGAAAGTGCTTCAAGCCGATTTTCAGCCTAGCCTTTTAACTACTTTACAAGAAAAATTAGATTTGCTGGCAACGATTGATCTGGATGCATGTGCCGTGCTGAATTTCGATATGAAGTTGGCACAGCAAACGGCATTTGAGTTTATCCGAGATGTTTTGGTGCAACGCCTGAAAGTAAAAGTGTTATTGATAGGCTATGACCACCGTTTTGGACATAATCGCGAACAAGGCTTTGCCGATTATGCAAAAATTGGAGCGAAACTGGGTATAGAAGTTGTTCAAGCCAGCCAATTCGGCAATGAAGACTACACGCACATCAGTAGCTCCGAGATTCGTTATGCGTTAGAAATTGGAAATGTCGAAAAAGCGAATGAAATCCTGACTTATCCTTATTCTTTCAGTGGTCAAGTGGTTGAAGGTAATCAGATTGGGAGGCAGATTGGTTTTCCAACCGCCAATATCCAATTAGAGGATAAAGACAAGATAACTCCGGCAGTGGGAGTATATGCAGTGCGTGTAGTTTTTTATGATGGTAAATTTTATAAAGGGATGATGAACATAGGTAGTCGCCCAACAATACAGCAAGCAGGTGAAATGAGATTTGAGGTTCACATTCTTGATTTTGAAGATAACATTTATAATAAAACGATAAAAATTGAATTCTTGAAACGCTTGAGAGATGAAGTGAAATTTAAAATTTAAATGAATTGAAATGGCAATTGCAAAAAGATAAAGAAACTGTTCGTTTACTGACGTAAATCTTTAGTGGTTGGAATCCATTTTTACGTAGTATAAAAACAAACCTTTCTTGCGAAAGCCAAGAAAGGTTTGTTTATTTTTCTGTGTATTATAATCGCAAGATTTTCTGTCAACTTACGAAGCGGTTTATAGAAATTATTTGACTTGTTCCTTGAGCAATGCGAAATTTATAACTTCCATTATATCAGATACATAATTAAATTTTATCCCTTTCAAGTAAACAGGCTTGATTTCTTCAATATCTTTACGATTATCTTCACACAAAATAATATCTGTGATTCCGGCGCGTTTGGCTGCAAGAATTTTCTCTTTAATTCCGCCTACCGGAAGAACTTTTCCGCGAAGAGTGATTTCTCCCGTCATAGCAACATTTTTCCGAACTTTTTTCCGTGTAAAAGTAGAAACCATTGATGTGACCATTGTAATACCGGCAGAAGGACCGTCCTTTGGAGTTGCTCCTTCGGGCACATGTACGTGTACGCTGTTTTCGTCAATTTGTTTTTGTTCAATGCCCAATTCGCTGGCGTGAGCTTTGATGTATTGCATTGCCAATATGGCTGATTCTTTCATCACGTCGCCCAAATTACCGGTTAGGGTGATGGATGGCGATTTACTTGGACTCAAACTACTTTCGATAAACAAAATTTCACCCCCAACACTTGTCCAAGCTAACCCTGTAACAACGCCCGCGTATTCGTTACCTTCATACTTATCACGGCTAAATCGTTGCGCACCTAAATATTTTTTAAGGTCTTCGGAAGTGATTTCTGCATTGTATGCTTCGCCAATAGCCACGTTTCTTGCTATCTTACGCATCACACTGGCTATTTTTCGGTTGAGCTCACGTACGCCCGACTCGCGTGTGTACTGATCGATTAACTGATTGAGAATTGATTTGGTTAACATTGCTTGGTCTTCGGTTAGTCCATGGTTATCTAATTCTTTTTTAACCAAATGTTTACTGGCAATTTCAACTTTTTCTTCTTGTGTGTAGCCACTAACCTCAATCAATTCCATACGATCAAGAAGCGGACGTGGAATCGAATTTAGATTATTCGCCGTGGCAATAAAAAATACTTTCGATAGGTCAAAGTCAACATCTAAATAATTATCATGAAAAGCAAAATTCTGTTCGGATCCAGCACCTCGAGCAACGCAGATGAAGGGTCTCCTTTGTAGTCTGTGTTTACTTTGTCAATTTCATCTAAGATAAATACCGGATTTGCGGATTCTGCTTTTTTGATGTTTTGCATAATTCTTCCGGGCATAGCTCCTATGTAGGTTCGGCGGTGACCGCGTATCTCAGCCTCATCGTGCAAACCGCCAAGTGACATACGAATATATTTACGGTTTAGTGCGGTGGCAATCGACTTTCCTAATGATGTTTTGCCAACTCCCGGAGGACCATAAAGACAGATGATTGGCGATTTTATATCGCCGCCTTTCAGTTTTAATATAGCTAAATGCTCCAAAATACGCTCTTTGACCGTTTCCATTCCAAAATGATCTTTGTCAAGTACTTTCTTCGCATTTTTCAGATTGAAATTATCCTTGGTGTATTCATTCCAAGGGTAAATCGAGCATTGTTTCCACATAGTTGAGCTGTGTGGTATATTCCGGTGAATGCTGACTGGTACGCTGAAGTTTTTTCAGTTCTTTGTCAAATATATTTTGGATACTTTCAGACCATTTTTTCTTTTTTGCTTTTTCCTTGAATTCTTCCACATTATATTCTGTAGAATCCTCACCCAGTTCATTTTGGATGGTTTTCATTTGCTGTTGTAGAAAGTATTCTCGTTGTTGCTGGTCAATTCCCTCTTTGGTCTTGTTTTGGATAGACATTTTTATTTCCATCATCTGCGATTCCTTGTTGAGCAATTGCAGCAACTTATAACCACGTTCCGAAATATCGTTTTGCTCCAACAGCATTTGTTTTTCGGTCACATCCATGCCAAAATTCACACAAATATAATTAATCAAGAAAACCGGATTTTCGATGTTGCGGATAGCAAAAGCCATTTCAGGAGGTATCACTCCTGAGTTTTCGATAATTTTAATGGCAATGTCTTTGATTGACCAAACCAATGCTGTGAATAATTTGTCCTTTTTGTCCGGAATTTTTTCGTCTAACGGATGAATCTTAGCCTTTAGATATGGTTTTTCTGCAACTAATTCATCTAAGTGGAATCGTTTTTTTCCTTCGAGAATAACTGTTGTGGAGTTGTCGGGCATTTCGAGTATCCTGACTATTTTGGCTACCACACCAATGTCATATAACTGATCAATGGTTGGGTCTTCTATTTTTTTGTCTACTTGAGTGCAGACCCCAATAATTCCATCATTTTCCTGAGTTTTACGTATCAGCTTGAGTGATTTGGGGCGTGCTACCGATACGGGAACTAATACACCCGGAAAAATCACCATATTTCTCAATGGAAGAATAGGGATCTCTTCGCCGAAAGAAATATTAATTTCCGTCGGATTTTCATCTAACGAAATAATAGGAAAAACTTCCGCAGTTCCCATCATTTCTTCCGTCAATAGATTTTCAAAGTTTTTTTTCATCTTGTAGAGATTATTGTTACTGCCAAATTGGCATACTTTTTGAGGCTAAATATGCTCAAAACGGAGAGCGTAACATCAATTACACCCGAAATATGCATTCTGAAATTCAGGTTCTATATAGTTCAATTGTTGTGCCAAAGATACTCCTTTTCCTGATGTGAAACAAACTGACCATAAAAACGAGTTGACTTTTATATAAACCTCGTGGCTGCGTAAAATCACCAAATTACACTAGAAATATCTATATTTGACAAAAATTTCGAATAATTCTTTGAAATGAAAAAGAATGTAATAATATATATCATACTAATATCAATGGTTGTCTTTTTTGCGAGATGTGTTAAAAAAAACAGCATTGACTTAGATCTGTTCAGTCAATCAATGACCGAATTTATCAATCGGCAAGATTCTACTCAGAAGATTTTTTTAGAGCAAGTTTATCCTTCCGGCAACATATTGCCACATTGGTATAGTACTCCCGAAGAATTCAGAAGCAGATACAATGTACTTTGCAGTTACCTGACAAGTACTCTTGAAAATCACGGAATTAATCCCGCATTGTTTTATGTCGATTCCATACATCGATTGGTCTTAGATTTAGACTCTTTTGAGACAGATTATACAAAATTGGTAAAATTAGATGTGTTGATGTCGAAATCGTATTATAATTATTGTAAAGCGATGATGTTTGGTTATTTCAATCCGCGAAAGATTTATCCGCAAGAGTATTATATTGATGTGAGAAAAGTCGATGATACGTTTTTGAAAGCCATTTTTGAACAGCCGACTGATACAATTACGCTCGCTCACTTTCTCGATTCCATTCAACCAAAGGGTGAATTATATAAAAAAATGCAACAGGAGTTAAGACGCTTGTCGGTATTAAGAGACGCTAACTCAAAAGAAAAATTTTGGATACTTGCCGCTAATATGGAGCGAGAGCGCTGGATTCCTGAGAAAAAAACCTCGGAGAAGCATATTTGGGTGAATGTTGCCGCGGCACAATTATGGATGATATGTGGTGACTGTATTGCAGGGACAATGAAAGTCGGCGTAGGAAAATCCGATACTCACGAGACACCGCTGCTGATGGGAGATATGTACGAGATCTTTTTGAATCCTACTTGGATAGTTCCCAATAGTATTATTGTGAATGAGATAAGCAAAAAAGGAACTGGTGCACCTGCTTATATTTCGAGAAACAACATGAAAGTTTACAAAAATGGCGTGATTCAAGCTCCTTGTTCTGTACCTTGGAACACGCTTAGTGTGAAGTCTCAACCTTATAGAATCGTGCAAGATTCCGGGAAAAATAATTCGTTAGGAAAAATGAAATTCAGTTTCGATAATCCGCTTTCCATCTATTTGCATGATACCAATGCCCGACATATTTTTTCGTCGCATCAACGGGATATAAGCCACGGTTGTGTGCGGGTGGGAGAACCACTGAAACTTGCTTTTTTCTGTTTAGCCGACGTTGATACCACAGATAAAGCGGCAGTGAAAAAGAGAAAATTTTACGAAGATAAAATAAGATATTCCATCGGTATGAAACCTGTATCTTCAGAAAATGCAAAAGTGATTTCTCAATCAGGCAAAAGCAAAGTAAGATATATCAATGTAAATCCGCGCATAACAGTGCTTATTGACTATCGGACGTGCTACGTGGATACAGATGGAAAAATTGTTTTTGTTCCCGATTGTTACAAAATGGATGAGATATTGAAGAAAAAACTGAATAATATTCCAGTGAACAAGCAATACGCTGCCAAGAAACAAAGTGATGAAACTCGGCAGCCGGATGAAAAGAAATTATTTCCAGCTAATAAAGACGGTCTTAACACCATCATCGAGAGTGTTAAGAAAGATACCACGGAACAAAATTAGTTGTAAATCAACAGATAAAAATAAAGTATTTATTCTACTCAACCAAAAATGATTACTCTTTTTCATCTTGAGTGTGTTGGCTCTTGAAATTTTGTCCGAATGATTTTGCTGTTTTGCTTTCTACTCTTAGTCTCCATACCTTAACATTACGAATTGCGGGCGCCGAGAATTTGAACTCGCGTGTAACATAGTGCGACATAAAAATATGAACCAATCGTTCTTTTTCATCAAAATCTTCAATAAATTCGATTTTGCCTTTGCATAATACGCTTTTACCCTGCATCGAATAACTGCACGCCACATCCGGATGTTGAAGCATCAATCGGCTGCCTGAGCAAAAAG
Source organism: Paludibacteraceae bacterium (assembly GCA_049840795.1). Classification (GTDB taxonomy): domain Bacteria; phylum Bacteroidota; class Bacteroidia; order Bacteroidales; family Paludibacteraceae; genus UPXZ01. The sequence continues at coordinate 31,675 of JASGJK010000009.1, forward strand.
TAATACAAACCCGATTGTCTTTTTCTATCAAGCTCAAATGTTTTCCGTGAGGTCCGGAATGCAACAAAATATCTCCTTCGTATAGTGCAAAACTCATTGGAATCACATACGGGCTACCGTCTTCTTCGAGCATACCCACAAAACAAACATCGCAACTTTCAATTATCTTGTCGATTTCTTCCGAATTGGTGATGAAACTTGTTCTCATTATATATTTTTCTTCTTTTTCTGCAAAAATAATAAAAAACATTCATTTTGGCTTTTATTCGTCTTATAGTATTCTTGATAAAGGGTGCGAACTATGATTTTTTATGTCGTGACCGAGTTTTAAATTTGCTGCTCAATACAAAACAAAAAAAATAATTCTACACAAAATACGTTATATTTGCACAAAATATTTCAGTTTCCTTTATTTATAGATAATATTTAATGATTGATAACGCCTGATTATTAATGTATTATCTCTAAGTGTCTGATTTATCAATTATTTATCGTACTATTGCAAAATTATTATTATAAAAACAGATACAAGTACTGTTTTTGACTTAAAAAAATAAAATATGACAAAAAAACTTTTTATCGGCTTGCTGGTTATCCTTTCGGTTTCAGTATCAGCATTTGGTCAAACAGAAAAAATCGTAGGTAAGTGGAAAACCATCGATGATAAAACCGGAGTTGAAAAATCTATTGTGAGTATTTATAAAACTTCTGACGGCAAATATGCAGGTAAAGTAGAAAAATTATTTAAAGTCGCGGAGGCGGTTTGCAAGGAGTGTGAGGGTAGCAACAAAAACAAACCTATTGTTGGTATGGTTATCATTGATAAAATGGAAGAAAAAGAAGGAAACTTAGGAGGTGGTACCATTTTAGATCCCAAAACAGGGAAAACTTACAAATGTTTTATTCAATATGATGAAAAAACAGGGAATCTGAAGGTTCGTGGATCGTTGGATAAACTCGGTATGCTCGGTAGAACTCAAACTTGGATAAGGGTAAAATAGAGGAAAAAATACGGCAATCCCTTGTAATTTGTTCGATTAACTTAAATAATATTAAATGTGTTGTTTTTTTATAGCAAATATGTTGTATAACATAAAAAATACCATATCTTTGTACTGTGTTTTTCATGGTATTAGATTTAAGGTTAATTGAAGATTGGGTTGTCGTGATGACAACCTTTCTTTTTTAAATAAATCCAATGACAAATCCAATCTTCAAAAAAACAATATCAGCAGTTACTTCAGCTCTTCCCAAAGCAAAAAAAACAACTGTTTGGATATTGAAAATTATTTTACCAATAAGCTTGTTGGTAAATATTCTTCAGTACTTCGGTTTTATATCCATTTTTGCTCATTTCCTTACTCCCATATTTTCTCACATAGGACTTCCGGGCGAATCTGCTATTGTTTTTATTACCAGTATTTTTTTACCGTTGTATGCTCCCATCGCTATTGCTACAACGCTCTCACTTCAGGTGCGCGAAATCACAATATTGGCTGTAATGTGCCTTATATCTCACAATTTACTTGTTGAAACCGCTATACAAAAAAAAGCCGGTTCGAGTTATTTTGCCCTCTTTTTTGTGAGAGTAGTTTCTTCTTTTGTAGCAGCGTATTGTCTTAACAAATTGCTTCCTCTAAACATGTCGGGTGAAATCACTGCCGAAAACGCGGTACATTTTCAAAACATTTGCCAAATGATTTTCCAATGGGGTATAGATGCTTTTTGGCTGATAATCAAAATCTGGTTGATTATCTCCGGATTGATTATTTTACAGAATATATTGAAAGAGTTTAATTTGCTGACAAAACTTACAAATGTTTTTGCGCCGATAATGGGATTAATTGGTTTGTCGAGAGAGAGTACTTTTTTGTGGCTTGTTGCACATATTCTTGGTCTGACTTATGGCTCTGCTGTTATTCTGAGTTCAATAGAATCAAATGAAATTGCGGCTTCAGATGCCGATTTGCTAAACTATCATATTGCAGTAAATCATTCCACACTCGAAGACACATTATTGTTCGTAGCTATAGGTGTTCCTGCGATTTGGATGATAGTACCCCGTTTTATTTTAGCGATTAGTATCGTCTGGGTCGTGCGTTTGGTGCATTTTTTGTTGGTAAGGAAACGTTTTTCCACCAATTAGACTTGTTGTAGAAAATTTTAACGGAATACAGTTTTAACTATTAAATTTTATTTATTAACTTTGAGCGATAATTAATTTTTATATGGCAGAATCTTTCTCTAAAACTAAGAAAAAACTCATCGATGTAGCCCGTGAACTTTTTGCTGTAAAAGGAAAAAGGGAGGTTACGATGAATGATATTGCCGAGTCGTCTAACAAAGGAAGACGTACGCTTTACACTTATTTTAAAAACAAAGAGGAGGTTTACGAAGCTGTGATAGAGAATGAGTTGTACAATATCATTGAGTCGCTGAGGCAGGTTTCACAAAAAGATATTGATCCGTACGATAAGTTGAAGGAGCATATCATTGTTCATTTGGATACGATGAAAAAAGCTGTTACACGCAATGGTACGTTACGCGCCGATTTTTTCAGAGATATTTCTGAAGTGGAACGCACACGTAAAAAAATAGATAAAGCCGAATTGGAACTGATAAAAGGAATACTCAGAGAAGGGGTGAAAACCGAAGAATTCAGAAATATGAATGTTGAGATTATTTCCATCATCATATTATATGCTCTCAAAGGATTAGAAATACCCTATATCAAACAAAATATCAGTGAAGAATTTAGAAATAATGCCGACGATATTTTGGAATTTGTCTTTAAAGGAATTAAACTCCGTGAATTAGATGAAAAAAAATAGGTGTTCGTTGATTTAATCAGAAAAATGACTTACGTAAAAAAGCCAGCATGGCTTAAAACAAATATACACAGCGCCGAAAATTACCAACTTGTCAACAAGCTGGTAAAAGAACATGGTTTACATACGATTTGCACCAGTGGACGATGCCCTAATTTGAGTGAATGCTGGAACAGAGGTACAGCTACTTTTATGATTTTGGGCGAAATTTGCACACGTGCATGTCGCTTTTGTAACACGCTTACTGGCAAGCCATTGCCTCCCGATGTAGATGAACCAACGAAAGTGGCGGAGTCTATCAAACGGATGAAATTGAAGCATGCCGTGATAACATCGGTTGACAGAGACGATTTGCCTGATAAGGGTGCCGCACATTGGGCAAAAACAATCAGAGCCATAAAAAAAATAAATTCGGATACAACAATAGAAGTTCTCATACCTGATTTTGACGGTGATACTATGCTACTCAATTTGGTACTTGCCGAAAAACCGGACGTCATATCACATAATATGGAAACAGTGAGGCGACTCACACCGCAAATTCGTACGAAAGCAAAATACGATACAAGTCTCCACGTGTTAAAGTATATCTCGACAAACAACATTACAGCCAAGACTGGTGTGATGCTTGGGTTAGGTGAAACGGAAGAAGAGATTCTTCAATTAATGGACGATGTCTTGCAAATGGGTTGTTCAGTCATTACCATCGGACAATATATGCAACCGTCGCGTAAAAACGTGGCAGTAACCGAATATATTCATCCTGATAAATTTGCAGAATACAAACAAATAGGGCTTCAAAAAGGCTTCCGTATTGTGGAAAGTGCTCCTTTGGTGCGTTCTTCATATTGCGCTGAGAAACATTTGGTATAGAACTATTCAAATTAGACATGCTCACATCACGCCGTAAATGATTTTAATGTAATTTTTCAAATGAAACGTTTGCTTTTATTTTTTTTTGTAATAGGTACTGCAGTTTATACTTCGAGCCAAACAAAAGTTATTGCGCATCGCGGTTTTTGGGATACTGAAAATTCGGCTCAAAACTCTCTCACATCGCTTTACAAAGCATCAAATACCGGTTGCTATGGTTCCGAGTTCGATGTTCAGATGACTGCAGATGGTAAACTAATTGTTTTTCACGATAATGAATTAAAAGGAAAGAAAATTTACGAAACGCCGTATGACTCGTTGCGAAATTACCGTTTGAGCAACGGTGAAATTTTGCCTACACTCGAACAGTATCTGATTCACGCGCGCAATTGTCCGAAAATCAAATTAATTCTCGAAATTAAGACTTACAAAGATATTCCGCTTCAAAATATCCGTAAAATTGTTTCTGAAACGATGAGCTTGGTCAATTTCTATGGTTTACAATCACGTACCGAATACATTGCTTTTGATTTGAGTGTGTGTAAAGAGGTTAGGAAGAAAGATGCGAATATTCCTGTTTTTTACCTAAACGGAGATGCTTCGCCGGCAGAATTGAAAGCATTAAATATAACCGGGCTGAATTATCATTACAAAAAAATCACTGAAAATCCTACACTTGTCACCGAAGCTCATACATTGGGACTGAAACTAAATGTTTGGACGGTAAATGATGTAAAAGCAATGAATCAGTTTATAGAACAAGGAGTAGATTTTATTACTACCGACAAGCCGTTGTTGTTGATAGATACGCTCAAATGAGTAGAATTTCATTTACTCACTATTGCAAACTTTAGGTTGTCTTGTAATATATTACTATTGTTAAACATCTATATAGGATGGGAAAATTAGTGAAACCTATTTTAGTAACTACTTGATATTATATACCTTTGTGTGATGAAAAGAATAATATTGTGTATATGGTTTTTTGTGGCATTTCTCGAAACTACATCGAAAATGTATCCGATTCAAAATGCGCAGATAACTATTTTCAAAATACAATCAGTAGAATCAGCATTGCATTTCGATTTTTCTACACAGTTGGCCGATGATTGTTTTTACTCATTAAATTGGCTATTGGCGCTTGAACATAGTAGTGAAAACATTAAATTAATAAATGTTGCCGGACAAGTGTCTACCAGAATGTTGTACGGTTTCGATAAACTATTTCAGCTACTTTACTACTCAAAAAATAGCCATCGAAAGTTTACTTTCAGCTTTTACCGCTTTACAAGGCTTTACTCCTATCGTCAAATCAAAGGATATTATCTGTTTCATTTGTGCAAAATGCTAAATTAACATCCGTTTCTATACACGTATTTTGCGGGAAAATGGTTTTTCTGCCAACTACTCTCTGTTTTTTAATAAAAAATTACAGTTATGCATTTGTGTGTAACTGTGCAAAACTCATTATAACTTTATGGAAACAAATAACAATACAATAGAACACGTTTTAAATAATTTAATTCCCGATAAAATTACTAAAAAGAAAAAATCGCCTCTTGCTTCAATAATATGTATCATTGTAGGAATAGCCTTCTTTATCCTCAATTCAATTATTCATTATAGTCCCGGTGGATTTATCTATCCGCTGAACTTGTCTTTGGGAACCATTTTTATACTTATAGGGGTAATTGTGCTGATTTTTCGCAAAAAACACTATTTTGATGCGGAAACAGGGCAAGTATTGGAACAATATGAAACTTGTTTCGATACAAAAGAACAATACGATTTGGTGAAATTTCTCGAAAGCGGAAATTTAAAAGGTCTTGCCAAATTAAAAAGAACCTCTGTGCAAGCTCTTAAATTAAGGATACTCGCTACAAAAGATGGACGATGGTGCTTTGCTGAGGCATTACTTTTCACACCTCCGCAATACAAACAGATATACAGCGTTATACAATATGACGTTAAACAGAAAGAAGAATTGTTTAATTCACTCTCTATCTAAATAAAATAGGATGAAATGGAGAATGACGTTTATTAGATCCTGAGTTTTCCATTTCGTTTTAAATCTTAAAACATAAAATAATATGACACTGAATATTTTTTTGCAAACATTAAATCAGCTACCTGATAGTGCACAACAGATGGTACAAACCGTGTCTGAAGTTAAGGCGCCAACTGAAATCTCCTTGTGGGAAATAGTACAAAAAGGAGGAATCATTATGATTCCGATAGCACTTCTTTTTGCCCTCTCGATATATGTATTTATCGAAAGGTATTTGGTATTAAAAAAACTATCAAATGTGGATACACACTTTATTGGTGATGTAAAAGATTTGATTTTGAATAATAAAATAGAAAGTGCTTCGCAAATGTGCAAAAGGATTAACCTTCCGATTGCAAAGATGATTGACAAAGGGATAAAACACCTCGGACAACCGATAAAAGAAATCGAAGAATCAATGGAAGGGGTTGGTAAGTTTGAGATATTTGAAATGAAACGAGGATTAACTGTTTTGAGTGTGATTGCAGGAATTGCTCCTATGTTTGGCTTTTTAGGTACAATTTTAGGGGTTATTAAAATATTTTTCCAGATATCGCAAACTGCCGATGTGAGTATTGGTACCATATCGTCCGGATTGTATGTAAAAATGGTTTCGAGTGCCGCTGGATTGATTGTGGGTTTAATCGCTTATGTAATGTACTATTGGTTAAGATCTTATATCAATAAGATTGTGAATAAAATGGAACAGGATTCTTACGACTTTCTTGAATTTTTACACATTCCGCAACAATGAACTTACAATCCGAAAACGAATCGAAAGCTGAAGTTTTTACAGCTACCATGAACGATATTATGTTTTTTTTGATGTTGTTCTTTTTGATAGTTTCCACATTGCTGAATCCGAATATTATCAAGCTGAATTTGCCTTCGGCTCAGAATACCCAGTCGATACATAAAAAAGAGATTCAGGTTTCGGTGGATGAAAACCATCAGTACTACGTGAATAACAAGCAAATTCTATTCGACAATCTGGAAGCAGAATTGGCAACCCAAGTAGGAAATAATAAATCAGAGCAAACATTTGTGGTACTAAGATGTGCCAATACATTGCCTATTCAGGAGATGGTGAATGTGTTGGAAATTGGTAATAAGTTGGATATAAAGATGGTGCTTGCCACTCAAAAGAAATAATGATAAACGGCATTGGTTGAAAACAGACAGATGTGGTTCTCCTGTAAAAACAATGGTGCGATTCTTAATGAAATCGCACCATTGATTATTAATTAAACTGAAATAACCTCTATTTTGTGTAGTCACTCCACTGAGTGTCAAGCATGTTTCCTGTTTTTTCAAACTGGATGTGCATTCCGAGTGCGGCAGCCAAATTTAGTGGAGTATGAACCGTTTTGCCTTCACTCAATTTTACATAATCACGAAGCAATTCTTTGTACTCGGGAGCTACGCAGTTGTCTATAATCAATTGTGCACGTTGTCTTGGTGATTTTCCACGAAGATCTGCTACGCCGTGTTCCGTTATTAGTACTTTCACCGAATGTTCCGATTGATCGTTGTGCGAAACCATTGGAACGATAGCGCTGATTTTTCCTCCTTTAGCGGTGGAAGGGGTTGTAAATATTGAGAAATAGGAGTTCCTTGTAAAGTCGCCCGAGCCACCGATTCCGTTCATCATTTTTTGTCCTAATACGTGCGTGCTGTTCACATTGCCGAAAATGTCTGCTTCAAGAGCCGTGTTTATCGAAATTAAACCCAGTCGACGTGCCATTTCGGGACTGTTTGAGATTTCTTGCGGACGAAGTACAATTTTATCTCTGAAAAAATCCAAATCTGAATATATGCCGTCCAATACATCTTTGGTAACGGTAAGTGAGCAACCACTGGCAAATTTTACGCGACCTTCGCGCATCAGTTGAATGACCGAGTCTTGAATAACCTCAGTGTACATTTCAAACGGTGGTATGTCTTTATGACGTCCAAGAGAGGCTAATAATGCGTTGGCGATATTTCCTACGCCGGATTGAATAGGAACAAAGCTCTGAGGGATTTTATTTAATTTAAGTTCGCGCGCTAAAAATTCTGCCACATTTTCACCAATTCGGTCGGTAACCTCATCTGTTGGAGTGAAACCTCCCGTTTCGTCGGGACGATTAGTTTCTACTACACAAAGTATTTTTTTAGGGTCTATCTTCAACGTTGTTGTTCCTATTCTGTCCGATGCGTGGTAGATAGGAATTTCTCTACGGAATGGCGGATTTTGAGCCTCGTAAATATCGTGAAAACCTCTTAATTCTTTTGGATGATAATGATTCCATTCCAAAATGACATGTTCTGCCAAATTGGCAATGGTAGGTGAGATGCCCACGCCGGCAGTTAAAACCACTTCTCCCTCTTCATTCAGGTCGCACACTTCGAGAATAGCAAATTTTGGAGGTTTGATAAATCCGTAACGCAAACTCAATGCTAAAGCCGATAGGTGTAAGTCATAGTATTCCACGTCGCCACGATTTAATGCTTCACGCATATCTTTATTGGACTGGTACGGAGTGCGGAAACTTACAGCTTTGGCACGCGCTAAAGCGCCATCCAATGAATCCCCGGTTGATGCGCCGGTGTACATTCCTGATTTTAAACTCTTTTCCTTCGTTGTGAAAGGCAATAGCACGATTTGCAATAGCTGTTGGTACTTCTTTTGGACATCCGGCAGGGGTAAAGCCGCTAAAAGCCACAATATCACCGTGATTCACATAAAAAGCTGCTTCCTCAGCTGTTACAAATTTAAATCTTTGTTTCATGATTGTATATTTTGTTTTTCTTGTTTTCCAAAATTTAATGCACAAAATTACCAATTTATTTGCAATTGAGGAAAAATTTCTTTATATAATTTAGCCACGACCAGAAATTGACAGATTTGCTTATGACCAAAGATTCGTTTAAGATAGAAAAATTCTATCAGGATAATAAAGATAGTATAAGTGAAAATATGCGTTTGTGGTATGTGGCTGAAACTTTAAAAGTCTTTAATCGTCCAATAGGAATCAATAGAAGCATACGAAGAACTTATAGAAAAGAACCCATTTGGCTGGGATAAACTCTCTCTGATCGGATATTTAGAGGTGCCTCTTTTACAGTTATGTGGCGATGAATTTGAATTTCAGAAAGGAGTTGAAGTTTGTAAAGACATGCTTTCAATGATACAGAATGATTCTGTTTCAGACAATAATACACGACAAAGATATATTCAATATTTAGAGAACGCTATCGTTGCTTTTAACAAAGGTTATAAGGATTATCCCAAAGTAGATGTATCAAAAATAAAGAAATCTCGTAAAAGTGAAATAAACTTAATTCAATAGTACCTGGTCATGTCTTGCTGCCTCCGTGTAGCGTACAAAACAGGGCAGGTTGTCCTGCGAATCAATAATTGTATGGGCTTTATACCACCTTTCCTTTTTCCGTTCTCCGGTTTGCGCCCAACACCTTTGAGAATCTCTTTAAACAGGCTTATAGTGGTTGAATCCATAATATACAAACGCATTATGTCCTTTTGGGTCAATTAGCTGTCCGATAAAACATCCTTATGACGATTGTAGGTGTCATAATACACTTTTGCAAACAGTTCATTCGGACGCTGACATTCGCATCGGACAACGTGGAACGTCGCACAATGTAATTTAAACCCAAATATTGTAACTTGTTGGCGCGATAACAACCCCAATAACGTGTCACGTATTGAATGATAACCCTCAAAGACAGCAAAAAGCATAACTACTATATGCTTGTAGCTCGTGAACTTCTTTACGTATTTGTCGGTGTCCAACTCTTTAGAAACTCGATTTATTTGTCCTTTGTCCAGAAAATTTAATAACTGTCCGATAAAATGTGTATCTTTGCCCAAGTTATATATTTAAGCTGTGGTAACTTCAAATATACAACTTTGGAGCTGATTTGAAAAGATTAGCTCCTATTTTTTTCTACTCTAAATTATTTACCGGACAACAGTGGTTTTTATACTAAAAATTCTATAATTACCCAGATTAAATTTGTTATATTACGTATAAAATAGCACTTAATTTGATTAAAAAAGAAAACTCTAAAACAAGAAGTGTAAAAGGAAAAAGATTAGATGCCGGATGGAATAATGAGTATTTGTTGAAAATAATTACAAATTAAGATGCGTTTGCCTTGACATCAATAATCAATCCTTTCCCATTCCATAAAATTTTTGTATTTTTGCACCCTAATTTTCAGTTGTAAATGCTGGATAATCAATCAATAAGTAAATAATTATATATACAAAAATGGCAACAAGTCCCCTTATGGGGGATTTAGGGGGCTTTTATATGAAAAAATTTAAAGAATATTCCGGTCTCAATCTTTCCGATGTAAATAAACAAATGCTCGACTATTGGAACACCAATGAAATGTTCCGTAAAAGCATAGAAATACGCGAAGGACATCCTACGTTTGTGTTCTATGAAGGTCCGCCTTCCGCAAATGGAATGCCTGGAATCCACCACGTTATGGCGCGTACTATCAAGGATGTTTTCTGCCGTTATAAAACAATGCAGGGTTTCCAAGTACAGCGCAAAGCCGGCTGGGATACGCACGGACTTCCTGTTGAATTGGGCGTTGAAAAATCGTTGGGAATAACTAAAGAAGACATCGGCAAGAAAATTACGGTTGATGAATACAATGCTGCCTGCCGTAAAGATGTGATGAAATACACCAAAGAGTGGGAGGATTTAACAGAAAAAATGGGATATTGGGTAGATATGAACGATCCGTACATCACGTATGATAACCGTTATATTGAAACGCTATGGTATCTTCTTAAACAATTATACAGCAAAGGATTACTATACAAAGGCTACACTATTCAGCCTTATTCTCCTGCGGCAGGCACAGGCTTGAGCACGCACGAACTAAACCAGCCAGGTTGTTACCGCGACGTGAAAGATACCACTGCGATTGTACAATTTCGCCTCACCCCAACCCTCTCCAAAGGAGAGGAAACGATGGCGGAAAAAAACTTTGTGCGATTACAAAAGACGTTAAATTCACTTTCCCTCCCTTTTGGGGAGGGTCAGGGTGGGGTTTTCTTCCTCGCTTGGACAACCACTCCTTGGACGTTGCCTTCAAACACAGCGTTGGCAGTTGGTCCAAACATCGATTATGTATTGGTAAAAGCTCAAAATCCTTATTCAAAAGAAGAGTGCAATTATATTCTTGCTGAAGCTTTGCTTCCGTCTGTAAAGGCAAAAATGGAATATGAAGTCCTCGGAAAAATGAAAGGTGCTGAGCTGGCTGGCATAGAATACGAGCAACTTATTCCTTGGGTAAATCCTGGAGAGGGTGCTTTTAAAGTTATCACAGGCGATTTTGTTACTACGGAAGATGGTACCGGAATTGTACATATAGCGCCGACATTTGGTGCGGATGATGATAAAGTGGCCAAGCAAAATAATGTTCCACCGCTTTTGATGATTGATAAAGACGGAAACCGCCAGCCGATGGTGGACAAAACAGGTAAATTCTTCAATGTGGAAGATTTAGATGCAGATTTTGTAAAAAATAATATCAATATTGAGCTTTACAAAGAATACGCTGGGCGTTATGTGAAAAATGCGTATGACGATACGTTGACTGAAAACGACCCTACGCTTGATGTGGATTTATCGGTAATGTTGAAACAACAAGGAAAAGCATTTAAAATAGAAAAACACGTTCACAATTATCCTCACTGCTGGCGTACAGACAAACCGGTACTTTATTATCCTTTGGATAGCTGGTTTATACGTACTACTGCTTGCCGTGAAGAGATGATTGCGTTGAACAATACCATCAACTGGAAACCGCAATCAACAGGAACGGGGCGTTTTGGAAAATGGCTCGAAAACTTGCAGGATTGGAACCTGAGCCGAAGCCGTTATTGGGGAACCCCGCTTCCTATTTGGCGTTCTGAAGACGGTTCTGAAGAAATCTGCATCGGTTCGGTAGAAGAATTGATGAGCGAAATTGAAAAATCAATTTCGGCTGGTTTTATGACCGAAAATCCGTATAAAAATTTCAAAGTAGGAGAGTACACGGCAGAAAACTACGATCCGAAAAATATCGATTTACACCGCCCGTATGTGGATGGAATTATTCTTGTTTCCGCATCCGGAAAACCAATGAAACGTGAACTCGATTTAATAGATGTTTGGTTTGATAGTGGAGCTATGCCTTTTGCGCAACTTCATTATCCGTTTAGCCTATCCCAAACCCTTTCCGAAGGAAAGGGCTTAAGCGATGAGCAAAACAAGAGAGATTTTGGTTATATGACAGCCGATCCTGCATTGTATGAGATATTAAGAGAAAATGCAAAAAACCACAAAAACAATCCAACGCAAGCAGAAGAAATACTTTGGTTGCAACTGAAAGGAAAAAAACTAGAAGGATATAAATTCAGAAGACAACATATTATATATGATATGATAGTTGACTTTGTTTGTTTGAAGGAAAAATTAGTCATAGAGGTTGATGGAAAGTATCATAATGAAAAGGAAACGGAGGAGTTGGACAAACTGAAAACTCAGATACTAAATAACAGAGGTCTGAGAGTTATTCGTTTTACAAATGAAGAAGTTTTAGGAAATATTGATGCTGTTCTTGATAAAATTTTAGCAGAGTTACATAATTCGCAGTCTGCAACTCCCTTCCCTTCGGGAAGGGTTGGGGATGGGCTAGATGGTCTTTACCCTGCCGATTTTATTTCGGAAGGAGTGGATCAAACACGCGGTTGGTTTTTTACGCTTCACGCCATCAGCACAATGTTTCAAAGGTTCTGTAGCGTTCAAAAACGTAATTTCAAACGGTTTGGTGCTTGATAAAAACGGCAATAAAATGTCCAAACGCCTTGGAAATGCCGTAGATCCTTTCTCAACCATCGAAAAATACGGTTCTGATCCGTTGCGCTGGTATATGATGACCAATGCATCGCCTTGGGATAACTTGAAATTTGATATCGAAGGTATTGAAGAAGTGCGCCGAAAATTCTTCGGAACACTTTATAACACATACTCTTTCTTTGCATTGTATGCCAATGTAGATAATTTTACGAATGCTGATGCTGAAATTCCGGTAGCTGAACGTCCTGAAATTGACCGCTGGGTTATTTCATTGCTTAATACGCTGGTTAAAGATGTAAAATCGTATTACGAAGATTACGAACCAACCCGCGCCGGACGTGCCATTTCAGATTTTGTAGGCGAAAATTTAAGCAATTGGTACGTGCGTTTGAACCGAAAGCGTTACTGGGGTGGTGCGTACGACAAAGATAAAATTTCGGCTTACCAAACGCTTTACACTTGTTTGGAAACTGTGGCAAAACTAATGGCGCCAATTGCTCCATTTTATGCAGATAGATTATTTATCGATTTGAATAATGCCACAGGAAAGGACGAAACTCTTTCGGTACACTTGGCCGATTTCCCTGAATACGATGAAACGTTGATTGATAAAAACTTGGAGGAATGTATGCAGTTCGCACAACAAACTTCTTCAATGATTTTGGCGCTTCGTCGTAAAGCGGAAAAAAAGGTGCGCCAGCCACTTTCAAAAGCAGTTATTCCTGCTCCGGATGAAAAAACGTTTGAGCAAATCAATTATATTGCCGATTTAATTAAAGCCGAAGTAAATATCAAGGAATTAGAAGTAATTTCTGCCGATACTGAAATGGAGAACTTGGTGAAGAAAATCAAGCCGAACTTCAAAACATTAGGCAAAAAATACGGCAAACAGATGAAAGAAATTGCTGTGGAAATGAATAATTTCACCAAACAGCAAATCAGCGAAATTGAACGAAACGGTGAATATACGCTTAAATTAACTTCGGGCGACGTTGTTTTAACTTCCGAAGACGTTGAAATCATCACGGAAGATATGCCGGGTTGGTTAGTAGCAAACGAAGGCAAACTCACCGTTGCGCTTGACATCACCGTAACCGATGAATTGTTGCGCGAAGGAATTGCCCGTGAATTGGTAAACCGCATTCAAAACATCCGCAAATCAAACGGATACGACATTACCGATAAAATCAAAATTGAGATTGAGGAAAATGCCGAAATCAATGATGCGGTAAACGAATATTCGGAATACATTGCCACACAAACGCTTGCAAATTCAATCTGTTTGGTGGCGAATTTACAAGAAAAAACCGAATTGGACTTTGAAGAGTATACGGTTAATGTTTTAATTGTTAAGGATAAATAACATACTTTATGTGGAGCAGTCGTAATATATTTGTTTAAAAAATTGTTTTTGTAAAATATATTGCGTATTTTCGCAAACCTTAAAATAAGAGTTTTAAACATTTACGGAGATTAATGTTATGGCAGAAAAAACGAGATATACAGATACTGAATTGGAAGAATTCAGACAAATTATTCTGGAAAAGCTTGAAAAGGCACAAAAGGACTACGATTTATTACGTGCAGGTATCACAAATTTGGATGGTAATGATGTTACCGATACGTCTCCTACATTCAAAGTGCTGGAAGAAGGTGCTTCAACATTAAATAAAGAAGAAGCGGGACAATTAGCACAGCGTCAGATGAAGTTTATTCAACATTTACAAGCAGCATTGGTACGTATTGAGAATAAAACATACGGAATTTGCCGTGAAACCGGCAAATTAATACCTAAGGAGCGTCTTCGTGCCGTACCACATGCCACATTGAGCATCGAAGCAAAAGGAGGAAGCAAATAAAATCTCAGCAAAAAAAGAATAAAGTTCGGCAACTTCGCATCAGGTTCGGTTGTCGAATTTTTATATTATACATTCAATATCATCACACTACAATGTCGATAAAAACCAAATCCTTTATTTTAATTGTCATATTGCTTATCATTGACCAGTGGTCAAAGATTTACGTGAAAACCCATTTTATGTTGGGTGAAAGCGTAACCGTCTTCTCATGGTTTAAAATTCAATTTATTGAAAACGAAGGAGCTGCTTTCGGGATGAAAATCATAGGGAAACTGTTTCTTACCTCTTTTCGTGTAGCGGCAATTATCGCTCTTTCGGTTTTTATACATCGGCTTATAAAACGTAACGCGCGTGCAGGCTATATTTTGGTTATCTCCGTTTTGTTAGCCGGTGCGGTAGGTAATCTGATTGACTCGCTTTTTTATGGCGTTTTCTTTAGTGAATCAACTCCTTACACGTTGGCAACATTCTTGTCGCACGGTAATGGATACGCGCCGTTTTTTTACGGTAAAGTGGTAGATATGTTCTACTTCCCAATTATCAACGATAGCACGGGAAATACCATTTTCTTTAAATGGATTTTTAATGTAGCAGATTCCTGTGTGACAGTTTCGGTTATTCTCATATTACTATTCTATCGTAAAGACTTGAATGAATCTTTGGAAAATAAAAAAACGATTGAGCCCAATGTGGAAAAATAAGCGTTATATAATATTTTTTCTCTCTTTGTTATTTGTATTTTCTTCGTGTTTTAAACCGAGAGAAATATTGGGAAAAGAAAAAATGACCGATATTTTGTTCGAGATACATAAAACGGAAGGCGTATTACAAGCAGAAGGGCTTACTTACAATACACCGGACGAAAAAAAGAAACACTTCGATTTTATCTTACAAAAATACGGTGTTACCCAAGTAGAGCTTGACTCCTCATTGGTTTGGTACACAAAGCACCCAAAAGAATTCGGATTAGTATATGCAGATGTCTTAGCCCGTATTGACACTTTAACGGCACAAGTACAAAGAGGAAAATTTCATCCAGGCAACAAGAATTTTGGGTTTGAAGAGTCAAATATCTGGAATTTACGAACAAGCTATCGCCTTACAAAAGATTCAGCTAGAACAAAGATAAATTTTGAAATTCCAAATACCGGTAGCTTTTTTACAGGCGACAAATATATCCTGAGTTTTTTACGCAGGGTAACTCCGCTCGATTCTTCGATAAATCCTCGCATTGTGTTGCGTATCAATTATCTGAATGGTAAGAAAGACAGTATATATACGAAAACATTTAACGACAGTTTGTTGCGGCGCTATACCATCATTTTCAAAGCGCGTGATTCCTTGAAAATAGAATCTATCACCGGAGCGTTATTAGATTGCGATAGGCAAAAAGGAAACGTAAACGCATATTTCGACAGTATTAAGTTAATCCGCAAATTCAATGTATATAATCAATCAAAAATAAAACAGCGGATAGACCTGCTGGATAAAACTCAGCCTAAAGCTGTTTTACAAACGAAATAGCAATAATTACTTTTGTTAAAATATATATTGGATTTCTACGTTAGAGATAAATATTAATTACCTTTGCCAAAGCAAAAACAAATTACAATATGAAGAAAATTATTTTATCTACCTTACTTGCAGTGTGTGTTGCGTTGATGGGTTTTGCTCAGGACAAAAAAACAGAATTTGGTGTTCAGGGAGGATATAGCTATAATATGCCCAAAGGAACAGACTATGATGCTGTGACTGGGAATTCAAATGGTTTTCACGTAGGCCCTGTTGTTAATTTTAATATCAATGAGGCATTAGCTTTTCATACCGGATTGCTTTACAACTATTTTAAATCAACACAGAAAATTATTATTGTTTTGAATAATTGGACACAATACAAGACATACACCCATCAATTGGATATGCCGTTGAGACTTCAATACTCAATTCCACTTGCTGACGATCTTCAAGTGCGTTTACTTGCTGGTCCAAGCTTGGATTTTGCATTAAATAAATACGTGAACAAAGAAATTGTTGTGGACAAAAAGGTGGTGGAAAAGCTGACCGAAAAGGGAGATAACTTATATTCTGATCATAATACATACTCTCCTCTCGATTTACAATTTGGTATAGGTGTAGCATTACATTACTACCATTTTTCGGTCATGGCAGGATATGATTGGGGTTTGCTCGACAGAAATATAAGTACGAGCTATAAATTTAGAGCCAATGACATCAAACTAAGTATAGCGTATACCTTTTAATTTGCAACCATAGATTTTCCGTAATACAAGCATCAATAACGGACGGGAATTATTCACAAACACAATCTAAAAACAAATAAAAAAGCATGAAACGAAGATATTTTTTTATTATACCACTGTGCCTATTCGCTTTTTTTGTAAATGCGCAGGAGACAAAAGAAGGTGATTCGGGATCTAAAGTTTTGCCCGTTTATAGGATTGAAGCTGGTTATTCACAGATTCAACGATACGGTACTTACGTCAGTCCAACTTCTTTTCGGGTTGTTCGTCTCGGAGGTTCGGTAGAATTTCCGTTGCAATACAACGTTGGAATTACTGCCGGACTCAATTATGATTATGGTTTTGGAGAAAAAACGCAATATTTTGTTGCGCCAAAAGATACGGCAAGCTATTCTTACTCAAACCATACACTGAATATTCCGGTAAGGGTAACTTATACGTTACCTGTTTTTTGGGGATTTAAATTATTTGGATATGCCGGTCCAAATTTTAGTGTTGGTTTATCACAACCTGTCTCTCTCACATCTTCACAAGGTACAAGTTGGATTGAAGCAGGTGATTACAATGCTTACAAAGATAAGATTAACCGTTTTGATATTCAACTTGGCGCAGGAGGAGGACTTCAATGGCGAACCTTCAGGTTGAAAAGCGGTTACGATTGGGGATTGCTGAATATTGGTAAAGAAAAAGGAGCATCGCAACACAATCGCGGTTGGGTTGTATCGTTAGAATATGAATTTTAGCATTTGATTGGCGCAAGATATTCGTATCGAAAAGTGCAAAGATATCGAAAGGAAGTATAAATCGGTAAGTAGAACGCCCGAGAATACTTCCTTGTTTTTTTACTAAATGATTGTCATATATTTTCATTTCTATTGACGGTAGCACTAACGAGTCGCTTGACTTCAACTCGAACGTTTTTTTATATCCCTGTAAAAATATTACCTTTGTATGTTTTTTATGTCAAAGAAGTTGGATATATACAAAATACATACCTTATCGAACGGACTTCGTCTCGTCCATCTACCTGTAAATACCGCAGTAGCTTATTGCGGAGTGATAGTCAATGTCGGCTCACGCGATGAGAATGAACGTGAGTATGGCATATCGCATCTTATAGAGCATATGTTATTCAAAGGTACCGAAAAAAGAAAATCGGGACAAATCATTGAGCGACTTGAAAATGTGGGCGGAGAAATAAACGCTTATACCACCAAAGAAGAAACGGTATTTTACGCTACGTTTATGAAAAAATATACCAAGCGGGCAATAGAACTATTGTCTGATGTGGTCTTACATTCAACTTTTCCACAACAAGAGTTGGACAAGGAAATCATTGTTGTTCAAGACGAAATACAATCGTACAACGACAGTCCTTCCGAATTGATCTTTGATGATTTTGAGGAGTTGATTTTTCATTCTAATCCGATGGAACATAATATCTTAGGGACGAGAAAACATCTGAAATCATTTTCATCAGGCAAATTAAACACTTACTTCAAGACTCATTACCGCCCTGATGAAATGGTGTTTTTCTCAGTAGGAGGTGTTAGTTTTGATAAAATAATAAATTGGTGTGAATCTTATTTCATCTCATCATCTAATCAGGCAGATACAGCCGGTCGTATCACTCCTATCGTGCAGCCTTGGTCTAATAAGGTGATCAAACGCAAAACCAATCAGGTGCATTGTTTGATGGGTGGCGAGGCATACAGCTTTCATCATCCGGACAGATTATCATTGTATCTATTGAATAATATTTTGGGAGGTCCGGGAATGAGTAGTTTGCTCAATCTATCATTACGGGAAAAACACGGATTGGTCTATACCGTAGAATCAAATTATCAGCCCTTTACCGATTGTGGTTGGTGGGCTGTTTATTTCGGTACAGATGCTGATAATGCCGAGAAGTGTGAACAATTGGTAAAAACGGAGCTAAAAAAGCTTTGTGATGATAAACTTTCTCCAAACAAGCTAAAACAATACCAACTACAACTAATGGGACAAATGGCTATTGCTTCTGAAAATAAAGAAAATATGGCTCTTTCGCTCGGTAAGAGTATATTGCGTTATGGAAAATTCGATTCGTTAGATAAAATAAACGAGAACATTCGCAGCCTAACGGCTGAACAGCTTCAACGTGTTGCAAATGAAGTTTTTAATATCGAAAAAATAAATATTCTCAAATATGTTTGACTTTGCAATTTATTTATGACATCCGATATGTGAAATAAACAACGACTTTCCGATAAATCATTGCTCTGTTTTCAATTTTTCGCTTTAGGTCTTAAATTTTCACTATCTTCATTAAACGACTCTTTTTCACTAACTTTCTTCTCGTTTCTTTTACATACCCAAATACTTACTTCGTATAAAGCATAAAGCGGAATAGCTACTACCGTCAATGTAAATGGATCGGTGGTAGGTGTAATAATTGCTGCCAAGATAAGAATGATTACCAAAGCATACTTGCGTCCAGCCACTAACATTGATTTGGAAATAATGCCGGCTTTTGATAGAAAAAAGGAGAGTATGGGCATTTCAAACGTTAATCCTAAACATAAGATAAGCACTACAAGTGCATTAAAATAAGACTGGATAGATAGTTGGTTGGGAATTAACTCAGAAACCTGATACGTGCCCAAAAATTGTATGGTAAGTGGAAAAATAATAAAATAACTTACTGATGCTCCCAAGTAAAACAAAAACGAAGAAACGAAGAAAATTTTGCCAATATTTTTCGACTCGTTTTCGTATAATGCGGGGCGAACAAACTTCCAAAGTTCAAACAAAATGTATGGGAATGCTAACAAGACAGCTATCATTACCGAAACTCCTACTTGTAGCATAAATTGTCCCGAAAGTTCATAGTTGATTAATTGTAACTTAAAATCGGGTACGAAGTTAGAAGATAACCCGATGGAAGAAAGCAACGATTTCAAAACACGGTACGTGATAAAATCTGAACTCAGCGGGGAAAGAATGAATTGTGAAAAAACAACTTTGTATGCAGCGAATGCAACAACAAAAAGAATAACCACCGCTGCGAGAATACGAATAATTGTCCATCGTAAGACTTCAAGATGCTCCCAAAAAGAATATTTAGGTTCCCCGGACGAACTATTCTTTCTCATTTTTCAAAAAGATTATTTTTTTGTGTCGGTAGGTTGCTCTTCTTTTATATCATCTTCAATGTCTTTCAATCCTTTCTTAAAACTACTCACACCTTTTCCTAATCCTTTCATTAATTCAGGAATTTTTTTCCCGCCGAAGATTAATAAAACAACCAATGCGATTAAAATAATTTCTCCTGTGCCAATACCCATAATATTATAAATTTAATAGATTAATTAACGGCAAATTATAAGCACAAAAATAAGAAAATTTACACTTAAAACGACTATTATTCTTATTTTTTTAGGTTAAACCCTTAATTTAGACTAATTTTGCAGAAAAATCAGTTTTGATTCGTTGTAGGACTATCTTGAAATCTCAACAGTAAAGATATTCTTGTAAATTTAAAAGATATGATATTTCAACCTCGTTTATTTTCAACTTTAAAGAATTACAGCAAACAGCAATTTTATGCCGATTTTATGTCGGGCATTATCGTCGGTATCGTTGCGTTGCCTTTAGCCATTGCTTTTGGTATTGCTTCCGGTGTAACTCCCGAAAAAGGACTTTTTACGGCAATCATCGCCGGATTTATTGTTTCTTTTCTGGGAGGAAGTAAGGTACAGATAGGTGGTCCTACCGGGGCATTTATAGTGATTGTCTATGGGATTATTCAGCAGTATGGCATCACCGGACTTGCCATTGCCACAATGATTGCCGGAGTAATGCTCATTGCTATGGGTTTATTGAAATTAGGTGCCGTCATCAAATTCATCCCTTATCCTGTAATTGTTGGATTTACAAGCGGTATCGCGTTAACGATTTTTGCTACGCAAATCAAAGATCTCTTTGGACTGCAAATCGACAAAATACCGGCAGATTTCATCCATAAATGGATCGTTTATGCTCAGCATCTCTCAACCATTAATTGGTGGTCACTATGTGTCGGCTTGGTCTCTATCCTTATAATCAGCCTGATGCCGAAAATCTCGAAAAAAATACCGGGATCGTTGGTAGCCATCGTTGTAATGACCGTATTAGTCTATTTATTACGTCACAAATTAGGGATACAGAATATTGAAACCATCGGTGACCGTTTTACGATTAACGCGGCACTTCCTCACGCAGCCACTCCTTCCATCTCCTTTGATGATATAAGAACATTGCTACCGGTGGCGTTTACCATTGCAATGTTGGGAGCGATCGAATCCTTGCTTTCCGCAACCGTTGCAGACGGAGTTATAGGCGATAAACATCACTCCAATACCGAATTGATAGCTCAAGGAATTGCAAACGTGATTACTCCTATTTTCGGAGGAATTCCTGCAACCGGAGCCATTGCTCGTACAATGACCAATATTAACAATGGTGGACGCACTCCTGTTGCCGGTATCATTCATGCGGTGGTGTTAGGACTTATTCTACTGTTTTTAGGAAATCTGACAAAGCATATTCCTATGGCGTGTTTGGCAGGTGTGTTGATTATAGTATCGTATAATATGAGCGAATGGCGCACTTTTCGTTCGCTTTTGAGAAATTCAAAATCGGAAGTAGCCGTTTTATTAAGCACATTTTTACTCACAGTGATTTTTGACTTGACCATCGCCATCGAAATAGGATTACTTTTGGCAGTGGTTTTATTTATACGTCGCATTTCCGAAACCTCCACCATATCTGTACTTAAAGATAAAGTAGAGCTCTCATATTCTGAGAATGGATTAGATAACGATGAACTCATTGTTCCCAAAGGGGTGGAAATTTACGAAATAGAAGGTCCGTTTTTCTTTGGTGTGGCTAACAAATTTGAAGAAATAATGAAACAAACAGGCGATAAACCGCGTGTACGCATCATCAGAATGCGTAAAGTGCCGTTTATGGATTCCACGGGAGTACACAATCTGGAAAATCTGATCAAGATGTCACAAAAAGACAAGATAAAAATATTGCTTTCAGGAGTAAACGACAATGTAAGACAAACACTCTACAACGTGAAACTAAACGAAAAAATAGGCGAACAATATATTTGCAGTAATATCAACGAAGCGTTAGAGAAAGCCAAGGAGGTAATTCGATAAGTAAAGAACGAATAAATAAGGCGCTAAAAACACACTATTTTATAAAATATGAGCAGTTGAAAAGTGTTAAATATCAATTTTGACAAATGTTATTTTAATAATTTTCTGCTTCTTATTATTCAAAAAAATAGGTTAACGCTTTTTTCTTTAAAAGTAAAAATCTTACTTTTGTGAAAGATTAAAGAAGATGGATAATAAATATTCAAGTCTAATTAGTGAATTTGAATCAAATTTGCGTAATTTGATTTCCAATTACAACGCTTTGAAAGCTGAAAATAGCCAGCTGAAAAGAAACTTAGAGCTGAAAAACGAAGAAATAATGCATGCTCACAAGGAAATCTTAGATTTGAGAAACGATTATCTTAATCTGGAAACCGCTGCCAGTTTAAGTGGTTCGCTCGAAAAAAGCGACAAAGTTAAGCAACATATAAATAAACTGGTGCGTGAAATCGATAAATGTTTAATGCTACTCAATGAATAATAACTATGGGATTTGAAGATGATTTATTCACGATAAATATCCTGATTAACGGTGTACGGATGCCGTTGAATATCCCAAGAAAAGAAGAAGAGTTATACAGAGATGCCGAGAAACTTTTAAATAATTACCTGAATAAGTTTCAAGGACGTTATCAACAAAAAAGTATGGAAGAAATACTTACGATAGCCGCATTTCAGTTAGCCACAATTATTATACAGCAAGAAAAGAATCAAGATGTGTCTCCTTTGGCAACCAAGATTCAGGAAATAAATAAAGAGATAGCAGAATTATTGGCATAACAGAAAACTTCTGAGTCCATATCAAAACATTTGAATCACGCATCGCATTGTTTTTGTGCTTATTATCTTAAAGTATCGAAAGCAATATGAATGCGTTTTTATTTTTTACAACAAAATGAATTCTTACAACAAATGTGCGAGAATCTTAAATTACTAATATAAAATTTACTTACTTTAAAACAATTAAAAAATATGACCATAGCATTTATTATAATTGCGTTTATTGTTGGTGTGACAGGAAGTTATTTGCTTCTTGGAGTATTCAATAAAAAAGCAAAAAGAGAGATAGAGGCTGAAACCGAATTGCTGAAAAAAAACAAAATGATTGAAGCAAAAGAGCGTTTCATAGCCCTAAAAGCGGAACACGAACAACAAGTACAGGAACGCAACGCCAAAGTACAAGCGGCAGAAGTAAAAATACAGCAACGTGAGTTAGCGCTCAACCAAAGACAAGGTGATTTGCAACGCAAAATGAACGAAGTTGATGTTCAACGTGAGAATTTGGAATCGCAATTAAGCGTGGTTGATAATAAAAAACGCGAAGCTGATCATTTATATAAACACGCTCAGGAACAATTGGAAACCATCTCCGGACTCTCGGTAGATCAGGCAAAAGAACGTTTGGTAGAGTCGCTGAAAGAAGAAGCTAAAACCAATGCTCTTTCGTATATCAATGATATTATGGAAGATGCCAAAATGACGGCAACCAAGGAAGCCAAACGTATCGTTATTCAGACGATACAGCGTGTAGCAACCGAAACAGCCATCGAAAACTCGGTTACTGTATTTCACATTGAGTCTGATGAAGTAAAAGGACGTATTATAGGACGTGAAGGACGTAATATCCGCGCTTTAGAGGCAGCCACCGGTGTGGAAATCATTGTTGACGATACTCCCGAAGCAATTGTGCTGTCGGCATTTGACCCGGTGCGTAGAGAAATAGCGAGACTTTCACTACATCAACTCGTAACTGACGGGCGTATTCACCCGGCTCGTATCGAAGAAGTTGTTAACAAAGTGCGAAAACAAATTGAAGAGGAAATTATTGAAACCGGAAAACGAACAACAATTGACTTGGGAATTCATGGACTTCATCCGGAACTGATTCGTATGGTGGGAAAAATGAAATATCGTTCTTCTTACGGACAAAATTTACTACAACACTCACGCGAGGTTGCCAATCTTTGTTCGACAATGGCTTCGGAACTTGGACTGAACCCAAAGAAAGCCAAGCGCGCCGGACTTCTTCACGATATAGGCAAAGTTCCCGATGATGAACCGGAATTGCCACATGCAATACTTGGTATGCGTTTAGCAGAAAAATACAAAGAGAAACCCGAAATATGCAATGCCATAGGCGCACATCACGATGAAGTTGAAATGGAAACGCTTCTTGCACCCATCGTACAAGTATGCGACGCTATTTCAGGAGCACGTCCGGGTGCACGCCGTGAAATTGTAGAAGCTTACATTAAACGTTTGAAAGATTTGGAAAATTTAGCATTGGCTTATCCGGGTGTAATAAAAACGTACGCCATTCAAGCTGGTCGTGAACTGCGTGTTATTGTAGGTGCCGACAAAATGGATGACAAAGAGACAGAATTGCTATCATTTGATATAGCTAAAAAAATACAGGACGAAATGACTTATCCGGGACAGGTGAAAATCACGGTAATACGTGAAACACGTGCTGTAAGCTACGCGAAATAGTTGCCTCTAACCCCTAAAGGGGAATCTCTGGAATGATTTTTGTCAATATATAACATATAAAAAATAGATAGTCCTTAAAGTCCCCTTTGGGGGATTTAGGGGCTTAACTAACGGGGCTGTTTGGTTTTGACAGCAGGTAGAAAAGGTAAGTAAGCATGTCGAGCACTGGGACTACGGCTCGTAAATCTCGAATCTCAAAATTATAACTGGCGAAAATAACTACGCTCTTGCTGCTTAATCGAATAAAGTAGATTGGCTTCATTCAGACACAAGGTGTTAGAACGAGACATCTCTCAAATGCCCTCTCCTCGAGGCGATTTGATACAGAGGTGCAGCTAAATCGGGGATAGTTTTAGTTAGCTTCGTGACTAAGACGAAAACTAAGAAGATAAGGTAAAAGTTGGTTGCTTCGGTCTTGCTTTTGCCCGACAATTAAAGCGAAGATAAACATGTAGAAAACTTATTATTTCCTTGTTTGGACGAGGGTTCGACTCCCTCCAGCTCCACGAATACTGTTTCAAAAACGAGTAAAAGCCTGCAAAATGTATGATTTTCAGGCTTTTATATTTTTAAATATAATCAAACTTTTCAATAAAAATCAATCTTTGAGAGACCTATTCGGTTACCCAAAGATTTGAAAATATCGGGTACCCTCGTCCTTTCGGATTTTATTATTTTAATGTAAAAAGTTTATCCATTGGTTGCTGGGATTTTTAATCCCAGCTAACTCTATTATTAGGATTTGCAGTCCGAAAAACATTATCCAACAAAAATAAGAATTTAATTTCAGATTACAAATCTGAATAATACAAGAAGGCAGGATTAATGAAAATCCCGCCAACCAAGCTCATTTGTTTTGCATATCCGTTACTACGGATTATCCTCACTCAGAGCGCGGTTTTCCTCTCTCGTCCTTTCGGCTTTTAATTTCAGTTTTACAGTCTTTGTCTCCGCAGTCTGTAAAAACATAACAGAGACGGACAAAGCGTAGTTTTACGCTTCCGGGGGAGGTGAAACCACACTAAAAACGTTATTTTTTCACCACTTTCACTTTCGATCCGTCCACATCAAGCACATAAATCCCTTCTGCCAAGCCCTGCAGGTTTAGTTTATTTCCTTTGGTTTGCAGCAAGAGTTTTCCCTGTAAGCTGTAAAGTCTCACATCAGGCAGTTCCATGCTTTCCGTTTCGATATAAAGCCAATCGCTTACCGGATTGGGATACATACGGAGCCCGGTTCCGTTTGCGGAATGCGCTTCCGTAGAGATATCCTTTATAATCGTCAGCGTGAAGTCCTTTGTCCGGATGCTTCCGGTTCCGTAAGTCAGCGAGGCTGTCAGCGTTACGGTTTTATTTCCGGCGGTCGGACGCGTGATGCTTCCGTCGACGGTATTCACCCAGTTTTCACCGCCTCCGGACACGCTCCACGCGATAGCGGAACCATTCGTTCCCGCCGCGGGAAGTATCAGATTTTCCGTTACGTTATCCTGCGCCGTGTTCGTGCCTTTGATGGCGTTCCAAGTTAAAGCCAAACCGTCCGCCGTAATGATTTCGTCGTCCGTCCACGACTGCCACTGCAATTTGGGAGAGGCGGCTCCTTCCAGTATCTTCCATACGCCTGCAAAATCCCAGCCGATGTAAGTAGCCTGCTGTTTCATTTCCGCCGTGGTTTTGCCTGTACCGTAGGAGTCGCCGAACAAGTTAATGTCGCTGTTGTAGTAGCAATTGGTAACGGTACCTTCATTCTGCCCCAAAAAGCTGCCAAAGGCATCGCCGCTATGGCTTACTACACCATTGGCATAACAATATTGGATAGTACCATCGCGATTGCTGTAACCTGCCAGACCGCCTACGTTTCTTGTGGCACTTACGGACGCATAGGAATAGCAATTGGTAACCGTGCCTGCTTCATTATACCCTACAATACCGCCCACACAGTCAAACGCTCCGGTAAAGCTTGAATTCCCGGTTACACAGCAACCGCTGATTGTACCCCCGCGATTGAAACCCACCAGCCCTACAGCTGCGTATCCAGCCATAACCGCGTCTTTCAGTACAACATTTTTAACCGTGCCGTTACTGTATCCGAACAGACCGCAACCGGTACTTGCGGTTTGTGAAGACGACGGCCGGTTAATGGCAAGTCCGCTAATGATATATCCGCCACCATCGAATGTGCCGGTAAAACGATCCGCATCACTGCCTATAGGATTCCAGCCTTCACCGCCGTTGTAGCCCGCACCACCCGAAGCCACATAGCTTGTCAGGTCGATATCGTTCATTACCTTATAGTATGCCAAGAGGTTGTTGCGCACGGCATCCAATTCCGCCGCAGTGGTAATCTGCCAGGGGTCGGCGCTGGTGCCGCTGCCGCCGGCAATATTAGTCATTACCGTCAATGCTCCGCTTTCGGCGGAAGCGTTGCTATTGGAGGTGGCTTTTACCCGTTGCGTAAAACCGTAAGCGGTGGAGGGCGTCAGTCCCGTAAAAACAGGACTGTCCTGCCAGGTTCCGCCATTTACCCGGTATTCGCAACCCGCAACCGTATTGAGCGTTACGCTGGTAGCCGTTCTGCCTGACAGCGTGGGGGCGGCAGGAGTAGCAGGGATAATATTGGCCGTAACGGCAGGCGCTCCGGTGAGCGAAATAAGGTATTTCGAAGCAGCGCTTCCCGCAAGGGTAACGGAAGTCAGGGTAACGGTTTTATTGGTTCCAACGTTGGCATCGCTGAAAACGGCTGTAGCGCCGGCTATCGTTACCGCATCGCCGGAGGCAATCCCTGCAAGCGTAAGGCTTTGGGAAGTAATGGTCGCCGCGGTGGTTCCGTCAAATACTTTATCACTAACCGTAAACGTGCCACTAATAGTAAGTACGGGGGGGTAAACGGATTGACCGAAAGCGCACGCAGGTAGGGATAGCTGCTTCCTTCGGCAATATTCCATACGGCGGAAAAGTTCCACCTCGAATAAGTGGCGCTCTTTACCATATCCCGTCGGTAAGCGGAACGCCTTTGCCGGTATCGCTCTGCCCACTGGTAACGCTGTTGTAGTAGCTGTTTGTAACGCTGCCATTATTATAGCCCATCAGACCTCCGGGGACTGGACGTGGAACTAACCGATCCATAAGAATAGCAATTGGTTACAGTACCGCCCGAAGTGCCCACCAAACCGCCAGCTCTATTGTTACCCGTTACAGCGGCAGCTAAGTAATCTCCGAACAGTCCCATTATTCCATCCCACCGAACCGCCACCATTCAGATAATTGCAGTTGACCGCACCGGTGGAATAGCAATTGCTAACGGTTCCGGTAGCTACGTATCCTGATCAACCCTCCAACATATGAATATCCTGTCACGGTACACGCGGCGTAGCAGTTGGTTATGACGCTTCTGTAGCTATATCCCACCAAACCGCCGACACTATTGCTATTACCGGCTGTTACTGAGCCCGTAGCGTAGCAGTTGCTTATGGAGCCTGCAACTCCGTCATCCGAACTATCACTACTCCCCACTAAACCGCCCACACTACTACTACCACTACCACCGGTACCTGTCACAGAACTTGTACATAAGAGCTCCCGCTGATAGCTCCACGCACGTTCTCCTACCAGACCTCCTACATCGTTTTTACCGCTTACAGTGGCGTTTACCAGACCCACATTTTTGATAACCGCGTTAAGTCCGATAGAACCAAACAGCCCGCAACGATCTTGTCCGGAACGATTTATATTCAAACTGCTGATTGTTTTTCCGTTTCCGTCGAACACGCCGGTAAAAGGATTGTCGTTGCCGCCTATGGGGTTCCATCCCGCGCCGCTGTTGTACCCCACGCCACCCGAAGCCACATAGCTTGTCAGGTCGATGTCGTTCATTACCTTATAGTATGCCGAGGGATTATTGCGCACGGCATCCAAATCGGCAGCGGTAGTAATCTGCCAGGGATCGGCGCTGGTGCCGCTCCCACCTATGGGTGTAGTTACGGTCAGTACGGCACTTTCGGCGGAAGCGTTGCTATTGGAGGTGGCTTTTACCCGTTGCGTAAAACTGTAGGCTGTGGAGGGGGTTAATTCCATAAAAACAGGACTGTCCTGCCAGACGCCGCCATTTACCCGGTATTCGCAACCCGCAACCGTATTGAGCGTTACGCTGGTAGTCGTTCTGCTTGAAAGCGTGGGGACCGCAGGAGTAACAGGAATGATACTGGCGGTAGTGGCAGGCGCTCCGGTAAGCGAAACAAGGTATTTCGAAGCAGCGCTTCCCGCAAGGGTAACGGAAGTCAGGGTAACGGTTTTATTGGTTCCAACGTTGGCATCGCTGAAAACGGCCGTAGCGCCGGCTATCGTAACCACATCGCCGGAGGCAATGCCCGACAGTGTCAGGCCGGAAGTATTCACCGTGGCGGCAGTAGTCCCATCATACACTTTATCGTTTGCGGTGAAACTGCCGCTCAGGGTAAGGGTGAAAACGGCAGGCAACGGATTAGGAATATTAGATAGCAGGTAGGGATAGGAACTTCCTTCCTGAATAACCCATACCGTACTGAAATCCCATCCGCTATAATTACTTTGCTGCACCATCCATGCCGTAGTTTCGGGTATCCCCTTGCCGGTATCGCTCTGTCCGCTGGTAGCGCTGTTGTAGTAACTGCTCGTAACGCTGCCATAATTATAGCCCATCAGACCCCCGGTATTGTACGTGGAACTAACCGGTCCATAAGAATAGCAATTGGTTACAGTACCGTCCGAAGTGCCCACCAAACCGCCTGCTTTATTGTTACCCGTTACAGCCGCAGCGGAATAACAATCTGAAATAGTTCCACTACTAAATCCTACCAAACCACCGCTATTATAAGTACCGTTAACCGTACCTGTGGAATAACATTTGCTCACGGTTCCGGTGGTAGCTCCGTAATTGTCATTGATTCCTATCAACCCTCCAACGGGTCCGGGTCCTGTTACGCTGCCTGAAAAATCGCAGCCCGAAACAGCACTCGCTTTGCTGTGACCGAGTAAACCACCGATATAATTATTATCGCTGGAACCGTTGGTTACTGTAGAACCGGTAATATGGCAATTGGTAATGGAGGAACTTAAATCAACGTAACCCGAAAGGCATCCGGTGTTGGTTCCCCCAATCACTGAGGCGTTTGACAAGGTGAGGTTTTGGATAACAGCCCCCGAGCAAACGGCAAAAAGTCCGATGTTGTTGCTGGAGCGGGAAATGGAGAGGTTGGACAGCGTATGGTTCTGCCCGTCGAAATGACCGGTGAAGCCGTTGATTGGATCCCAGCCATAGCCACCGTTGTATCCCGCACCACCCGAAGCGACGTAAGCCGCGAGGTCGATATCGTTCATCAGTTTATAGTAATGCGAGAGGTTGTTGCGCACGGCATCCAAATCGGCAGCCGTTCTTATCTGCCAGGGGTCAATCTGCGTACCGCTACCGTCCATCAAGGTGCTTACTGTCAATGCGGCGCTTTCGGCGGAAGCATTGGTGTTGGCGGTGGCTTTTACCCGCTGTGTAAAACTGTAAGCGGTGGAGGGGGTTAATCCCGTAAAAACAGGACTGTCCTGCCAGAAGCCGCCATTTACCCGGTATTCGCAACCCGCAACCGTATTGAGCGTTACGCTGGTAGCTGTTTTGCCTGACAGCATGGGGGCGGCAGGAGTACTTACAACCGTCTGTTTGCTAATAGATGCCGTCGTGACAGGCGCTCCAGTGAGCGAAAGATTGTATTTTCCCCCTTGCGCACCTCCGAAAGTAGAAGTTGCCAGGGTAACTGTTTTGCCGGTACCCACATTGGCATCGACAAAAGAAGCGCCTGCATTGAGCGTAACCACATCGCCGGAGGCAATCCCTGCAAGCGTAAGGCTTTGGGAAGTAATGGTCGCTGCGGTGGTTCCGTCATATACTTTATCGCTAACCGTAAACGTACCACCAATAGTAAGTACGGGCGGGGTAAACGGACTAACCGTAAGTGCACGCAGGTAGGGATAGCTGCTTCCTTCGATAATATTCCATACGAAAGAAAAGTCCCAGCCGGAGTAGGTAGCGCTCTTTACCATATCTGTGGTGGTAAGAGGAATGCCCTTGCCTGTATTGCTCTGACCGCTGGTAGCGCTGTTGTAGTAACTATTGGTAACGGCACCTCCATTATAGCCTATCAGTCCACCGGGATAATTGTTCGTACCGCTTACTGCCCCGCAGGCATAACAATATTGAATCACAGCTGTCGAAGAGTTGCAACCGGCCAGACCACCGACCGAGGCATCTGTGCCTGAAACGGAACAGGTGGTATAGCAATTGCTGATAGTGTTAGCATTCCACCCCACCAGACCACCTACAGTATTCCTCCCTACTACCGAAGAACTTCCTGTGACGCAACAAACACTTACCGTATTGTTATTCCATCCCACCAGCGAACCTACAGAGTAGTTTCCACTTACATGGGCATCTTTTAATACTATGTTCTGAATGGTACCCGAATTGATACCAAACAGTCCCACGTACTGGCTAATAGAAGTGCCGTTAATGCTTAGATTGGAAAGAATATGCCCTCCTCCGTCGAATGTGCCGGTGAAAGTTCCTATGGGATTCCAACCCGCACCGCTGTTGTAGCCCGCGCCGCCTGAAGCCAGATAGCTTGCCAGGTCGATATCATTCATTACCTTGTAGTGTGCCGAAAGGTTATTGCGTACGGCATCCAAATCGGCAGCCGTTCTTATCTGCCAGGGGTCGGCGCTGGTGCCGCTCCCGGCAATGGTGATATTGGCAGTGGCAGTCGGGGCACCTGTGAGCGACAGAGAATAATTACCCGCTTTGGTACCGCCAAGGGTGGTAGAAGAAGTCAGGCTGACAGTTTTGCCCGTTCCACTATTGGCATCGGCAAAAGCGGCGGTTACATTGGTCAGGGATACATCATCTCCCGATACGACGCCCGAAAGGGTCAGACTGTTGGTGGCTATTGTGGCGGCAGTGGTTCCGTCATACACTTTATTATTGGCGGTAAAACTGCCGGTGATGGTAAGCGGAGCCGCGTTAATGGTGGCAGTGGCAGTGGGCGCTCCGGTGAGCGAAATCAGGTATCTGCCGGCATTTGTGCCGGCGAGCGAAGCTGCCGTTAAGCTGACGGTTTTACCCGTCCCCGCATTGGCATTGGCAAAAGCTGCGGTTACTCCGGTTAACGAAACTACATCGCCGTAACCGATGTCTCCCGAGAGCGTCAGGCTGTTGGTGGTAATGGTGGTGGCGGTGGTTCCATTGTATGTTTTATTGCTTGCCGTAAAACTGCCGGTAATGGTGAGGTAGGGCGAAGGCAGCGGATTGGCCGTAGCCGTGCGCAGGTAGGGATAGCTGCTGCCGGCGGTAATGTTCCATGTAGCGGTAAAATCCCAACCGCTGAAATTGGACGACTGCATCATCTGGGCGATGGTGAGGGGCACGCCCCTGCCGTTGTTGTCCGAGCGTCCGCTGGCAGCGCTGTTGTAATAGCACGAGGTGACGGTGGCAGCATAGTCGTCACCGTCATAGTCGCCGGAGTTGTTGGCTCCGAGCAGTCCGCCGATATCGGCGCCGGTTCCGGTGGTGGCCACTTTCCCGTAGGCATACGAATATTCGATGCCGCTTTTGCTGAAGCCCACTAATCCGCCTACATAATTGTTACTGCCGGTAACCGCTGCGCCGGAATAGCTCGTTCTTACCCAACTTCCTATATCGTTGTATCCTACCAAGCCGCCTATGGCTGTACCGCCATTGAGGCCTGTTACGTAAGAAGCCCCTGTTACACAAGAGGTGTATATAGAACCGTAACGATTGTCAGGCCTGGACCCGTTTGTGCCTACCAAGGCTCCCACGCCTGCTCTTCCTGTAACCGATACGTTTTTCAGGATGACATTCCGGATGGTGCCGTAATTGGAAGAAAACAGCCCTACGGCCTCCGTGGTCGGGCGGTTGATCATCAATCCGGTAATGGTATGTCCTTGTCCATCCAAAATGCATTGAAAGGGGAAAGGAAGCCATCCCGCTCCGCTGTTGTAATAGCTTCCGCCGGATTGGCAAGCGCCGATCATGTCAATATCCGCCGTAAGGATAAAATAGATCGCACCGGAATAGTTGCGTACAGCATAGAGCTGATCTACCGTTTCAATCCGGTAAGGGGTAGCGGAACTACCGTTGCCACCGGCAAACTGGGCTTTTGCACCCGTAAAGGCAAAAAAGAAAAGGATAAGGAAAAAATAATCCCTGACCTGCGAAAGGGAAATCCTGATATGGAACAATGGTAAAGTTGGGTTCATATGCAATCTGATTTGTAAGTAAGTATGAGACAAAAAATAGTTTATATTTTTCGACACATAGAAACAGATAGGTTTCACATAGCTTCACATAGAAAAATCATTCTTTCCATGTGTCCCTATTGTGTTTTCTATGTGAACTTATGTGTCCAAAATAATTAAAACTAATTTGTACCTTGTACTTAACAGGAAGTAATTGGTTTTTCTGAATTTGTTTCGCCGTAATTTACTGCCGGCGGTTATTTTAAATAGAGTGTTTCAAAAATTCGTTTATATTTTTGTAAAGTATGCGAATCAGGTTTTGAAATCTCTGTTTTATAAAGCCTGAAAGGCTTATATCATTAGCACAGGGCAACGCCTTGTGTGAAATTCGGGCATCCCCCACTCAGAGCAGGTATTTCCTCTCTTTTTGCTCCGATATCCTCGCTCAGAGTGGGGTTTTCCTCTCTTTTTGCTCCGATATCCTTGCTCAGAGTGAGGTCTTCCTCCTTTTTTGCTCGGGCATCTCTGCTCAGAGTGGGGCTTTCCTCGTTTTTTGCCCTGATTTTCTCACTGAAAGCGGGCTTTTGCTCACTTTTGGTCTGCGCTCTTCTGTCGTGCGGAGGGGAAACGTAGGCGCAACTCTTCGTACACGGCTTTGGCACCCGGCACATTCTGTGCGGCGGCTATTTTTACCGAACTGTAAAAAAGCAATGCCGCCTGATAGGCTTCGCTTCCGGCAAGGGTTTCGGTGTCGTCAATGTTTTCTTCGAGTTGGCGCACGGTGTTGAGTATGGTCCACAAGCCACGGGCATCGCCGAAATCGACACGGAAATCTTCCATATTAAGATACGAAGGGCAGAGGGCGGGATTTTGTTTGGCAAAATCGTAAGCCTTTTCTACAAAACTGAGCGATTTTTCGCCCATCTTCGGGATGTCGTGCCTTTCGGAAGGCGTAAGGGAAGTTACGTAAGGGGCAAGCAACGCCTGCGCCTCGTTGATTTTTGTTTGCAACTGTGTCAATACTTCGTCGGGTATCGGCTGCGAATGTCTGTTATCCATAATAATTGAGATTGGTTTTATTCCCTGAATTTTCCTGTTTGCGGAAAACCGGAGGAACGAGATTGATATCTTTTTTTGTGAATTCTTTGCAAAAGAAGCGGAAATATACGGCGGAGTGAAATTTTACAGGGGTAGAAAAGGAGTAGTAGGATTAAAAAAAAATGGAGCAAGGATGAAGAAAAATGCAGATATTCTTGATTTTATACTTGACAAATAGTAGCTTTGTATTTTTATCCACGGATTGGTTTGTCCACTATTTTTTGCCCACGGATAACACGGATTTCACGGATGAATAATTATTAAATTCTAAAACAAATCAACTTTACTTGCCTTATTTCCCCTTCGGGGGGTTAGGGGATCGATAACACAATTTTGCCAAATGAAGCATTATATCGCTTATTTTGAAAAGGTCATCAACCGGATAGCTTGTTTTGTGTTGTTATTCTATTCTTTAGGTGCATTGATTGACATCTTGGTTGGTAATCCGACATATCCCGAGTGGATATACTATTCGTCTGTACCGATAGGGATTCTTTCATTTACCTGTTTTTTGCTTTCGGTCTTTCGCATTATTTCCTTTCGCATTGGTTTTTTGATTTGTAGTTACGGACTCATCGTA
Organism: Paludibacteraceae bacterium; assembly: GCA_049840795.1. Taxonomy (GTDB): domain Bacteria; phylum Bacteroidota; class Bacteroidia; order Bacteroidales; family Paludibacteraceae; genus UPXZ01. Next base: position 66,036 of record JASGJK010000009.1, read on the forward strand.
TTCTTTTATGTAGCCGGCTTTATTGATCCTCCGGTAAATCAAACGGCTGTTTTATATTATTTTTCAACATTGGGAGTCTGTATGTCTTGTCTGTTTTTTTCGGGTTTGACAGGCCTTGGCAAACATGTCTTGTATCTTGGTGTGTTGAATGCCCTGTTGTACGTATCCTTGTTGATTTTCTTCTCTTTATTCCTCAATATAAGTGTAATACATACACTGTTCGAGAATATGATTAATGTTACAACCTTTATTGCACTTCCTTTAATCGTTTACATCTTGTTTCGGTATATTAATGCTTCCATTATTGAAAACGAAGAGAATAAAAAGCGCTTGGAAGAAGCGGAAAAAGAAATTTTGCGGCTTACAATAGACGAAGAGAACCGGCGTAATCATTGCCTGGCAACGATGCAGGAATCGAATTTGCAACTGCTGGATAAGCTGAAGGGAAAATTCGATGCGCTGCTGGCGAAGAAAATAGAAAGCAGAAACGACTTTGCCGCCGAAATACAGGAAATGAAAAACCTCTGCCACATTTACCTCAGCACATCCCGCAACAGCGAAAGCTCTCGCTGGCAGCAACACGCCAACACGGATTTTATTTCGAGATTACGTGTGAAATATCCGCAACTGAGCGTGAAAGAACAATATATCTGCTCGCTCGTTTGGGCGCTCCTCTCCACCAAAGAAATAGCCGACCAAATGAATATCAGTGTCGAAGGCGTGAAATGGCACCGCAAGCAAATACGCAGAAAAATGCAACTTGAAAACGATATGGATCTCCACCGCTTCTTAGACGACATAAGAAGCAGTGAAAATTAATGTTTTTTTGATTCGTACATAACAAAAAAACACCCATCGATTTTGACAGGTGTTTTGGTTTTTATCATAGAATGCTTTTTAAGCATAAACAAATACTGTGCAGTGAATTTGATGAGGTCAATTGTCCGAAGAACAGTTGAACAAATTGATTCCAACAGTTCAAGTCTCGTACACTATAATTACCAAAATACCGTTTTACGCACTTGTTGAATTCATATTGGTCAACAAAGTCCAGAACCTGTGAGAATACATATTTACCCGAATGCATAACTTTTTCGGGTAAATATACGTCAATTCAAAAAATAAAATACCGTATTTATATATCTGATATACAACAAAATATATAATTTTCTATGTGTTAAAAATTAACGCAACACTACTAATTAGAAATCATATAATGTCGTAATCAAAATTATGGATAAATCGGCTAACTTTCCCAAAGTGTTTATTGTATTTGTCGGATTTTAACTTTTATTCATCGGGTAAAATCGTTTGTTTATCGATTTATGCTTGCAAAGAATTATGCTGACCTCTACCTTTGCATCGTAAAAAATAAATAAATATAAAAAATTATGGAAGAAAAAATTAAAAATTATCATCTATCGGGTCGTTCTAAAGGAATGGTTTTCGGCTTAATTATGGTAGTCATCGGGGGCTTATTATTAGGTCTTAATTTTGGATTGTTTAATGAGGCTATTAAACCTGTTGTTTTTTCGTGGCCTATGATATTGATTGTGATAGGTCTGTTTCAGCTGGCTAATCGCCATTATTTTTCTACGTTTGTGCTATTTTCCATTGGGGTATTTTTCCTCATTCCAAAGATAGCCATAGCTTATCCTTCACTCTTTCCCGGAATTGCCGGAGCCAGTTTTACAGCTGTATATTGGCCAGTTTTATTGATTGTTGCCGGTGTTTTATTTTTGCTTCACTTTCTTTTTCCTACAAATAACTGGCACAGAAAATGGCATAACAAATGGAATCAAACAACCGAAAATGACGAATCGCATACGTACGATTTTGGTGCACATTCCGGTGGATTCGATAAGAATGTGGTTTTTGGCAGTATAGAACAGATAGTTTTGGATGAAGAGTTTCCGGGTGGAGAAGTAAATGCCGTTTTTGGTGGAATCACGCTTGATTTACGAAAAACAAAGTTAGCTCCCGGCGATACTTATTTGGAGATAAATGCCGTGTTTGGCGGAATCACACTCTATATACCCGATGAATGGTATGTTGTAACAAAAATGGATACCGTGTTTGGCGGATTTGATGATAAACGCCTCAAAATAGGACAAGTAGATAAAACCCGAAGATTAATAGTTAAGGGAAGTTGCGTGTTTGGTGGAGGTGAAATCAAATAGAACAAGAATATGTCGAAACAATCAATTTATGTATTTCTGTTTTTTTGTACGATTTTTGCTGTTGTATTGTCAGTGGCATTGTCCCGCTTAGTGCCTATCGATTTTTGGAAATTATTTATTGATGGATTTATACATTTAACGCTATTTGCCATAATAACGTATCTTATCTGGCAGGTTGTTTTATATGGAAATTATTCAGCGCTACCTTTCAATCTTCGGATTATAAACTATACTGCGATCGGGGTTTTAGCTATTGTAATTTGGTTGTTGGTGGGTTATGGCTTGTTTTACCTGCTATTTGGAAAGAATGACAGCGCTTTGATTGTAAATACGTTATGGATAAAATCTCTCATCGGAATCTTGATGTATTTGCTGGTTATACAGTTTTTTTATCATTATCTCGGCAAAAAGAAGGAAAATCTGAAAACCGAAGATTTGCCGGATGAGAAACTATACGAACTGACAGAACCAGTATTGGAACATGAAATACTGGAACGAATAGCCGTAAAAAGCGGACAAAAAATTCACGTTATTCTTGTATCGGAAATCACTTTTTTCCAAGCGGAGGGCGATTATGTAAAGATATTTACCGAAAAAGGAAAATATTTGAAAGAAGAAACGATGAAATATTTGCAGGAGCACTTGCCGCCAAGGCAGTTTGTACGTATTCATCGTTCGTATATCATAAATGTGGAAATGATACAGCGAATAGATGTGTATGAAAAACAAAACCAATTGGTAACGATGAAAAATGGAGAGCAAATAAAAGCCAGTATACCAGGATATAAGCAATTAAAGTTGGTACTAAACTTATAAGAGATACTTTATTCTTTTTGAAAAAGCTTATTGGATTTTGAGAAATTAAACAGTTTAACTCCCTTAATTTCGGGGTAGGAGGTGATTATGATAGAGATATTTAAAACCAACGTAAAATTAAAAAAAGATGCCAAGCGGATGGTTGCTTTATTGAGCGCAACATTGATCGGGCACAAAATTAATTTTGACTTGAGCGATTGTGATAAGATTTTACGTGTGGAGAACGATAAAAAACAAGTTGCTGTGCCGGAAATAAAACAAATATTTTTGAAAGAGGGCTTTTCCTGCGAAGTGTTGCCGGATTAATATCCCAACGGATTGATATTTATCACAAAAGAGCCAATAAACTTATAATAAGTTTGTTGGCTCTTTTGTGATACTTTTTATACGTTTGTCATTGTTTTATTAAAAATTGCTTAAATGCTTCAAATTCTTTCCCGAGTTCAATGCTTTTTTTCTCACCTTGCATAAATACTTGCAATTTTGGGGGAATCTCAATCGGCTTTTCAATGATACTCTCTACAGTTTGGGCAAACTTAGCCGGATGAGCGGTTTCGAGAAAAATACCATTCTCATCCGCTTCGAGCATCTCATTCAAAGCTAAATATCCGCAAGCTCCGTGCGGATCAAGTAGGTAGCTGTTTTCACTCAAACACGCTCTTACCCCTTGGGCAATTTGTTCATCGGTGTAACTCACACCGCTTATTTCTGATTTTATGTCGCTGTGGCGATAGTTATACAAATCAAGGATACGTGCAAAATTGCTCGGGTCTCCTACATCCATCGCATTGGCAATGGTTGCCACGGATGGTTTCGGGGTATAAATGCCGGTGTTTAAGTATTGCAGAAAAATGTCGTTTTTGTTATTTGCGGCAATGAAGCGTTTTATCGGCAATCCCATTCTTTTGGCAAAAAGCCCGGCGGTAATATTCCCTAAATTTCCACTTGGTACACAAATGACCGTTTGAAGTTCTTCGGCAGTTAGTTTCGGTTGCAACGAACGTAGTTGCGCAAACGCGTAGAAATAATAAAATGCTTGCGGAAGAAAACGGGCTACATTGATGGAGTTTGCCGATGTAAGTTGCAGTTTTTGACTTAATTCGGGGTCTAAAAAAGCTGTTTTTACCAAACGCTGACAATCATCAAAGGTTCCGTCAATTTCTAAAGCAACGATGTTTTTTCGTAATGTGGTAAACTGACTTTCTTGAATTTTGCTCACTTTCCCTTTGGGATAAAGTACAAAAGCCCGAATGCCATCTATTCCCAAGAATCCATTGGCTACGGCGCTTCCGGTGTCACCTGAAGTGGCTACTAAAACATTGATAAGTTTACGTGTGTGTTGCTTTTGGATAAAATAGCGCAATACTCTTGACATAAAACGTGCTCCTACATCTTTGAAAGCCAAGGTTGGACCGTGGTAAAGTTCCAGACTGTAAATGCCTTTTTTAACTTCTACCAGCGGTGTGTCAAACTCCAACGTTTCATACACGATTTTATTCAAGGCAACCGGTTCAATCTCTTCTCCGAAAAAAGCGTCAGCGACAACATACGCTATTTCCTGAAAACTTAATGTTTGAATAATATCAAAAAATGAGTTTGGTAAACGTTTGATTTCATTGGGCATAAATAGACCTTTATCGTCAGCCAATCCTTTGACTACGGCATCTTCCAACGTTACATTTTCAACGGTTTTGTTTGTGCTGTAATATCTCATACGCTTAATGTTTATTTTTCCATTAATAAAAGAAACTCTTTGTGTTTTTCATTATTATTAATCCAGTCATTAGTCCAACGCATATTGCTCATCACATTTTTACGATAATCAATTTCTACCACTTTCAAAAGTTTTCCGGTAGCTGTCATCATCCGGTGCAATTCTTCTTTGGTGGCTCTTCCTCCCGAACTGTACGAGAGCAGAATGTATCTCGATTTGGTCATTCCTATTAAGCTTTTTAGCGCTTCCATCGCTATAAAATGATCTTTTTCGTCTTTTCTGTATTCTTCAAAAACCGATGATACATTTGAATCCCTCGTGTCTTCTCTGCGGTTTGCTTTGCCAAATAATTTCGGTTTGTCATTTAAAATTACGGTTTTCCAAAGATGGTAATATGATGCATACCGAACCCTACTCGGTGGCATTTTTTCATTATTGGATCCATACGGAGGGTCAAAATAAGCAAAGTCAAATTCGTATTCCGAAATTGTATCGAAAATGTCTTTCTTGATAACCCGATTGTTGCTTATAATAGGAAATCGCTTCGGAAGTTTCAACGTCAAATCATTGTATGAGCGTGGTGACCACTCTTTTAGATATGCTGCATAATGTCCCAGCGTACTATCAACTTTATCCAATGCAAAAATCAAACTTGTCAATACAACACATTTATCTTCCCAAGTCAGGTTTAAATGTTCAATCTCTTCGCGAATGGCATCTAATTTTCGTGTGTTTTTTAGTTGAAATGGTTTTTTAGTTTCAGAATCTTTGGCACCGTAATGTTCCGTAAACCATCCGTCAAACCCATTCAAACTGTTTAGGTAATCAATTATTTCCTGAAAAAAACCATCCTCTTTTTTCGTTTTAAGATAGCATGTAGCAAAGACCTCGCTCCATTCTGAAACGTCGTTTGCCGTAGTATGGTAACCTAATTGCGCAAACATCTGTGATACCCTGGTCGAACCGCTGAAACCGTCCAATACATTTTTTACATCGTCCAATTCACCCAATATCTGGAGAATATCTGGAATGATTTTCGTCTTTGAACCGGCGTATTTTATTCCTTCGGTATGCACGGATTTGTTGTTAGTTTAAATATGTGTTAATGAAAGATTAACTTGATAAATTCTTGACCTTTGATTAGTCCGTAACTGCCTTCTTGACACGCAAATTCATCGTATTTCTCAACACCATCCGGTCGGTTGCCGGTTTTGTAAATAATAAACGGAATAGGTGTACGTGTATGTGTGCGAATGGTACAAGGTGTTGGATGATCAGGTAAAACGGCTATTGTTACCGGTTCGTCCCATGTCATTAACTCTTCCATAACGGGTTTTACCACTCGCTGATCTAAATATTCAATGGTTTTTATTTTTAACCCTACATCTCCTTCATGACCGGCTTCGTCGCTTGCTTCTATGTGCAAATATACAAAATCATCTGTTTTCAACGCATCAATAGCGGCTTTTGCTTTTCCTTCATAGTTGGTATCGTAAAGTCCGGTTGCACCTTCAACGTGGAGATTTCGAAGTCCGGCATACACTCCGATTCCTTTGATTAAATCGACTGCCGAAATGACCGCTCCACTTTTTATCGGGAATATATCCGTCATTTTATCCATTTGCGGTTTATATCCCGGCGACCATAACCAAATACTGTTTGCCTTGTCTTTTCCCTGAGCGGCGCGTTTTAAATTTATCAGATGGTTTTCCAATAGTTGTTGTGATTTTAATGTAAGCTCATTCAAAAAGTCGGATGTGAATTGCGCTTCCGGAGCACTTGCTTTTATCATAACGTTGGTAAATAGCGTTCCGGGTACATCATGAGGCGGTGTACAAAGAAGATTTTTATTGCCGTTTTTTAATTTAAGAAGATGACGGTACGAAACACCGGGATAAAAACTGACCTTTTCATCGCGCATTTCTTTTTGTAAGAAAAGAATCAATTCTTTCGCTTCTTCGTTACTGATATGTCCTGCTGAATGGCTTTTTATTTTTCCATCTTTGATACAAATTAAATTGCAACGCATCGCCATTTCATTTTCCTCGATTTCAACGTTTATACTCGCAGCTTCTAATGTGCCTCGTCCTTCAAAACATTTGTTCACATCGTAACCAAGTACAGTGAGATTGGCAATTTCACTACCGGGAGCAAATCCCGCGGGAATGGTGTCAAACATACCGCATTTGCCTAATTTAGCCAATTTGTCGATATGAGGAGTATTTGCCACCTGTAACGGAGTTTTGTTCCCGAGTGATTCGATGGGCTCGTCTGCCATTCCATCGCCGAGTATTATGAGGTATTTCATTTGTTTACAATTGTTTAATCTTAAGGGTTGAGTGTGAAAACAAACAAATGTTCAGTCTCTTAATTGGTTTTGATTCCCTATATCGTTATAAAAAATCGTTGTATATTGGTAAACCGTCTTCAAAAATTTTCACCGCTTCTTCGAGTGTCGTATAGCTTTCGCCTCCGGAAGCATTCAAATGACCACCGCCGTTGAAAAATTGCGCAGCAAATTTGTTTGTGGGAAACGTTCCTTCGGAGCGTAACGAGATTTTTATTTTATCCGGATCTTCGCGCATAAATACACTGAAAACAACTCCTTTTATTGATAAAGGGATATTTACAAATCCTTCCGCATCGCCATTGTCATAGTTAAATCTTTTCAGTTCTTCTTGCGTAAGGGTAATTAAGGCGGCATTATATTCGGGATAAATTTTCATTTTTTCATACAGACAATAACCCATTAGACGCATACGGTCAGCTGAGTAAGTGCTGTACACATTTTGATAGATTTTATCTTTGTCAATACCAATTTTGACAAGTTCGAAAATGATAATATAGATCTCTTCGTGATTGGAGTTGTAGGTAAATCCACCGGTATCGGTCATCATTCCTACGTAAATACATTCGGCGCAAGCCAAATTGATGTCGCTAAAATGTCCCATCCGACAAATCAATCTGAAGACCAGCTCGCTTGTAGAAGAAATAGTGGGGTAGGAAATTGTAACATTGGCAAAAGTTTCCGGGTTTAGGTGGTGATCAATCATCACCTTGCGTGCTTTTGATGCCAAAAAGACATCAGCCATTCCGCTCAAACGATTTGCTGCGTTGAAATCTAATGCAAATATCAAGTCAGCTTTGGCAAGGTATTCATCCGCTTGCTTCTCGTTGTTGCGATAAATCAGGATGTGTTCTGCACCCGACATCCACATCAGAAAATTCGGTGGCGGAGAAGGAACAATGACTTTTGTCGATTTATTTTCGGTCATTAAAAAATGCCATAAACCCAAAGACGCACCCATCGCATCTCCATCAGGACCAACGTGTGTGACAATGACGATATTTTCAGCATCTTCAATTTCTATTTTGGCTTTGTGCACCAATTCCTCTGCTATTATTTTTGAAAGCATAGTTTTATCTGATTATATGAGCTTTACAGTTTGTTGTTTAGTTTTATCGTGCTGTAAAGTAAAAAAGTGCATTTAAAATTAATCTGCAAAAATAATAAATTTTGGCGTGTTTTGGATTAAATTTAATATGAAAGGTGTTTTACGGATTCAAATTTAAAACAAAAGCTCCATTTTCAGCAACAATGTAAAACGCGGTTTTGTTCTGGCGGCATACTTCTTTGATGTGATTGGTGTACCACGCCGAAATACATTTATCCACAATAACGGTCTTTGGTTGCATACAAGCGAGAATGTGTTCTATTTTAGGCTTTGTTTTATTTGTAATGACTAAGTAATCAATAGGTAATGGGTTTTCGGTTGTTTTGTTTTTTAACGTATTGTCTGTCAATATAAAAATTCGTTTCCCATAAAAACAACAAAAACCGGATTCAAACCATTGATTTTTATTGAGATACGTAGGGTTATTCAGCATTTTGCTTTTCCAAAAACTATCGGCTATTTTTTCAGCGTGAAGCGAATCTGTTGTAAAGACATAATTTTCTTCCTGAAAAATAAAATTGATAATAGGGACACGGCTATCCGAAAAAACGATAAATTGTGCAGTCCTTAAATTGGTGTATTTTTGATAAAAGAATATGCTTGTGACTACTAAAATAGAGCATAACCCAACGATAAGCAGACTAAATTTTTTATTGTAAAAGAAGAAAACTACAAAAAATAATGCCACAAACGAAAAAATCAATTGCCGATAATCCAATGACAGGTAACTAACGGAAAATGGCAATTCTTGGATAAATACGATGGAAGAATTCATCAACCAAAGCGACCACTTAAGCAAAAGTGCGATGAAGGTGGATAATAAAGGTACAAATGAGAGTAGCAGTAGCGCAATTGCCAAATAAATAATAATTGAAGAAAGCGGGATGGCTATAATGTTGGTCAGAAGGAAAAAGTTTGGAAATTGGTGGAAATAATAGAGGGTAAAAGGTGCAGTGCCTAATTGTGCAGCTACAGATACGGCTACCAAATCCCAAGTCCATTTCGCAATTTTGTTGCGAGGGAAAATCCATTTAGAAATGCCCGGCTGAAAGAAAACAATGCTTAATACAGCAGCATAGCTTAACTGAAAACCAATATTGAACAATGAGTTGGGTTGTATCAAAAGCATCAAAAATGCAGATGCGAAGATGGTATTGTAAATTTGTGATTTTCGTTCGAAGCAAGTGGCGAGCGATACAAAGCTAAACATAAATGCCGCACGCATTACAGCCGGTGAAAGTCCGGTAATAAATGCATATATCCACAAAAAAAGGATGATGATGACTGCTTTAAAAATCTTGGTTCGCCGTTTTTTATCCAAAAATCGTAATAGAAAAGCGATTACTGCATAAACAATGCCTACGTGAAGTCCGCTAACCGACAAAATGTGCATAGCTCCCGTTGCACTGTAACTTTTTGAAAACCGCCGTTTGCAGTTCATCGGTATAGCCAAGTGTGAGTGCTGCTAAAACGGCAAATTCGTCTCCATCAATGTTGAACTGACGATAAACTTTAAGCAGATGATTTCGAACGATGTCGGCAATTCTGAATAATGAAATTATTGGTTTTTCTGTTGATTTTTGCCAATGATCGGTGGGAACGTAGGCAGTAGCTAAAATTCCCTGCCGTTTTAGATAAGCGGCATAATCAAATCCACCGGGGTTTTGAATGCCATCGGGTGTTTTAAACTCTGCGGAAACAATTAATTTATCACCAATACGAAGCGATGATATTGCGCCACTTTTTTGAAGATAGAGCATTGCATTGCCAACCGCAGGCTCAATATTAACCGAATCAACATCCCGGCATAGTTTTACTTTACATTGATAAGCGTTCGCCTTTTCGATGGGAGCAGAGAGCAACTCTACCTGAAATACACTTTTTTCCCCTAATGCCGAAAACTGATTTTTGTTTTCATAATTCCGACACAAATAATATCCCATTGTCAACAATAGGAGGAAAATAGACAATCCAAAAATCCATCGGAATCGAAATAAGTTGGGAGAACTTGTTATAAAAAAACAGACCGTGAACAACGTCAAAGAAATAGCACACAAAAAAATCAATATCGCACTTGAAACATCGATATATTGATATAAAACAATACCGACGGCTAATGCAACAAACAAACGGAAGAATGGAGTTCGTAACAAAAAGTTCATTTCAAGTAAAGGTTAGGTTTTATGTAATGGTAAAAAATCAATCTACCGCACTATTCCAGCATCATTTGTATTATTTCTTTTGGATTTTCGGATTTGAAAACGGCGTTTCCGGCAACAAGTACGTTAACTCCGGCGTTAAACAACTGTTTTGCATTTTCTGAACTTATACCACCATCCACTTCAATCAAACAATCCGGATTTTCTTCGGTAATTATCTTTCTCAGTTCTTCGATGCGTTGCCAGGTATCGTCAATGAATTTTTGTCCGCCATAGCCTGCAAATACCGACATCAAGAGTATCATGTCTGCTTCACCGACCAATCCTCTTAATTGACTGACCGACACATCCGGATTTATTGTTAATCCGGCTTTTACGCCTAATCCTTTGATCTGTCGGAGTGTAGTTATAGGATCGGTAAGTGTCTCCAAATGTACGGTGAGCACATTGGCGCCCGCTTTCACAAAACGTTCGATGTACTTCTCTGGCTTCACAATCATTAAATGCACATCCAATGGTTTTTTACAGTGTTTCTTTACCGCTTCCAGTACCGGAAATCCAAATGAGATATTGGGAACGAAAACACCGTCCATCACATCAATGTGAAGCCACTCTGCCTGACTTTCGTTAATCATTTGACAAACTGAACGCAAATCGGAAAAATCAGCCGCTAAAAGAGAAGGAGAAATAATTTGTGTCATACATCGTGTTTTATTTCTTGTGCAAACATAATTAAAAAAAGGAATAAAACCAAAGAGGATAGCCGATTTCTGGCTACCCTCTCTATTTTATTAGTTCAAAAAATATTCAATCTGATGATTTTCAGGAATTTTCTCTACCTGATAAGTGGCTGCGAATTGCAAAATTTTCTGTATAGTTTCATCGCCGGGTGAAAATTCAACGTGATTGGATTTTTTTTGTTTTTCTGAACGTAAATGATGTTGATACGGAGTAACGATTTTTCTCATAAGCATTTATATTTATAGCATTTAGTACAAATATAACGCAGGCTTAAGATTTATATTATATCCGCGATAAAAAATTATTTTAAATCCAAATGAATATTATTTTCAGTGGCAATTTTACGCATATTCAGTAAAGCATATCTCATACGTCCCAAAGCAGTGTTGATGCTAACATCGGTTTTCTCTGCTATTTCTTTGAAGCTCAAATCTTCAAAAAAACGCATACGAACAACCTCTTGCTGCGATGAGGGCAAGTAGTTTACCAAGTTTACGACATCACATAGTACTTGCTCATTATTTAACGTATCTTCTACACTTTTTTCGGATAATTTGGCATTATTCACAAAATCATATTCCAAACCGTCCGTTGAAAAAGTATTTTCATTTTTTTCACGGCGGAAATGGTCGATGATTAAGTTATGTGCAATGCGGTTAATCCACGCCAAAAAACGTCCAGATTCAACATAACGACCTTGTTTTATTGTCGCAATGGCTTTTACAAACGTATCTTGAAAAATATCTTCGGTGAGTTCACGGTGACGTACAATCAAATATATGTATGTATATACCTTTGATTTGTATCGGGACATTAATACTTCAAATGCCTCATTATCACCATTTTCATATAACTTCACCAGCGTTTCGTCTGCGAGTTGGCACAACTTCTTCATTACTGATAAGATTTTAAATTCAAATAGTAATATTTCGCAATAGGCAAGTTTTGTATTAATTAGTTGTTAAAAATATAGTTGAGGGGGCAAATTTACACAAACCTTTTAATAATGCAACAAATCAAAAGAAATATTGCTGTTAAAAAACAAAAAAATAAAAATTAAATCTCCGTTTCATAATAATTTACAACAAAAAATGTGCCGAATTTTTTTACTCTACAAAAAGCACCAAACCTTTGAGATATTCGCCTTCGGGATGATAAATGTTGATGGGGTGGTCTGCCGGCTGTGTGAGTTGATGCAGAATACGCACATTGCGTTTGGTTTCGGCAGCTGCACTAAATACAGCCAAACGGAACTGATCTTTCGAGATTACCTGTGAACACGAAAATGTAAATAAAATACCGTTGGGTTTGATTTGCTCTAATGCTTTGGCATTTAATCTTTTGTACCCTTTTAAAGCATTTCTCACGGCATCACGATGCTTGGCAAAAGCCGGCGGGTCGAGGATGATTAAGTCGTACGTCTCTTTTTTCTTTCCCAAAAACTTAAAGGCGTCTTCGGCAAAAGAGCAGTGGCGGTTTTCATCTGCAAAGTTAATAGCTACATTTTTGTCGGTTAGCTCTACCGCTTTTGCCGAACTATCCACTGAATGTACCAATTTGGCACCACCACGTAATGCGTACACTGAAAACCCACCGGTGTAGCAAAACATATTTAATACGTTCTTCCCTTTTGAGTATTTCTCTAATAATGCTCTGTTGCCACGCTGATCAACGAAGAAACCTGTTTTTTGTCCACGCAACCAATCCACCTGAAACTGAAGGTTATTTTCCATCGCTTTCAAGTCGGTACTTTCGCTACCGATGAGGTATTCGTCTTTCGGCTCAATCGGAGCGTAATAAGGTAAAGTATTCTCCGACTTGTAATATACGTTGCTTACCTCCGGAATCTCGGTAACAATAGCGTCGGCTATGGTTTGGCGAATGTGGTGCATACCTACGGAGTGGGCTTGAACCACTGCGGTATGATGATATACATCGATGATTAATCCGGGTAAATTATCTCCTTCGCCGTGTACGAGACGGTAAGTGTTGTTTATCGGTGGATTTATCAGCCTTAACTCGTGACGAACTTTGTACGCCTGCCGTATTTTTTCTTTCCAAAAATGAGTGTCAATATTTTTTTTATCAAAACTAATAACTCTCACAGAAATGCTTCCTACCTGATAATGCCCGATGGCTAAAAAGTTTTTTTTGCTGTCTTGCACTTCTATCAAATCACCCTCTTGCGGTTTGCCCAGTATTTGTTGAATTGCACCAGAAAACACCCAAGGATGAAAACGGAGTAAACTTTCTTCTTTTTTTGGTTTTAGTTGGATAATTACCATTGATAATAATTACAAGTGTTAAGAATTTATGTGGGTTTTAATTTGCTGTTGCGTTGTTTTCGCTGTTTTGAGCAAAAAGGGAAATCAGCACTTGTAACTCTTTTTTTGTGATTTTTTTTTCGCTCGATAATTGTCGGTATATTTTGAGACACGCCCATGCGTCGGTTGCGGCATAACGTTTCTGCTGCTTGGTGAGCGTTTCGTTTTCCCAGTTACTTAATCGTTGTGATTTGGATATTTTTTTGTCAAAAATAATGGCAAAGATTTTTTGCAGTCCGAGTTCTAAAATGCCATACTCTTTGGCTATGGATTGAATATCTATAAAATTGTCCGGTTTTATTTTGTGTCTTTTGTTTAACGAATGAAAGTCATCATGCAGCGAAAGTCCGATTTTTTTTACGGAAGCATCGGCAAGAAAGTCGAGCAACTCTTTGGGAAATCCTATTTTATTCAGACGAAAGAGATAGCAAACCTCTTCGGTAGAGATTTGCATCAGCGAGACTTTGTAATGGGTACCTCTTGTAAATGATGGTCTTGTTTCTGTGTCGATGCCGATTAATGTTTGTGTTTTCAAAAAATCAATCGCAGGAATTACCTGCTCCGGCTCGTTTATCAATATTATTTTTCCCTCAAATTCGACAAGTTGCAATTGGTTTACCTCTTCCTTTGATATTTTCGGTTTAAATTTCATCATCGTTATTTGTATTCTGAAAGCGTAAAAAACTGTTTCGGTCTATTTTTCGGTACTCTTCGGCATTAAAATGTTCGTCCTCTTCCGCATCTCCAAATGTGTCGCTATAACGTAGAGCGTGAAGAGCCCGAAGCGCATTAAGCAGTTTTTGTCCCCAATGTTCGGCAAACGATTCCATACAATCTTTCAGTGCGCTTTCCATAATGTCGGTTTCTCCAATTTGATAATTGGCGGCAAAATCTTTCAATTCCTGATATATATCGGCTAAATTTTCTGAAATAAAGGCAGCAATCGGCGTGTCGCTATATTGCATATCGGGATGAAACGTTTCTAAAAAACCATCATCGGTACCAAGCAGGCTTTCGATTTGCTCTTTTACAAAAAGATAATCTTCTTCTGTCACAAATCGTTCCGGTGCTTCGTCCGAATCAATGGCTCCGGCATTTATTAGTGAAGTTTTTAAATAGAGAAGCGGGAGTAGTTTTACAGCTTTTATAACAAACTCTTCTTTTGAGTTTTCGCGGCTGTGCTCTAAAAACAAGCAGGTCTCGGCAACTACCGTTACAAATTCGATGACATTCTTAGAGTATATAAATTGATTTTCCATATAGGCAAAACAAATAAATTACAGACTGCAAAGGTAGTGAAAAATATGAATTAAAATTATGTTTTTGACTGTGGTTGTTTTCAGATTCTATCATCGTATGTTAGTTGTTCATCATACCACAAACAGTAGTAGAAGAATAGTGATTTATGAAAAATTGTATTTATTTTCTCTCTGCTTTTTTTCTCAAAAACTCTGCGTACGCCTCCGGAGTTGTTTTCCATCGCCGATGCATCCACACCCACTGTTCCGGATACGTGCGGATAATCTCGGTGTACACCTCGTTTTGACGTCGGGTATTTTCAATTAAATCGCTTTCTTTGTCATTGGTTTTGATGGTAGAAATTTCGGGATAAATAACAAAACGGTAGTTGCCATCTTTTTTTCGGGTCATTGTCATAGGAATAAGCACCGCATCGGTATCAGCCAATAGACGAGAGGCGCCTAATGGCGTGTAGGCAGGAAAACCGAGAAAATCAACGAAAGCACCTTTCACCTTGGTATCCTGATCGGTCATTAATATCAAACATTCTCCTTTTTTCAGCACATCTACAAGCGCTTTGTACGAACCTTCTCGGGTAATATTTTTCATTCCGCGTCTTCTACGAAATTTTATCATTAAATTTTCCAGTAAATAGGATTTCATCGCTTTACTTGCGGCTGAAGTTTCGTAACCAAGCATTGGCGGAGTAATAGCTGCAAATTCCCAAGAGCTTAGGTGAGGTATTAAACAAATAACTCCTTTCCCTTTTTGGTATGCCTTTTTGAGATGTTCCTCGCCAGTAATTTCTACTAAACGGAAGTAATGCTTAGCTTTTTTTACGTGTGAATAAGCCATATAATCAAAGAAACCGGTCATCGATTCGATAAAAGCTTGCTTAGCCATATTTACAATCTCCTCTTCGGTGAGTGAACTGCCATAGACTTTGCGAATGTTTGCTAATGCCGTTTCTCTGTTTTTAGTACCCAACCGATAAAAATGCTTGCCGCAGAATGCTGCGAATTTACGTGTAATCTTAATAGGAAGCCATCGGAATAAAAAAAGAAAGAAAAGTAAAAAAGGGTAAAGTAGCGTGATAACCGTTTTTCGACGAATATTTTTTAATTTGTGCCTATTTATCTGTAACATTTGAAATTTAATTTTTTATGTTGTATCTTTGAAACAAACGAAGTAAAACAGACGTTATTTTAATAAAGTGAAGTTTTTGAATATTAAAAATTAGCAACTATGGAAGATAAATTGACCATCCTTAAGTTTTATCAAACAATCGTAGAAGCCGAAGTCGATATAGATGTGTTGCGAACAAACAACATCGATTGTACGCTTGATACGGACGACACCATCGTTATATATCCCTTTTTTGATGAAAAAGAAAAAGGGATAAAACTATACGTTTTTGAAAAAGACGTTGAACTTGCTACGCAATTGCTTCAAGAGTTTCATACCAGTGCTGATAATTTGCAATCAGACCCGGAACTGGAAGATTTTTAAGCATTCAATAACTCGTTTTTCATTTGTAAGATGGTTTTGTTCGTTACCGGATGAATCATTTCAGGAGCGATTTCGGCTAACGGATAAAGAACGAAATCTCGTTCGGCAATGTACGGATGCGGAATGATGAGGTTTTTACCTCTGACGATTCTACTTTCATAAAATAATATATCGATGTCGATGATTCTATCGGTGTATGTGTGGTGCGTATTAAATTTTCTTCCCATCTTTACCTCAATTTCTTTGAGTTTTTCCAGTAAATTTTCGGGGGATAATAGGGTATGAATAAGTAATACGTTATTTAAAAAATCATTTTCAGATTCAAAACCCCAAGCTTTAGATGAGTAATTGGAAGATATATTCAAAACATCTCCTATTTTTAATAGAATAAGCTCTTTGGCTCGATTGAGGTTCTCTTCCTTAGCTCCCAAGTTGGTGCCCATACCCAAATACACTAACGCCATACGTTTGTCCGGTCTTTTAACAAAAAATCCGAAGTAAATCATTAACTTCGGATTTTCGTATTGCTGTAATGTTTATTTCTGAACCAGCACCCAAGCATCAGGAAATCTGTTGCTTATCTCATTGATGCGGTTTTTTGCCTGATAATAGTCATTGAATGAAGCTGCAATCACACGAAACATACCTTTTTCGTTCACTACAACCAACGCATCATTTCCTTCTTTGATAAGTGTGTTTTGAAGGTTTTTGGCATTTTGTTTGATAGAGAAACTTCCAACTACTACGTGATATTTATTGTTAAATGAAGATGAACTCGATTCACCATCGGCTAACGTGAATTTTTCGTTTCGTGTAATTTCTTCTACCGGAGTCGCATCGGCTACGGTTGTCTTGGATTGTAGAATTGAACCGGAATTTTCGGTCTGTTGTTTTGCTTCAATTTTCGCTCCACTTATCTCAACTGCCTTTTGTTTTGACTTACATGATGTTGCCCCTGAAATAATAATTGCTGACAAAAGAGTGATACCCAAAATTTTTTTCATATTTTCAAAATATTAAAATGTTGTTTATTCTATATGCAAAGATGATAATAAATTTTATGCTTTACAAGATTTTGATCTGTTTTTTATGAATTATTGCATTTTTCTATAAACAAAACGATGTATCCGACTGTTTAATCTATACTTTTGCAGATATTAAATTATAAATCAACTAACATAAAAACATTATGACTTTTTCATTGCCACAATTACCTTATGCGCACAACGCTTTGGAACCGATTATTAGTGAAGAAACAATCAATTTTCACTATGGTAAACATCATCAAACATACGTAAATAATCTGAACAATCTTGTTCCCGGTACAGAGTTTGAAAATGCCGATTTAGACACTATTGTGAAAAAATCAAGCGGTCCTGTTTTCAATAATGCAGCGCAAATTTGGAATCATAATTTTTATTTTCTGTCACTTACACCGAACAAAGGGAGCAGGCCTTCTGAAAAATTAGAGAAAGCCATAAGTGACGCATTCGGCTCATTTGATACCTTTAAAGATGAATTTGGCAAAGCTGCCGTAGC
Source organism: Paludibacteraceae bacterium (assembly GCA_049840795.1). Lineage (GTDB taxonomy): Bacteria > Bacteroidota > Bacteroidia > Bacteroidales > Paludibacteraceae > UPXZ01. The sequence goes on from JASGJK010000009.1 coordinate 83,712, forward strand.
CGTTTTTGGTTCAGGATGGGCTTGGTTAGTAAAAACACCGGACGGAAAATTAGAGATTGTAAAAGAAAGTAATGCCGGTAATCCGTTGACCGGCGGGAAAACTCCACTGTTAACATTTGATGTTTGGGAACACGCTTATTACATTGATTATCAAAACCGTAGAGCGGATTACGTTTCCGCAATCTGGGATTTGATAGACTGGGACGTGATTTCATCACGTTTGTAATTGATTTTTATTAAAACAACTATGAAGAGACTGTCTACCTTTTGAGGCAGTCTCTTTTTTTGTCTAAACAACAACAAGTGTTAAAATATTGTCTCAAAAATTCAAATATCTAAAAAATATTGTCATAAATAATTGATATGAAGCAAAAGGATTATCTTTGTGCAAGATTTCTTTAAGCTTTACAATGAATGCATTTATAGCCATGTCGGTTTCTGCAATCATACTGTTTTTGGCGGCTATATTGCTGGTAATCAGAATTTTATTTTTCAAAAAAGGAAAATTTCCAACTATCCATATCGGAGCCAACGAAGCATTAAAAGAAAAGGGGTACATTGTGCTACTACGCAAGATCGAGAAGCACAAAAGCCTGAAAACTTTATAGATATAAATAAGATTATTAAACAGATAGAAAACGAATGAAAAACCTTTCACTAATTTTGAATGCTATTTTATTAGTAGCTGTTATTGTATTATTTGTTAAAGTTTTTGGTAAAGGCGGTCAAGATGACGCAGGTCAGGTAGCAGTAAACGAAGGAGGCAAAGCAAGCAATATTACAAAGCTACCCATTGCTTATGTTAATATAGATTCACTTCTGTTGAACTATACTTTTGCCAAGCAAGCTAACGAAGCACTGGCAAAAAAACAAGAAGATTCTCGATTGACCGTAAACTCTCGTCAGCGTGAACTACAGGGTGAGTTTATTGATTTTCAGAAAAAATTAGAAAACAATGCTTTCCTTAGTCGTGAAAGAGCAGAACAAGAGCAACTTCGACTACAAAAAAAACAACAAGATTTACAAGCAACTACCGAAAGACTCTCGCAACAAATTATGGAGCAACAGCAAAAAATGAGTGAACAGCTCCGCGATACGATTGATGCCTTTATGAAACAATATAACAAAGGAGGAAAATATCAACTTATTTTAAGTAATACGGCGAATGACAATATCTTGTATGCCGAAAAAAGTTACGATATTACCGCTGATGTGATTAAGAAATTAAATGAAAGATATAAAAAATAATCGGTAACCAACGATTCAAAATATAAAGAACGGGACAAGACCTAATCGGTGATGTTCCGTTTTTTTATTAACGAGGCGGGCTGTCATATCAATTTTACTTCTTTATTTCGATGCAGAGGTCGTCTTAACTTTTTAATTTGCAGAAATAATATTAATAGATGTCACACCTACAGCGCTTATTCTCAATGAATTTATATTTTTACTATACTATCGTAGCTAATGCTGTTCTTTTTAATCCCTTCGGGATAACTGTTTGGTAAAGGATTGAAAAAGAATATAATTTAAATTAATGTATATCAGTGTTTTATGTATGCTTGAATAACGTAAAGTAGTGTCTGAAAAAAGAATTGAGTATCTTTGTAACGAAATTATTTACTTGTTCCGATAAGTCAGAACGTTATTTATCTTTCGGGTGTTATTTATTTCTCGTTATTATCAAAAGGAAAATAAATGATTTGCAATAACGATGGAATCAAATAACGACAATAACAGCTAACCAATTATTCAATATAATGACAGATACGAAAAGTATATTCAAAGTAACCTATCCTATTTTTTTTACACTTGTAGCACAAAATATTATTAATGTAACCGATACCGCTTTTCTTGGTCATGTGAGCGAGGTCGCTTTGGGAGCTTCGGCAATCGGCGGCGTTTTTTATATTGCTATTTATTTTTTGGGTTTTGGATTTAGTCAGGGAGCACAGATACTTATCGGCAGACGAAACGGGGAGAAAAATTATGCCGAGATTGGACCTATTTTCAATAATAGCTTGGTCTTTAATTTTTTGCTTTCGCTGGTATTTTTTCTGCTTTCCGTTTTTTTTATGCCTTCACTAATCCGAGTTTTGGTTAGTTCAGAGCATATTTATAGGGCTTCATTGGAATTTCTCAACTATCGGATTTACGGATTTTTCTTTGTTTTCCTAAACGTCATTTTCCGGGCATTTTTTGTGGGAACAACTTATACCAAAGTGCTCACGATCTCGGGTTTTATAACGGCTATCGTAAATATTATTTTAGATTATGTGATGATATTCGGAAAATTCGGATTTCCCGAATGGGGCATTAAAGGAGCCGCAATAGCATCGGTTATTGCTGAAGCTGTCACCACTGTGTATTTATTTGTAGTTACCAGAAGATATGATAAATCCAACACCTTTGGCTTATTTCATTTTCATAAAATAGAGTGGGAGCCAATAAAAAAGGTGCTGGACTTATCTATTTTTGTGATGTTTCAATTTTTTATTTCCATTTCTACATGGTTTATGTTTTTTATTTTTATAGAAAGATTGGGTGAACGCGAGTTGGCTATAACCAATATCGGAAGGAGTTTGTATATACTTTTGATGATACCCGGTTCAGCATTGGCAACTACTGTTACTACAATCGTAAGTAATATGATTGGCGCCGGTGAGAAGGAAAAAGTATTGTCTTTTATGAATAAGGTGTTAAAAATTACGTTATTGGCGATTGTCCCTTTGATGAGCGTAACATTTCTACTTCCGCAGGTAATTGCCCGAATTTATACCGATAATGTGGATTTGATATTAGCAAGTGTGCCTACGTTGAGGGTAGTTTCGGTAGCAATGGTGTTTTGTGGAGTTTGCAATATCTTTTTTAATACGATATTGGGAACCGGAAATACCAAGGTTGCCTTTGTGTTTGAGGTGATAACTCTTTTGTTTTATGTTAGTTACGTTTATTTTACCGCCATTTATCTGAAAACAAAGGTAGAAATTGTTTGGATGTCAGAATTTGTGTATTGGGCATTGATAGGAACAATGAGTTACATTTATTTGCTAAAAGGAAGCTGGAAGAAAAAGGAAATATAAAAATCAGATAATAAAAATCGTATGGCGAAGCATAAATTCAGCGAGATATTTCTGCTGTGTAAGTCTCGCTATACGATTTAAATATAAACTTTGATCAGAACTTTCGGTAGTTGCGTGTCTAAAAATTACCGGTTATAACTTTTCTCCGTAAGCTAAATCACCCGCATCACCTAATCCCGGGATGATGTAAGAATGTTCGTTCAAATGTGGGTCAATGGCTGCTGTCCACAACGTGACATCGTCCGAGAATTTATCCTTCAAATAATCAATAGCTTGTTGACTCGAAATGATAGAAGCGATGATTACTTTTTTAGGTTTTCCTTTTGTGAGCAAAGCACCGTAAGCCAGTTCCATTGAGCTTCCGGTAGCAAGCATCGGATCTGTAATGATCAGTGTTTTCCCATCCAATTTTGGAGATGCGATATATTCGATAAAAATATCAAATTTCAATGCATCTTTATATTTTCTATAAGCTGAAACAAAAGCGTTTTCAGCGCTGTCGAAGTAACTCAAAAAACCTTGATGAAAGGGTAATCCGGCGCGTAAAATAGTGGAGAGTACTAATTTTTCATCAATTTTTGTAAGTTCAGCCACTCCAAGCGGGGTTTTAGCCTTATCGGTTTTGTACATAAGGGTTTTACTGATTTCATACGCCGTAATTTCACCGATGCGTTCCATATTTCGCCGAAATCGAAGCGAATCTTTCTGAATTTCTACTGAACGGATTTCTTTCAGGTAATGTTGCAATATTGAATTCTGTTCCGATAAGTTTACTATCTTCATTATTTTTATTTTTGACTAGTTCTAATAAGGAAATTCGTTGTAAATCAATTTATTTTTGATCTTTTTCTCGTATCTCAGTTCTACGAATTTTACCACTGATGGTCTTTGGTAGTTCATCTACAAACTCGATAATGCGCGGATATTTGTAAGGTGCGGTAACCAATTTTACGTGTTCTTGAATTTCTTTTACCAACTTTTCTCCGGCTTTATCTTTATATTCTTTAGAAAGAATGATTGTTGCCTTTACCACTTGCCCTCTAATCTCGTCCGGAACACCGGTAATCGCACATTCAACAACGGCAGGATGTGTCATCAGTGCACTTTCCACTTCAAAAGGTCCTATTCTGTATCCTGAACTTTTAATCACATCATCGGCTCGTCCTACAAACCAAAAATAGCCGTCTTCATCTCGCCAAGCAACATCTCCTGTATAGTAAATATTATCCTGATAGCATTCATCGGTAAGTTGTTTGTTTCGGTGGTAGCCTTTGAATAATCCGGTCGGGTATTCTTTTTCGGTACGTATAACGATTTGTCCTTGTTCGCCAACTTCAGCTGAACGTCCATCGGGAGTAAGTAAATCAACATCATAATGCGGGTTGGGTAATCCCATAGAACCCGGCTTTGGTTCTGTCCATGGAGCTGTAAAAATATCAAGTGTGGTCTCGCTTTGCCCGTAACCTTCTTTTAATTTTATCCCGGTGAGTTTTAAAAACTGATTGTAAACCTCGGGATTTAACGCTTCGCCGGCGATAGTACAGTATTTCAGCGAAGATAAATCATAACTTGATACATCTTCTCTGATCAAAAAACGGAAAATAGTAGGAGGAGCGCACAGCGAGGTTATTCTGTATTTTTCGATCATAGCCAACATACTCGCCGGCGTAAACTTGTCGTGATCGTACACAAAGATGCAGGCACCTACGAGCCATTGTCCGTATAATTTTCCCCACACAGCTTTTAGCCAACCTGTGTCAGCTATGGTTAAGTGAAGGCTGTTTTCATTTAAATTGTGCCAATATTTAGCTGTGACAATATGTGCTAACGGATAAAGAAAATCCAGCGTTACCATTTTAGGATTACCGGTTGTACCGGAAGTAAAGCTGATAATCATAATATCTTCACTGCTATTCTCACATTTCGACACGAATTCAGGTGCATTTTCTATTCCTTTGTGAAAATCTTCCCATCCATCAGGTACAATGCTTCCCACAGATATCAGTGTTTTTACACTCGTACTTTCGGACATAGCATCACTGATATGCGAAATAATAGGTTCTTCTCCTACTGCAATTATAGCTTTAATATCCGCGGCATTGTTTCGGTAAACCAAGTCTTTTTTTGTAAGCAAATGCGTTGCCGGAATAATGATAGCACCTAATTTGTGCAGCGCTATAATGGTAAACCAGAATTCGTAACGCCGCTTAAGAATTGCCATCACAATATCGCCTTTGCCAATGCCGAGTGTTTGAAAATAAGAAGCCGCTTGATCGCTGTATTTTTTTATATCAGCGAATGTAAATTCACGACATTCGCCCTGATCATTTGTCCATAGCAATGCTTTTTTAGTTGGAGCTATTCTCGCCCATTCATCTATGACATCATAACTAAAATTGAAATTTTCAGGAACTATTAATTTGTAGTTTTCTTCAAAATCTTGTTGAGACGAGAATTCGACCTGCTTGAAATATTTTTCTATCATAAGTCTTGGTACAAAAAATTAAATAATGACAGCAAGAAAGACTACTTTTTCTCCGTTTAGTGCCTTCATTCCGTGTGGTTTAGAAGAATCAAAATAAATACTGCCGCCTTTTTCAAGAATGATGTCGTTTCCAGCAATGTGGATTTGCATTGTGCCTTCTAATACCAAATTAAATTCTTGTCCGCTGTGTGAATTTAGTACCAACGGATGATTATTTGGCTCCACAGTCACTTCAAAGAGTTCGGCGTTATTTCCTTTAAATCCGTAAGCTAATGCTTGATATTTATACGCTTTGGAGCGTTCAACGCGGATGCCGGTGCCTTTTCTTGTGACAAAATAAGAAGACGAATAAGCGTTTTCGCCCGAAAGAAGTTCTACCGTATCAATGCCGTATCTTTTTGCCAGTTGAAATAAGAAACTCATCGAAATGTCGTGCTCTCCGCTTTCATACGCTAAATATTGCTCTACCGATACTCCTGTTTCAGTTGCAATTGCTTCCGGCGTAAGATCGAGGGCTTCTCTCAACCCTTTTACCCGTACCGCAATTTCTTTTATATGCTCATTCATGAATGACGTATGGTTAAATTATTTATTATCACCTAAAAAAATAATCCCGGAACAAAAACGAATATAAATCCAAGTAAAAAACCGGCTATTACTTGCCCGAGTGTATGTGCTTTGAGATAAACCCTTGAAATTCCCACTGTCCCTGAAATGATTATTGCGGCGACAAAAAGCCAAACAGGATTTAGTGCCATTTGAAAACAGACCCCAAAAATTCCACCGGTTAGACCTCCTACACCGGTTAAATGAGCACTTATTTTCCATTTCAGATTGATAAGCATCATAGCAAAAATAGATGCCACACAGCCGATAGGGTAAATGAGCAAGGTCATGGGTAAGTTTAAAGTTCGCCCTAAAAACAGTACCCAAAAAACATAAGAGAGAAACGAAAAGAGATAAGGTACCGTTCGCTCTTCACGTTTGGAAATAAATACATCGTGAATTTCGCCTTTTCGCATCATCCAAGCAATTGGTAGTGCCGGTAGAATACCTGTAAACAATATTGTTCCTACTATTGCAATAAAATGATACCAAGAAGAAAACAACCTGAAAACAGGTGTTTGGAGTAAAATGATAATACCATAAAGTGGCATCAGGAGTGGCTGAAACACATACGATATGATTTTTAAAAATGTTCTCATTAATTTTTGTTTATGTCTGCCCCCCGACCCCCTAAAGGGGGAGCATTAAAAATATTTTTCCCTTTTAGGGGATTAAGGGACTTATTTTTTATATTTCTTTTCTTAATCTCGCAACCGGTATGTTCAACTGTTCGCGGTATTTGGCAACCGTTCTTCGAGCAATTAAATACCCTTTCTCTTTTAAAAGCTCTACTAACTTATCGTCATTCAGTGGATTACGTTTGTCTTCTTCGTCAATGCATTCCTGCATAATTCTTTTTATTTCCCGTGTAGAAACCTCTTCTCCCGAATCGTTGGTCATAGATTCCGAGAAAAATATTTTACCGGAAAAATACCGAATTCCGTTTGGATATATTTACTGTTGCTAACCCTTGATATGGTCGAAATGTCAAATCCGGTAAGATCTGCAATATCTTTCAGTACCATTGGTCTTAAAAACGTTTCATCGCCTTCAAGGAAGTATTCTTTTTGAAAATTTACAATCGCGGTCATAGTGGTGAGTAATGTTTCCTGACGTTGTTTGATTGCATCAATAAACCATCGGGCTGCGTCTATTTTCTGTTTTACAAACATCACCGCGTCTTTCATTTCTTTGGTCTGATTGCCCTTGCTTGCCGAATAATCCTGAAACATTTCGTTGTAAGTACTGTTCACGCGGAGTTCCGGTACATTTGAATTATTCAATGATATGATTAATTTTCGTCCATCACTTTCTACTATAAAATCAGGTATAATGGCTGACATCGACTTTTCCAACACATTTCCACCCCAAGCATTCCCCGGTTTCGGATTTAGCCTTGTAATCTCGTTTAGCGCATCTTTTAAATTTTCTTCCGACAAGTCGAGCGACCGGAGAATTTTATCATAGTGTTTTTTTGAAAATTCTTCAAAATAATGGTAAAGAATTCGTATGGCACTTTTTACGCTTTTGGTTTGCCCTTTTCTGTAAAGCTGCAACAACAAACATTCTCGTAAATCCGAAGCGCCAACACCAGCCGGATCAAGCTCTTGTACCTCTTTTATAAGTTTTTTCACTTCATCATCCGTAGTTTCTACGCCTGCCTGAAAAACTACATCATCAACCATTAGTTCAGCGTCTCGTCGCAAGTAACCTTCATCGTCAATATTGCCTATGATGTATTTTATCAGAAGTTCCTGATGCTCATCCAAATCCAATAGACCTACCTGCTCCATCAAATATTCGTGAAAAGTATATCCGGCGGAAAACGGAATATCTTCGTGCCTGTCGTCTTTGGAACTGTTGTTTGATTTGAGTTTATAATCAGGAATATCATCATCTGCCATATAATCGTCCATATCAAAATCACTTCCATCGTTGCTGTATTCATCATTTCCGCCGTATTCATCGCTTTCATCTTGATTGTCAGAAATTTCCATACCTTCCTCCAACGCAGGATTTTCCTCAATCTCTTGCCGAATACGCTCTTCCAATTCCAACGTTGGAATTTCAAGCATTTTGATAACCTGAATTTGGGCAGGCGATAATTTTTGTTGAAGTTTTTGCTGTAATTGCTGCTTTAACATAAGTTCTAAAAAGTCTTTTTGTATAAAGTAAATTCGGTTACGCACTGCAAAGATAATCTTTTTTAATAAAAATACAGTTACATTTATCCCCAACTTATTTTCTTTGAAAAATTGAATTTATTTAAGTAGCTTTGCATTGTGATTTAATCGGTATTAAAATGGGAAACAGAAAGTTGGTTTTGTATATTGCCTCCTCGTTAGATGGTTTTATTGCAAAACCGAATGATGACTTGAGTTTTTTAGGATTGGTGAAAAAAGAAGGTGAAGATTATGGATATGAAGATTTTATTTCAACAGTTGATACTGTAATCCTCGGACGTAAAACGTACGATTGGGTGACGAAAAATGCGCCGGAATTTCCTCACAACGATAAAGAAACTTACGTTATAACCCGTTCAACAACAGAAAAAAAAGGAAATATCACATTTTACAACGGCAGTTTAATTGATCTGATTTTGTTGTTAAAATCCAAAAACGGAAAAAATATTTTTTGCGATGGCGGTGCCGAAATCGTCAACGAATTGTTTAAATATAAATTGATGGACGAAATGGTGCTTTCCATCATTCCGATTATGGTTGGAAACGGGAAAAAACTGTTTCATTTAGACATTCCGGAACAAGAATTGACACTTTTATCTGCCAAAAGTTTTGACACGGGATTAGTTCAGTTACATTATAAGGTAAAAAATATATGTACACCAAAGACGAATTAAAACAGCTGAAAAAAGAGTTTTGGGAAGGGTTTGGTGTGTTTTGCAGTAATCATCCCGTGCTTGGCAGGCGAAAAAGTAAATTTATGCTTTATAATACCAAAATGAAAGGAGTTGAGCTCAAGTTTGACGCTAACCGTGATGGTGCTTTTGTTATTTTGGAACTCAACCACACCAGCGAAGAAGATCGCCTTGCCAAATACGAGCAGTTTGAGCGCTACAAAGTGGTAATGGAGGAAGATTTTCCGCAAGGGCTGATGTGGAATTTTGCCTTTGTACGCGAAACAGGCAACGAAGTGTGCCGTATTTACAGCCAAAAAACAAGTATTGATCTCCACAGAAGAAGCGACTGGATGGCTTTTTATCGTTTTATGGCAGAAGAAATGCTGAAACTGGAACGTGCTTTCCGAAATGTGAAAGAAGCGATTGAGTAAAAAATATCTTAATTTTAAAAACAATGCCCTTAGTTAAAATAGAACTTGCAAAAGGATTGGCGAAAGACACGTTGCTGGAATTAAAAAAATCAGTAATGAATTCTGTAGTAGAGGTATTGCAATTGCCTGATAACGACAGAAATATTCGTTTAATGGAATATGAACCGGAATTTTTCTCGATGAAAAATCCGTATGAAATATTGATTGAAATAACCATTTTTAGCGGACGAACAAAAGAAACAAAAAAGAAACTATTTCAAACAATAGTTCAAAAACTGTCAACAATCCATATTGAAAAAGAAAACGTATTTATTGTTTTGAACGAACAGCCATTGGAAAACTGGGGTGTTAGGGGAGGAATTCCTGCTGATGAAATTAAATTAGATGTTGATGTGAAAATTTAGAGTTTTCTTAAGCATCAAATGGCAAATAGGCTAAATATGTGAGTAAATACAACTACTTATAATTAACTTAAAAATCCCCAGGACTCTCTCCTTTGGAGAGGGTTGGGGCTAAATATGATAGACCAGCCAACCATAGACCGTATTCACGAAGCCGCACGCATTGAAGAAGTGGTGGGAGATTATGTTACGTTGCGTCGTAGAGGCGTAAATATGATTGGATTGTGTCCTTTTCATGGTGAAAAAACGCCATCGTTTACCGTCTCACCTGCCAAAGGAATTTTTAAATGCTTCGGATGCGGAAAAGGAGGAAATTCTGTCCATTTCATTATGGAGCACGAACAGATTTCGTATGTGGATGCGCTCAAATATTTGGCAAAAAAGTACCACATCGAAGTCAAAGAGCGCGATTTGTCGCCCGAAGAAATGCAGGCCAACAACGACCGCGAAAGTATGTTGCTGGTCAACGATTTTGCTCAAAAATACTTTACAAACATACTTCATCACCACGCCGAAGGAAAAGCTGTCGGACTGAGTTATTTCCACGAGCGCGGTTTCCGTGATGACATCATACAAAAATTCCAACTTGGATATTGTTTGGAAGAGCGGGATGCCTTTACCAAAGAAGCACTGAAATCGGGCTACAATAAAGATTTTCTTGTAAAAACGGGATTAACCATCGAAGGCGAAAACAATTACACTGCCGACCGTTTTCGCGGACGTGTGATGTTTCCCGTACATTCCTTATCGGGAAAAGTACTGGCTTTTGGCGGACGCGTACTCAAAAAAGACGAAAAAACCGCTAAATACGTCAACTCACCCGAAAGTGAAATTTACCACAAAAGCAATGAGCTTTACGGCGTATTCTTTGCCAAGCAAGCCATTGTAAAACATGATCGTTGTTACCTTGTGGAAGGTTACACCGATGTTATTTCGATGCATCAAAGCGGTATCGAAAACGTAGTGGCTTCATCGGGAACTTCGCTTACGTCGGGTCAAATCCGCCTTATCCATCGTTTTACCGAAAACGTAACGGTGATTTATGACGGTGACTCCGCGGGGATTAAAGCATCTATTCCGAGGAATTGATATGTTGCTTGAAGAAGGGCTGAATATCAAGGTGTTGCTTCTGCCTGATGGTGACGACCCTGATAGTTTTGCGCGCAAGCACAACGCTTCGGATTTTATCGAATTTGTAAATCAAAATTCTACCGATTTTATCCGTTTGCAAACCAATCTTCTGCTTGAAGATGCCGGAAACGATCCCATAAAACGGGCTGGTCTGATACAGGATTTGGTGAAAAGTATTGCCATTATTCCCAATCAAATTATCCGTGCCGAATACGTGAAAGAATGTAGTTCATTGTTGAGTGTGGCGGAAAATATTCTTACCATGAAATTTCAAAGATAAAAACCAAAGAGTTTGAGAATCGTGTAAACAAAAAACCGGAGGAAGCAAAAAAAGAAGAACCGGAGGTTAGCGCAGAAAAACAACCTGTGTCAACATTTGCCACTAAATTTGAAAAAGAGGAACAAAACATCATTCGCACACTGATAAAATTCGGTGCAAATATTTCTTTTAGAAGACGAAAACGGCAATACGTTAAGCGTGGGGCAGTATATTTTTGAAGAATTAGAAAATGATAAATTGGAATTTCAGAAAGAAATACACCGAAAAGTGATTGATGAATATAAAACCCATTCGGACGATAAAGGTTTCTCGGCAGAAAAATTTTTCCTCAATCATTCCGATTACGAAATAAGCAAACTCACTGCCGATTTAATTTCAGATAAATATACACTGAGTAAAATCCACTCAAAATTCCACAAGGTTGAAACAGAAATTGATCGTTTGAACGAACTGGCTCCGCGTTATGTTTACGAATATAAATTAGCTATGATTTTGCAAAAGCGGAAAGATAAAATGCTCGAAATGAAATCGGCAACTGAAAAATCAGACCAAACAGCCGTATTAGAATTAATGAATGAAATAAGGCAGATTGATTTTTTCAAAACAAAACTTTCAGAAGAATTAGACAGAGTACTTAACTTATTGTGAAGTAAAATAAAGACTATGACTTGGCAAAAAAACGCACAAAATGCTTCTCGAAAACTGAATTTAATCGGTGAAGAAAAAATAAAATCGATTTTGCTTCAATTGGCTGATGCTATACTTCCTAATGCCGATAAAATTCTATCTGCAAATGCGCAAGATTTAGCCGAAATGGAAGCGTCAAACCCAATGTACGACCGTCTTTTGCTTACCGAGAGCCGTTTGGAAGGCATTGCCTCCGATATGCGCAACGTTGCCGGGCTGGCTTCGCCTTTGGGAAAAACCTTGAGCGAAACGGTGCGTCCCAACGGAATGACGCTGAAAAAAATCACCGTTCCATTCGGAATTATCGGAATAATTTATGAAGCCCGCCCCAACGTGAGTTTTGATGTGTTTTCGCTGTGTTTCAAATCGGGTAACGTGTGCGTTTTGAAAGGCGGAACCGATGCGTATTGTTCTAATTCAGCCATTGTGGAACTCATTCAGGAGGTTTTGGAGAGAAACAAAATAGATAGAAATGCCGTTCAACTTTTAGGCGCAGGGCGCGAAGCCACAGCAGAATTATTACAAGCTGTAGGCGTGGTGGATATGGTTATTCCGCGTGGTGGAAAAGGGTTGATTGATTTTGTTCGGAAAAATTCGCAAGTGCCTGTTATTGAGACTGGTGCCGGTGTTTGCCACACTTATTTTGATGAATTTGGTGATTTGGAAAAAGGAAAAAACATTGTTTTCAATGCCAAAACACGCCGCGTAAGCGTATGTAACGCGTTGGATTGTTTAATTGTAAACGGAAACAGATTGAGTGATTTACCGCAACTCTGTATAAAATTATCAGAAAAAAATGTCATTATTTATGCTGATGAAAAAGCATACGGAAAATTAAACGGAAATTATCCCGAAAATTTATTACAACACGCTGATGAACATAGCTTTGGAACAGAATTTTTGGATTATAAATTGGCGGTTAAAACTGTTTTAAATATAGAAGATGCTATCGAGCATATTGCTAACTTCAGCTCAAAGCACAGCGAATGCATTATTTCAGAAAACAAGGAAAACTCCGAATATTTCACCCGCGCGGTGGATGCCGCCTGTGTTTACACCAACGTATCAACCGCATTTACCGATGGAGCGCAATTTGGGCTCGGCGCTGAAATAGGCATCAGCACACAAAAACTGCACGCAAGAGGTCCGATGGCATTGGCTGAACTTTGCACCTATAAATGGACAATAACCGGTAATGGGCAGGTGAGAGATTAAGAATCAATTAGTGGTTTAACGCTCGTAATCTAAATTAATCCAATCATCTTGCTGCGTGCCAGCATACAAGCTCCAACCAATCCTGTTTTGTCTCCCAATTTTGATAGTTTGATAGAAGTGTCCTTATTTACTAAATTAAGTGAATACTTTTTCACGGCACTTCTTAATGGTAAAAATAAGTAATCGCCTGCGGCAGGGACCGTTCCTCCAATTATCACTAATTCTGGATTAAATAGGTTGATAAGTCCGGCAATATGTTTTCCGAGAGTGTTTCCTACTTCTTCTATGAGCTCAATAGCTAAAATGTCTTCATTCAAAGCTACGTTGATAATATCTTCCAATATAATATCTTCGTTTTTTGATATTTTTTTACTTAACGAAGAGGAGTAGCCGTTGTTTATTTTTTCTAAAAATTTGCGATGAATATATGAACCGGAAGCGCCAGTTTCTAAGCATCCTTTTTTGCCGCAATGGCACATAACCTCGTTGTCAAACGCCGTCATATGTCCAAACTCGCCTGAGAATCCTGATTTTCCGTAATATAACTGTCCGTTAACGATGATGCCAATGCCGATTCCCCAACTTACATTTACGAAGATGATATTTTTCTCTCCATTGACATTACCTTTTAAAAACTCTCCGTAAGCCATCGCGCGCGAATCGTTATCGATAGAAACATTAATTCCGAAACGTTCTTCAAAAATTTCGGTAAGTGGTCTTTCGTCAAAGTAAAAAAAGCTATAACTGTGTCCGGATTGTGTGTTTACCCGCCCTGATATATTGATGCCGATACTTAATATCTTTTCGCGCGGAACAATCGCGTTTGTAAGAAAATCATTAATGATTTCGGAAAGTTGATCAAAGCTCTCGTGCGTATGGTCCATCCTGAAAGGAATATCCATCTTTGAATCGATAATCTCTCCCTTAAAATTGATAAGTCCTATATTAACACGAAACCGTTTGATATCCACGCCTACAAAATAACCGGAGTTTTCATTTAATCCGTAAATATTCGGACGTCTTCCTCCGTTTGTTTCTTGCTTGCCAAAATCGACAACGAATCCTTCTTCAATCAGCTCGCCTACCAATTTTGTCACGGTGGGAATACTTAGGTTCATTTCTTTTCCTAAGTCTGCCAATGTGTTTTCGCCATTATTGATATAATAACAAATGATGTCTTTTTTCAAATAGGCACTTTTTGTACCTGAATTGATTTCTTGTATGAAGCGTAGAGACATAATTATATATGTTAATTAATTTTGACAAACTTAGATAAAAAAAATCATATAGCAAATTTTTTTGCGAAAAATAATTTTTAATAAAATATCGTTTATGTGTTTGTTTTTATAAAATGTTTTATTAACTCTTTGTTTGTATGTAAAATTATTGTATATTTGTGGTGGATATTTTAGTGACAATTGCGCTAAATTATATGCGTTTAATATTTTACTTAATATGTAGTTTAAATGGCTGTTTTTCAGAATATTGGTTAATAATTCTCTAAAACGAATCACATAGTATTTTCCTTTTATCGTCGTTTTAAAATATACAATAAGGGTTGAATTACGTGAGAAAACTGTGAAGTGAACTCAGGTATTTTTGTGTGAAACGCCATAAAAAACTGATTTAATAAACAAAATCTGCAAGATGAATTTTGAGAAATTAAGAATCCAATACCGAGATGAACTCTTGAAAAACGTTGTTCCTTTTTGGCTCGATAAGTCGCAAGACAAAGAGTTCGGAGGATATTTAACGTGTTTGGATAGAGAAGGAAACGTATTTGATACCGACAAATTTGTTTGGTTACAAGGACGGGAAGTATGGATGTTTGCTACACTGTACAACAATGTGGAGAAACGTAAAGAATGGCTTGATTGTGCGGTGCAAGGAGGGGAATTTCTTTTAAAGTACGGACACGATGGAAACTATAACTGGTATTTTTCTCTTGACAGAAAAGGTAATCCATTAGTAGGGGCCTACAATATATTTTCTTACACATTTGCCACAATGGCATTTGCTCAATTAAACATTGCTACCGGAGATGCCAGATATGCTGATGCTGCCAAACAGACCTTTGATATTGTACTTTCAAAAATTGACAATCCGAAAGGAAAGTGGAATAAAACGTACTCCAATACCCGAAATTTGAAGAGCTTATCTCTTTCGATGATTTTATGTAACTTGATTTTGGAAATAGAACCGCTATTAGATAAGGCTTTTATGGAAAATATCATCGACACATACGTCAATGAAGTTATGAATGTATTTTTAAGACCTGAGTTGGGTGGTATAGTGGTTGAAAATATAGAACAAGATGGTTCTCTTTCCGATAGTTTTGACGGGCGGCTGGTAAATCCCGGTCATGCTATTGAAACGATGTGGTTTATTATGGATTTAGGAGTACGATTAAAGAGAGATGACTTGATTGAAAGAGCCGTTACTACAACATTAAAGATGGTAGAATACGGTTGGGATAAAGAATATGGTGGTATTTTCTACTTTATGGATAGGCTGGGGTATCCTACGCAGCAATTAGAGTGGGATCAAAAGCTATGGTGGGTGCATCTTGAGACATTGATTTCGCTACTTAAAGGGTATCAGTTGACCGGTTCAAACGAGTGCTTGGCTTGGTTTGAAAAAGTTCATAATTATACGTGGGAACATTTCAAAGATAAGGAATATCCTGAATGGTTTGGTTACCTGAATAGGCGTGGCGAGGTGCTACTGTCTTTAAAAGGAGGTAAATGGAAAGGCTGTTTTCATTTGCCGCGTGGTATGTATCAATGTTGGAAAGTATTGGAGAAAATTGAAAAAGCGGAAAAAAAGATTAAAGTCAGCGTTTAAATAGTCTTTTTCTCTGCTGTTGAGCCAAGCAATATGTTGTTTAGAAAATCCCCTTTACTTTTTCGGGTAAAGGGGATTTTTACTTTAACAAAAGTGCTCTGTCCAACTGAACACAAGTTAAATTTACAACAATACCAAGTATAAAATTATAAAGAACGATAAATACAGTTTCTTACTTCAGATTTTGACGTGTTTTGAAGATAATATCTGCCCCGCCAAAAACGGCACTCAAGATTGGGAAAAGTCTATAATATCAGTGTGCAATATCCGGTAGAGTAATGAGAGTCTGTGTATTTTTCTTTTCTGAAAAGTACGAGCCCGTATGTATTGTTGTACCAAGTGCGTAATTGTGATGTTAGCGTTGTTCTGTTGATGTTGTTTATGGTCGTGAAAGCGCTGTCAACCAAATCTGACTCGCAAATTGTACCACTTTTGATAATGTTGCATCGTGTTTTATCTCTTGTGGTTGATTTTGTAATTCGGAGGAGCGAAGTTCAAGTGATACGCTTTTTTATTTTTCGGAATAAAAATAATCGAACGCCTTGGATAAAGCTTCGGGATAGTGATTTGCCTTGTGGCAAGAAGTTGCGGTGAAAAATACAAATAAAACCAGCAGATGTGCAACGGAACACATATGGAAGTTTCATTGTCAGTGAAAACAAAGATAAATTAAAAATTTCATACCTTTGCAAGAAAAAATCAGAACAATTTTTGCAAACAACATTCTAACGTAACTTTTTAATTGTCTATGCTTTCACTCTCCGATGAATATCATTTGTATCTAAAGATGGAAAAAGCGCTTTCGGAAAATACCGTCGTTGGGTATGAAAGTGATTTGCGAAAATTAGAAAACTACTTGCACGATGCTCATATCCTACTCGAAGAAGCAAGCAAAGAACATTTACGAGATTTTATTATAGAAATTGCCGAATTAGGAATTAACGAACGCTCACAGGCAAGACTGATTTCAAGCATCAAATCATTTTACAAATTTCTGATATACAAAGATAAAATAAGTATTGATCCGACTGAATTGCTGGAAAGCCCCAAAATAGGATTGCGATTGCCCGAAGTACTGACCATTGATGAAATTGACAGTATCATAGCCTTTATCGATAATTCAAAACCGGATGGACATCGCAATAGAGCCATTATCGAAGTACTTTACGGATCGGGATTGCGGGTTTCGGAATTAATCCATCTTAAAATTTCAAATATCTATTTTGACGAAGGCTATATGCTCATTGAGGGAAAAGGGAATAAACAACGGTTAGTGCCTGTTTCTGATGAATCGGAAAAGCAGATAAAGCTATGGAATATACAACGTAGCCGAATGAAAATAGTGAAAGGGAATGAAGATTATCTGTTTTTGAATCAGCGAGGAAGGCGACTATCAAGAATGGCAATTTTTAATATCACAAAATCGTTAGCTGTCACGGCAGGTGTTAAGAAAAATATCAGTCCACACACTTTCAGACATTCGTTTGCCACACATTTACTTGAAAACGGAGCAAACTTGCGCGTCATACAGCAGTTGCTTGGTCATGAATCAATCACAACTACTGAACTTTATACACATATTGATGTTCAATACCTACGCAAGACCATTTTGGAATGTCATCCGATGAATCGGAACAAGAAATAACCTCTACCTTTTAACGAGGAAATATCAGAAAATATTGAATGTAATTTATGACTATATATATCATCAGAATTATAAGAATAACATTGAAAGAATTTAAATACTTTCTGCCGAAATATAGAGTAGGACAAACCCCAAAAACCGGAATTGTTTTTTTGCTCTTATTCTTATTCCTTTTTAATAATGTAAAAGGTCAGATTCCCACACAAGAAACCATTGTGGTCGGGCAGGTGGTAGATAAGTTTGACAAAACTCCACTTTCTTCCGTCGATGTTTATTTTAAAAATTCAACAATTTCTGTGCATACAAACGAAGAGGGCTATTTTCTGATACGTAATTCGGGCAAAGAGAGTACGTTGGTTTTTTCCTTGTTAGGATATCTCAAAGAAGAAATTAAGGTAAAACCGGGGAATAACGTTGGGGTACAGATTGAGTTAGAAGAGAAAGAGGTTTACCTGACAGACGTGTTTGTATATCCCGGAGCAAACCCTGCCGACGACCTGATGAAGAGAGTCAGAGCCAAACGCAGACAAAACAATGGAGGCATACAAACAAACAGCACAGAACAAAGCGCTGTATTTATGAGCCGTGACAATATACGGTGGAACTCAGCCTTTTTAAAGCAATTCAAATCCGGTAATCTCTCTGCAAATGATTCTTTAGCGTTGATACCGATGTATATGGAACAATCCGAATATTTCCTGAGTAGTAAAGAAAAAAAACAAACGGCTAAAAACACATACAATACTTCTCAAACAGTCTCAAGTGCCGTTGACCGCTTACTCAAAGGGATGGATGAGAAGATAAACTTTTATGAAAACTCAGTCCCGTTATTCGGCAAAAGCATTATCAGTCCATTAGCAAGTATCAGTCCTTCTTATTATAATTATTATTTGAAAGATAGTACTGTTTGTGATAAAGGAAAACAATATGAAATAAAATTTTGGAGTAAAAACACTAAAAACTTAGTATTTAACGGCACAATGTTTATTGATTCGGCATCTATGGCTTTGGTAAAAATAAATGCCGAACTACCCAAGCAAGTGAATCTGAATTTTATTCGAAATTTTACCGTCGATCAGGAGTTTGTACCTTCCTCAAATCGCTGGCTACAAAAGTCGGAACGTTCGTATTGGGAGTTAGCATACGAAATCATTGCCGATTCTTTGAATAAAAAAACGCAACTATTGATATACCGGAATGTGGTTTTTGCAAATGATAGTGTGATTAACCTCAATCAAACAACATTTGCAGGATCTGAGTATTCTGAGCAGGAAATACGACAAAGGATAGAACTTATTAACGAGACTCCGTTATTTAAGTTTGCCAAATTTATTGCCGATATGGCTTTAACCGGATATGTGAAAGTCTGGAAGTTTGATATTGGAAATATTATTAGTGTTGCACGGTTGACCGAGCAGGAGGGACTTCGCATAAGTTTGCCGTTTCGCACAAACGAAGCGATGTGGAAAAATCTAATGCTTGGAGCTACGCTTGGTTACGGATTTGGCGACAAAGAGTGGAAATATGGAGGAGAAATACAATGGAAACTCCCTTTGCATAAGCGAACAATTATGGGAGCAAATTATCTGAACGATTATCGGTGGACAAGTTACGATAGAAATGATTTCTTGGCAAGAGAGAACCCATTGATTTCATCGGACGAAAATATAAGTTCTACCATTTTGTCGTTTAAAAAGGGGTAAATAACAGTAAAAGAGAGAATTATTCGCTATTCGTACAAAACGATTGGAACGATGATATTGAATCTTTTTATGCTTTTGGCGAAGAGCATTTTATAGGAAATAATAGGCTACCATTAGTGCTGGGTGAACAACAATTTACCGAATTACGAACACGGTATTTTACCTTTTCAAGCCGTTTCTCCTTTAATGAGCGGGTTATTAATGAGCACTTTCAGCGCATATATTTATACAATAACAAGCCTGTGATTTATGGAATTGCCGAACTTGGACATTTTTCTCTGAAAGATAAGAACGGATATTACGGCAATTTTGCAATCAATGCGTATCAGCAAGGGAGATTTACGCTTGGCGAGTGGAAATGCTATGCCGAAGCAGGAAAAATTGTCGGAAATGTGCCATATCCATTATTGAAGTTTTTCAATACAAAAGGAAATGGCGGTTATGCTATGTATCGTTTCTCACTGATGAATTTTTATGAATATCCGATGGATATGTATACGGCATTTCATAGCGAGATCATTACTAATGGATTTATATTTAATAATATACCTCTTGTTGAACATCTGAATTTGCGTGAGATAGCTTCGTTTAAAGTCGCTTACGGAACAGCTACTAACGCCCACACACGTTTGCTTGATTATCCAACGAACAGTACGCCTATGAAATATCCGTATTCTGAGGTTAGTGTCGGATTTACTAACTTATTCAGATTTGCAACGGTACAGTCGATATGGAGACTAACCGATTTAAAAGAAAAAATGTAAAACCATGGGGAGTTACATTTTATTTTAGGATAAGTTTTTAATTCATCTCTTCTAATTTTACTGTTTATTTGTATCACAAGAAGAGCAACCGCCACATTTTGAATCGGTAGATTTTTTGGTGAATATCTTGTATAGTTGATAGCATAAATATCCAAAAGCAATCACTCCGACGACGATAATTATAATTTGTTGCATTGTATTATTGAATCGTTATTTCAAAAAAATATAACAAGATACCCTTGTTGTTTGTTCAAAAAATTAATTGTGCCATCCACGCAACTCCCCAAGCCAATAACAGAGAATAACTCATAGCGAAAAGTGACCAGCGCCAACTGCCGGTTTCATTCTTTATAGCTACAATGGTGGCTAAACAGGGAAAATAAATAAGTACAAAAAGCATAAATGCCAACGCAGTGCCGGGAGTATAAACGGCAACATTATCAACGGTTGTATCCTTCCTCATTCGTTCCGAGAGTGACTGTGTGTCTTCATCAGAATTGCCTGAATAAAGAACTCCGAGCGTACTCACAACTATCTCCTTTGCCGCAACTCCCGATAGTAATGCAATGCTTATCTTCCAATCAAACCCGAGCGGAGCAAGTATAGGCTGTACCGTTCTTCCAATGTGACCTATATAGGAGTTTTCAAGTTGTTCTGTATTTTCGTGTTCCGTCGTTACGTTTGTGTGCTCCGGACGGGGATAATATCCTAAAAACCAAATAATAATAGAGCCTATCAGAATAATGGTTCCCATTTTGCGTAAATATTGCTGTCCCCGAAGCCAAGTGTGTTTCCACATTGATTTTGCTGATGGGATGCGGTACGGTGGAAGTTCCATAACAAACGGAGTTTCGTCCTTAGAAAAAACAAATCGCTTGAGCAAGCGGGCAATAATAACCGCCAGCAAAATTCCGGTGATGTACACTGCAAAAAGCACGACTCCCGCATAATGCTGGAAGAAAATTCCGGCTAATAACAAATAAACAGGTAAACGTGCGCTACAAGACATTAATGGATTGATGAGGATGGTAATCATACGGCTGCCTCTGTTCTCTATGGTACGTGTGGACATTATTGCCGGTACGTTACATCCAAACCCCATAATCATCGGGATAAACGATTTGCCGTGCAGCCCCATTTTGTGCATTATCTTATCCATAATAAATGCGGCACGCGCCATATAGCCTGTGTCTTCCATAAATGAAATAAAAAAGTAGAGAATCAGAATATTTGGCAAAAAAACGATGACACCACCTACTCCTCCGATGATTCCATCGATAAGTAAATCTTTTAATGGCCCGGGTGCCATAGTGTTTCGTAATAAACCGCTCAGTAAGCCTACAGCTTGTTCAATCCAATTCATCGGATAATTGCCCAACACAAAAGTGGACTCAAACATAACGAAGATGATAAACAAAAAAATGGGGTATCCCCAAAACCGGTGAGTGACTAAACTGTCAATTTTATCGGTGAGAGTGTTGTTTTCCTTTTTTTTGTTTTCGATGTATGTTTCTTTTAATGCACCGGCTATAAATCCGTATTTTGCATCGGTAATGGCAGCCTCCACGTCCATTTTAAGTTCAGCAGAAAGCCGTTTAATCTCTTCGTCACGTATCTCAAAGATAGATGCACTGTTTTTTTCGTTGGATACCAATGTGTTAAATTCAGTATCATTTTCCAATAATTTTATCGAAAGAAACCGGATTGAGAATTTTGACTGCAAATGAAAATTTTCAGACATAAGTTTGTCTTTCAGTCGTTTGATGCTGTGCTCTATCTCAGTACCGTGATTAATATGTATATGCCGTGCTGTTTGGTGTACTTTGTCTTCTCCTTCCAAATCGGAGATCGATTTTTTTTCTCCGTGACGATGGTGTATTTTTATTTCATGATGATAATCGTCCAATAGCTTATCTTCCTTCACCGAATTGATTAAAATTCCCTCTTCCGATATAATATGGCTTGATTCATAGAGTTTTATCACACTGCGAAAAAGTTGAATGACTCCGAATCCGGTTTTGGCAATAACCGGAACAAACGGTGCTCCAAGTAATTTGCCAAGCGATTTATAATCTAATTTGTCTCCCGATTTTTGTAGCTCGTCATACATATTCAACGCTACTACCGTTTGCAAGTGCATATCAATCAGTTGTGTTGTCAGAAATAAGTTTCGTTCAATATTGGAACTATCCAGCACATTGATAACCACATCGGGCATTTCGCCCAGCAAGTAGTTTCTGACATATTTTTCTTCGGGCGAGTAGGGCGACAGAGAATACGTTCCCGGCAAATCTACAATTTGGAAATCGTACCCATCTTGATGAAATACGCCGATTTTAGCGCCTACGGTAACACCGCTGTAATTACCGACATGCTCGTGCTGTCCGGATGCTATATTAAAAAGAGTTGTTTTGCCACAATTGGGGTTACCTACTAAGGCTATGGTGATTCGTTTGCGTTTTTTGAGTGCAATTTTACGAACGACTTCCTCTTCAATAAGCGGAGGAAGCGGTTCTTTTTCTACAACTTCTTTTAACGCTTCTTTTTCACTCAAGACTTCAATTAATTCGGCTTCGCTTCTACGCAGAGATACTTCGTATCCCATCACACTATATTTGATGGGGTCATTCAGAGGAGCATTTAGTATTGATTGCACAATTTTTCCCTTTACAAATCCCATTTCGATGATTCGTTTACGAAATCCTCCGTGTCCATATACTTTTACGATGGATGCCTTTTCGCCGGTCTTTAGTTCAGATAGTCTCATATCACCTGTTTATTTTGCAAAGATAGCTATTTAGATTTATTCTAAATATAAGAATTTTGTTTTTTTCAAATATACAGTGGTGTTCTTTGCAAAACTATGCTATTGTAAACCTTCACGTCTGTATTCTTACTTTTAACTTATTTATATGTAATTTCTTGTGTTTTTAATTTATGTATCTGATTATAGTGATTTTAATTTTGTTCTTTATGCGAAAAAGCTGTCAAGACTACGCTCCACAATCTTCTCTTTTGATAAAGAGAAGTTCCTGTAGGAGGAAGGGTAGATGACCGTCATTTAACATCAATTGAACTTAAAAGATCATCTCTCGGATAATGGTGAATTTAATCAGGGGTCAGTTTTAAAATAAAGGGTTTAATCGTTAATCGTGTGAAAGTGAATAAAATTCATCTAAAACAAGTTTGTTTGTTTTATAAAAATCAAGATATCAGGGCTACGCCCCTTTAATTTACATGAATTATATTCTATAAAGATGTCAGGGCTAAAGCCCCTGATTTGGAATTAATTAAGCAGCGTAGCTGTGATATCTTGGTAAAATGCGTAGTAAGAATTAGTTTTTGAGGGGCGTAGCCCTGATATCTTTATAGAGATCAAATTTGTTTTTCACACGATTAACGATTAAACCAAATAAAAAAAACACTAATGGTTAAATTTTTATAAAATCCAAAAAAACATACGGTTTATAAAACAAACTGATTTATATTTGCATTCGATTTGTAAAATATAAAAAAAGAAGTATTATGGAAGAAAAGAAAATGAATGAGAAAGAAAGTTTAGAACTAATTTCTCAAATGATACAAAACACGCAACAAAGAATCAGGAATCACAACGGTATACCGTTCTTGGTTTGGGGATATTTATCCGTTCTTGTTTCACTGGCTGTTTGGTATCTACTCAGAGCTACAATGGATTATCGTTGGAATTATTTGTGGTTTCTCATACCCGTATTGGGCTATCCTATAATGATGTTTTTTCTCAAAAAAGAAGAGAAAGGACTAAAAACATACATCGATAAAGTTATCAGTTACATTTGGATAAGTTTGGGGATAGCCTCATTAGTGGTAACGGTATCTTCAATTTTCTTTTGGCGATTACCGATATTTTTCATTATTTTATTGTTGGTTGGCGCCGGTACCACAATGACTGCATTGATTGCAAGATTTAGATTAATGGTTTTTCTCGGTTTTACTTGCTTGTTTTCATCCGTTTTATGCCTTGTGATAAAAAATGTAAATGTGATATTGGTTTTCGCGTTTATATTTTTGATAATGATGATTATTCCGGGCCATATTCTAAATTTTAGAAACAAGCAATCCAATGTTTAAAGAACTTGATCCGCTACTTCATTCTGAACTCAGGCTGGCTGTGATGTCTATTTTAATATCGGTTGAGAGTGCCGATTTTGTATATATCAAAGAGCAAACCAAAGCCACAGCCGGTAATTTGAGTGTTCAGATAGATAAACTGAGCGAGGCAGGTTATATAGAAGTAGAGCGTGGATTTCTCGGAAAAAGAACTCGTACTGTGTGTAAAATGACCACTAAAGGTGCCGAAGCATTTAAAAACTACGTAGAAGCGCTTAAAGGATATCTTAATTTGATGTGATTTTTCATAAGGATAAACTCATTCCCGCATTTTTGTCATTCACATCTCATTTTTTAGTTTTCAAGAAAATAAAATTTTAGTAAATATTTCTGTGATTCTAATTTTGTGTTACGATATTACTTTTTCAAAAACAAATGAATTAATTATTTCGTTTTTAAAACCAAGTGCAAAATATTATCGTCTAATGTAATATTAATGTGACATTTTCGTCATAAGTTTAAATGTAATTTCAACATTAAAAAAAGTCTATATGAAACACCTTGTTTTATGTACATTGTTGTTTTTGTCGATGGCCGTAACGGGACAAAAACAAAGTTTAACCGTAAAATTTACCGATGTGCCAAGCAACGATGGTAGATTATCTGTTTTGCTTTTCAAAGGAAAAGACGGGTTTACAAATCAAAAACCGTTTGAAACAAAATCGCTTGATGTTGAGAATTTCTCTTCGACGTGGAAATTGGATTCTATCCCGCAAGGAGAATATATTATTTATGCCTTTCATGATGAGAATGTGAATGGAAAAATGGATGTGTCCGAAACAGGTATGCCGGACGAAGCTTTTGCTTTTTCTAACAATGTGCAACCTAAAATGGGACCTCCAAATCCGGATGAAATGCTTTTTACCATTAAAGAAAATGAGAATGCAACACAAAACATCAAAATGATATTTATGGGAATGAAAGACCAAGGTGATAAAGGAAGTTGAGGTTGTAGGTAATAAAAAACAGTTTGTAAAGGTAGATGCTGATAAAACAACGTATCAGGTGAGAGACAATACTGCTCTTTCTACCGGCTCAATGCGCGACGCCGTGAGGAAACTTCCGGGTGTGGTGTTGAGCCCATCGGGCGATTTGAACCTGAACGGAAAAGCAGTCAGTATTTACATTGACGGTGTTCCAAGCAGTTTATCGGGGTCAGATTTGAAAACCTATTTGCAAAGCATTCCGGCAACCAACATCGAAAAAATTGAATTGGTTGAAAATCCGGGCGCCTCATACGAAGCAAACGCTAGCGGCGCCGTAGTAAATATTGTTACCCGAGGAATTGCTACACAAGATATCAGCGGTACGTTGAACTTACATTACGGCACAAGCAATAATAATAAGTTTTCTCCTTCACTGATGCTTATCGGTAGAAAAAATAAAGTAAACTGGCAATTACAAACCGGATATAATTGGCATCAAATGCAGCAGGAAAATACGGCAGACCAAACATTTTATTCGTTTGAACCCGATGTGAATTTTACGCACAATTCGGGAAAAGAACACTTAACGCGAAATTTCTATTTTCGCCCGATGGTTAACTTAAGACTCTCAGAAAATTCCTATATCGTTTTTAATTATAATCTAAATGCGTCTAATGACCAACACAACACACGGTCTGATAATTTTACCACCAATTTAGATAAAATTGCCGGATACGAAAAAAACATTAATTACAAAAATGATTTTCAGAATCCGGAGAAGAACACAAACAATGAGTTTGTGATTAAATATAAGACAATGCTTGATTCGCTCGGAAAATCGTTGCAAATTACAGGATATTACTCAAACTTCAACAAAAGTGGTTTGGGAAAATCAACTCAAAGAGACGTAGCAACTTCCAAATCAATATACAATATCAGTAGTAACGATCTGAATTTGAATAATGCTTACGGAAAGTTTGATTTTGAATTTCCTTTCAAATTTGCAAATATCACCACCGGTGCCAAATACAATATTGTGAGTGCTACTAATAATGGAAGATACAATTACGGAACAGAATCTTCGTCAATTTTAACGAGTCCGGTATATACCTCGGGAATCAATTTTGATTATAACGAACAAAATTTAGCCGCTTATGCCGAAGCACGCAGAAAATTAGGAAACTTATCCGCTACGCTGGGCGTGCGTTTTGAAAATTTGCGGTACAAAAGCCACAGTGTATCAGTCAAGGATACTACTATTGAAGATAGGTTAACAAATATTTTTCCCACAGTGAATTTGCTTTACCAGTTTAATCCGCAAGTCAATGTTTCAGCAAGATACTCCAGAAAAATATCAATGCCCGCATATAGTCAGTTAGACCCCAATGTGAACGGATATTTAGATACTTATACAAATGCGTCCGGTAATCAGTCGTTGAAGCCAAATTTCTTCGACAACTATTCGATTAATCTTTCGGCATTCAATTATGCTTCGTTGGGAGGTTACTTACGGTATTCAAAAAATATCAGTTTATTGGCTACAGAGGCAGAGCCCAATTCACTAAATTCAAGAATGACTTCTGTGGATTACGAAAATATTAAGATGTACGGAGCTTATGTAGCTTTGCCCGTTCCATTCGGGATGTTTACAAAAGGAATGGCATTTTTCAAGCAGCCGATGAATCCTGAAAAAATGAGTTATGCTTATGTGTATCTTGCTTGTAACTTTAATGATATCAAAGATTATCCGTATCCGGTAGGGACAAGTGGTAAACCTCTGTGGATGTTTAATTTGAATACACACATTGTGTTGCCGCTCAAACTGTCATTGGATGCTAACTGGTTTCATATGTTCAAAGGAAATTTCCAAATTTATACACTTCAAAAACCAATGAATTTTTGGATGGTTGATTTGACTCGCAAGTTTATGAATGATCGACTGGAAGTAACTGTTGAAGCATCGCGCAATGTGGTTCAAAACGTAGCGTTTGATGTGCCAAATATCAAAACACATTTTACCGAAAGTTATGATGGCACTACATTCTGGTTCAAATTATCGTACCGTTTCGGTAAATTCCAAAGCAAGGAAGAAACTCAGATAGACGTAGAAAAGAAACAAGTAGAAGGAGGAGGAATTAATTTACGTAATTAACTTATAGTACACATTCAGTTGAAAAGGACGGTTGTTGAAGCCGTCCTTTTAAACTAAAAAAATCCTGAGTTTATAATGGCTCAGGATTTTTATTTATTTAGAAAGCGTATAATTATCTATTTCGGAAAGTAGTGTTTGGGCGGTATTGATTTCGAGAAAGGTAGTACCGTAGCCACCGCTGATGGGACCACTCAAATAACAGAGTTTGTCTTCCGGTAAAATAATTTGTCGTTCTATCAAATTTCTCAGCAGAGTGATGAAATACGTTTTCTCATTACCAACCAATTCATCTTTGTAGAAAGAATAAATACCGTAAGAGAGCGCCAACTCGCGCGATGCCTGCTCTTTGTAACAAAAAGCGATAATCGGGTCGGTTCCGCGATAGGAAGCCAGATAACGAGCAGTTAAACCACTGAATGTGTCGGTGATTATAGCTGCTACATCAATGTGTTTACCGGCTTGTACTGCGGCATGCGCCAAAAAAGAGGTTGCGTCTCCTTCTTTAAATTCTATCGGAATATCGTTTTCGGGCATTTTGGTTTTTTCTGCTTCTTGTGCAATTTTTGCCATCGTACGAACAGCCTCTACCGGATATTTTCCGTAAGCTGTTTCACCACTTAACATCAGGGCATCGGTACGATAATAAATGGCGTTGGCAATATCATTCACTTCGGCGCGCGTCGGACGCGGGTTTTCAATCATCGAGTGAAGCATCTGTGTGGCAACAATTACCGGTTTGTGCGCTTTTACACATTTTCGAATTAGTTTCCGTTGAATACCCGGAATGCGTTCCTGT
The DNA here is from genome assembly GCA_049840795.1 of Paludibacteraceae bacterium. Lineage (GTDB taxonomy): Bacteria > Bacteroidota > Bacteroidia > Bacteroidales > Paludibacteraceae > UPXZ01. The sequence continues at coordinate 111,867 of JASGJK010000009.1, forward strand.
GGAACTTCAATCCCTAAGTCGCCGCGTGCCACCATCAATCCATACGAATGTTGGATGATTTCGTCGATATTGTCCACTCCTTCCTGATTTTCGATTTTTGAGATAATCTTAATCGAACTATTGTGCTTGTCCAATATTTCCTGGATGTCAGACAGATCTTGTTTTGAACGCACAAACGAGTGTGCTATAAAGTCAAGATTTTGCTCAATGGCAAATAGTATGTTTTCTTTGTCTCTTTCGGTCAACGAAGGAAGATTGATGCGTACGCCCGGCACATTTACACTTTTGCGACTGCCAATTTTACCATCGTTAAGTACTTCGCAAACAAGGTATTCATTCTCTTTATTGATCACCTTTAAGTCGATTTCGCCATCGTCAATTAAAATATCATCACCTATTTTCAAATCGCGCGAGAAGTATTCGTAGTTCACGTGAATGCACTCGCTTGTCGAAACCAAATTTGCATTTCCGGTCACTTTGATAATATCGCCGGTTTTTAAAACGATGCCGTCATTTTCAGCAATAGTAGTTCGTACTTCTGGTCCCTTGGTATCCATAAGTATAGCAATACGTTGGCTCACAGCGCGCACATTGTTTATTATTTTCAGAAATCCTTCACGTTGAAGATGGGCTGAGTTCATACGCACGACATTCATTCCTTCTTCATAAAGCTGTCTGATAAAATCAACATCACATCGCTTATCACTAATGGTGGCGACTATTTTTGTAAATTTTTTTTGTTCCATTCTATATTTTGTTTTTTACGTTATTTTGTGTTATACACGTAGGTTATTTGGCGTTATTCCTTTTATTTGCAAAAACGGGAAAAACGCAACTGTCGATTCCGACAGTGTTGTCAAAGCAATACGTAAGTTGTGTGTATGTGTATCAGACAGAACTTTGTTTGTTGTTTTAGTTGTCAAAGCTCTTTTTTGGTTTCTCAGGGCAAGTCGTATTTTCCTTTTACAAAAAACAGTCGGAGCAGTCAACATTCGTCTGTTCCTTGGTCGTACGTTGTACGAGGTTTAATTTTTTAAATAATTTGTCGGCAAAAATACCAAAAACATCGAGGCTATTTCAAAACTTTGTAATGCCAGCCAATACGAGTTTAATCCAAAGCCTACAATACATCCTTTTGCAGCTTCGGACAAAAACGAATGGTGACGATAACTCTCACGCTTGAAAACATTGGAGATATGCACCTCAACCACAGGAGCCGGTACCGAACGTACAGCATCTGCAATAGCTAAAGAGGTGTGGGTAAAAGCGCCGGCATTCAATATAATTCCATCAAAATGAAACCCTGTCTGATGAATTTTGTCGATAATATTGCCTTCTGAGTTAGATTGAAAATATTCTAATTCAAAATCTTCAAATTCGTTTTTCAGTTCTTCAAAATAGCTTTCAAAACTTTTATTCCCATAAACTTCCGGCTCTCTCTTACCCAGCAAGTTCAAATTGGGACCGTTGATAATGACAATTCTTTTCATACAAAATTTTTTATTTTTTTAGACAGTCGTCATAAGTAGCTCGTCATAATTACTTGTTTTAAGATCATTTCCAAATTTGCCAAACTCGTACCGTCAGGTAAAACTTTTGATGATATTAAACATAGTTATTCATTCAGGCGTTTAATGAAACGATTTTAATCGCATCGGTTGCATTCGGAAAAAATTAATTAAAGCTACAAAATTAATTAAAATTTTACTTAAACAGATATTAATTCTATATTTGCAATAAAATTATTTGAATATGCCTTGTTCATCGTCCACTATAAATACTTTTAAGCCCTCTGTACCTAAACGATATATGCTGTTTGTTGCCGGCGTAGTATGGCTTTTTGCGGGTTCTATGCTTTTGAACAAGGGCATTGAAATGTTATTGATGTTTCCTGCCGAAATTTGGTGGAAATTATTGTTGAGTATTCCGCTCGGTATAGCGTTTTATTTGTTTATGTTTTCCAAGATATTCAAAAAGCACTCTGTGCGAATTATAAAATTAACACAAGAACGTCCCTGTTTGTTTTCTTTTTAATATTCGGGCGTATTTTATGATGGGTTTAATGATTTCGATGGGGATTTTTCTACGTGCGTCTCAAATTATTTCTTTTCGGTATTTATCCATTTTATATGTAACAATGGCTATTCCGCTACTACTGTCTGCGGCTATGTTTTTTATATCAGGTAAAAGGCACTTTAATCAACTCTAATTTATAAACCTAATAAAATTGCTGAATATGAACTATCCGCTTGACCTAATATTTCGAATCACTACTATCGCTAATGATTTTTCAATTCAAGATGCTAATGGTGATAAAGTCGCTTACGTCCGTCAAAAACTCTTAAAATTAAAAGAAGAAGTACAGGTCTATAAAGACGAAATCCGCGCAGACCTGCGATATACCATCAAAGCAAATAAATGGCTTGATTTTTCCGCCTCTTATGTATTTTTAGATGCCAATAACCTCACCCTCGGACGGGTAGTGCGTCGGGGATGGAAGTCAATATGGAAATCACACTATGAGATTTACGACAATAACGATGTGCAAGATTTCTTAATATCGGAAGAAAACCCTTGGACTAAAATATGGGATTCTATGTTGGGAGATATACCGATATTGAATATTTTTACCGGCTATTTTTTTCATCCTTCTTATGCCGTAAAACGTCCGGATGGAACCGTAGTGGCTCAGCTAAAAAAGGTAAAGTCTTTCTTCGGACGCCGGTTTGTTATAAATAAACTGGGAGAATTTAGTGCCGCTGAAGAAAACAGAATTATCCTTTCATTGATGATGATGATATTGCTGGAACGGCAGAGAGGGTAGTGCGGTCATTTTTTACCATATTGCTGTTTCATGAAATTACGTGAACAGAGAAGATACTAAAACACAAAACACAATCCAGCATTCTGCCCTGCGGAATATAGATTTGAAGAAATATGTCGCGTTTCGAGAAAAAAAGAAAAGAAGACATCGGTTTGTCGCCTTACGCAATGGTTTTTCGTGGTCGGAAAAAGACCGAAAAAACCGTTGTAAGAACCATTGATTTTAATCCGGAATATGTACACGAGATGGAAATCAAGTCCATTGACAAATTAGCCGAATTTAAAAACAAAAACAGTATTACCTGGCTTAATATTGATGGATTAGACAATGTTCCGTTGATGGAAAAGTTAGCCAATGTGTTTAATATCAATGTGGATGTAATGTCGAATATTATGAATCCGGCATTACGCCCAACAACAAGAGAGTTCGAAAACGGCATTTTTGCAACTCTGAAAATGATAGAACCAAATCAAAACACAGGGCGCCTTACGGTTGAAAATCTCAGCATAGTGGTTACTGAAGATGTCATTATCTCTTTTCAGGAAGAAAAAGGAGATGTGTTTGATCCCGTAAGAGAACGAATTCGGAAACATAGAAACAAAATACGCACTGCCGGTCCCGATTATTTGGCATTTGCGTTGCTCGATATTGTGGTGGACAATTATATTTACGTTGTAGGCACACTTGGAGAAAGAATTGAAAATTTGGAAGACAAAATGTCAACAAATCCCTCCAAACAGTTGTTAGAGCTAATCAATACGTACAAACAAGAGCTGAATTTGCTGCGTAAGCACGTTAAACCGGCAAAAGAGATGATTCTGAATCTGGCAAAAATGGAATCGGAGTATATCCATTCAGAAAACAAGGAAAATTTCAAAGAACTTCAGGATAACATTAATGAAGCCAGTGAATTAACCGATAGCTATCGCGAAATGTTGTATGATATTTTGAATATTTATCATACTTCGGCAACTACCCGCTTGAACGATATAATGAAAGTACTCACTATTATTTCGGTGATTTTTATTCCACTGACGTTTATTGTAGGAGTATATGGAACAAACTTTAGGTATCTTCCGGAATTAGAATGGAAATATGGATACTTCATTATGTGGGGAATAATGGTCGTAGTTGCCTTGTTTATGATTTGGTATTTCAAACGAAAAAAATGGTTCTGAGCTGAGCATAAAGTGGCGTTTTACGACGAATGTTTGTTGCCTGTGGCTCATTGATAAATATAAATAAATGATACCCAATAAAATAGGATATACAGAATTATTAGCAATCAATTTAAGGGAAATAGCCGAATTTATCGACTGGAAGTTTTTCTTTCATGCGTGGCGTCTGACCGGAAAATATGATGATATTGCTACGGCGTGTGATTGTGCTTCGTGTAAAATGGGCTGGCTACTTAAATTTGATGAAAAAGATAGACCCAAAGCCGAAGAAGCCTTGAAACTCTACAAGGATGCAATAGATATGTTACAAGAAATCTTTGATGGAACTCTTTTGCAGATAAATGCAGTGATTCACTTAGGAGCTGCACGTGCCGCTGACGACAATATATATTTTAAAACGTCCGACGATGAGATTGTTCTCCCAACACTTCGCCAACAACATCCATCGTCCGATGGCTTTTGTTATTCCCTTGCCGATTTCATCGGAGAAAAAGATGATTATGCCGGTGCTTTTGCCACTACCGTACAAGGAGCGGAGCAACTTGCCGAAATATTTCAAAAGGAGGATGATGTTTACCGTTCTATTTTGATAAAAACGTTAGCTGACCGATTAGCTGAGGCGGCTGCCGAATGGCTTCATTATAAAGTAAGAAAAATTTATTGGGGATACGCCGAGGATGAAAACCTGTCAATCTCAGATATGTTGAAAACTCGCTTTTTGGGTATTCGCCCCGCCGTAGGATACCCATCTTTACCCGATCAGTCCATTATATTTGAATTAGACAAAATACTCCATTTTAACCAAATAGGAATAAGCCTTACAGAAAACGGTGCTATGTTTCCCAATGCTTCTGTTTGCGGGATTTATATTTCACACCCCAAATCAAAGTATTTTATGATAGGAAAAATTGACGAAACACAACTACAAGATTACGCTCGCAGAAGAGGGAAAACCGCTTCGGATATAAAGAAATGGCTTGCCTCTAATTTATAAAAATATCGACCTTTTTTCGTTTTCTGTCAGCGTAATGCTTGAAAAATAAAAGATACGTTACGGATTAAATCCTTTTTTTGTTTTCTTAAAAAATGGGATTTGCTCCAATCTGAAATCATGTTTTACTGCGTACCATATAAATACCCCCATTAACACCGTTTTTAAGGCAAGATTTACAAATAGATATGGCGTTTTGATAAATGTGCTTATTCCGTATAAAACAAGTGTTAAGAGCAAATAAATGCCCAATTTTTTCAATTTATAATCAATAGGCATAAATTTTTGCCCGAAAAAGTAAGACAAGAGCATCACTACCAAATAACCCGCAAACGCAGTCCATACACAACCCCAATAGCTAAATTTTGGGACAAGAAGAATATTCCCGACAAATATGATGACAGTGCCAATGGCTGAGAACCACGCGCCGTAATGGTTTTTATCTGTCAGTTTATACCAAATGGAGAGATTAAAAAATATACCCTGAAAAATAAACGAAAAAAGTATGATGGGAACAACTTTTAACCCAATCCAATAATTATTTGGAACAAGATATTTAATGATATCCATATAGAGCATCATTCCCAAAAAAATCACAAACGAAAAAATCACAAAGAATTTCATAGCATCGCTATAAGTCTGTTTACTATCTTTATCTTTATGTTTTGCAAATACAAAGGGTTCGTAAGCAAACCGAAATGCCTGCGTAAACATCATAATTACCAATGCCAATTTGCTTACCGCGCCGTAAATTCCCAAATCGGTTTTTCCCTGTTCACCGAATTGTAAAAATGGGAACATCATTTTATCCAAGTTTTGATTGGCAATGCCGGCAATGCCCAAAAACAGCAAAGGATAGGAGTATTTTAGGATTTGTTTCAATAACCGACCATCAAAATCAAACTTAGCTCCCGAAATGAATTTAGTCAGAACCAAGGTTTGTATAGAGGTTGAAATGATATTGGCAACAAACACATAACCAGCTCCGTAATTTGGATTGTAAAACCACGAAACGGTACTTGGAGCCACTTTCATTAACCAAGGACATATTACCAAAAAGAAAACATTCAGTACGATGCTCAATGCGATGTAAAACAATTTCATCCCGGCAAATGCGTAAGGACGTTTGATAAATCGCAAATACACAAAAGGAATTGACGAAAAAGCATCCATTGCTACGCTTAACCCCAGCATCCAAATATATTCGGGATGTTGATTGTAATGCAACAAATTGGCTACCGGATGTTGAAATATAACGATGAATATCGAAAATAATAAACTGGTAAATCCAACGGCAATCAATGAATTGCCATACACCTTCGGAGCATTTTCAACGTCTTTATTTGCAAACCGGAAAAAACCTGTTTCCATACCGTACGTTAAGATGACCAGCAGTAAGGAAGTCCACGCGTAAAGATTGGTAATAACTCCGTATTCGGCAGGATTTGGCAGTGTGTAGGTATAAAGCACTACCAACATCCAGTTCAAAAACTTTGAAAGGATGTTGGTGCCTCCATAAATGGCGGTGTCTTTCGCCAACGATTTCATTTCTTTTGCCATAATATCTCTGGGATATTCGATTTCTAATCGAATTATTCAAATGTATAATTTCCTTTTTTATCTACTGAAATCTTTAATTCCTTTTTTCCTTTCTCAAATTTATCATAACCTATTTTCAAATTATTCCAAAAGTCAGCCCATTGCGGATAAATTTTGTTTGTTGTCATATTTTCGCTTGTCATTCTGAACGGAAAAATATAAACCGGAATCTTCAACTGTCCGCAGTCTTTTGCATAAAGTGCATAGAGATAAATTTCTTTGATTTTATCGTCTGTCATTGGCAAACAACCAATCGTAACACATTTTCCGTGAATGTAAATATCATTTCCTAATTTAGGAAAAGTGCTTTTTATTTTGTCTGATAGATTCGGATAATTTATGCCAAGCGATAAATAATATTTACTTACAGGATTAAAATTATTGATGTAATAAAAACCTTCAGGAACTTGAGCATCGCCTTCTTTTCGCTTGGGACCCAATAACCCTGAAAGTTTACAAATATTGTATGTTGCGATTTTTTTGTATTTGATTTCGTTTATACTCTTAGCATAAATTTCAGTTTGCTTTTCGCCTTTGTAAGCAACGAAAAGTACGTTTAAATCATCTGATTTTAAATGATTATCCGATAGATTTTTTGCAATATAAACTCCTTTATCGTTTATAGCATCACTCACGCGGTCATATTTTTTTTGTAGCGATAAAAAAGTATTATTCTGCGATTTTATCGAAAATAAATATCCTGAAATCAATAAAATCAAATAAATGCTTTTCATATAGATATTATAAATGCTATTTAAAATAAAGTCCCTTGATCACCAAATTTCACTTTTCCTAAATGTTTGTATGCCAATTCCGTTACTTCTCGCCCTCGAGGAGTGCGTTTTAAGAATCCTTCTTTAATTAAAAATGGCTCGTAAACCTCTTCTAATGTTCCGGCATCTTCGCCAAGTGCTGTGGCAATGGTTGTTAAGCCAACAGGTCCACCTGAGAATTTATCAATAATGGTGTTGAGAATTTTGTTGTCGATTTCGTCCAAGCCGTATTTGTCAATATTCAACGCTTCCAACGCATATTTAGCAATGTCCAAGTCAATTTTCCCATTGCCTTTTACCTGTGCAAAATCACGCACTCTACGCAGTAACGCATTAGCTATACGCGGTGTTCCACGACTTCTGCCTGCTATTTCAGCAGCAGCTCTTTTATCGATTTCAACGTGTAAAAGTCTGGAAGAACGCTCTATAATTTGCTGTATTATAGCATTATCATAGTACTCAAAATGGCAGTTTATTCCAAATCGAGCACGTAATGGCGAGGTTAGTAAACCACTTCTGGTTGTTGCTCCGATCAACGTAAAAGGGTTTAGTTCCAACTGGATAGAACGTGCGCTTGGTCCTTTGTCAATCATAATATCAATGCGGTAGTCTTCCATCGCAGAATATAAATACTCTTCCACAATGGGGCTTAACCGGTGAATCTCATCGATAAAAAGGACATCGTTTGGTTCCAAACTGGTAAGCAAACCGGCTAAATCTCCCGGCTTATCAAGTACTGGACCTGACGTGATTTTGAATCCTACGCTTAATTCATTGGCAATGATATTGGAAAGCGTAGTTTTTCCCAAGCCCGGAGGTCCGTGCAATAAAACGTGGTCAAGTGATTCGGTACGCATACGTGCGGCTTGCACAAAAATTTTCAGATTTTCAACGATTTTATTCTGTCCGTTGAAATCAGAAAAAGCTAACGGACGTAATGCGTTTTCAAATTCTTTTTCAGTGTTTTGATTATTTCGTATGTCGAATTTTTCTTCCATTTTATCACGCAAAGGCACAAAGACGCCGTTACAAATTATTTACGATCCTTGTTATTCCGTTTTTTATTAAACTTTCATTGAAATTTATTAAAAGTCCCAATTTTAGTCCAGTTAATTTCAAATAAGTTAGTAGTTGTTTTGAATGTACCGGTAAAATATTTTCTACGGATTTTAGTTCAATTATTACCTTCTTTTCTACAATTAAATCAGCTCTAAATCCAATATCCATTTTGATGTCATTCCAAACAACAGGTATTCCTTTTTGACGTTCAACAGATAAGCCTGCCTTAGTCAATTCATAAAACATAATTTCCTCATATACAGATTCGAACAATCCAGCACCTAATTTATTGTGGAGAAGAAAAGCTGTATTAACTATTATCTTAGATAGATCATTTTCTGTCATCATTTTCTTAGCGACTTTGCGCCTTAGCGAGCATTATTTTGTCAATTCCCTAAATACTTCTTCCATCCGCTTTGCGAGAGGTTTTAGTGTTAGTACCTTATTGTTGGTTTTTACAGCTAAGTCAAATATTTCGGTGCGGATGTCTGATTCGCTTGTAATGCTGAATATTTTATTGTCTTTTGTATCAATATTTTTTATCGATTTTATAGAGTCTAAAACATCTTTTTCTAATGTATTTAAGAATTCAACTTCCAAATGGAATTCATCTTTTCCGAAATTGGAAATATCCGCCACATCGGCATAATCGGCAACTATTTCACCTCTGCTGATGATGATTACCCGGTTACAAACGGCTTCAATTTCCTGCATAATATGTGTGCTGAAAAGCACGGTACGATTTTTCCCTATTTCTTTTATCAAATTTCGGATTTCTACCAGCTGATTTGGGTCTAAACCGGTGGTAGGTTCGTCAAGAATAAGCACCTTTGGGTTATGAATCAATGCTTGTGCCAAGCCTACCCGCTGACGATATCCTTTTGAAAGCTGTCCTATCTTTTTAGTACATTCGCTGCGTAATCCGACAAGGTTAATAATTTCTTCCACCCGTTTTTTCCGGTTTTTGCCTAATTTATACGTAGAAGCCACAAAGAGTAAATACTCTCTCACATACATATCGGTATAAAGCGGATTTTGCTCCGGTAAATATCCGATGTTTTTCTTCGTTTCCATCGGATTTAACGCCACCTCAACACCGCATATTTTGGCGCTTCCGTTGTCATATTCCAACGCTCCGGCAAGAATACGCATCGTGGTGGTTTTTCCGGCGCCGTTAGGTCCTAAAAAACCAACAATTTCACCATCACCTATCTTGAAACTGATGTTTTTCAGCACTTGTTGCGTTCCGTACGTTTTGGAGATATTTGAAATCTCAATCGACATATAGCCTTAATTTTAAAAACTAATTTGACTAAAAACAGCTGCTTTACAAACGTAAAGATAATCGACAAATTATGATTCAGCTTTTTTAGGAATAACGCTCAATAAAATATACCATAGAATCAGCGGTGAAATCGCTTTTTTAAGCAACAACGCAATGATAATTACACATCCTCCCAGAAATATAAATTGAAGTTTATTATCCTTCCAAGACAAGTTTTTAAATTTCAATGAAAACATTGGAATTTCAGCAATTAAAAGATAAGAAAAAACCAATATAACGCCGATTAAAACGTAAGGCTTTTCCTTAAACCACATTGAAAAAGACAACGCTAATCCTGCCCAAAAGATGGCATTCGCTGGCGTTGGAAGTCCGATGAATGAAGTGGTCTGCCTTTCATCGAATATTAAACTTGGCTAATCTTAGCCCCGAAAATACAGGTATCAAGAAAGCAACGAAGGAGTAAATTTCCATCCCGTTTGCCGATAGTATTGAAAAAGCCATAGCTCCAGGTACAACTCCGAAACTAACCATATCTGCCAATGAATCCAATTGTTTACCAATCTCCGAATAAGCTTTTAATAAACGGGCTGTCATTCCGTCTAAAAAATCAAAAATTGCAGAAAAAAGAATAGCCAACGTGGCTCCTTCGAAATTTCCGTTAAAAGCAAACCACACTCCTACACAACCAGAAAAAAGGTTCATGCAAGTGATTATGTTAGGAAGTTGTTTCATCATAATTTTTATTCTTTGTTTTTACTATCCATCCAAATAGTAACAGGTCCATCGTTGATTAAAGCTACTTTCATATCTGCCCCAAATGTGCCGGTTTTTACGTTCTTACCGAGTAAAATTTCTACTTCATTACAAAATTTTTTGTACAAAGGTATCGAAATATCCGGTTTTGCCGCATCGATATACGAAGGTCGATTGCCTTTGCGTGTGCGTGCGTGAAGCGTGAACTGACTTACCACGAGCACGTCTTCTTTTGTGTCTTGTACCGAATAATTCATCACTCCGTTTTCGTCGTTAAAAACACGAAGATTTACTAATTTTTGTGCCAGATATTCAATGTCGTTTTCATCGTCATTATTTTCAATTCCTACAAAGACGAGTAATCCTCCACCTATGTCGGATTTTAATTGTCCTTTAATAGTGACTGATGCCTTGGTAACCCGCTGTATTAATAACCGCATATTTTTTATTTTTAACAAGAAAAGCTTTTTACTCTCAGCTTATCGCTATCATTAGAACGGATAACCAATGGCTATGTTGTAAGCAAAATCATCTGATGTAGGTTTTATCCGCCATTGCTGTGTTCTGCTCAATGCCGGATTAAAGAGTCTGATACCCATATCCAATCGGATGACAAAATATGAAAAATCGAGACGTAATCCGGTGCCATAGGCAACACCTAACTGCTCCAAAAATTTATTTACTTTAAATGCTCCTTCCGGTTGCTCGTCATATTCTTTGATAATCCACACATTGCCGGCATCTAAAAAAAGCGCACCGTCCAATTTCCAAAAGATTTTTGCCCGATATTCCATATTCAGATCAATTTTAATATCACCCATCTGTGTGTTGAGGTTTACGTAGTTTTTCTTCGATTCGGCATACGTCCCGGGTCCAAGTTGATACGGTGTCCAGCCTCTGACACTATTGGCACCACCGGAAAAATACCTTTTTTCGAACGGAATAATACTGGCGTTTCCATAAGGTACAGCTATCCCTACACCTGCATGATAGACAATTCTATTGTTTTGGTCAAAAATCTGATGATGAGAAATGTTATAGTCTAACTTTGCATATTGCGCAAAACGTATCTTAAAAAGTGTATAGTACGATTGCGTGCCATCTTGTACTTGCTGGTTGTGCGATAGTTTATTCAATAGATATAGTGAATTACCTGCAGTCTCAACGTTATATATCATCGAAGAATAATTTTTGAGCGGACGTGACGGATTAAAATTGGTATAAGAGCCACTATATCCCATACGCATAATAAAATGATTCTGAAAATTGTATCGAAAATTCGGATTTTTATCTAAAAAGTTGGTTTGATATTCTTCTGAAATCCACGGATATCGTATGTAGCTCAAATCAATTAAATCAAAACTGTGTTTGATGTTTGTCAATTCACTCCAATTGTATTTTAGTCCTGCTCCCAAAATCACTCCGGTAAATTCAGATGGACGATTCCGATAACTGAATGTGGTATTAATTTGTGTGTTTGCCCTTATTCTCCGCTTCAATTGTGTGCCGGCAAACGGAAAAAGAAAGGTTGGAAATTTTATAGCCAAGTCACCACCATATTCAATGGCTTTTTGTCCTGAACCTTGATACTCGTAAGCAAATCGCCCTTTAGCGGTGAGTGCCTCGGCTCCACCAAATATGTTCTGATGACCAAAGTTGATGTTTGCTCCCATTCCCCAATATCCTGCAGAATAAGTACCCTCCACATCTGCTGACAGAGATTGTAATTTGTTTGGTGTGAGGGTAATATACGCATCCAATCGACTGCTGTCTTTTTTCTGAAAACTGATATTTGTGTATTTTACAGCACTCAGCGTGTTAAGCGAACTATATGTTTTTTCAACGGCTAAATCATTGTATGTTTTTCCGGGTACAATATGAGTTGATTCTACCAATACTTTGGGACGTATATTCCGTTTTTTTTCATATACAAAACTATATCTTTTTCTAATTATGGAATCTAATTTTATTTTTCCATCCGGCAAATCCTGCGATTTATCTGCTTCACTATAAAAATGGACTTTATTTATGATATACCTGTCAAATACAGTCTTATTTAATGTGTCTTTCGCGTTTTGGATAGCGCTATTAAGTTCCAGCACTAAGTCTACTTGATGTGAATTTAAGGTACTGTCAGCATAGAAGTGAAGATGTTCTTTCAGAAAATTGAAATATCCCAGTTCACGGAATTTTTTTGTTATTCGGGCTCTTTCATTGTCCAATATATCGCTGTCAAACAACTTATCTGTCTTAATTAAGCTCTCAGATGTATCGGAAGCAATGTTGTAAAGTTCTTTTTGATTGATATTGACAGAGTAGCTGCGCAGATAATACGGTTTGTTAGAGTTGATTATATATTTCAGATTTGCCGTTTTTGCTTTGGGGTATGAAATTTCGCTTTTTACCTCCACATTCATAAATCCTTTATTTACAAAGTGTTTTTTTATCTCATTTTCCGAAATATCGGTTAATTGCTGATTATATATTACCGGTTCTTCGCCGATTTTTTTGAGCCAACGATAAAAGGCACGGTGCTGTCTTTGCCGGCAAGATTATAAACACCCAACGGAGTGCGCCATAAACCGAGTAATTTGGAGTTTGGTGTTTGGCGCAAATAGCTTTGAATGTCTTCGGTAGATACAGCTTTCGTGTCCGATTTGATACTTACTTTATTAAGTAAATATTCACCATCCGGAATATATTTGGTAGTATTGCAAGAGAAGAGTAATAATCCTGTCAGCAATAGGGGTAAATGTCTTAATTTTTCCAATCGAAAATTCATCACCATAACCGGTTTTGTACAAAAACTTTTGCAAATATACTGTTAATTCTGGTTTTCTTTATTAGTTTTGCAAAGTAAAATGGATTTGTTTTTTGTTAAATAACAGGAAAAAGTGAAAGATATGCTTTCAAAAGCGAAAATAAAATGGATTAACTCTTTGTCGTTGAAAAAAAACAGAGATGAGGAACGTGTTTTTGTTGCCGAAGGGAAAAAAATGGTGAATGAACTCCTTCCTGTGATGAATTGCGTCTTTTTGGCTTATGCCGATGAAAACAGCTTCGCTACTTCCATCAGCCATCGAGTAAAGGCGGTAGAGCGCATCACGGAAGGTGAATTACAAAAAATTTCTTCACAGAAATCTTCACAAGGTATAATTGCCGTGTTTGAAAAGCCCGAATATGATATGGATTTTTTTTCTATCGGGAATCAACTCAGTATTGCGTTAGACGATATTCAAGATCCAGGAAATTTGGGGACAATTATTCGATTAGCTGACTGGTTTGGCGTAAAAGATGTGTTTTGTTCGTTTCATACGGTTGATGTTTACAATGCAAAAACCATACAAGCCACGATGGGAGCAATAGCTCGCGTACGAGTGCATTATGTAAATCTTCCTGATTTTTTGAACTCTCTCACTACTTCTCAGTTTTTGCAGTCAAAGATAGAAACTGGAAACTACGTGAAAGTTCCGATTTATGGCACAGTGATGAATGGCAACAATATTTATGACAAAGAGTTGTCGTACCAACGGAGTGATTGTAATGGGCAACGAAGGAAACGGTATCTCAACAACGGTATTACCTTTTATCACACAAAAATTGCTTATTCCCAGTTATCCTGCCGATACGCCTACTTCCGAGTCGTTGAATGTGAGTACCGCAACTGCCATTACATTATCAGAATTTAGAAGACGTATGTCAAAATAAGACGAGATGAATTACATAGGCTCAAAAAATAAATTATCAGATTTTATATATCAGTCAGTGAATCAAATTGTTGGCGACAATCTGTCAAATAAGATATTCTGTGATTTATTCGCAGGGACGGGAGCAGTTGGACGAATATTCAAAGAAAACGTTCAAAAGGTTATCAGTAATGATATTGAATATTACAGCTATGTTTTGAATAAAAACTATATCGAAAACAACACATCGTTTGAGTTTGACACATTGCTCGAAGAGTTAAATCAGTTGAAAGGAATAGAAGGATTTATTTTTAACGAATATTTCTGAAAACGGCCAAGCCAACAGGCTTTGTTTTACAGAATATAACGGGAAGAAAATTGACGCCATACGTCAAAAAATAGAGGAGTGGAAACCGAAAATCACAGAAGAGGTGTATTTCTTTTTGTTGGCATCGTTGTTGGAGAGCGCCGATAAAATAGCAAATACGGCATCTGTTTACGGTGCATATCTAAAGCAAATAAAAAAACGGCTAAAAACGAAATACTCATCGAGCCGGCTGTTTTTTTGATTTCAGGAAGCAATAACGTAGTTTTTAACGAAGAGAGCAACGCGTTGATAAAAAAGATTGAAGGAGATATTCTGTATCTTGACCCTCCTTACAATGCGCGTGAGTACGGTGCTAATTATCACTTACTGAATACAATCGCGCTATATGACGACTTTGTTCCGAAAGGAAAAACAGGATTGAGGCAGTATCAAAAATCTGATTATTGTAAAAAACAAAAAGTAGCATATTCTTTTGCCGAATTGATAAAAGACGCCCGATTTAAATATATTTTTTTGAGTTATAATAATGAAGGATTGATGTCTGAAAAAGAAATTAGAAGAATGATGGGCAGATACGGCAAGTTAGAATTATTTACAACTGAATATCAGCGATTTAGGGCGGATAAATCGGAAAATAGAAATCATAAAGCGAATTCTACTACGGAGTATTTATATGTGTTGACAAAATAAATCATTCGAGATACAAATAATCGCAATGAATAATTGGTTTTTCGTTCTTTTTCCCCATTACCAACATCGCTTTTTCACTGTTGTACTGAGTTTTACCCACCCCAATAATTTTACCTTCATCGTTTACCACTTTTACAATATCGTCTTTTTCAAAGTTTCCGACAATAGAGGTTACTCCTATCGGTAGTAAGCTTACCGCTTTCTCTCCCAATAACGCAAGTTCCGCATTTTTGTTGACATAGATCTCTCCTTTGGCAAATCCATCGCTGTGCGCAATCCATTTTTTTACACTCGAAACGTCTGATTTTGATGCTCTGAAATGGGTGTAAACGGTATCTGGTTTGTTCTCAAGAAGTTGAATAATGATGTTGTCTTTTTTGCCATTGGCTATAAATACCTCAATACCTTCATCGGCAATTTTTTGCGCAATATTTATTTTTGTTTCCATACCGCCTCTGCCATAGGTCGATTTGGAAGACTGGACAAACTTCTCAATATTCTGTTCTTTGCTTATTTCAGTAATCACAGATGAATTTGGATCGGAAGGAGAACCGTTGTAAATACCATCAATATTGCTTAAAATTATCAATGCTTCTGTGCCCATCATGGATGCTACCAAGCCCGAAAGCTCATCATTGTCTGTAAACATAAGCTCGGTAACCGATACGGCATCATTTTCATTTACGATGGGAATAACATTATTCTCTAACATTATTTGGATGCAATTGCGCTGATTGAGATACAACTGGCGGCTACCAAAATTATCTTTTGTCGTCAGTACTTGTCCCACCACAATGTTCTGTTCCCGAAAAAGATCCCAATAATGATTAATCAATTTGGCTTGTCCGATGGTAGAGAATAACTGCCGCTGATCCACCACATCCATTTTTTTCGAAATGCCTATCATACTTCTACCGGATGCTACTGCTCCGGATGATATCAAGATGATCTGAATCCCTTTTTTATGAAGATATGCCACCTGATCAACAATGGCAGACATCCGTGTGATATCAAGTGTACCATCGGCACGTGTAAGGACATTACTTCCAATTTTTATGGCTGTTTTTTTAAATCGCATCAAGATATTGGCTTTGAAGTGTAGATAATAATTAAACTGTTTCCGAAATTAAATAGCACAGCAAACTTGCCCTATTCATTATAAATCACATTCATCAGTGTCATCCCTACTGCTTGTAGCGTGGTGGCATCAACATTATCCATCGTGTCGTGAATGGTGTGCCAATAACTTCCGAAACCTGTGCCGGATTTCTTGTCATATTGAATAATATCAATAGAAGGTATGCCGGCAAGTTTGTTTACAAATATATGGTCGTCTGTAATAGCGCCACCTTGCTCATTGATAAAATATTGACTGAAGCCGAGCGAAGCCGCCTGAGTCCAGATTTTATCCACGATCTCCTGCGCGTAATAATCAGAGAATTGTTCCCTGTAAAATGTTGCTTGAGGTGCTCCCACCATATCTAACAATATCCCATACTTGGCGTTATACCCAGGCACATGTACGTTTTTAGCCCAATATTGTGTTCCAAGACACCAAGAATCTTCATTTCCGGAAGTAGTTCCATAATCTTCCGCGTCAAAAAAAGCGATATCTACTCCGATATTCGGATTTTGTTTTCCCAAGTTACGTGCTATTTCAAGCAAAACACCTATACCACTTGCACCATCGTTGGCACCGATTACGGGCGTTTTGTGATTTTTGCTATCCGGATCGTTGTCAGCCCAAGGTCTGCTATCCCAATGTGCAAAAAGTAAAACACGTGTTTTGACATCGAGATTATAGCTCCCAATAATGTTCTTAGCTTTGAGTATGGTACCATCAAAAGCCATCAGATCTGCTTGTTGAATAATGACTTTAGCACCAAATTGATGTAGTTTGGCTTCCAAATAATTTCCACAAGCGATATGCGCTTTTGTATTAGGGACACGAGCGCCAAAATCTACCTGAGTTTTTACATATTGATATGCCGAGTCGGCAGAGAATGTTGGTACTGAAATTGTTTTTTTTGCTTGAATGTTTTTTTCTGCTTGTTTTTTTGCATTTCCACAGCCCAGTAACAAAGTGGCGATGCAAACAAGTAAATACTTGTTTTTCATAGGATTTAATACTTATTCTAATAGTCAATAATGGATAAAAAAACGTAGCAAAGATACTTATTTTTCTTTCAAAATGAATTAGAACGTCCATTTTGCTCCTAAGGTAGGACAGACTTTAAGACCATGTACCGTTCCGAAATTAACACCTAATTCCCATTCGGAACCTAAAGATATATTCGGGGTGACGTTATACCAAATTTGCGGCTCAGTGAGAAAAATAAATTTTGTGTCCACCGGTTTGCTCAAACTTTCACCTTTAGCGTTATAAAAATTGGTGTTGTCTTCTCTCCAAAAATCGGCGAAACCAGAAAATGTCAATTTCTTCTTGAAGAAATTTAAGTCCCACACACCGGTTATCTGAAACGAAGTTGGATTTTTATCTGCAATGTATTTATATAGAACCTTAAAATTGACGAATTTGGTAAAATCATCGCTGTGCCAGCCGTAATCTAATCCGGTTAGATAAGCATTGTTTATAGGATAACCCGGATACGAAAAATTTGCTTGTTGAGTGTTATTCATCAATAACCCACCGTTGTATTCGATTTGTGCGCTCAAAGGCGATTTGCCAAGACTGAAACACCGGGCTATTTCGGTGTATGCCAGTGCTGGATGATTTTTATTTCCCAAATTATAATCGAAATCAATAAAAATAAACGTATTCCCCCATTTATCCGGTTTAAACATCTCAAAGGTAGTGGTAATGAAATTTCGTCCTTTCCCAAAATCGTAATGTACCTGAAGATTTTGCGATTGAAGAAACATTGACAGTGTTAGAAATGATAAAATGATTAGTTTTTCATGTGTTTATAATTTATTTTTTATGGTCAGTTATAACTCGTATGTTGAGATAATCGTTCTTTTTATTTTATTCGGGCAACGTTTATCTTTTATTTTTATAATTATCTGTAAAAATTGTCTTTATGGCTGGAGAGCAACGGTCAATAAAACTACTACGTGCTTTGTAGTATTTTTTTGCAAAGATATTTCAAAAAAACGATATAAAACAGCTGTTTATCAAAGAAATATGACTGTCTGTTAAAAAACTTGTGAAAAATAAGACTAAAATTTATTAAAAATAGGTTTTATAACATATCTTTTTTTTTGCAAAGATTTAAAATTAATGCTTCCTTTGCAATGAAAACTAAACAACACAATCTTTTTACCTTAAGCAAGACTAATACCTAAAATAAAAGGGACATTCTAATGAAGTCCCTTTTTTATTTGTATAGGTCATAGAAAATAAGTATATTTACAGGTAATCCAACCCCTATAAAGACATGATTTCCAAGACTCATTTATCATACAGTTCGCTATCGACAGCAATTTGAAAGTGATTTCGATGCTTTTCAACTTTAATGCAGCACTTATTAATGAATATTGTGGACAACACAGGGCAATAGCTTTCGACCCAAGTTACATCCCCAAATCAGGAGGTAAAACTGAAAGCTTGGATGGTTTTGGTCAGGCTGTGCCAGCAAAGCTAAGTGGAGCTTAGAAATAGGCGGTATTGCTGTGCTTGATTTAGATAATCATACAGCACTCCATTTAGAGCCAATTCAAACACTGCCACTTGAATCAGAAACACTTCTTGAATTCTGTGCCCGTACTTTTAATGAAAAGGCAGAGGAACTAAAGAAATTGGCTTCGATTGTGGCTGTAGATGGAGATTTCTCCAAAGAACCATTTGTTTCTTACCTTACAAGTTGTGGACTTGATGTTATCTCCCGCTTTTGTAACGATGTTCGTTTGCGTTATTTGACACAAATTAAAAAGACCGGCAAAAGAGGTCGTCTCTCAACAAATGGAGAAGCGGTTGATTTAGCGAATCTGGATATGAAGCATTTTAGAATCGAAAAAGAAAAATGACGAATGCGTATTTGCTCTGCCGCTGTACATACCGTAGCACTAAATCGGATGGTAAGAATAGACTATGTTCAATTCCTTAAAGATGGAAAAATTGCTTCAAACGAAAATATATTTTTCAACAAACATAGAAATGGAATCCACCGAAATGCTTGAAATGTATCAGATGCGATTTCAAATCGGGTTTATTTATCGGGATGCAAAACAACATACAAGTCTAACAACTTGTCGAGCAAGAAACAAAGAAAAATTGTATTCTCATTTCAATTTTTGGTTTACAGCCATTAATATAGCAAAAGTTGTATATTGGTACACTATATTCCCAAAGAAGAACGTAAATCATTCTCAATGGCAGACATTAAAACTGTCAATCACAACGCATTACTGTTGGAAAGATTTATTACAATGTTTGCTCTTAAAACAAACATACTCAAAAACAACCAGAATGTCAAAGAACTTCTATTATACGGAACTATTGCCGCATAAACTTAATTGTGTTTCAACGAACTATTGATTTAATCCAAATCAAAAAACAAAAAATTGCATTTATGTGTCTGATATATAATACAATACAGATATATATTAAAAATTAACGCAACACTACTAAGTTACATCAAATGATTTATTGACAAATGCAATAATATTTCTCAAAAAAACTAAAAAGAAAGAGGCTTGTCCATTACGAGACAGCCTCTTTTTTTGTTTGATTGGAGGACTAACAAGACATTATTTCTTGATTTTATGTATATTTGCAAAAAGCAAAATAAAATGACAAATAAAGTCGTACATATAATATTTCTTGTACTGTTTTTGGTATTTCTTCTATTCGTGATATTTTTTTACAAATCAGTATCTAATCTTTTTTTTATTGTGGGTATTACGGGTGCCTTGTTTATTTGGATTTATCTTATGATTGATATTTTTCGGAATAAAATATATAACAAACAATTCTGGGTAATGTCTATGATTGTGATGATGCCTTTAGCTACCTTAATATATCTTGTACAAAGAGAAAAATTGATACGTTTAGGCGAAAAATTTGGAACAAAAGGATACCATCACTCAAAATTAAATAAAAATGGCGAAAACTAAAACAATATATGTATGCCAAAATTGTGGCGTTGACTCACCCAAATGGATAGGCAGATGTCCTTCGTGCGGGGCGTGGAACAGTTACGTGGAGGAAGTAGTAAGCAAAGAACCGGCAAACAAAATCTCTATTGCCGGATTGGAGACACAAAAACAGAAACCAATCCTAATTTCCGAAGTAGAAGCGCTCAACGAACCACGAATCAATACACACAACCACGAACTGAACAGAGTACTTGGCGGAGGTTTGGTAAACGGGTCGCTTGTGTTGATAGGGGGCGAGCCCGGTATTGGGAAATCCACGTTGGTACTGCAAACTGTCCTGAATGTTGCCGATAAACGGACATTGTATGTGTCGGGCGAAGAAAGTGTGCAACAATTAAAACTACGCGCCGAAAGACTGGGTATTCATAACTCGGAGTGCTACGTAGTGAGTGAAACCTCATTGGAACAGGCTTTTGTACACGTACAAAATATAAAGCCCGACTTATTAATTGTAGATTCCATTCAAACCATAACCACCGAAACCATTGAATCTTCACCCGGAAGCGTTTCGCAAGTGCGTGAGTGTGCGGCAGCGTTGCTTAAATTTTGCAAAACAAGCGGAACTCCGGTGCTTCTTATCGGACACATAAATAAAGAAGGCAGCATTGCCGGACCCAAAGTGCTGGAACATATTGTTGACACCGTTCTTCAGTTTGAAGGCGACCAGCATTATATGTACCGTATTCTTCGTCCGATAAAGAATCGTTTTGGGAGCACATCAGAATTAGGGATCTTCGAAATGCAGCAAAGCGGTTTAAGAGAAGTAAGTAATCCTTCTGAGCTTCTTCTCACACAAAATCACGAGGGTATGAGCGGTGTTGCCATAGCATCTGCTATTGAGGGTATTCGTCCGTTTCTAATCGAAGTACAGGCGTTGGTGAGCTCAGCGGCTTACGGCACGCCACAACGTTCGTCAACCGGTTTCGATTTGCGACGACTAAATATGTTGTTGGCAGTGCTCGAAAAGCGTGCAGGATTCAAATTGCCTCAAAAAGACGTTTTTATGAATATAGCCGGAGGTATAAAAGTAAACGATCCGGCGATTGATTTAGCGGTAATTTCTGCTATCCTTTCTTCCAATATCGACGCGGCTATCGAATCACACGCCTGCTTAGCCGGTGAAGTTGGACTGTCAGGGGAAATCCGTCCCATCAACAGAATTGAACAGCGAATACACGAAGCAGAGAAACTCGGCTTCCGAAAAATGATTATACCCAATATCAATCTTAAAAGTTTGGATTTAAAGAAAATAAATATCGAATTAGTTCAGGTAAAGAAGGTGGAAGAGGCATTTAGGATGTTGTTTTAATGCCTGAAATATTTTTGAAATATATTTATCAAAACATTTGCCGGTTCCAAAAAAAGCAGTATCTTTGCATCACTTTTCCAAAACAAGGGCGTTTAGCTCAGCTGGTTCAGAGCATCTGCCTTACAAGCAGAGGGTCGGCGGTTCGAATCCGTCAACGCCCACAAAAAGAGTTACAGAAATGTAGCTCTTTTTTTATTATCTGTATTTTAAGGGCTTACCAATTTTACTCGATTCTACCACACTTTCAGAAATTCTATTTTTTTATAATTTTAGGTACACCTACAGGTACACCCTTTTTCCTGACTTCGACACGGGACACCCTAAAAGATTTTCCAAAAATTTTCATCAAATAATTGGGCTATGGAGACTGATGCCTTTTCGTCAGGAGCATCGTTTTGGTCATTGTATTTCCGCTGATTGGCAGGTTTATCTTTATAGTGGTAATGGTTTGGGCAATGCTCAACGCTTATCTGCTGTATTTTTTGCTGCTGCGTGTCGTACAATTTGTCTAAATAGCGGTATATGCGGTGTAGTTGAACATCTTCATCAAAGTGCGACTTCAGGTATTCTACCGTTGCCGATTTGCTCATCGGCTGGCTTAATCGGGCTACCACAAGCTGTCGGAAAATCTCGTCTTCTATCACATCAAAGCCGGTTAATCTGAACGCTTGATTCAAAATTAACTGAACCCCGTTGAGCAGAATATTTTCGACATTTGAAAGCAAATATTCGGTTACCTGCTTCTCCTCACCTTCTTTGTCGTGCATTTCAAAAACATCCTGTTCTCCCAAATAGGCTGAAATCCATTTTTTGCCTTGTTGATACAATGATTCTATATTTTCAGTACTGGAACTACTGCCAATAGTTTTTACTACATAGTATTTGCCATTGCTTTTGTCTATAATCTGAATGCTGATGATACCACTTGGATTCTTTTTCTTGCGTACAAACATACCGCAAAGATAGCTCGTTTTCAGCCGGGACACCCAAATCGGTGTCCCGAAATTTGTAAAATATTAGCATTTAAATAATTACAAAATTTAGATGATAAAAGTGTCGAAGTCAGGAAAGACGGTTCCAATGCACTGAAAAAACGATTAAATGTATCGTAAGAGGGTATTCCACCGGGTAACTGTAAATAGGGGCGTAACCAATCTACTTTGGACTTACCGTAATTCTCAATATCATTCCAACTCTCAGCTCCGCAAACAACTGCCGCTATAGTGATAAAAATGATATCTTCCAACAAATGTTCTTTTGTTCGATCCAATCGAGGATCGGGTAAACTGCTAAAATAACTCATAGGGCTCTTCATTATCCGTTTTCTCTATTAAACGTTGACCTGAATATTATTTAAAATAAATTAAGATGCGTTTGCCCAGCTAATAGTTCAATGATATTTTTCTATTCCAATATATTTCCGTATCTTTGCATCCGCTTTTCGAGTAAAAGCGAACAAACATAATATTAATTTTAAAAACATTTCGAGAAAATGGCAGTAAAAATGAGACTCCAACGCCACGGCCGTAAAAGCTACGCGTACTATCACATTGTGATTGCAGACAGTCGCGCTCCACGTGATGGAAAATTTATTGAACGTATCGGTTCATACAACCCAAACACAAATCCTGCAACTGTAGATTTAAAATTCGACAGAGCGTTGTACTGGCTTAATGTAGGCGCACAGCCGACAGATACCACGCGCAACATTCTTTCATCTGAAGGCGTGCTGATGATGAAACACTTGCAAGGCGGTGTTAAAAAAGGTGCTTTTGATGAAGCAGAAGCTCAAAAACGCTTTGAAGCTTGGAAAGCATCAAAAGAAAATGCAGTGAACAAAACAAAAGCTGAATTAGAGGCTGAAAAACAAGCCAAAGCCAAAGAAAGAGCAAAAATAGAGGCAGAAGTTCTAAAAACAAGACAAGCTGAGTTAGCTAAAAAGAAAGCTGAAGCCCTTGAAGCAAAAGTAGAAGAAGCTGTGCAAGAAGAAGCCGCTCCTGAAACAGAAACTCCTTCAGCAGAAGAAGCACCAGTTGCCGAATAAAAGTGTTATTTAGACACCAAAAAGATAAACCCGGAAAATATTTTCGGGTTTTTTGTTAAAATATAATTTGAATACAATTTAAGTGTTAAAAACACGTTAAGGTTCAGATATGGGAAAATTTATAATAACAGTTTAACAACACAAAATAGATTTAGAAATTATAATGGATGAAGCTATCCTATTAATTTCGTTATTATCTATTTTGATTTTTATTCACTGATTTTCAGAGTCAGATTCATTGTTAAAATAAAACCATGCGAAACCATACGTGTAAGTTGTACGGATTGATTTTTTTGGCAACAAAGCCGCAAATAAGAAACTTAAATACTTTTCAATTAAATCACAATTTAAGTTGCAACAAAAAAGATATTTACCATAAATGCTAGCTAAGTTTGCATACAATTTTAAGAGTTTTGGAGTAAAAAACATCAGAAGCTCTAAGATACGAAAAAATATATTTTTCTCTCTATTGTTAAAAGGAATTAGCATACTAATTTCATTTATATTAGTACCATTAACCCTTAATTATCTGAATACAACTGAATACGGAGTTTGGTTAACATTAAGCTCAATTTTAACATGGATTAACTTGTTTGACATTGGTTTGGGAAACGGATTAAGAAACAAACTCACAGAAGCATTAACCAATGAAGACATGTCAAAAGCAAAGTCTTTGGTAAGTACAACTTTCATACTACTTGCGATTATTATTATGAGTTTATTTGCTTGTTTTGCTTTAGCGAATCCATTTTTAAATTGGGGAAGTATTTTAAACACAACAGTTCTTGAGTCTGAAAAATTAAGTGAGATTGTATTGATGGTATTTGGGTTCTTTTCTTTACAATTTGTATTTAAAACAGTTGGTACTATATTTGTTTCCATGCAAAAACCTTCTTTAAATGATTTAATGATTACAATCGGAAGTTTATTTTCTTTAATCATTATTTATATTTTGACAAAAACCACCAAAGGTTCTCTGACTTTTGTTGCATTAACATTTTCGGCTAGTCCAGCAGTCATTTTCATTGTTTCATATTTTGTGGTTTTTTACGGAAAACTTCGTAACATACGACCTTCATTATCATCTTTTAAGTTGTCTTATGGAAAAGAGTTGATGGGTTTAGGAGCTCAATTTTTCATATTACAAATTAGCGGCATCATTGTATACTTCACAAGCAACATTATAATTGCTCAGCTTTTTTCTCCATACGAAGTCACAATTTACAATATTGCTTACAAATATGCCAATATTATCTCTATTGCAAGTTTGATAATTATAACACCATTATGGTCGTCGTCAACAGAAGCATATCATTTAAGAGATTTTATTTGGTTCAAGAAGATTGAAAAAAAAATGTTATATATATTCTCATTGTTAGTTTTAACTTCTATTGTTATATGCGCTTGCGCTCCCCTCGTATATAAATTATGGATTGGAAAAGAATTGCAGATTCCCATCTCTTTAAATTGTGTTGTTATTCTGTTTAATATTTTATTTTCATTTTCATCTATCTACATTTATATGCTTAATGGAATAGGCAAAATAAGATTACAACTATATAGTTCAATAATAGAAATAATCTTCACAATACCTGTCTGTATAATACTAGGCAAACTATTGAATATTCAAGGCATTGTTTTAGGGATGACTTTCATGGTGTTCCTAAGATGCATTTGGGCTCCTATTCAATTTAGAAAGATAATAACAGAGACAGCATCCGGGATTTGGAATAAATAATTGAACCGAATGAATAGAATAAAAGTCACCATAATTACTGTTATTTTCAACGCTGCTAATAAGCTTGAAAGGACAATGCTCAGTGTGCTAAATCAATCCTATAAAAATATAGAATATGTTATAGTGGACGGTTGTAGCGAAGATGGTTCTTTAGATATTATTCAGAATATAGATTTGAAAATAAGAGAAGGGGCGTTTGATATAAATCCAGAGAACTTTAAATGGAAAAGCGAATCGGACAACGGCATTTATGACGCTATGAACAAGGCCGTGAAAATTTCCACTGGGGAGTGGATTATTTTTATGAACGCAGGCGATGGTTTTTTTGACTCGCAAGTAATTGAAGACGTTATTAAAAACCTAGAGAATACTGATGCCGATATTATTTACGGAAATGATTGGATTGAACTAAGAGATAGCCGAAGGATACATCATAAAGCTGATAATCCAATTAAAGATCTGTGGAAAGCTCCCTTTTTAGGCATGGAGCTATGTTTACAAAATCATCTTTGTTAAAACAGTTTCCTTTTAATCTCCAAAAAAGATATAAAGTGTGCGCAGATTTTGATTTGATATATAAGTTATATTGTTTGAATAAGAGATTTTCTTACATAAACCGAGATATTTTGTATTTTGAAGAATTGGGTGTTTCTTCAAACCAAATAAAATGCGCAATAGATAACTTCATGGTCGTTAATTCCTACAATCATAAAATCGGCCAGAACATATGGCACACATTGAATATAGCGAAGATAACTACATTATTGCCATTCAAAAAAGCTATTAAGAAAATATTGAATATTAGCTCGCAATTCATCAGGCAATATATTCCTAATAATATAATATGCCATATTCCATTTCATATTGTTAGAGCCTCATATTACAAACTGATATGCGGAATTAAAATAGGAGAAAAAAGCTCTATTCATTTGCATTCTAAAATTATTGGTTATAATCTAACCATTGAAAAGAATTCAGTTATAAACCGCAATTGTTGTTTAGATGCTCGGAGCGGCATCAAAATTGGGTCAAACGTATCTATTTCTCCAGATGTGCATATTATCACTGGATCCCATATTGTAAATTCACCACTATTCAAATACATTGGCAAAGCTGTTGTAATAGAGGATTACGTTTGGATTGGGAGCCGAGCTACAATTTTGCCTGGCGTAAAAATAGGGAAAGGTGCAGTTATCGCCGCTGGTTCTGTAATAACAAAGGATGTTGAACCATATGCAGTAGTAGGAGGAAATCCAGCGAAAATAATAAGTACAAGAACTAAAAATCTGGACTACAACCCAGCTTGGAAGCCTTGGTTTAATTAAATTCTATTTAATGTATTATCAACCATATGTCATATTAGTTATTTCTTTGCTGACAATATCAGCATTGGAGATTTTTGTCAATTTTGACAAAAGATCAATACACATTTTAAATAGCATAGTTTCTTTATCATTCATTTATTTTTTTGGTTTTAGGGGATTTATAGGATGGGACTGGCATAGTTACTATCCATTTTTTATGAGCATTCCTAATATACAAAACATAAATATTTCTAGGTTTTCATTTGAACCTGGATATGTATTATTCACCTCAATTGTCAAAACTATTTATCCTGATTATCATTTTTACATATTAATAAATACGTTGATAGATTTTCTTTTGCTTCGTACATTCATCAAACGCTATGTTTCTAACAATTCATATTCTTTTGCCTTTGCACTATTTTTAGTCATGGGGGACTCACTTTTGAGATTGATTTACTAAGAAACATTAAAGGGTTACTTCTATTCTTATTATCGATAAAATATATAGAAGAGCGCAAACTGGTTCCTTTTATTATGCTTAACCTAATTGGGATATCATTTCATTGGTCTTCTTTATTTTTCTTACCTTTATATTTCGTAATTCAAAAAAAAATAAACTTAAAGATTTTAACAATCCTTGTAGTGGTTGGCAATATAATATATTTATTGCAAATCCCTTTCATAAAGCCGTTTTTACATTCAATAACAACTATTTTAGGGGAAAGGGCAGAAAATAAGTCGGAATTTTATTTGAACAGTGCGCTATTTAATCAAAACTACGGAATAACACTAGGTTATTTTGAGCGTCTAATTACAACTTTATTGATTTTGATTTACTACAACAAACTTGTGGCAAAATCTAAATCTACAATAATTTTTGTAAATTGCTTTTTTATTTATTTTATTTTCTTCTTCTATTTTTCAGAAGTGAGTATTATGATTTCAAGAGTAGCTAGGTTATTTTATTTTTCTTACTGGATTCTTTGGCCTTTAATTATAGAAGAATCCAAAAATACTGTCAAATATTTAATATTTCTACCATTATCGTTATTCATAAGTCTAAAAACGATAAAATCTACCAATAATATTTTATTCAAATATGACAATATTATTAATGGAACAATACAAGACTATGACTCACGAGAAAAAATATTTGAAAGCGAATATTTACAAACTTCAGAAAAACAATTAATTAATGAAAAAAGCTTTATTTGTAACATTTAACAATATTTTTGAAGAAAACACTGGAGGCAACCAAGGTTCACTAAGAAACTTTAAACTTTTATCTAAAACATACGAGACAGATGTTTATGTAATAAAGTCAAGTAAACTTTGTAAGTTATTATCCTCATTTTTTTCCTTTTATTTTCCGCCGTTATCGTACAACAACATTAAAGATATTAATAAAATGATGAGATTAAAAAAATATGATTTGTTTTTTTTAGATTCATCTTTACTTGGAAAATTATTGAAACACATTATTAAGCAAAGCAATACGAAAACAATTTCTTTTTTTCACAATGTGGAATACGACTTTATAAAAGCTCGATTTGGGAAAAATGCAATAAAATATCCTTATTTGGCTCTTGCATATTTTAATGAAAAAACAGCTTTAAGATATTCTACAATAACGATATCTCTTAGTACCAGAGATAAAAAAAGATTGAAAGAAATTTACAACTACGAACCCACCTATATTATGCCTGTAGCTTTTGAAGATAAACTAAATGATTATAATTCCAAAGGTGAAACGGCCATCACACTTTCGCTTCAAGAGTTAAAACCATATTGTTTATTTGTTGGATCTCTTAGTAGATCTAATTTTGATGGAATTAAATGGTTTATTGACAACATTAGCCCGCTGTTACCAAAATTAAATACGGTTGTAGTTGGAAAAGGTTTCGAAAACCATAAAAAAGAACTATCAAGAGACAATGTTATTGTCGTTGGTCTAGTTGATGAGATTGCACCTTATTATTTAGATGCAGATTTTGTTGTTTCACCATTATTTTCAGGAGCGGGTATGAAAATAAAAGTTGTAGAAGCGTTAATGTATGGAAAGGCAATAATAGGGACAAAGGAATCATTCGAAGGCTTTGGCACCGATAGTTACCCCGGAGCGACTATTGAATGTAATTCTAAAGAAGAATTTTCATCTAAGATAGAAAAATTATATTTAAATAACGACTTCGACGTATTCAATAGACCAAGTAGGGAGATGTATCTAGAGAAAATATTCGATGGATGTCTCTGCAAATTTATTTCAAAATATCTTAAACTCATTATAAATCATTAATCCTCAATCATGGTAATATTTGACAATATAATCTTTTCATTACAGAAATCAGGAGGAATATCTGTGAGATGGAAAGAACTTATTGATTCTATCAGGGAATCTGAACTCTACAAAGAGAGTATTTTCATTTTTTACGAAAAGAACTCCTCAAATTTATATTCAAAAGAAACTGTTAAAAAAATTTCCAAATCAAAAATAATGTGGAAGAAATTTTACACTTTTCTGCGAATTATGGACTACAATACCGATATAAATGAAAAATTCATATTTCACTCAAGCTACTATAGAGTTTGCTCAAATAAAAATGCTTTTAACATTATAACTTTTCACGATTGTATCCAAGAACTCTTCGGCAAAGGGATAAGAAACTATTTTACAATTAAGATGAAAAAAAGAATTATCAAAAAAGCAGATCACATAATTTGCAACTCCCATACTACAAGAAATGATCTAATTAGTCTTTATAGATGCGATCAAAATAAGGTTTCAGTTATTTACAGTGGTGTAAATCCTGTTTTTCAAAAAATCGATAATATTGAAAAAAATAATCATATCCTTTTTGTTGGCAGTCGAGCTTCCTATAAAAAATTTGATTTTGTCATAGAATTATTAAAAGACAACGAAAATCTCAATTTAACAATAGTGGGTGGGGGGAAAATTCAACAAGCGCGAACTTAAGCTCACCAATCCTGTGAACGACAGAATCCAGCATTTGATAGGCCTAAGCGAAAATGAATTAAATTTAATTTATAATAAATCTGTTTGCCTTATCCACCCGTCGCTATATGAAGGCTTTGGAGTCCCCGTAATTGAGGCTATGAAGGCAAAATGTCCGGTATTAGCTTATCAATGTCCCGCTGTGAATGAGATAGGACTAGATGGAATCACCTATTTTAAAAGCTATGATACTAAATCGGTTAATATGCTTATCAATTCAATGATGAACAAAGAAAATGCTGAATTGACTAATAAAGCCTATAAAATTGCCGATAGATTTTCATGGGAAAAAACAGGAATAGAAACAATTAATTTATTTAATAAAGTTTTAAGCACAATCTAGATATTTATTCTTTCAAATAGATAAACTAATGAAAGTCACAATAATAACAGCAACATTTAATAGTGAAAAAGGCATTCAAGAAACTATTGATTCTGTATACAATCAAGATTACAAAAATATTGAATATATAATTATTGATGGCGGTTCTTATGATGACACAATAAAAATCATCAAAGAAAACCAAAATAAAATATCTTATTTGATTTCAGAGAAAGATAATGGTATTTACGATGCTTTTAATAAAGGAATTAAACTTTCGACTGGAGATATTATTGGTTTTCTTAATTCAGACGATATTCTTGCCGATGACAGCATTGTATCAAAGATCGTCGAAACTTACTATTCAGAAAAATCAGATATAGTATACGGGAATCTGGTATACCAGTCGATGAAGAACGGAAAAACAAAAACTATACGCAACTGGATTAGTAAAGATTTCAAGCTACATTATCTTAAATTAGGCTGGATGCCTCCCCATCCAACATTATATTGTAAAAAAGAGATTTATCAAACTTTAGGTCTATTTGATGATAAATTACAGATTGCTGCAGACTACGATTTTATTGTCCGTGTTTTCAGACAACCATATATAAAAAAAACATACCTACCTATAACAATGGTGAAAATGAATATTGGCGGTGTTAGTAATAGTTCTATAAAAAACATCATAAAAAAATCCTCAGAAGATTATTACATAATAAAAAAAAACAAAATTGGGGGAGGTTTTACTTTGATGATGAAAAATATTTCAAAAATTTACCAATTCAAGGGGTTGATAAAAAAAAATAGCATGTAATATAAAATTACCCTGTAGAATATGTTTTCCAAAAATGCATTTACTGAAAAAAAGTTGTTCTTATCAAAATTTACTTGTGTCTTTAATGTAAAAATTGTCACATTTATATTATCTTTGAATTAGAATAAATTTTTTATATGATTTCTAAATTGACTTTTTTATAAACAATGATAATAAGAAGCAAAGCACCCTTAAGACTGGGGTTGGCAGGTGGTGGTACAGACGTTTCCCCTTACTCTGACTTATACGGAGGGGCTATCCTCAACGCAACCATTAACATGTATGCTTATACGACTATTGAGCCTGCCGATGATGGAAAAATAAGTTTCTTACTTCCCGATTTAAATATATCTGAGGAGTTAGCATCAACACCTGAGCTAGAAACTAATGGTCAATTCATTTTACACAAAGGAGTTTATAATCGAATTGTAAAAGATTTTAACGGAGGAAAACCTTTATCGTTTAGAATTTCGTCACATGTGGATGCACCTGCCGGGTCAGGTCTTGGAACTTCTTCAACATTGATGGTATCTATTCTCGGAGCCTTTGTAGAATGGTTGAAACTTCCATTTGGAGAGTACGATATTGCTCATTTGGCATATATTATTGAGCGTGTAGATTTAAATATGGCGGGAGGAAAGCAAGATCAATATGCCGCGACTTTTGGAGGATTTAATTTTATGGAATTCTATGGCGATGACAAAGTCATTGTAAATCCTTTACGAGTTATTCAACGTTTTCAAGATGAATTGTCACACAATCTACTACTTTATTATACTAAAACCAATAGGCAATCGGCTAAAATTATTGAAGAACAAACAAAAAACGTAGTAAAGAAAAATGAAACTTCCATAGAGGCTATGCACAAACTCAAAGAACAATCTGTATGGATGAAAGAAGCGATTCTTAAAGGTGAGATAGATGAAATGGGTAAAATATTGGATTTTGGTTGGAAGTATAAAAAACAAATGACAAAGGGAATTACAAATTCATTGTTAGACGATATATACGAAGAGGCTATAAAATCAGGAGCAACCGGAGGCAAAGTGTCAGGAGCAGGCGGTGGTGGATTTATGACCTTTTACTGTCCTGGCATAGTCCGTTACGGAGTAGAAAAAGCATTATCCCATTTTGGAGGTCAAGTTAAAAAATATGAGTTCACCTCCGAAGGATTAAAAACTTGGACAATTTAACAAAGTAAGCGTTATGATGATTGAACAAAAAATAAAGCAAGACATTGAGGTAAAACAAAACATACTATCTGACAAAATTTTGATTGAAAAAATATCACTTGTGACTGAAATTTTAATCAATGCTTTAAAGCAAGGAAACAAAGTCTTTTTTTGCGGGAACGGTGGTAGTGCAGCTGACGCTCAACATTTAGCTGCTGAACTTTCCGGACGGTTTTATTTCGATCGTGCACCACTCCCCTCAGAAGCACTTCACTGCAACACCTCATACGTTACTGCTGTTGCAAACGATTACGGATACGACGAAATTTACTCAAGAATGATAAAGGGCTCAGGGAAGGAAGGCGATGTGCTTATAGGGCTCTCAACGTCAGGTAACTCTGTAAACATTATTAAAGCATTTGAAACCGCAAAAAACAAAAAAATAAAAACGATTGCTTTCACCGGAAAAACAGGAGGAAAGATGAAAGATTTCGTAAATATTTTAATTAATACTCCCTCAAGCGATACACCACGCATTCAGGAAGCACACATTTTGATTGGTCATATAATTTGCGAAATTGTTGAATCAAAGATGTTTGCTGTACAAAATTCCACATTAGATTAATTTATTAATACCTCTTTTTTACTATGAAAGAAGCCATAATACTTGCAGGAGGTTTTGGTACCCGTTTGAAACATATAGTGAGTGATGTGCCCAAGCCTATGGCTCCTATTAACGGCGAACCCTTTTTATCGGTGCTATTAGAAAGATTGCAATCAGCCGGCGTTGAGCGCGTAATCCTTTCTACTGGCTATATGCACGACAAAATTGAAGAATTTTATGGTAATATGTTTAAAAAATTATCTCTTGTTTATTCACAAGAAAACATCCCACTTGGCACTGGCGGAGCTATTTTAGAAGGGCTTAAGAAAGCCCAAGCCGAAAATGTATTAGTTCTTAATGGTGATACTCTTTTTGACATTGATTTTTCGATTTTACAGGCGTTTCATTCTGAAAAAAAAACAGTAATTTCTGTTGCATTACGTGAGATAGAGGACGTTTCACGTTACGGTGCTGTTAATATTGATGATGAGAACCGTATCAGAGAATTTAGCGAAAAAAATCAACTTCAGGGTAAAGGGTTTATTAACGGAGGTATTTATCTAATTAATAAATTATGGTTCACCGGATTGGATTTGCCCAAACAATTTTCATTTGAAAAAGAAGTTCTGGAAAAACAATATACCACGAACCAGTTTTACGGATTAGGATTCAATGCGTATTTTATTGATATTGGTGTGCCCGAAGACTATTTTAGAGCTCAAAAAGAAATAGTTTTATTTCGTAAATAGTTGAAGATGAGTACGAGTGCATTGTTTTTAGATAGAGATGGGGTTATTAATCGACAAATTGTTGATGGTTATGTAACGAAAACGGACGAGTTTGAATTTCTTCCGGGCGTTTTAAGTGCATTAGCCAAATTAGGCGAACTATTCGATCGTATTTTTATAATTACTAATCAACAAGGGATAGGAAAAGGCATTTTCTCGGAACAAGATTTGATCGATATTCATCAGTATATGAGCAAAACCATCTGCCAAAATGGAGGACGAATCGATAAAATATATCATTGTTCAGCGTTGGCAAATGACAATAGCCCTTTTCGGAAGCCAAATATCGGAATGGGCAAGCAAGCGATGGAAGAATTCCCAGATATTGATATAAAGTTGTCGGTAATGGTTGGAGATACTTTAAGCGATATGAAATTCGGGAAAAACATCGGAGTAAAAGACAATATTTCTTACCAATGGAAAGTCTATGGACGAATCAATAAAAATTTATGCTGATGACATTTATAAAGATTTAGCCGACTTTGCCCGACATTATCAAAAGAAATAATAATAGATATGCTCAATGCTTCAATTGTTTTATATAATCATACTATTGCGGAGATTGAATTGTTAATAGCTTCGCTCCGGCAATCAGGGCGAGTTGAAAAGATATATCTAATTGATAATTCGCCTCAAAAGAATACTGAATTTAGTAAATTTCCGGTTGAATACATTTTCAACAACAAAAATCTAGGTTATGGGACCGGACACAATATTGCCATTCGTAAAACGATAGAACAACAGGTTTCTTACCATTTGGTAGTAAATCCGGATATTCAGTTTAACAGCATTATTTTAGAAGAACTTTTGAATTTTATGAATCAAAATCAGGATGTGGGACACCTTATGCCCAACGTTCTTTATCCCAACGGAGAAACACAATATCTTTGTAAATTGCTACCTAAACCTTCCGATTTGTTCTTTCGTCGTTTTTTACCATCAAAATGG
The DNA here is from genome assembly GCA_049840795.1 of Paludibacteraceae bacterium. GTDB lineage: Bacteria > Bacteroidota > Bacteroidia > Bacteroidales > Paludibacteraceae > UPXZ01. The sequence goes on from JASGJK010000009.1 coordinate 146,213, forward strand.
ACTAAGAAATCAAACGACCGATTTGAACTTCGCCGGTTCGGTTATGATAAAGTAATGGAAGTACCATATCTTTCAGGCTGTTTTATGCTGTTGCGTACCAAAACATTGAAAGAAGTGGGTTTGTTTGACGAACGTTTTTTTATGTATCCGGAGGATATTGATTTAACGCGTAGGATTCATCAAAAATATAAAACTGTCTTTTATCCGCATGTAAATATCGTTCATCATCACGCTCATGCATCATATCAAAATGTCAAATTTTTAGGCGTTCATCTGTGGAATTTAATTAAATACTTCAATAAATGGGGATGGTTTTTTGATTCTGAGCGAAAAAAAGTCAATAACGAGACATTGAAGAAATTGGGTATTGGTAGAAAAGTAAATTTGTAGAACAGCTAAATCACAAGATGGTAAAATTTTATTTTGAATAAAAAACAATTTTTTATTCACTAATTTTTGTATTTTTGTAAAATAAAGTATTCAACTTTCGCGAATTATTAAACGTTTGATTTTATGAATATTAAAAAAATACTCATTCTGATTATCAAATATTTATAAGAATAAATGGTTCTAATCTTATTTAAGTTAGACCTCACCCCCCACCTTTTCTAACGATGGAGTGGAGGGTACGCAGTGAGAGTAAAAAAACGGCTGCACTAATGCAAGTTGCTGTAATTTTGCGAATTACACATGCGAAGGTTGAATAAAATATCTCATTTCTTAATCAATTAACCATTCAATTCATTTTTTATTAACAAACTATGCATTTCAACATTGTTCAGATAGCAAGCGCTTTTATTGTTCTTTTCGCCATTATCGATATTTTGGGTGCTATTCCTATTATTCTGTCGATAAAGTCAAAAGGCGAGGTTATAAAGCCGCTCAGCGTAAGTATAATATCGCTGGGTATTTTGATTCTTTTCTTGTTTGGAGGAGAGGCAGTTTTGAAACTATTTAATGTGGATTTTGCTTCGTTTGCCGTTGCAGGTTCTTTGATTTTGTTTGTGTTTGCACTTGAGATGATTTTGGATGTAGAAATTTACAAAAATAACGGACCAAAGGGAGGAGCGTCTATTGTTCCTATTGCTTTTCCGTTGGTGGCAGGACCCGCTTCGTTTACAACGCTACTTTCGTTACGCGCCGAATATTCGGTTGAGAACATCATTGTTGCGGTGATACTGAATATCATTTTTGTATATGTTGTTTTAATATCTACAACCAAGATTGAGAAACTGATAGGAAAAGGAGGAATTTATATTATGCGAAAATTTTTCGGAATCATTTTGTTGGCTATTTCGGTAAAATTATTTACCACCAATATCGGTAATTTATTGCATTAAATTGAAAGGACGAAAATTTCGCGGTATCCACATTTCATAGAAGATTATATACCATAATAAAACAGCCTCAAACTTCGATTGTTTGAGGCTGTTTTGTATTCGTTTATCCTTTTCGAGAGTTTACGCTTTACCTGCGCTACCCAATACATTTACTGTTTTGTGAGCATACAGTTTTTTGAGTTCGTCACGAGCCGGACCTAAGTATTTACGTGGGTCAAACTCAGCCGGTTTGGTTGCAAATACTTCACGCACTTTAGCAGTCATCGCCAAACGACCGTCAGAATCGATGTTGATTTTGCAAACTGCCGATGAAGCAGCATGGCGAAGTTGTTCTTCCGGAATGCCGATAGAATCTTTCAATGCTCCACCATATTTATTAATTGTTTCTACATATTCTTGTGGAACTGAAGAAGAACCGTGCAATACGATAGGGAATCCGGGGATTTGTTTTTCGATTTCTTCCAAAATATCAAAACGCAATGGAGGCGGAATCAAGATGCCATTTGCATCACGTGTACATTGATCCGGAGTAAATTTGTTGGCTCCGTGTGATGTTCCGATAGAGATAGCCAATGAGTCAACGCCGGTACGCGTAACAAAATCAACGACTTCTTCCGGTTGAGTGTAAGTATGATGTTCCGAAGAAACCTCATCTTCAACACCTGCTAATACGCCCAATTCTCCTTCTACGGTAACATCATTGGCGTGAGCATATTCTACTACTTTTTTAGTCAGAGCGATGTTTTCTTCGTAAGGGAGGTGTGAACCATCAATCATTACTGAAGAGAAACCGCTGTCAATACAATCTTTACAAAGTTCAAAGCTGTCGCCGTGGTCAAGGTGAAGTACGATTGGAATTTCGTAACCCAATTCTTTTGCATATTGTACAGCGCCTTGAGCCATATAGCGCAAAAGCGTTTGATTGGCATATTTACGTGCACCGCTTGATACTTGAAGAATTACCGGCGATTTTGTATCAACACAAGCTGATACAATAGCTTGTAATTGTTCCAAGTTGTTGAAGTTGAATGCAGGTATTGCATATTTTCCTTCAATGGCTTTTTTGAATAACTCTTTGGTGTTTACCAAACCGAGTTCTTTATAACTTACCATGATTTATAATTATTTATTTGGTTTGTAATGTGTAAATTCAATTTATGTGCAAAAGTACTATTTTTTTGTGTACCTTCCAACTATTTTTAAAACGTACGCAACGAAACAAAAGTTTATTAAATGAGCTAAAATAGATTAAATCTGTATTAAAATTTTAGCAAGTTTTTTTCGTACATTGCATCAATAATGTCTTTATACTTTTGCATAATGATTGTTCTTCTCAGTTTCAGCGTATTGGTCAATTCGCCGGTTTCTATGGTAAATCCTTTTTTTATCAGCGTAAACTTCTTTATCAGTTCGTAATGTGCCATTCCGGTTTGCTGTAACGCAATTCGTTCTTCTATTAACGCTATGATTTGTGGATTTTTCAATAAATCGTCCGTTTTATCGTAACTAATATTTTTTGTTTGCGCATACTCTTCCAATGCCGGAATGGAGGGAACAATGATAGCGGTGACATAATTGCGCTCATCGCCAATAGTTGCCGCTTGTTCAATGTATTTGTCAAGTTCAAGACGGGTCTCTATTTCCTGTGGAGCAATGTATTTTCCGTTTGATGTTTTGAAAAGATCCTTGATTCTTTCGGTTAGCGTGATTTTGCCATCGTTGGAAACGGCGCCCGCATCACCTGTGCGAAACCATCCGTCTTCGGTAAACGCGTTTTTGTTCGCTTCCGGATTGTTGTAATAGCCGGGAGTGATAGTTTTACCTTTCAGGAGTATTTCGTTGTCTTCGCCTGTTTTTATGCCCAAATCAGACATAATTGTTCCTACGGTTCCCACTTTGTAATCGTTCTTATGAAAATGCGCTACCGTTGCCGTACTTTCGGTAAGTCCGTATCCATACACAATAGGTACACCTATACTCCGGAAAAACATGGTGATGGAATCGGCTAATTTAGCGCCGGCAACAGGGAGTAACTTTGCATTCTCGAGCCCGAGTACTTTTTTTACTTGTGAAAATATAAGTTTATCGGCAAACTTGTATTTGAAGCGGAGTATAAAATCCGGTCTTTTGCCAATGCGTAAATAATCTAAGTTGTGTTTTTTGCCGATAGCAACCGCCCACGTTACCAATGCTAATTTAATGGGTGTTGACTTCTCTAATTTGTCTTGTACTCCCACAAATACTTTTTCCCAAAATCGAGGGACTGCGCACATCAGAGTCGGTTGTACGTCTTTTATGGTTTGCTGTATTTCGGTTGGGCGATGATTGATGTAAACGGTTGCACCTACGTAGATAAGCAAATAACACCACGTGCGTTCAAAGACGTGTGTAAGTGGTAAAAATGCGATGGAAATATCATTTAAAGTTATTTCCGGCAGGCTGATCAGGTGTATGCGCATTGCTTCGTTATACATTTCGTGGGTAATAATTACCCCTTTGGGATTACCGGTAGTTCCCGATGTATAAAGTATAGACGCTATATCTTTTTCTTCACATTTGTTTTTTTTAGTTTCAATGTCTGCATTTCGCGGATTTTTTTCGCCCAAATCTATAAAATCGTCAAAGTATATACACTTCTCATTGTCCGGTAGGGTTACTTTTTTGTCGAATACAATTAGCTTTTTCAATGTTTTCAGTTCATCTAATAGTTGGATGGCAACATTAAACTGCTCTTGTTCTCCAACAAAAAGATATTCAATGCCGGCGTCGTTTACGATAAATTTTACTTGTTCCAAAGAAGAGGTTGGGTAAATGGGAATGTTTACCGCACGAATCGAAAACAACGCAAAATCTACGATAAAGTTTTCCGCTTTATTTTGAGAAAATTGTCCGATATGATCAAATTCGTTGATGCCGAGATTAAGAAAAGCGCTGGCAGCGGCACTTGTCTTTTTTTCAAAATCTTTCCACGAAATTCCTGTCCAGGCATCCGAGAGTTCATTTCTATCGTAAAGAGCAATTTTATCGCCAAAAGTAGCGGCTTGTGTTTTGATTAGATGAGGAAAATGTCTTGCGTTCATAGCTTCATTTTTTGAGATTAAGTGAAAGTCGAAGTGTGAAAGTTTGTTATGTTGCTTCGATTTAAATGATAAGATAATGAGTTTGTTTAATTATTCAACACATTAAAATGCGGTTTGGTTCTGAATGTATTGTAAAAAATCGGAACTTTCCTCAATACATTTTAGCGCTTCAAATGAGGCGTTTTGTTGCGATTCCTTTTTACTGTTTCCGTTTCCCCGGCTTACGGTGACTCCTTCTATTTCAAGTTGAGTCAGGAAATTATGCTGATTGTTTGCTCCTACCGTTTCGTCTATCAGAATAAAATCAAACTGCAAATGATACTTTTGGCACCATTCTATGAGTTGTGATTTGGGATTCTCGTTTATTTCCGTCATTTGGTCGGGATGGTTTATCAACGGGAATAACTTATTGTTGAAAAATTCCATCGTTTTGTAGTATCCGCAATCAAGGTAAATAGCACCAATAAGCGCTTCCAGTGCATTGCCCAGTATGTTGAAGTTTCTTTCCTTGTTTAAGTTAATAAACCGGGTGGCAACGATTAACTTGTCTAATTTTATTTTTTTGCAAAGTTCATTGAGTGTTTCCCGTTTTACAAATATTGGATCGGGCGTTGGTCAGAAAACCTTCCCGCTCATCGGAGTATTGACGGTAAAGTATATCCGAAACAACTGCATTGAGTATGGCATCTCCCAAAAACTCCAGTCGCTCGTTATTAAACATAGCTCCATTGTCCGTCTTGATCGGTTTTGAACGGTGTCTGACGGCTAATTCATAATATCGTATATCCCTCGGAGAAAAACCAAGAATATTATAAAAAGAATAAAAAAGCTCTTTTCGAGGGTTCGAGAAGAGCCTTATTCTGCATAATAAGCGTTTTATCACTTTTTATTTTTGAAATTTCTTGAATATTATACTTGCATTGTGTCCTCCAAATCCAAAAGTATTTGAGAGTGCGGCATTTACTGTTTTTTTCTGAGCTTTATCAAAAGTAAAATTCAATTTATAATCAATATCCGGATCATCATCACCTTCCCTATGGTTGATGGTAGGAGGCACCACGTCATTCAATACTGAGAGCGCGGCAATCATTCCTTCTACAGCTCCGGCAGCTCCAAGCAAGTGACCGGTCATTGATTTGGTTGAACTGATATTCAGATTGTATGCGTGCTCGCCAAAAACTTCTTTGATGGCTTTAGCTTCCGAAGGGTCACCAACGGGTGTAGAAGTTCCGTGAACATTGATGTAATCAATATCTTCCGGCGCCATTTCTGCGTCTTTCAAAGCACGTTTCATTACAAGTGCGGCTCCTATGCCTTCAGGATGTGTCGCCGTAAGGTGATAAGCATCGGCAGAAAGTCCGCCTCCTACAACTTCGCACAGGATATTTGCGCCACGAGCTAATGCATGCTCCAACTCTTCGAGGATAAGGCATCCGGCACCTTCTCCAATCACAAATCCATCGCGGCTTGCGCTGAACGGACGTGATGCTTTTTCAGCTTCGTCATTTCTGGTCGAAAGAGCGGTTAAAGCATTGAATCCTCCCACGCCACCCGGTGTGATGGAAGCTTCGGCGCCTCCGGCTACAATAACATTGGCTTTTCCTAAACGAAGCAAATTGAATGCATCAATAAGTGCGTTGGTAGATGAAGCGCAAGCCGATGTAGTGGAGTAGTTTGGTCCTCTGAAACCGTATTGGATCGAAATTTGTCCAGCAGCAATGTCGGAAATCATTTTTGGGATAAAGAAAGGATTAAATTTAGGTCCCTGCTCTATGTTGGTATAATAGTAGGCAATTTCTTGTTCAAATGTACCTATACCGCCGATTCCTGCTGCAAAAATTACGCCTATTTCGTCCTTGTCTTCTTTGTCGAGATCAAGTCCGCTATTTTCGATGGCTTCTTTCGCGGCAACTAATCCAAATTGAGCATAGAGGTCTATTTTTCGAACTTCTTTTCTGTCAAAATGCTGTGAAGGATCAAATCCTTTCACTTCGCAGGCAAATCTTGTTTTGAACAAAGACGCATCAAAACGAGTAATAGGGGCAGCACCGCTCACACCATTCACGATATTCTCCCACGTTTCCGCAGCAGAAAGCCCTAATGGAGTTACGGCACCAACACCTGTTACCACGACTCTTTTTAATTCCATAAAAAAGAATAAATAGTAATTTATTTTTTCAAAGCTTCAACGTGAGCGATAGCGTCGCCTACGGTTGCGATTTTTTGAGCTTCTTCATCAGGAATTGATACTCCGAATTCTTTTTCAAATTCCATAATCAACTCCACTGTGTCTAATGAATCTGCACCAAGGTCGTTTGTAAAATTAGCTGTTTCAACTACTTCTGTTTCGTCAACACCTAATTTATCAACGATAATAGCTTTTACTTTTTCTGCAACTTCTGACATAATTTTTCTTTTTTAGTGAGTAAATAAAATTTGTTTTATAAATTTGCGGTTGCAAAGTAACAAAATATAAATGAAATAAACGCAATCTTTATTGAAAAAAATGCACTTTTTTGCACAATTTTAATAGATATGAGCAAAATTACCAGCTATTTATGAGTAAAAATATCGCTATTTTCGCTTCCGGTTCCGGTTCCAATGCCGAAAACATTATTCGCTATTTTGAAAATTCAGATAAATATATTTTTCCTCTTATCATTGCAAATAGAACAGATGCTTACGTGCACGAGCGGGCGAAAAGTCTGCATGTTCGTTCGGTTACTTTTCCCAAAGAAGATTTTATCAAACCCGAAAAAATACTCCGGTTACTCGCTGCCGAAAATATCGATTTTATTGTTCTTGCGGGTTTTTTGCTCAAAATATCGCCTGAAATCATTCAAGAATTTCCCCATAAAATAGTCAATATCCATCCGGCATTATTGCCTAAATATGGTGGCAAAGGAATGTATGGACATTACGTGCACGAAGCCGTAAAAGCAGCCGGTGAAAAGGAAAGCGGTATTACCATTCATTACTTAAATGAGAATTATGACGAAGGATATATTATTTTCCAAGCAAAGTGCAATATAGACCAAAACGATACTCCCGATGATATTGCAGCAAAGGTACATAACTTGGAATACGTTTTTTTTCCGAAAGTGATTGAGAGTGTTTTGGATCAAATGTAGAATTATTCCTTGTGGTGCGATTAAGAGTACCGGGCTTTCTATGACCTTCCGCAAACTTTCAGATTTCAATTCCTTGTGGTGCGATTAAGAGTGAGTTGGTATTTCGTTTTTGAAAATAAAATGATTTGATTTCAATTCCTTGTGGTGCGATTAAGAGTGTCAAAGATAACCCAAACTCGCTTGTGGGGATTTGATTTCAATTCCTTGTGGTGCGATTAAGAGGATAGGCTCGTTGCTGTCGCCTATTCGCCCTTGTCGAATTTCAATTCCTTGTGGTGCGATTAAGAGCATAGCCCGCGCGGGGCAGTTCCGCGCCGATTTCCTATTTCAATTCCTTGTGGTGCGATTAAGAGCTTTACTATTTTTGATTTAACGACTCGCTGAAAAATTTCAATTCCTTGTGGTGCGATTAAGAGTAAAGTGACACTTACCCTTTGTTTGACCTAACTTTATTTCAATTCCTTGTGGTGCGATTAAGAGAACAGGTCAAGCTGCTGATATTGTTTGCTCAAAAAATTTCAATTCCTTGTGGTGCGATTAAGAGTTCGCTTCGTGCTCGCCCCCTCCCCGCTCACCCTCATTTCAATTCCTTGTGGTGCGATTAAGAGCCTGATATTGAGCTACTTCCATCGCGCGCAAATTATATTTCAATTCCTTGTGGTGCGATTAAGAGAAATACAAGCGCAAGCACTGTTGGGAAATTTATCATTTCAATTCCTTGTGGTGCGATTAAGAGCTTATAACACTGCATAAAACCAATAAAGGTTTCAGTATTTCAATTCCTTGTGGTGCGATTAAGAGACTTTTGAACAATACACGGATAAATATGATGTTAATTTCAATTCCTTGTGGTGCGATTAAGAGGTGCGAAGCACGAAGCTGGAGCGCAACGAGAGCAATTTCAATTCCTTGTGGTGCGATTAAGAGCGTTTTCTGCAAAACGCAATTCCGTTTACTAAAGGGATTTCAATTCCTTGTGGTGCGATTAAGAGTAAATACAAGCGCAAGCACTGTTGGGAAATTTATCATTTCAATTCCTTGTGGTGCGATTAAGAGATGCAAAATTTGTCGCTTATCTTTTTGAATTTTACATATTTCAATTCCTTGTGGTGCGATTAAGAGCTTTAACGGTCATAGACCTCTCATTGCCTGTATTCAATTTCAATTCCTTGTGGTGCGATTAAGAGTATGAGTATCTAATGACGACTAAAGAGGTAGCTAAATTTCAATTCCTTGTGGTGCGATTAAGAGTGATTATAGCAGTAGATTTTGACGGAACATTACACCATTTCAATTCCTTGTGGTGCGATTAAGAGAATATACAACAGCAATTAACTTATCGCCAATTTTATTTCAATTCCTTGTGGTGCGATTAAGAGTGTGAAGAAAAATAATTTTACAGATAGTTTCGATTATTTCAATTCCTTGTGGTGCGATTAAGAGGGCGGGCTTCGGGCTTAGATGTGAATAATGATGTTATTTCAATTCCTTGTGGTGCGATTAAGAGCTGATATTGAGCTACTTCCAACTCGCGCTAACTCCATTTCAATTCCTTGTGGTGCGATTAAGAGTTCCAAGCGACCTTAGCGGTGCTGTGTACTGGTTGTATTTCAATTCCTTGTGGTGCGATTAAGAGATCGCGTTACGGAGAATTTTGATGACACGCTACACGATTTCAATTCCTTGTGGTGCGATTAAGAGAACGACCGGAATAGCAGCACCGGTCGTTCTTTTTTTAATTTCAATTCCTTGTGGTGCGATTAAGAGGTTGGCTTGGTCAACGATAAGGAGCGGCTTGGCGTATTTCAATTCCTTGTGGTGCGATTAAGAGATATTTACCGAGCCGAAAACGGGGATTTATTTCTGATTTCAATTCCTTGTGGTGCGATTAAGAGAGCGGTTTACGTAGCTTAGAATTGAATAAAGCGGTATTTCAATTCCTTGTGGTGCGATTAAGAGAGAAGAGTAAAATGTCGTATGAAACGTTAAGTTTATTTCAATTCCTTGTGGTGCGATTAAGAGGAGTGAGGAGCGGTCGAGCGACTGGCTTCAAGATTATTTCAATTCCTTGTGGTGCGATTAAGAGCCTGCCCCGCCAGCTGCTCCTCCCCCTCTCTGCGTTATTTCAATTCCTTGTGGTGCGATTAAGAGGCGATGAAACAAGCGGTCTTGTTGTTTCAAGTCATATTTCAATTCCTTGTGGTGCGATTAAGAGTAATAAAACCTTACACGACCAGGCTATTCTGTATGTATTTCAATTCCTTGTGGTGCGATTAAGAGCACTAAGTCGGCACTGGAATCTGTGTCGCCCAAGGGATTTCAATTCCTTGTGGTGCGATTAAGAGTTGTCTCGCCGTCAATGATAACCCACCTCCCGCTAAATTTCAATTCCTTGTGGTGCGATTAAGAGTTTACCCGCCTCCAACACAACCGGTTTTTTTACTTCATTTCAATTCCTTGTGGTGCGATTAAGAGTGCCCAACGGCGGTATTGTCCGACTACGTTCCTGCTATTTCAATTCCTTGTGGTGCGATTAAGAGTCATACGCAGCTGCGGCATCGCCTGAAGTCTGAAATTTCAATTCCTTGTGGTGCGATTAAGAGCCTCTTCTCTTCAAAGCCTCGTACATAGTCTGTTGCTATTTCAATTCCTTGTGGTGCGATTAAGAGCTCCGCGATTTTCTTTTTTGCCGCCGTTTGAACGGATTTCAATTCCTTGTGGTGCGATTAAGAGATTTTCAAAAAGGGAGGGTTAGCAGGGTGGATGTATATTTCAATTCCTTGTGGTGCGATTAAGAGAGAATATACGGCACAAACAAGTTTATCGCCAACTTTATTTCAATTCCTTGTGGTGCGATTAAGAGATTTTCAAAAGGGGAGGATTAGCAGGGTTGACGTATATTTCAATTCCTTGTGGTGCGATTAAGAGAACAACTGCAAACATTGTCGTTGAGAATTATTCACATTTCAATTCCTTGTGGTGCGATTAAGAGCCGTCAGCGACGACGATAAAAAAAGCTGGTTTTCAGCTTGTTATTTTTTGTTATTTGACGATTTTTGAGTGAAAATGTTGTCGAAGTGCAAAAGTATAAAAACCCCCGTACTTCGACAACGTTATTTTAGGCATTTGTTTTCAGTATTTCAAAGAACAGACGGAAAGATATACACACTAAAACGGCTTTTACAAGTCGGTTCGACAAGTTAAACTACAAAAAGTTATCGATACTGCTTCTTTCCTTTCCTATAATTTGTTTCTCCAACCACTTTTCGGTTCTACCCGAAAAAATGATTAAACTGTCTTCTTCCAACATCATTATTTCTTCGGCTTTCAAAGTTAACTCTTTTAACTTAACCTCCGAAATTTCTCCTTCAAAAACTGAATTTTGTATCCAGTTAAGGTATTTACGACAGAGTTTTAGCATTTTTGCTACCCGCTTTTCGCCGCAGTCATATACTAAGATGATGTACATTTGGTTGATGTGCTAATTTGCTAATATGTTAATTAATTGATTTCTTTATTTTATCATATCACTACGTTGTCTTTCCCATCATCCCATCACCGCATTAATTTTACCACCACATTTTAAACGGCTTATATTCTTCTATATCCAGCAGATGTTTGCTTAGTTTGTAGCATTCAAGTTTTATCAGGTGCCGGTAACTTACCTTGCGTTTCAACGAGCGGTGCTGTATGGTTTCGGTCAGCCTGTCTTCAAATGCTTTTACGAAGATCTTTTTCCCTGCCGGATTCAAAATACAGTAGTTTAATTTCTTTTCAAAATGTTTTTCCTGAAGTTCCTTTTTATTCAGCAGTTTGAAGATGACCCTGTCCACCATTATGGGTTTAAATATTTCCGACACATCCAACGACAATGAATATCTCCTTTCTCCCGGGGTATGCAAATAACTGATGGTAGGGTTGAGCTGTGTTTGATGTATGGCACGCAAACATTGCGAGTAGCACATCATATTTCCGAACGAGATCAATGCATTAATCTCGTTCTTGGGAGGCTGTTTGCTCCGCCCTTCCATTTGAAAATCGTTGATGATTAAATCAAATCCTTCGTAATACGCCTGACGGATATTCCCTTCGAGCCCCATCAGTTCGTCCACAGCGGTTGCATTCGGTATTTGCGAAGCATATTCTTCAATCTTCCCGATGATAGTATCCAAATCCTTTCCTCTCGTGTTGTAGTAGCGCAGGTTTTTTACCATATTAAATGCTGCGCCTTCAATAAACTTGGTGGCAATCACAATCCGTTTCTTTTTATTCTGGTAGTGCGCAGTTTGCGCCAACAGCATACGTCCCGAAAGTAAACCGTCTTTGGGCATAAATGAGCCTGTATAATTTTCGTAATAATCGAAAAAATGCACAGAGATACCGTTTTGCCCCAGAAAATTATACAACGCGCTGTTGGCGTGCAGCGAGCCGAAAGCATAAAACTCCGCGATGTCCTCCACAGGCAGATAACGTGGCTGTCCGTTGTGCTCCACGCCGTTTTCGTCTTCTTCTATAGGTGTGAATTTCAACGTATTGTCTTTACGCTGCAATGTGCCGGGATTAAATAAATAGTAAGTGCGTTTCATAATAGTCTTGAACTATGATTAAGCAGATTGTTTGATGGACTTTGATTATTGTTTTCTTGTTTCATTTCAAATGTTTTTTATTTCGTAGTATTGAAGTCATCTTGACTTTTTATATCTTATTATGTGTCGTTCCTACGGAACTTTTTTTGTAAGCTGATTATCATTCTGTTATTAAGATGTCGTACCTAAGGGTACTTTATAGCCCCATAGGGGTGAAATCTTAATAATAAAACGTACGTCATTAATTTCGAGCGCCGTAGGTGTGATATTTTTTAATCATTTATGCAAATTAAAAAGTCAAGATGACTTCATTCTTTTAAATTATGAAAATCATAGTTCAAGACTTTGATTTCTTTGAGGTTTCATAACACGTTTAAACTGAAGAGACGGACTTCCGAAATTGATTAACAAACCGATTTCCATGCTATAAGCTTCAAGATAATTGATTGCCTGTGCTAAATGAACATCTTCGAGTTGAATAACAGCTTTAATTTCGAGCATTATTTTTTTTTCAATAAAAAAATCTACCCTGCGAGTTCCGATATCATAACCCTTATATTTTAAAGGCATTTCTTTTTCACGCTCAAAATGGATATTTCTCAAATCAAACTCAATTGCCAAGGCACGCTGGTACACAACCTCCTGAAAACCGTTTCCCAAATGCCGATGAACTTCCATTGCAGCTCCGATTATTTCATGGGTTAATTCCTGATATTTATATTTCTCTTCCATTTGTCTAAGCTTTGATTAAACTGATTATTTAATAGACTTTGATTGTTTCATCGTGACATAATGTTTATCTTTCATAGTATTCCTAAAATCTGAAAAAAATCATAGTTCAAGACTATTCCCCCACATAGCAAAACTCATAATAACTGCACTGACCGCATATTTTTGAGTCAATGGTTGGCGGGCACTCATCCGAACCGATTATCCGTTCAATATCTCGCCCCATTTCCGCTATTTGCATTCGGTCGTCATCTGTCAGCGCTACCTGCGCCGTATGGCGTAACGTTGGGTATTCCAACAGCCCCGAAACTCCCTCAATGCCGTTTCGTTCCAACACATAGATATAATATTTCACCTGCCACTCGTGCGCATGTTCCACTTTGTCCGAGCGCTTTATCTCGTGAATCACCTTGTTGCGGGCATCGTAAAAATCAATCTTTATGCCGTCCAATTCTAATTCCTCGTACCGCTCGGAGCGTTGCGGATACGTACTTTCGTGAATGAGTTTTCCATCATAAACCAAGTCTGAGGTATGTTCCATATTGATACTGTTGGCAAACAACCACAGCTTGCGTTTGCACACCTGGTAATAATTAAAATGCGTTCCTGTCATATTTATTTATGTTTTTATTTTTTACACTTCGAAGGTTCTTAAAACCTTCGAGGTGTAAAAAATCCTATTCCATATCTATCCATTCATCTATTTTTCCGGTATAAATTTGCTGACGATGAGTAGATTTTAAACTCATCCGTATTACCAAAGCAGGCGATTACCTTATCCCGTTGCAGTTTGGTAGGCTTCAGCGAAACACAACTTAAATACGAACTCCACGGATAATCCGACGGATAAGAGCAAAAACCATGTTTTACGGGATTCTGATGAATATACACAATTACCCTTTTCAAATACTCTTTACTATCAATCTCCTTTCGCCTAAACGAATGCTCCAACAAACTTCCTGTACGCTGATAACGCTTGTTAAAAGCCTTGGTGTAGGCGTTAAACAGATTGGAAAACTGTTGGTTGATGCGTTTATCCGGTTTTAGACCCCGAAGGTTTCTAAAACCTTCGGGGTCTGAAGAAAGGTTATCCCAACACTCTTCCGGTAATATCTGCACCAACAGATGAAAATGATTTTTCATCAACACCCAGGGAAACGTATTTGCTACCGGCGAAATATATTTGTCGTAAAGACCCAAAAAATATTCGTAGTTTTCATTGTCGCGAAACAAATCACAACCGTTAATCCCCCGATTGTAAATATGATAGTATTTCCCTGTTTGTAAGGGCGTTTTTTGTATCGACATATTTTTTTGTTTTTCCACCCCGAAGGTTTTTTTAACTTTCGGGGTGTGGATAAATTACCTCGCCGTTATCTTATCCCATTCCTTCGCCCTATATTCATAGAAACCCATTTCGGGAAATGAAGTGAGTCGCTCGTCCGAAACCAAATAATTTATCAAATCGAGGCAGTTGTCGTGAAACTCATCAAACGCCATAGCTATCATAATGCCGTAATACTGCCATTGTGGCAGGCTTAAGTTATGCGTTTGCTCTTCGTAATATTTGAAAATAATCGACTGCATAGTTTTTCTAAATTCCAATTTACGAGGTCGCATCTCTTCGTAGTATTCCAGTTCATCCAAATACTCCTCGTCATAACTTTCCTGAAAAATCTTTAGTTGATCTGCCGACAGTTCAGGATATTCCGTTGCATCAACAATACACTTTGCGGGCGGTTCATTTTTCAGATACATTTCGATGGTAGAGTTAAAATCGTTGAAATCCTCTGTAACATCTTCTCCTTTCGCCATACGGTCGAAAAACACAAAGACGCTTGTACCCATTTCACTGCTGTTTTCCTCAATCACTTCTTTTATCCAGCCTCGTTGCCAAAACTCCTTACACATTTTTAGTTCGGGGTAGTGTGCAGACATAAACTCTTCAAAGGCTTCAATAAATTCAACAGTCGAGGGCAACTCCTGTGTGGCATACCCGCGCATCGCTTCAAGCAAGTTGGACATCACCTCCGATAATTCTTCGGGCAACATATCGCGCTGCTCGTTAAACTCATATTCCATTCGTCGGAATTCTTCGGGGGTTGGTAGCTCGTTTTTCATAAAGGGTGAACTATAATAATGACTTTTTCACTGTTTAAATAAAAATACTTGTGTCAATCTTAGTTGATTCGAATCCCCATTCTGGAGAATAACACAAATTATGATTCAAAAGGTATTGAAACCCAAATCTACTCTTTTCCGGCTCAAGCATACTACTTATCGATTCCAATTGCTTTCTATATATTGATATGCTAAACTGGGACATAATAGTTCCAATCTGTTTTAGATCTATTTGTTTCAACACAAAATCATCATATTCCGCTTTTACAATGCTCATATATGTTTTGAATACTTTTTCTCCATCCACAAACTCCTTGTCCTCAGACAGAATATCCATTTGCTGAAGGAGTTGCTTGTTCTCGAAATAGATAATGGGTATTAGAATAGGAATAAATAGTTGTTGACTATCATTGTTTTCAATTAGAACAAATTCTTTATGTATTTTCCAAAAATCAAAATTGATAAAATATTGATAATACTGACCGCTTGCATGGAGGTTTGTCTGCATCCTTTTTCGTTTCTCTGCAAATACTTTTTCATATAGTGAATGAAACTGCTTTTCAATTAATATCTTTCTATAATCATCATAAATTTCCTGATCAGTCTGCTGAACTTTATATCGGGTGTCTTTACCATAGATTGTTTTTGCATTATCACAATCAAAGATATAAACGATGCAGTTATCTTTTGATGCATTTCGATTTATTCTTCCAGCAAGTTGTTCATCGCTATCAATAAGTGAGCTATCCTTAAACCCTAAATCCATATCAATATCAACTCCAGCTTCTATAACTTGAGTGGATACAACTATTACTTTTAAATTATCTACGTTCTTAATCGATTTAATAATTTGCTTTCTCCTGAATTCAAGTATGTCACCAGACAATAAATAGATAATGTAGTCCTGACTACGAGTATCTTTATTGATTATTTCAAAAAATAACGATGCTGTTTTTTTTGTAATAAATTCAATAAGTGTTCTTACCTTCCCATTCGCTGCTAAAGAGTATTCTTCAGATTTTTCAAATAGAAAATCAGCCAAACTGATGAGATATTCTTCGTTCTCATTAGTCTCGGGTTTTTGGAGTTGGTCTATCAATTTAAAATCAAATGAGACTCTCCCTGCAAAATTGGGATTCTTAAAGAATTCCTCCCTATGTGAAATTAGCGATATAAAACTACCCGATAGTTTATCGTGCAGCATATCTATTTTAGGTAATGTAGCCGACATTATTAGCACCCGAACATTTAGGAGTTGTGCATAATTTGCAAGGAAATAAACAATCTTATCCCAATGTTCAGGATTATATGTTTGAATTTCATCTATAATGATAACAGAATTGCAAAGCCGATGAAATAAATAATTGCTTTCCTTTTCGTTAGCTTTTAAAATGTCAAAGAAACGGACATGCGAAAGTAAAGCGATGGGATAATTCACAAATAAATTATCAATATATAATTGTTTTTGATTCCCATAGCTGCCATCAGTTGGCTCGTGAAATCCTGCTTTTGAATGGATTTGAATAATTGTACTCTCGTTAATATCCAACGTTTCTTTTATAGAACTGAAGGTTTGAGTGATTAATGTGGTAAAAGGGAACACATAAAATATTTTATTCAGAGTTGAATCAAGTTGAAATAACTCTGTTGCAAAAGCCAATGAAAGGTTGGTTTTTCCGGCTCCAGTCGGAGCTTCAATATAAAAACAACTTGCATCTTTATTGGCTCTCAAATTAGAGATCATTTCCGCTGTAAGCTTTTGTCTTAATACGTTTAGATTAATAGTATTTCGTTCTTGCAGACTGTTAAACGGAACAGTTGTATAATAGTCGAATTGAGAATATAAATCAGTATTATAGGGCTTTATCTTTTAAATTTGTCCGATAACTGATTTTTTGTTTCAGAATCAAATACACCAAAATCATCTGCTTTAATACGATTCATATATTCGTTGGTTGCATAAAAATCCGATGCAGTTAATAACGAATAGGCTATTTTTGTAAGAGTGAACAACTCAAAATAAACATCTTTATTACTGATAATACTTTGAAAATCATTGAATATATCTTGTGCTCCAAGAAAGAAACTTTTACTATAAGATTCATCAAACTGGATGCTATATTCTTTCAAGAATAAATAACACTCATCTATTTGATTATTCTCAAATGATAAATCAGTATTAATTGTTGGACTATGATGCTTATTTATAGCTGTTGAAAAAAGTAGAGTAATAAAATACAATAATAACTTATCATCATCATTCAGTTCAGCATCTTCTAAAATTTGTTTGAAAAAGAGATTTGAATAAATATATGCACCTAAAAATGAATGATTAGATTGAACAATAAGCTTTCTATTTTCTTTGAAAACCTTATTATTCATTTTTTGAACTTGAAAATTAGGATTTATTTTACCTAAATCGTGATAAAGGATACAACCAATAAATAATTCTTTAAGCAAACTACCACTGATTTCTACATCCTTTATTCCTAAATTATCAATAAGCCTGTTTATGATAGATTCAATTGTAATTTCAATATTGTGCGCACAGATTAGTTTCAAGCAATAATCTGAAACTAATCTTGAGTGGTCGTATAAAGATTCAGCCTCTTGATTGTCTTTTGATAAGTGCGCATAATAAGGTTGTTGCAATTCGTTAAATATTGCAATTTGGTCATTTATTAGATCTTTAAAACATTTGAATGATTTCATTACTAGATAATTTATACAAGGGATAATTTTCAGGAAGCTGATAATCTTTTTTTAGTTCCCAATTTGTAAATGAGAAATCACGATATTCGTATTGAAATAGTTGTTCTAAATACCCAATCGGTAATCTTTCAAAATACATATAGTTACTACGACTAAAAGATAGCACACTCGGACGAAAATGTGTATTTACTTTCCCATCTTTTACAGGTGTTTCTTTAATGAATATACTATTGATCTTAAACGAATCTGCTGAATCAAACGGTTCATAACCATATTCAGTAAAGTTATCCCACCAAAGAGAAAATTCATTTTTACCTAAATAGGGCAGATATTCAGCCTGATTAGTCTTGAGATATTCATAAACCTTGACTTCATCCAAATTGTCAGTATTAAGCAAGAACCAGCATTTATAAGCCGGTGCAACTAATGCCTGTTCTGTTATCATCAGATTTCCACCCTCTTCTTCACTTGCTAAACCTGTGGTGTTATTATACCTAATTATGGCTTTTACAAAATTTCCATTTTCGTGGAATAATTTTCCATCTTGTTCTAACGGGGCAATGGAAACCTTTACATTACTCAATTTGAGATAATACTCTGGTAACTCTCCATACTTTTGAAACCCTTTTGCCCCTATAATTGCCCCCATTATACCCAGTAAGGCTGGCTTATGAAGCATATTAAAAGTAAGGTATATCGGATCATTCGTATCAGGTTTCTTTAAGAAACCAAAATCTGATTTGATATTAATCGAAACTAACTTGTTGTTCATAACTGTATGGTTATAATCCCTAAAGGTTTTTAAAACCTTTAGGGATTGGATGTTTAAATATCCTTGATAGTAGCTTTTTCAGGTTTGTTTAGAATGGATATTGAAGCCTCATTCCGATATATTTCAATAGATTCAATATCCGTGGTATTTTTATCCGCCAATGATTTCAACAAACTCAAATCAAGTTGCACTTTTCCATCAACTTTTTCTGTGCTCATTTTAATTAGTTGCGTAAAGTTTGGCAATACTAATTTTG
Organism: Paludibacteraceae bacterium; assembly: GCA_049840795.1. Taxonomy (GTDB): domain Bacteria; phylum Bacteroidota; class Bacteroidia; order Bacteroidales; family Paludibacteraceae; genus UPXZ01. Next base: position 164,940 of record JASGJK010000009.1, read on the forward strand.
ACTCTTCATTTAATGTAACCCAGATAAGTAATTCGTTTTCACATCCTGCTTTTGCAGCAGAGTCATAATAAGTAGCTCCTTTTTGCAATGCTTCTTTTAATTTTACAATATCTTGCTCAGATAGACTTGCAGCTCCTTCTCCGGCAAGAGATACAACATCTTCCAGATTTTTAGGATTGACGGAAAGGTGATGAACATAATGTCCCTCATGTAATTTTGTTTGACGACCTAGGGTTGTGGCGGCATTGTCTTCACTTGCATCATTTGGATTACGGAATGGAGACATAATTTGTTCTGAATAGAAATTGTTTTCGCTCCAAATATTCACACCATGAGTAATCTGTACAGGACCATGTACAGAAATTGCGATATTGTTACCTTTTGCTTTTTTTGCAAAAGTCGCTCCAAAGAGGCGAATGTCTAAACAACTAAGTAGATCTTTTGCAACAACCTTTTTGTCTTTCGTTTCCTTATTGTTCGGAAACATAGCCGAATAAGCATCATCTAAACTATAAGGAGTAAATTCAGAGTTAAATCGTTTGAAATAGAAAATCTTTTCAGTTGAATAATTTTCTTTCAAATAGTTTTTTACTGTGTATTTTAAAGCCTTATCAGTTGCATAAACTACACCATTGGGTAATGTGCGGGGTTGTCCTGAGAAATCTGCATTGTAATTAGCATTGATAGCTTTTATCATTACTGCACCAAAAATTCTTTTTGAGTAAGTCATATTCTTATATTTTTTGATTGTTACTTTTCTTTATTAAACACGGATTCTGAAAAATATCCAGCCAAAAGCATTGGCAGATGTTCTTTCATATTGATAATGTCTGGAACATATCCCATCACTTCACTAAATAGTTTATCAAATTCATATTTGCTTGGATACAAAGTAAACTTATACTTATACAAATTAAACGTATTTGCAATAGCTTGTTTGAATAGTACAGGATCTGTTTTCTGAAGAAATGGTTCAAGAAGCGCATGGGTACGATTTGCCGATTCACTTTGTATTAATAATTTCCAGATTATTTGCCCTGCTGCAAAAGCGAATTCGTCATCGTTCTCGATGTGAAGCGATTCGGTTTGGGCAACTGTCCGAAGCTTCGTTTGTAATTCTTGTGTTTTGTTTGCCATATTATTTTGTTTAAATTGATTATCAAAAAGTGGTTGTAATCCAAACCAAAGACTTATTTTCTTGCGAATTTGAAATGTTTTCTTCATTTCCTCATCGTGACGAAGGTCATCAACGATTGAATCAATAAACATTTCATTTATCATTGACATTGTTATTTCATTATGCATTGATTTATAAACGAAGTCATACCACGAACGCCTGAATTTATTCAATAGATTGTAAATTGAATCTGTCAATCCAAAGTCTGGCTTTATTTCTAAATCATCAAAATACTTTATCCAGAGTGATCCTGCTTTTGTCTGTTGTATTAATTGTCGATTAAATATAAAATTAACCACATTAATTTGAAAGTCAAACACATTGTCCTTTGAACTATTAAAATAACTCGATGTTTCATGTCCAAATAAATCTTCAATCAGAAAATCATTATTTTCTTTGTCTTTCAATATATATTTAAATGTGGGGACAAAATCTAAATCAATTATTTGCCCCTTTTGTATAAATAGAAGATAGAAGTTCTGTAGATTTGTTCTTCTTCGGTTTAGCAATGAACTTATAATTTCAGAATAACTTGCTATGCCTTCTTCATTAAACAGTTTTACTACATCTGAATTTAGATTAGCTTCCTCTTTATCAACAAAAATTGGGAGAGGATTTGGCAATTGCTTGTTTTGCTGTAACTGATAAAACTTCCAAATCAATTGTGCATTTTCACCATTAACCCTGAAGTTATATCTAAAACTTGCCGATTGATGTTGTAAAAACATCTTCTTTCCATTAAAAGAACTTAAACTATCGCTTATCCCATAGGTAATATCATTATATAGGGTATTGTATTCTGCTTTATTGAATACATTCAACCCAAGATATTTTTGATATGGTATTTTATAATCATCTATGGTTGGTTCTTTCAGAAAGAAGATAACAGCATATGCTTCTTTCAATTCATTATAACCAACTTTTTCTAAAATTGGCCACAAATGAAAGGTAAGATAGTTTTTCAAACTTTCAAACCAAACTCTCGATTGTCCATCTTCAATAAACTCCTCTGCTCTTTTAAAATACTGATTAGTCAGTTCAGTCATTATCCCAGATTGTTCAATTTCAGGTAGATTTTTATCCAATATCTTTTTGGTAAAACCAACGGCATAAGGCGAACATGTCACATTAAAAATTTTTTTGTTAGGATTAAATATTTTAGCAGCCGACACTGGTTTTGAAGCTTGCATTATCAAGCGGCATTTTTCAAAGAATGGATTCATCTCTGTTTTCTTTGTATATAAGCCAATATCATTCTGACATATATTGCCATTTTCATCTACATTACGCAGATAAAACTTACCATCAGCAAGCCCAATATCAAGAGCGACATAAATACCTTCTTTCAGTTTTCCCCCTTCTTCAAATAAATCAGGAGTTTCTTTTTCAAGCATTTCTACAAATTGGCAAATTTCTTTTATCATACTTATTTCTTTTAAATGTATTTCTCCATATTCCCTTTCTTAAATCTACCCCCTTATATTGTCAGCTTCTGACAATCGTTTTTTTTCGGCATATTTTTTCTTTTATTAAATTCCTCTCCAAAATTCGTTTTCCTATACCCCGAAGGTTTTCAAAAACCTTCAGGGTATGAAAATTATCCGCCTTCACCTTTATGGTTTTCAAAAAACCTTTGGGGTATGAAAATTACTCGCCTTCACCTTTATAGTTTCCAAAACCTTCGGGGTATGAAAATTATCCGTTTTCAACTTTATAGTTTCAAAAACCTTCGGGGTATGAAAGTTACTCGCCTTCACCTTTCTGGTTTTCAAAAACCTTCGGGGTATGAAAATTATCCGCCTTCACCTTTATGGTTTCAAAAACCTTCAGGGTATGAAAATTACTCGCCTTCACCTTTATTGTTTCCAAAACCTTCGGGGTATGAAAATTATCCGCCTTCACCTTCCTTCGGGGGTGTAGAATCTCGATAAGTTTGGCAGCAATATCAGTGATAGCCTCCGGTTTCATACTCCATTTTGTCAACTTCTGACAATCACGTTTTTATTTTTATCTTTTTTCTATAAATCAGACTTATATCGCAAACAATCCCTCCCCTTCCTTTACAGGAAGAGGAAGGATAGGTTTTTTAACTACGTTGTAGGGGTGCTGTCGGTGCTGTCACTCTCCGTTTTCCGTCTGCCCGTAGCATTAATGCGGCTCACCAATGCCCGTTGCGTAAACTGTTTCAGTTTTTCGTTGTCCACATTGCGGTACAGCAGTCGTCCCGTTTCAAGCACGGGCGCAATCAAGCTCCACAGTTCGTTATAGTCTTTCACATTGGAAGCGGTGGTTAAGTTACGTTCGTTGGCAAGCGCATTCTGTTCGTTGTTTATTCTGTCGATATCGGTTAACGCTGTAGTTAATTCATCAATCAACTCTTGCTTAAGTCCTACTGCTTGCAGCGCTCCCACATTTTTCTGGATGTTTTTCTGAACCGCTTTCAAACCGGCAATAATCCCCTCGTCGTCCAAGCTGCTAATACCTTTTCTTACTGTGGCTAATCCAAAACCCGAAGGCGCCACATTCAAACTATCCCCTGCAAGTTTTACATACCCTTCTAATTTGTTAAGCGCCGGGCGCAGGTTAACTTCCTTTTCCACCAATGTGGCGGTAACGCTTTTCAAGCGTTGAATAGCAACGTTTGAGCGTTCCAGTTCCAAACAAACCTCCCTCTTTGCGCGTATCTGCTGCACATAAGCCGCAGTAAACATAGGAGAATACTCCCCAAACGAAGCCAAATCAGCCTCCAGATTGTCGGCAACAAAGCCTGCAATTACAGGCACCTCTTCCATTTTGCAACTAAATTTTTTACTTTCCATAAATAGAATTTTTTTAATGGGTTAAATTATAAATTAAGATGATTATCCGTAAAACAACCTAAAAATTAATTGCCACGCCTTTTAAGGCGTGGAACCAATATCCGGAATGAAAATGACTTTAGTCAAAATATATGATTATTTCTATAGATTTAGGATAAACTTGGACTGAAGCCCACAAATTACTATTTTGTAATCCACGCCTTAAAAGGCGTGGCAACTGAAGAAATATACTATGTCGCTTTGCGGATAATCATTTAAATTAATAAATCTCATATATAAGGTTTTATCCTCTTTCCAATTTCAATCCACAGGTTATATGTGCCGTCTGAGAAGCAATATACACAATTTTCTATGCTATATATACAATATTCGTCTCATCTTATGCAATATTCTATGTTGTATATGCAATATTCGTCCTATTTTATGCAATATTCTATGTAATATATGCAATATTCGTCTCATTTTATGCCATCTTCTATGTAATATATGCAATATTCGTCGTATTTTCCCCTCAATAACCGAATAGCTCCATTGCTCAACTTCTCAACTTCTCCATTGCTCAATCATCCCAAACCCCAAGCTCCCCTTTGCTCCTATACCGCAGTTATACATCACATGCATTAGCGGTGCCGGAGCCGTCACTGCCATCCGGCACAAAAAGCCTTTCACCCGAGTCTCCTCCGGCGTACCGCTTTTCACGGTAATCAACGCCGACTTTGGAGGTGTCAGGGTCTTAATATCAAAAGCAAACTCCTTTGCGGCAAACTCCTCTCCTGTGAAAGCACGGTATTTATCCAACACATTTTGTCTGATAAGCGCCGCAGCTGTCGGATGATCCGGAGCAATATATTCCACACTGCCGTCCTCCCGTTTCAGCGGAATACATATAGGCGACAGGGTTTCAAACCGCATCGTCTCTTGCATCATCGGCGGGGCTACCATCTCCACACTTTGCACACGGCATTTTATTTTAGCCTTTTGCGTACCAAGTTCAAACTCCTGTTCCGTAAAGAGTCCTTGTATAAACTCCTGCGTGCTTCGTTCCGGAAGAAAAGTGATGTGCCACTCCACCGTATCCGAAAGAATCCGAAGCAAACCGCCTTCTATCCGGTACCGCTCGGCTTGCAATCGTGAAAATGTGAAAAGCTTAAATCGTTTTTTGTCGGATGTGAAACCATTGTCGTGAAGCCACGTAGAGAATGCTTCGTCAGATTTCGACAAGATTTTATAAATTACCGCCGAACATTCATACTGATAATTCAGAGGAAGAGCGCTTCCAAAGGCATGTTTGTCAATTGTTAATGTAAGCCTAAATCTCATAACAGTAGAGGTTTAATTTCGGGTGCAATGTATGTATTATATTTTAAATTAACAAATAATTCCTCAAAAAATTATTAACAATCTTAACAAAATCATCTCCACTTCCACTACAACCACCTCTCACCTCTTTAGTGTCTCTTCAATCACCTCTCTTCCAAGCACAGTCTCCGTTTATTGCACCTCTCCCTCTCCTTTGGAGAGGGCTGGGGTGAGGTCTTTATATGTTCGGGTTGCATTCTTTTATATGTTCGGGTTCTGTTTAACACCTCTCTTCCACGCACAACCTTTGTTTATTACACCTCTCCCTCTCCTTCGGAGAGGGTCGGGGTGAGGTGTCACTTGAGTCTTTGAACATAATGCATTTTATCGTATCTTTGCACTCCATTTTGAATAAATAACTAAAAACAATGAGCTTACAATGCGGTATAGTCGGTTTGCCCAACGTGGGTAAATCCACCCTTTTCAATTGCCTTTCCAACGCCAAAGCGCAGGCGGCAAACTTCCCTTTTTGCACCATCGAACCCAACGTGGGCGTAATCACCGTCCCCGATGAACGATTAAATAAATTATCCGAATTAATTAATCCCCAACGCATTGTTCCCACCACAGTGGAGATTGTGGACATTGCAGGATTGGTAAAAGGTGCCAGCAAAGGCGAAGGCTTGGGCAATAAATTCCTTGCCAATATTTCGCGAAACAGATGCCATCTTGCACGTGTTACGTTGTTTCGACGATGAAAATGTAACTCACGTGGACGGAAGCGTCGACCCTGTGCGCGACAAAGAAATCATCGATGCCGAGTTACAGATAAAAGACCTTGAAACCATCGAAGCCCGCATCAACAAGGTAGAAAAACAAGCCAAAACCGGCGGCGACAAAGAGGCGCTTCGGGCGTTTAATATCTTTACGCAAATTCGGGCTGCTCTTGTGAAGGGTGAGTCTGCCCGCACCGTTACTTTTGATAATAAAGACGATGCCAAAGTGGCAAAGGAACTATATTTGCTCACTTCTAAACCGGTAATGTACGTTTGCAATGTGGATGAAGCAAGCGCTGTCAACGGCAATAAATACGTGGAAGCCGTATGCGAAGCCACCAAAAACGAGAATGCCGAGATACTTATTGTTGCCGCTAAGATAGAATCAGAGATTGCCGAGTTCGATACTTTTGAAGAGCGTCAGATGTTTCTCGAGGAAATCGGCTTGCAGGAGTCCGGCGTAGCCCGCTTGATCAAAGCCGCTTACCACCTGCTCGATTTGCAAACATTCCTCACGGCTGGTGTCCAGGAAGTACGAGCTTGGACCTTTCACCGCGGATGGAAAGCCCCACAATGTGCCGGAGTCATCCATACCGATTTTGAAAAAGGATTTATCCGCGCAGAAGTCATCAAATACAACGATTACGTTGCCTTAGGTTCCGAGTCAGCTTGCAAAGAAGCCGGTAAAATGAATGTGGAAGGTAAAGAATACGTGGTACAAGACGGTGATATTATGCACTTCCGTTTTAACGTATAGTCTCTTTTACGTACTTTTATAATATAATTTTTCAATTGCCATGCCTTTTTATGACGTGGCAATTGTGTTTTTGTCGCATTGCTGATAATCACATTCTACAAAGAATAACGCACTCACGCTGCTTTTACACCAATATAGCAATTTAGCAGTGTGGTTGCGGTATATTTATGGAGGAGTAATTATAAGACTGATATTTAAAAGGCGTTAGCCCCAATGTGCTATTCCTGTGTCACACATCTTGAAACACAATATTTGGAAACTTCCGAAGTTATTTTTTGTCTTTCCTCGTGCGTGCTTTTTTCAATTCATCTTCTAATGTGGCAATCTCTTTCTCCTGATTGTTTATTGTTTTTAGCAATTCGTTCAGCTCCTCGTTTTCTATCGTTGTGGGATACTGCGCTTCTACCCGGTCTAAAAAATCAGACAGTAATATTCATATAGTTGGTAAAGGCTTCGTAAGGCGATGTGTAATTTGTTCCAAAAGCATCGGTATGGCTCATATACCTGAAGTTGTCTGTCGTTTGTAGCATTAACCAGTCATGTTGAAGTGGCTTGTCCTTACATAAACGCACACGTTCGCTTACGGCATACAACTTACTAAGCGCTTCGTGTTGGAGGTCGTTTCCATTCCAAACACTCAGGTCTTTGTTACCCGACCAACTGATAGGATACGGACAACTGATGGAATCTTTCACCTCCATTTTTTTGGCGATTTCCGAAGGAAATGTAAACTGGATACCATTTTCCATCGCATGGAATGGCAATGCTTTTACAAAATCGAAGATGCCACTTTCGGCACGCTGTACTACACGCAATGGCTTCGTACCCCATTGATATATTGATAACCTCTTCATTTTCTGGGGTCTTCGCAATCCAGTGCATATACTTGGCTGCATCCAGCGGAAATTCGCTCCACGAACGGTTTGAGAAGCGGAATGCAATATCGTCGCTAAATTTGTTGTTACGTACCAGTAGCTTTAATTTTGGTAAATATGCGTGTGAGTAAACACAATTGGGACTTTTCCATCCCAAAACATGTTTCGCCTCTTCAATCAACATTGTTTTGAATCCGAGTTTCAATACTACTTCCCCTATTTCGTCAGAATAAATCAATTCCGAATTCCGAAAAACGGTCGGTCGCTTACCAAACAGCTCATCTATTTTCTTAGCGTGTTGCTTTACCTGTCGTTCAAACTCATCAGAGTCGTAAACCGAAGCTGGTGAGTGTGCGTAGGTCTCTGCCAAAAACTCTACGGCGCCGGTCTTAGCCAGTTCCTTGAAGCTATCAATCACATCCGGTGCATATTGTTCTAATTGCTCTAAAGCTACACCTGAAATCGAAAACGCGCATTTAAACTTTCCATTGGTGGCTCGAATCATTTCTGATAAAACACGATTGGCGGACAGATAAGATTCCTCAGCTAATTGACGGATGCGGTCTTCCGTTTGAAAATCATCGTAATAATAATGATCCTGACCGATGTCAAAGAACCTATATCGCTTCAATCGCAAAGGTTGATGCACTTCAAAGCACAAGCAAATGTTTTTCATATATCGTCGTATTTATATTATGTGTATTCAATGTGTTTTTATTGTTTAATTAATTGGGGAGTAAAGAATTAGATTCATTCGTTTTTTTCTGATTTCTACATTCTAATTTCTAACTTTTGGTATAGGCGCTTAGTTCGCTGTTGTTATTTTATTTTTAATCAATCTCTTAGGTTCGCTTAGAACCATCCTTTTTATGAGTAAATCGAAGATTGACCCCATCATTGTCCGTCTATTATAACGAAAATGATATTCATCGAGATAACCTTGCATCCGTTCTTTTGAACAATGGTGGTGTATTCCTCGTAGCCATCCCTGAATGTTCATTATGTGAATATGCAACTGCTGTATGCCTTTCCCTTTCTCCGAAGGTATTTGTTCTAAGTTTGGATAGTCTTTTTTCAATGGTAAATAACCTTTCCAAACATCAGTAATAACATTTGCATCGTTGCTGATATATGTTTGAAAAAATGGTCTAAATTCTTTGCTCGAAGCATGCTCAATTACTTGTGCATAAGCTCGACCAACACCTTTTTTATCTTCCAAAATTTCAAGCCCAACAATTACTAACTTCTTTTTACTGTCGCCACTACGACCAACTTTACCTTCTTCGTATTCTCCTATGAGAAACTCATCAACCTGAACTTTGCCCTCCAATCGGCTTTTACGGCTACTTGTCATTGCTTGTTGGATTTTCCACTTAAATTTCCATACTGTTTTCTGGCGCAATCCAAATTCCTCTGACAATTCCAATGAAGACATTCCTTTCTTCTTGGTGCTAATTTTAAAACAGATATGAAATGCGATAAGCAATGAAAATTTCAACTTGTCAAACATAGTTCCAGAAGTAGGGCTTTCATCGTAATTGCATTTGGCGCAACGATGTGAATAGGGCTTTTTGCCTTTGCCAAATTTCAAATGACCACACTTCTTACATTGGTAAGGATGCTCGGCTGACCATTCTATTTCTGAAAGATAGCGATAGCAATCCTCCTGTGTCTGAAAATATTTATTGAACTCTATTGAATTCACTCCTATATATTGTTTCCTAATATACACGCTACAAAAGTAGCAGATTTATCCAAAATTACAGCGACCTAAACGCCTATACCAATCTAACTTTATCGTAAATAGCTCTCACTTTCATACCCGCGTCATACCATTTGATGTTGTTCACCTCTTCCAATCCGCGTTCGTGAAGACTTTTATACATCGCAGGATACATCACAATGCTATAAATGGCATCTGCCATTGCATCAATATCCCAATAGTCCGTTTTGATCACATTTGATAAAATCTCGGCACAGCCCGACTGATACGAAATAATACTGGGTGCTCCTACTTGCATAGCTTCCAATGGCGATATACCAAATGGCTCCGATACAGAGGGCATAATATACACATCGCTCTCGGCAAGCATTTGATGCACCTGATGACCCCGCAAAAATCCGGGAAAATGAAAACGGTCGGCAATGCCCCGCTTGGCTACCAAGTCAATCATTGCATCCATCATATCGCCACTGCCGGCCATTACAAAGCGTACATTTTTAGTGCGCTCTATTACTTTATGTGCTGCTTCAACAAAGTACTCCGGTCCTTTTTGCATTGTAATACGCCCCAAAAAGGTAACTATTTTGTCTTTCCTCGGTGTTTTTTTGAATTGCTCCACATTTTCAAGTGGCTCCACGGCATTGTGAACGGTAGTTACTTTATCCGGATGCTGATGATATTTTTCAATAACGATACGACGTGTCAGCTCACTTACGGTCATAATGTGGTCTGCTTCATCCATTCCTCGTTTCTCTATCGAATACACCGTTGGATTTACCTTACCTCTGCTTCGGTCAAAATCGGTAGCGTGAACGTGTATCACAAGCGGTTTGCCGCTGATGTGTTTCGCAAAAACTCCGGCAGGATACGTGAGCCAGTCGTGCGAGTGAATTATATCAAAATCCAATTGATGCGCTAAAACACTGGCAACGGCTTCGTAATTACTTATTTCTTCTATCAAATTGTCGGGATAGCGTCCTGAAAAATCAATACAACCCAAGTCGTTGGTGTAAATGCGCGTAAAATCGTATTTTATACCGTTTCTCAACCAAAAATATTCGTCCGGATGCATTAAATTTCCCATGCGATGGTTCACGTGCTCCCAACTATTTTCTTTCCATACAACCGGGACGTTACAGGCACCGATAATTTTAAGAAAACTTTGATCTTCGTCGCCATGTGGTTTGGGTATCACAAAAGTAATTTCCATATCGGGTTGCAACGACATTCCTTTGGTGAGCCCGTAGCTCGCCGTGCCTAAACCGCCTAAAATATGGGGAGGAAACTCCCAGCCAAACATCAGTGCTTTCATAATACGGTTTCTTTTTCGTTATCAAATTTTTTCAACATATCTAACACGCGGATTACTTCAGCCACACTCATCGAGAATGACGGTGCTCCGTGTCCTTTGAATGGAGGATTTCCATCGAACAGTTCCGAGATACTTCCTACGCATAACTCGGTCATTTCTGCTTCAAATCCATTTAACATCCGTTCGATAAACGATTTGCCACTTTGTTTATATACTTTCAGATAGGCTGAAGCAAAGTATCCGAACGTCCATGCAAAAGCAGGTCCGTTATGATAATTCCAGTTGCGCTCCTGCATTCCGCCGATGTATTGCGGACGGTAAAAACCGCTTTTGGGGCTCAGCGTTCGGAGTCCTTTTGGCGTTAAAAGTTCACGCGTTGTAATATCTAAAATCGATTTTTGCTGTTTTTTATCTAAGGGAGAATAAGGTAATCCGACGGCAAAAATCATATTTGGGCGAACTTCCGCATCCTGATAATTATCCAACACATAATCATAAAGATATGCTCCGTTCCAAAACCGTTTGACAAACGAATCTTTGAGTAATTCAGCCTGATAATTGAGCAAATCTGCCGATTGTTCCTTTCCACCTTCCCGCTCAAGCTCGGAAACAAACTTCAGTGCATTATACCATAGAGCATTAATTTCGACCACATAACCTGTTCGCGGAGTGATTGGTCTCCCATTTTCAACGGCGTTCATCCAGGTAGCAGGCGCTTCGTTCCCGTTTACGTAAAGCAATCCTTCGTTATGGAGGAACAAGTTCGGATGATTCTGCTTGCGAATAAAATTAACGATTTTGATACTGATGTTTCCAAAGCGCGTGGCGGCATCTTTCATTGAGGTTATTTCGGCGTATTGCTGAATGGTGCGTATAAACCAAAGCAAGACATCCGGTTCTTCTAATCCTTGCAGTTTAAAATCGGTTCGTTTCCCATTCAGGAATTCTTCAATTTCGGGAATGGCGGTATTTATTATCGTGTCGAAATAATCGGGACGATCAATGAGCAATGTGCTGGGTACGAGAGAAACAAACTCATCTCTGGCACGGGCGCCAAACCATGGATAACCGGCTAAAAGATACGTTTTGTCTCCTTCGCATTTGTAAAATTGTTGAGCGGAATTTTTAAACAAGTGAACATATCTTCCCTTTTGTGCCTTCTTGTCAGCTCATTATCCCACAGTGTGTTCAGATTGCGTGGAGATACCTCGGTAACTCCGGCGGAAAATATAATGCTTTCCCCTTTTTTTATAGGCATCTCAAAGTATCCGGGAACCAATAAATCTTCTTTGTAATTATATCCTCGCTCTTGTTCTTTGTAGTATTCAATACCTCTGTACCAGTCGGGTTGGTGAACGTAAGCTACACTTTTTGAAAACTGCATACAAAGATCCGGGTAACCTTCGTAAAGTTTCATACTTATCCCGTTTTTTAGCTCTTGATGTGAGGTGTTGACAGAGTTATTTTGTGAAGTCAATTCGTGTACACTTCTAAAAGCAAGGAACGGCTTAAAACGGAGAAGGGTAGGGGAATGGGCTTCCATCAGCGTATATTTGACAAGTATGCGTGGCTCAAACGATACCAGCATCCTTTCTTTCGACAAAATGACTCCTCCTACTCTGTATATGGTTCTGGAAATAGATTCACAATCAAACTGACGGATATATTTATGCCCGTTGGGACTGAAGTTGTTCCCTTCGTATTTGTGAAGCCCGAGATTGAATTCGGCTCCGTGCTGAATGACGGTCTCGTCCAATGAAGAGAGCAAGACGTGATTCGAATCATCCAAATCAGGTAAAGGCATCACCAATTGCCCGTGATACTTCCGGGTGTTACAGTCCACAAGTGTTGTAAAGTTGTAGGTTCCGGCTCTGTTCGTTCTGATTATCTCTTTTGAAAGGGACTTTTCTAAGTTTATCAAAAGTGTTTTATCAAAATTTAAATAACTCATTTCGGGGTTTATTAGATTTGTTTTGGCTTTTCACAAAGTTAGTAGGAAAATGTCAGAATTCAAAATAAACGAAAGGAATATTTAATTTTTTATTTCACGTACAATGAGATACCTCACATTGATAGTCCTTTTTTCTTGCATTTAAATAATAAATCGATTATTTTTGTATCAAATTCGGGACAAACATGGAACCTCAGGAAAATTTAAAAGTTGAAAAAAAACGATTTTATTACGCGGTCTTTTTCCCCGAAATAATTAGTTTTTTGATGGTGCTGTCGTTCTTCTTTGAAAGAGGAATGGGGTGGGATTTTACAAACTACGGCATTGAGCCCAGGCATTGGAACAGTTTGCTTTATATTTTTTTTACGCCGTTTATTCACGGTACTATATGGCATTTGTTGCACAATGTTGTTGCTTTTTTTGTTTTAAGTGTAAGTTTATATTATTTTTACACCCCAATAGCCAATAAAATGATGGTTTTGTCCGTTATATTTAGTGGCATACTTTTATGGGTCATAGGGAGGGATAATTATCATATTGGGGCAAGCGGAGTTGTTTTTGCTTTGTCATTCTTTTTGTTTTTCAGTGGAATTATAAGAAGACATATTCCTTTAATCGCCATATCATTGATTGTGGTGTTTTTATATGGTAATAATGTATGGCATTTATTTCCTTGGTTACCAAATGACCCGATCTCTTGGGAAGGACACTTGGCAGGTGGAGTAACCGGGCTTTCTTTGTCGATTATTTACAAAAACGAAGGTCCGCAAAAACCTATTATTGTGTGGGACGATGAAAATGACGATGACTCAGATGATAACACAAGATGGAATGAAAATGTAGATGACAATGAAGTACAAACAAAATAAATGATTTATGAGAGCTATGGAAAGCAAAAACGACGCAAAAGAAATTAATCTTCTTCACTTACTCGGTCTTATTGGTGATTGGGTGGCAAAATGGACTAAGAAATTCTTCGGTTTTCTGGGATTATCATTACAACTGATAATAAAACATTGGCTGATATCTATCTCTGTATTGATAATAAGTGTGGCTATTGGACAGTTTTTAGCAAGGCCCACCAATCAAAAGTATAAAGCGGGTGCTATTGCCATGCTTTATGGACCGAAAGTTGAAACAGCCAATGAGGTGTGTCGTCAACTTCAGAATTCAATAGGAGTTAACGGGCAATTGTCGCTAAAATACAAGCTTGGATTACCTGATAGCGTTTTGAAAAATGTTGTAGGCATTAATAAGTTTAAAGTAATAGACTATTTAAAAGATGGATCTCCGGATGCGGTTGATTTTAATAATAGTCATTCTTTGTCTGATACAGCTAATTTGGTGATGCAAGACAGATTTTATTTTCAGCTAATAACCAAAAAGGTTTCGCAACTTCCTATGCTTCAACAGGCAGTATTGAAGTATTTCAATGAAAATCAGACGATGAAAGGCGAGTTCGAAATCGGCAAAAAAAGTTTAGAGGAAAAAATAAAGGTGTGTGATAATGAAATAAACAGATTAGATAGTTTGGCCAAAGTCACTTATTTCAAAGACGCGGACAAAAAAATTAGTTTTGAAGATAATAGATTGGTAGTTGGTGAGCAGAGAAAACAACTTTTCTATAACGATATTTTACAATTGCAAGATATTAAAAGCTATACGAAATATAAATTGTCAAGTTATGACCAGCCTCTGGACTTCCTTTCGGGCTTGGTAGTAGATCCGGAAGCTATAAACAGTCAAAAAAAATGTCTGATATACAGTTTACTAATTGCGATATCTGTTTCTGTCACCTTGTCGTTCTTAGTTGAGTACTTTAAAGTAATATGTGATTTTTTAACTAAAAGAAAATAGAAGAAAAATGAGAAGATTGATTTCTGTAACTGCGATCGCAGTACTGTTTTCGGGTGCTATACTGGCACAAATTCATCCGAATGAAAAATTTGTTTATGCCGGTTCTTACAATATGAGTGGATTAATGACTCCGTTGGCGCAAATCACCATTCAAACATCTCCGATACAAACAAGTAAAAAAACATATATACACCTACTTGTGACAGCTTCAACGTACACCAAATGGGATGGTTTTTTCAAAATCAGAGATTTATACGAATCGTATGTTGATCCGGTAACACTAAAACCCAGTCTCTATAAGCGAAATGTATTGGAAGGCAGTTATAAAAAAACCGAGAAATATACATTTTCAAGCAATGGTACCGTAAATAGTACTGTAAGTAAACACGGCAGAGCTCCACAAAATAAATCTTTTAGAGTCGGAGGCGCTACGTCCGATATTGTGACTGTCCTTTTCAAATTACGCAAGCTCGATTTCAGCAAGTTTACTCCCGGACAAACGGTTTCTTTTACTATTGTTTTTGATGAAAAGGAATATCCGGTTTCGGCCAAATATATGGGAAAAGAAACTGTGAGTAACGCAGGAAACTTAGGTACAAAAGAATGTTACAAACTTTCTGTTGCCGCAAAAACAAATGCGCTTCGTGGAAAAGACAAAAACTTGGTTTGGCTGACAGCTGATGCCAATAAAGTACCCGTGTTGATCAAATTCAGTATTCCGGTGGGTACGGGACAAGTGAAATTGACGAGCGCATCCGGATTATAACATAAAATAGATTTAAAAATAAAATAGTTATGAGAAAATTTTTAATAATACTAACATTTGTTTTTGTTGTATTGAGTGTGATTTTTGTGGTACTTCCAATGGGTACCATTGCTTTGTTGCCCACAGGCTTAGCTTTGTTATTTGCGGTTTTGACGTTCATTAAATCTTCGGACGAGCAAAAGAAACTTCCCAAATGGCTTATAATCATCTCAGTGGTGTTGTTACTCATAGGTGTAGGAAAAGCCTTTTTTATAAAAGATAAGGTGGAAGTGGACCAAGAGTTTCAACAAGAACAGGTGCAATCAACACAGGATGCTCAGCAAGAACTTGAAGGACTCGAAGAGTTGGATAGTATTCAATAAAAAACAAAGAGCCGAGAAATTTGCGTTTCTCGGCTCTTTGTTTGCTATAAACGGCATAATGCGCATTTTACATCAAATTATCCTAACCGTTGTTAAATTGAATCTGGTCACCATTGTAGGTTACAACGATAGGTTTGTCGTTTCTTACATTTCCGCTTATAATAGCTTTAGACAAATCATTTAGCACATAACGTTGGATGGCGCGTTTTACGGGACGTGCGCCGAACTGAGGATCGTAACCTTCTTCAGAGATAAATTTCAGGGCATTTTCGGCAATTTCTAATTTGATTCCGTTTTCAACCAGCATTTTTTTGACTCCGTTCAACTGAATTTGTACGATTTCGCGGATTTGTTGTTCATTCAAAGGTGCAAACATGATAATTTCATCAATACGGTTCAAAAATTCCGGACGAATGGTTTGCTTCAATAAATCGAATACTTGATTTTTGGTTTGCTCAACTACTTCGTAATGGTTTTGCTCGTTTATCTTATCAAAATTTTCTCGAATCAGTTGCGACCCCATATTGGAGGTCATAATGATGATGGTGTTTTTGAAATTTACCGTACGTCCTTTGTTGTCCGTCAAACGTCCATCGTCAAGTACCTGCAATAATACATTAAATACATCCGGATGTGCTTTTTCAATTTCATCAAAAAGTATCACCGAGTATGGTTTTCGCCGAATGGCTTCGGTGAGTTGACCTCCTTCATCATAACCAACATATCCGGGAGGTGAACCGATTAGACGAGTTACCGAAAATTTTTCCTGATATTCGCTCATATCAATACGGGTAATCATATTTTCATCGTCAAAGAGATATTCGGCGAGTGCTTTAGCCAATTCTGTTTTTCCTACACCCGTTGTTCCGAGGAATATAAACGAGCCTATCGGACGTTTCGGATCGTTCAGTCCGGCGCGACTTCTTCGTACCGCATCCGATATGGCAGTAATAGCATCTTCTTGTCCTACAATACGTTTGTGGAGTTCATCTTCTAAATGAAGTAACTTTTCTTTCTCGCTTTGAAGCATTTTAGTTACAGGAATTCCGGTCCATCGGCTAACAACATCAGCTATATCTTCACCATCAACCTCTTCCTTAATCATCGCGTTATTTCCTTGAATATCTGTTAAATGACGTTGGTGTTCGCGGATTCCTTCTTCTATCGATTTTATTTTTCCGTATCTTATTTCGGCTACTTTTCCGTAATCGCCTTCTCGTTCGGCTTTATCAGCTTCATATTTGAGATTTTCTATTTCAATTTTTGACTGTTGTATTTTGTCAATCAGTTCTTTTTCCGATTGCCACTTTGCACGGTGCGTTTTACTATCTTCTTTTAATTCGGCTATTTCTTTATTCAGATTTTCTAATTTCACGGTGTCATTTTCCCGTTTTATAGCTTCCCGTTCTATCTCCAATTGCTTAATGTTACGCTCTATAATATCTAATTCTTCAGGCACGCTATCTGCCTCTAAACGAAGTTTGGCAGCTGCTTCATCCATTAAATCAATGGCTTTGTCTGGCAAGAAACGATCGGTAATATAACGGCTTGAAAGTTCTACCGCCGCAATAATAGCATCGTCTTTGATTCGTACCTTGTGGTGGTTTTCATAACGTTCCTTCAATCCACGCAGAATAGAGATAGTTGATGAAATATCCGGCTCATTCACCATCACTATTTGAAAACGACGTTCCAGTGCTTTGTCTTTTTCAAAGTATTTTTGATATTCGTCAAGCGTGGTAGCGCCTATGGAACGCAATTCGCCACGTGCTAATGCCGGTTTCAAAATGTTGGCTGCATCCATAGCACCTTCCCCTTTTCCGGCACCTACAAGGGTGTGAATTTCATCGATGAAAAGGATAATTTCGCCGTCAGATTTGATTACTTCATTTACTACCGATTTCAAGCGCTCTTCAAATTCGCCTTTGTATTTAGCACCTGCGACTAATGCGCCCATATCCAATGAAAAGATTTGTTTCGATTTCAAATTTTCGGGAACATCGCCACGTACAATACGATGCGCCAAACCTTCGGCAATAGCCGTTTTTCCTGTTCCCGGCTCTCCAATCAGGATGGGGTTGTTTTTGGTACGTCGGCTCAAAATCTGTAATACACGTCTAATTTCTTCGTCACGCCCGATGACCGGGTCAAGTTTCCCTGCACGAGCTTGCTCGTTAAGATTGACAGCGTATTTCACCAACGAATTGTATGTTTCTTCGGCGCTTGCCGAGTTTGCCCGAGTTCCTTTACGTAGAGCTTCAATAGCGGTTTTAATTCCATTTTCGGAAACTCCGGCTTCTTTTAGTAATGTAGAAACAGTATTTTTTTCGGTAATTAGAGCCAATAAAATATATTCTAACGAAACGAATTGATCTCCGTTTTTTGAAGATAAATCAACGGCTTTTTGTAATACGTTATTCGTTTCGCGGCTCAAGTAAGGTTCTCCGCTCGAAACACGAGGGTAATTCTCAATTAATATATCTGTTTTTTGCTCTATTTCGGTCGATAGAATACCTGATTTGCCAAATAAAAACTGCATCACATCTTCCCCCTTCATCATCAACCCTTTAAGCAAGTGGGGAGTTTCAATGACCTGCTGTCCGTTTTGCTGTACCAAGTCTATGGCTTGTTGTACGGCTTCTTGTGATTTGGTTGTGAAATTGTTAAAGTTCATATTCTTTTAATTTTTTTGTATGTTATGATAATTGTGTATCAAATTATTTACCAATCTGAAAATCAGACAATTTTACTTGTTTTTTATTTGTGCATGGAGTGAAAAAAGACTTTTTGGCACAAGAACTGAAAAAATGTCGTTTTTAATCTTTTTTAGAGGTGTATTTAACTAAGATTTTAGTTTTTAAATAGATTGAATCAGAAAAATGTTTATTTTTGTAAGTTAATTCTTAGAGTGTATTGAGTTTATGAAAAATGAGGAATATAAAATACCGGAACCAACGCTAAGGAGACTGCCTTGGTATTTGGCTTATGCACAATTGGTTATGCATTCGGGTGAATTGTTTCTTTCTTCAACTCAAATAGCGAATAATATTGCTGTGGATGCCTCAAAGGTTGCCAAAGACCTATCTTATGTTAATGTTTCGGGTAAAACTCGCGTTGGATACGATGTAAAAGAGTTAGTGGGTGTACTTCAGGAATTTTTGGGATTTACCAATTCACACAAAGCTTTTCTGTTTGGTGTAGGAAGTTTGGGAGGAGCTTTATTGCACGATGACGGATTGAATCAGTTCGGTTTGGAAATTGTTGCCGGGTTTGATGTGAAATATGAACTTGCCGGTACAAGTATCCACAGGGTGCCTATACATCATATTAATCGTTTCAAAGAGTTACAGCAAAATACAGGAGTAAAAATCGGAGTACTCACTGTCCCGGTTGACAAAGCACAGGAAGCAGCAGAGATAATGATTGATGGTGGAATTCAGGCTATATGGAATTTTACTCCGTATCGAATACGTGTTCCTGAAAATATTATCGTTCAAAACACCTCTATCTATGCTCATTTGGCTGTAATGTTTAATAGATTGAATGAATTGAACAAAAAATAAATATTGAATTTTTCTTAAATAAAGAGATTAGAAACATTTTTTTTACCGTTAGAATTTAGATAAATTAACAATATAGCATTGAATATCTTCCTCCGGCAGATAATCACTCATTTGTATGAAAATATTTGCAATAGGACAGAATTATATCAAACATAATAAAGAGCTGAATAGCCCAAATCCTTTGGAACCGGTAGTCTTTATGAAACCGGATACAGCGACTTTGAGAAATAACAAGCCTTTTTATCTGCCGGATTTCAGTGGTGAAATACACTACGAAACAGAGCTTATTGTAAAAATCAATAGAATAGGAAAAAATATTGCGGCAAAATTTGCTCACCGTTATTATGATGAAATAGGGCTGGGGGTCGATTTCACTGCAAGAGACTTACAACGGAAATTAAAAGCAGAGGGTAAGCCGTGGGAAATATGTAAGTCATTTGATCATTCGGCGGTGATCGGCAGTTTTATTCCCAAAGAAGAATTTAGTGATGTCCGGAATATTAATTTTCATTTAGATATAAACGGTAACAAAGTGCAAAACGGAAATTCAAGAGATATGATTTTTGACATAGACGAGTTGATTGCTTTTATCAGCCGTTTTTTTACATTAAAAATCGGAGATATACTTTTTACAGGAACACCCGTTGGAGTGGGTAAGGTTAATGTTGGAGATCAACTGCAAGGGTTTGTTGAAAGTAAAAAAGTGTTTGACTTTAAAGTAAAGTAAATCAAATACCAATTCTTCTTAAAAAATAATACTAATCTAAACTTTTTTACGTTAAACTCTTTTATTACTTCAGGTAAAATTATTCTATTTATGAAAATACGAATCTTATCCTTTCTGTTTTTCTGCATAATTTTTCTTACATTAAATGCGGAAAATACGATTACAGCTACCTATCAACTAAAATGGAAAGGTATTGATGTATGGACAACAGATAAAAGTACTAAGTCCGTTATTGCCTTTGATAATGCCGCTTATCCCGAAGGAGCTATGCCATATTTTGTTAAAGGATTTGATTGTGGCAAAAATACCCGTTTCAATGTGTCTTTGACCAACGTATCGTTCACGCCAATGACAGACGCAAAGGAACTTGAATTGATACAAGGAAAACAAATCCCCACAGAAGTAGAGATTAAAACATATAAGCAATCCGAAAGAGGCAATTACCGGATGCTAGTTCAATTATTTCCTTTTATTCAACAAGAGGGAAAAATATTAAAACTTCAAAAATTCGATTTGAATGTAGAAAAAATACAAGACGCATCCAAAGTGATTGCCGCCGAAAATGGCATTCATTCGTACACAACAACTTCGGCACTTGCTAATGGGAAATTTGTGAAAATAAAACTGTCGGAAAGTGGTATATATAAACTAACCTACGAAACACTAAATTCGATGGGTATCAATCCGGCTAATGTTAGGGTATTCGGGTATGGGGGCGCGCAACTAAATCAGAGTTTTCTCAAACCCAAGCTTGATGATCTACCCGAAATGCCGATATATATGAATAAAGGCGCTGACGGAGTTTTTAACGCCGGAGATTATATCCTTTTCTACGGACAGGGAGTTAATTCGTGGGAGTACGATACGGCCAGAAAAATGTTTACACATACATTAAACACATACTCTACCTACGGATATTACTTTGTAACCTCCGATGCAGGTGTAGGAAAACGGATAGAGGATAAAACCGTAACTGTGCCCGCCGAAGTACAAGTTGCTGATGTTGATCAATTTATTGATTATCAGTTACACGAAAAAGAATCTTATAACATCATAAGTTCAGGAAAAGTGTTCTATGGAGAGCCATTTAATGATGTACTGACTTACGGCTTCACGTTCCAATTTCCAAACGCTGTAAAAACACCTACTGCAAAAGCAAGAGTAGATGTGATGGCGTTTTCCAGTTTGGTCTCAAACTACACGGTACAGTTAAATAATTCTTCCACCAATCAATATATATCTGTAAGTGCAATAGCGTCGGGAAGCATATACGAATTAGGAAAAGCGGCAAATGCAATTTTCAGTTTTAAACCAGACAATGATATTCAGACGTTAAAACTTACCTTTGTAAAACCGGATGGAACATCGAGAGGCTATCTAAATTATATTGAGATGAACGTACGTCGTCAACTTATAATGACGGATAACGTTATGTTTTTCAGAAATGTAGATAGTCTGTATTCTGCTAATTACAGCAATTATAGATTAAGTGGAGCAAACCCTAATATTCAGGTATGGGATATAACCAGTCCGGTTAATATGAAAAGGATGGTTACCTCTTATTCAAACGGATTAATTGAGTTTAAAGATTCAAATGAAACAGTAAAACAATATGTGGCAATTGATCCTACCGCAGGCAGTTCGTTTGCTCAACCAATAGTGGAAGGGGTAGTGCCAAACCAAAATTTACACGGCATGGAATCGGCAGAGTTAGTAATATTGGCTCATCCAAGATTTTTGACCCAAGCGAATCAATTAGCTGACGCTCATCGGACGAAAGATAATATGAAGGTAAATGTGGTTACTACGGAGCAAGTGTATAATGAATTTTCGTCCGGAACACCGGATGCCACGGCTTACCGTTGGGTGATGAAAATGTTTTATGACAGGGCGCTATCGTCTGGAATTAAAGCCAATTTACCCAAATATCTGTTACTTTTCGGAAGAGGTTCTTTTGACAATAGAGACCTGTTAACTGTTTCAAGCGAAAGTTTAGTACTCACATATCAAGCCGACGAATCTTTACACGCTGTTGATTCATATATTACTGATGACTATTTCGGACTGTTAGACGATGGCGAGGCTACGAACATTAAAGGTGATTTGATGGATGTAGGAGTGGGGCGCTTCCCTGTACTGACCGAGCAACAAGCATCCGATGTGGTCAATAAAACAATCGGCTATATGAATAATACTCAAAAAAGTATTTGGAAAAACCAACTCTGTTTCGTAGGTGACGATGGCGGAGACAACAACGGCAATATCCATATGTTTCAGGCTGATAGTATAGCGAGAATGATTTACAGAGCCAATAATGGTATTCAATTAAATAAAATATATTTGGATGCTTATAAACAAGAAAAAAATGCAAGTGGAGAAAGTTATCCGTTGGCAAAAGCAAAGCTGAACAATTTGATACACTCAGGCGTATTTATGCTTAACTATACCGGTCATGCCGGTCCTACAGGATGGGCAAACGAGCAGATATTGACAACCTACGATGTAAAGCAGTTGTACAATGATAAACTGCCCATTTGGGTAGCTGCTACTTGTGATTTCGTAGTTATCGATGGGAAAAATCTCTCTGCTGGAGAACACGTGCTGCTGAACCCAACAGGAGGTGGTATCGGGATTTTCTCAGCAGCAAGAACTGTTTATTCGGCTAACAATTTCACACTGAACAAGCCATTTTCATGTAGTCTGTTCAATAAAACCAACGGACAGTATGTGCGCTTGGGTGATGCTTCTAGAATTGCAAAAAATGAACTTAGTAAAAGTGGAGATTCAAACAAACTATCTTACGTGTTATTGGCAGACCCTGCATTAAAACTGAATTATCCGGATGAATTTTCAGTAGTCACCAGTATGATAAATGACAAGCAAATAAGCGGTAACGATACCTTGAAAGCGCTTTCTGTGGATTCTATCAAAGGATATATTGCGGATTCTGAAGGTAATTTAGTGTCGGACTATAACGGTATTCTTGAAATTAATATATATGACAAAAATCAAAAGATAACTACGCTGAATAATCATGCAGATGGTTTTTTAGTTTACGATGACAGACCCAATATTCTTTATTCCGGAAAAGCGAACATAAAAAATGGAGTATTTTCATTCAAGTTTATGATACCAAAAGATATCAGATACAACTACGGAACAGGGAGGATAAATTATTATGCAAGCGAATCTACTTCTAATCGCGAAGCACAAGGATATTTTGAAGACTTTGTTGTTGGTGGTACCAGTAAAAACTTTGATATCAATGATAATGAAGGACCTAACCTAAGTGCATATTTAAATTATTCAGGTTTCAAGTCCGGTGATAAGGTGAATGAAACACCGTTGTTTGTAGCAAATGTTGAAGACAAAAATGGAATAAACACAGTGGGTAGCGGTATTGGTCACGACTTACGGCTTGTTATCGACAGCGACCCAGCATTGTCATATACGTTGAACGATGGCTTCTCCGCGCATACCGATAGCTATACTCAGGGAACAGTACAGTATAAAATTCCTACGTTATCTGAAGGAAAACACACCTTAACGTTCTACGCTTGGGACCTATTGAACAATTCGTCTTCTATTACCCTTGACTTTGAAGTTATAAACGGTTTAACTCCCAATATATTCGAGGTGTCTTGCTATCCGAATCCGGCTAACATTAGTACGAAATTTGTAGTGGTTAATGACAGACCCCAGACAGTACTCGAAACAACAGTTGATGTGTATGATTTGGTGGGTAGAAAAATTTGGTCTAAATCACAAAGCTCTGTTGAGAACTTAAATTGGGATTTAACCGATTTTGGGGGTAAAAAGGTGCAAAGAGGAATTTATTTATATAAAGTTTCAATTAAAACAACGAATAGCAAGCTCACATCCAAAACGAACAAAATAATAGTGACGTCGCTACAATAAGAATAATAAAACCACGTTAAAATAGTTAATAATTAAGTTCGGAAAATATCTTTACAGTTGAAAATAGCTATTTGTATTTTCTGATAAAAAAAGAAAAAAAATGAAAAAGACCTATTTATTTTTAACAACTTTATTTATCTCAATCACAACTCTCGTTGCTCAGCCAACTGCTAATAAGCAGTTAAATCCGTTGATTACCGGAGTACCATCATTGACGATAACTCCTGATTCCCGCGCTGGAGGTATGGGTGATGTAGGTGCTGCAACTACACCGGATATTAATTCTCAATACTGGAATCCGGCAAAATATGCATTTATGGAAAGTACTGCCGGTATCGCCGTTTCTTACACTCCGTGGTTGAGTAAGTTGGTAAGTGATATTAATTTAGGATATTTAGCTGGTTATTACAAATTGGATGAATTTTCTTCGGTAAGCGGTTCATTACGTTATTTCTCATTAGGCGAAATACAACTTACCGGTGAAAGCCCTGATGAAAATTACGGTACTGCACAGCCTTACGAAATGTCTATTGATGCTGCGTATTCGCGTAAATTATCAGAGAGTTGGTCGGCAGCAGTCGCTTTCCGTTACATCCGATCCGATTTAAATAATGGAGCAAATGCCGGTGCAGGAGGAGCTACAATGACTCCCGGCAATGCTTTTGCAGCTGATGTGGCTACCTATTATAATACATTGATTCCGATGGCAACAGGCGATTCTAAATTAGGATTTGGATTAAATATATCAAATATAGGGTCAAAAATTTCTTATGGGGATAGTTCCGATCCATTATTTATCCCTACAAATTTACGATTGGGAGGTTCGTTTGAATATCCATTTGATGATTATAATAAAATATCGTTTAGCGCGGATATTAATAAATTGTTGGTTCCTACTCCGGTTAAAAAATTGGATAGCGAATCAGACGAAGAATTTGATGCAAGACGAGCAGAATACTACCAAATCTCACCTATTGCCGGTATCTTCAAGTCTTTTGGTGATGCACCCGGTGGAGCTAAAGAAGAATTACAGGAAATTATGTGGTCAGTGGGAGCTGAGTATGCTTACAACAATCAGTTCTTTGTACGTGGTGGTTACTTCAATGAAAATCAGTACAAAGGAAATCGTAAATTCTTTACCGCCGGCGTTGGTTTCAAATTGAACGTTTTCCAGTTGGATGCTGCTTATATCATTTCCGCCGCGCAATCTAATCCGCTGGATCAAACTTTACGTTTTACTCTCGGTTTTGATTTGGCAGGTTTACAAGATTTGGCAAGATAAGCTTTGTTGCAAGTACAAACTATAAATGGTTGAAATATTTGTAATTCAACCATTTTCCATTTTAAAAGCTCGACAATATTAAAAACTATAAATATGAAAATCAGGGTTGGATTTGGTTATGACGTACATGCCTTTACACATAAGAGAGAGTTGTGGCTTGGAGGCATAAAAGTTGATTATACAATGGGACTCAAAGGACATTCTGATGCAGATGTACTTGTACACGCTATTTGCGATGCATTACTTGGCGCTGCTAACTTGCGTGATATAGGATACAACTTTCCTGATACCGATAATACATATAAAGATATTGACAGTAAGGTGCTTTTGTCTAAAACGATGGACTTAATCCGAAGTAAGGGATTTGAATTTATGAATACTGATTGTACCGTTTGTGCGGAGCAACCAAAACTAAATTCCTATATTCCCAAAATGCAGCGCGCGTTAGCCGAAGTCATGAATGTGGATATTGATGATATTTCCATCAAAGCTACTACGACCGAAAAACTGGGATTCGTAGGTAAAAAAGAAGGAATTGCAGCTTATGCAACGGTATTAATTCTTAAGCGAGGAACAAACTCATAGGTATATGTATACCGGAGATACATAATATGACATCACGTGTTTAATTATATGAGAAATAGGTTTTATTAAATCAATCCGTAATGCAATGCTACGTAAACAGCCTCTGTTATATTTATTTAGACTATATTTCCCATTGCTCTAACGAACCGATAAGCTCATCAAAACTATGAATTTTGGATTTCGCTTTCACTTCATTGATTTGATTTTCCATTGCATCATTGAACGTTTCATCGGCATAATCTCTTATCACTCCAACAGCGATAGGCATATCGTGACCTTCCATCATTGCCAATTTGAGATGCAAGGTATTATCTTCACATCTGGCATCGTGCACCAAAATATCTTTTTCAGTAATACCATTTTCTCCAATAGTTACGGCTTTTAAATTAAATCTATCCAAAATCAATCCTTTGTTGCGTTCTTTTCCATAAATCATTGGTTTATCGTGTTCGAGAAATATCAGTCGATCGGTTCTGGTTTCTCTTTCTGCAAGCCAGTTATGAGCTCCGTTATTAAATATAACGCAGTTCACAAGGCATTCGACTACCGAAGTTCCTTTATGTTTAGCTGCCGCCATAATGGTTTCCTGAGAATTTTTCAAATCGACATCGAGCAAACGGGCAAAAAAGGTTCCCCGAGCTCCAAATGTAAGCTCTGCCGGACGAAAAGGACGTTCTATGGTTCCGTAAGGAGACGATTTGGTTACAAACCCCTTTTTAGTTGTAGGAGAAAATTGACCTTTGGTAAGACCGTAAATTTGGTTGTTGAATAACAAAACATTGATGTCTATATTTCGCCTTACACTATGTATAAAATGGTTTCCACCAATAGCCAAACAATCGCCGTCACCTGTAATCTGCCAAACGGTCAGCTTAGGATTGGCAACTTTCACACCGGTAGCTACCGCCGCCCCTCTTCCGTGAATGGTGTGAAAACCATAACTATTGATATAATATGGCAAACGCGATGAGCAACCGATACCTGAAATAACAGCCGTATTGTGAGGTGCTACACCCAACTCTGCCATCACTTTCTGCAAACTGTTGATAATTGCATAATCGCCGCAACCCGGACACCAGCGCACATACTGGTCGCTTTTAAAATCCTTTGGTGCATACTGAACTATATTATTTGCTAATTTGTATTCCATTATATTAGAGATTTAAAATCGTTTCAAATTTTTCAACTAACTCCGATACGGTAAACGGCTGTCCTTGAACTTTGTTATACTGTAATATCTCAACTCCGGGAACTTTCGAACGCAGGTAGGTAGCAAACTGACCATCGTTCAACTCGCACACCAGCACTTTTTTATGCTTTTTGAGTACTTCTTGCGTATTTTTTGGGAGCGGATTGATATAGTTGAAATGTGTTACCGCAATGCTTTTTCCTTCCTTGGCAAGCTGGTTCACGGCACTAATCAAATGCCCTCGTGTACCTCCCCATCCAACAATCAACAACTCAGCATCGGAATCTCCGTGCACTTTCAATTCAGGTATATATTCACTGATATTCTTAATTTTTGCCGCACGGGTATCTACCATCAATTGGTGATTGCCCGGATCGGTAGAAATGCTTCCTTTGAAATAATCTTTTTCCAAACCGCCATTCCGATGTTCAAAGCCAGGCGTGCCCGGTATAGCCCAGTAGCGTGCTTTTGTTTTTTCATCGCGCGAAGTCACTTTATATCCTTCTGTTCCTTCTTTCACATAATGAGGATGAATTTCCGGTAATTGTGCTAATTTAGGTAACTTCCAAAGCGAAGTCCCATTACCCAAAAACGCATCGGTAAGGATAATCACCGGTGTCAGATGTTCCAAAGCTATTTTACTTGCCATATAGGTAAAATAAAAACAATCATCGGGTGTTCCGGGCGCTATAACTGCAACCGGGCTCTCACCGTTACGTCCATAAAGAGCTTGTAATAAATCGGTCTGCTCTGTTTTTGTGGGCATTCCGGTAGAAGGGCCGCTTCGTTGAACATCGATGATGACCAACGGAAGTTCTGCCATTACGGCTAAACCAATAGCTTCTGATTTTAATGCCAATCCGGGTCCTGAGGTATTGGTTGCCGCAAGCGCCCCTGCAAACGAAGCACCCAAAGCTGTTGTAACACCGGCAATTTCATCTTCAGCTTGTACCACTTTCACACCTAAATCGCGACGTAAAGAGAGTTCATGCATAACATCAGAAGCCGGCGTAATAGGATAACTACCCAAAAAAAGTTGTATGCCGGCTTTTTCGGCGGCGGCAATCAGCCCATAGGCAGTAGCCGTATTTCCTGAAATGCTTGTATAAAGTCCTTTTTCAGTATCTTCAGATTTTTCTATTCGATAGGTGGATACCGAAAGGTGTAAATTATGACCGTAGTTGAAACCATCCGTCAACACTTTAATATTGGCTTGTAAAATATCCGGTTTTTTCTTAAATTTATTGCCGAGAAAATGAATGGCATCGTCCATCGGACGGTTAAACAACCAGCAGATTAACCCTAACGCAAACATATTCTTGCTTCTTAACACCGTTTTATTATCTAATCCGAAGCTTTCGAGACTGGTTTGCGTGAGTGTTGAAAGTGGTGTAGGAATAAGTTTTATTGTATTGGAAATGCCCAACTCTTCAAACGGATTTTCAGTGAGAAAACCGGCTTTTTCAAAATCTGATTTTTGAAAACAATCTTCGTCGAAAATAATTACTCCGTCTTTTTTAACTCCGCCCGCGTTCACTTTCAATGCAGCCGGATTCATAGCAACAAGTACATCGCAATCGTCGCCCGGAGTGTATATTTTTCCAGAACCTAAATGAACTTGAAATCCGGAGACACCTCCTACCGTACCTTGTGGCGCACGTATTTCAGATGGATAGTCGGGAAAAGTCGATATTTCGTTTCCTAAAATTGCTGATATATTGGAAAAAAGCGTTCCGGTAAGTTGCATTCCATCACCGGAATCACCTGAGAAACGAACTACAACGTTCTCAATATCCTTTACTTGTATGTCTTCCATATTTGTTAAAATGTAATTTCTTAAAAAAATTAGAACTCCGCATTATTCGGAGTACGTGGAAATGGTATTACATCACGAATGTTAGCCATTCCTGTTACAAAAAGTAATAACCTTTCAAAGCCGAGTCCAAATCCGGAGTGCGGTGCACTTCCAAAGCGGCGGGTATCTAAATACCACCATATATCTTTTTCAGGAACGCCCATTTCGTCTGCTCTGTTTTTCAACTTATTATAATCATCTTCACGTTGCGAACCTCCGATAATTTCGCCTATTTTCGGGAACAAAACATCCATCGCGCGCACGGTTTTTCCATCATCGTTTTGCTTCATATAAAAAGCTTTTATTTCCTTCGGATAGTTGGTAAGTATAACAGGTTTTTTGAAATATTGTTCAACAAGATATCTTTCGTGTTCCGACTGTAAATCGGTACCCCATCCTACCGGAAATTCAAATTTATGTCCTTTAGCTACTGCCTCTTCAAGTATTTTAATTCCTTCGGTATAGGCAAGTCGGACAAAATCATTCTCAGTTACAAATTTCAATCGGTCAATCAGTTCTTTATCGTACATTTCACAAAGAAATTTCAGGTCATCCTGACAATTGTCTAATGCCCATTGTACGCAATACTGAATGAAATCCTGCGCTAATTGCATATTTTCTTCAATCTCGTTGAAGGCTACTTCGGGTTCAATCATCCAAAATTCAGATAGGTGGCGGGGTGTATTTGAATTTTCGGCTCGAAACGTAGGTCCGAATGTATAAATAGCGCCCAATGCCATAGCGGCTAACTCGCCTTCGAGCTGTCCGGAAACCGTTAAGCTGGCGTGTTTTCCAAAAAAATCCTGCGAATAATCCACCTTACCCTCTTTTGTTTTCTTAACGTCAGCCAAATTCAGTGTAGTTACCTGAAACATTTGTCCGGCTCCTTCAGCATCGGAACCGGTGATTACAGGCGTATGAAAGTATAAAAAGCCACGTTCGTGAAAAAATGTATGTATAGCCATTGCCATGTGATGACGAATGCGAAAAACAGCTCCAAACGTATTTGTACGAGGACGTAAATGCGCTATTTCTCGTAAAAATTCCAGTGTATGACCTTTTTTCTGAAGTGGATATGTTTCGGGATCGGCGCCACCGTATATTTCAATCTCTTGAGCTTGTATTTCTACATTTTGTCCTGCTCCTTGCGACTCTACTAATTTTCCTGTTACACTAACACATGCTCCGGTGGTAATGGGCTTTATCGTTTCTTCGTCAAATTTCGAAAAATCAACCACAACCTGGATATTATTGATGGAAGATCCATCGTTTATGGCAATAAAACTTACGTTTTTGTTCCCTCTCCGAGTTCTTACCCAGCCTTTGATGTTTACTTCCGAGTCAATATTTTTACTTTTTAGCAACTCTACGATTCTTGTCCGTACCATATTCTAAAGACGTATTTATATGTGTGTAAAATAAAATGCAAAAGTAATACTTTTAGTTCAAATGAATATCAAAAATATTAAACAAAAGGCATCTGTTTTTGCGACAGATGCCTTTTACTTATATTTTAATCGTGATTATCTTCTTCTGGTAGTCGTTGTTTGGCTTTTAACATCGCCAATCATACTCATAGCACAACGGAAACCTATGTCGTTCGTACATTTATCCTGATCTAAGTAGCGTCGTGTAGAAGGATTCAGCCAATAAGCACGGTCTTTCCAAGAACCACCTTTATATACCCTGGTTTTGTTGGTTATTTTAGGTGCCAAAATATCAGTTGGGTCTAATTTTTCATGATTACTTAGCGCCTTTATCCCTTCAGGATCGGTAAACATTTGGAAATCGGTACTCAATCGGGTAGTTTCATCTCCGTCATGAAATCCGCGTACGTCATCTCCCGGTTTCACTGCTGTTACCACTCGTCCCAAAGAGTCTATTTTCAACACATAATTTCCGATATCATCCATAGATGTAGCTACGGCGGTTTGATAAGCGTTCCCTCTGAAAGAGTTATATTCCGACACATCGTCGTAAGTTTCGGAACGATAAACATCCATCACCCATTCGTTCACGTTACCAGCCATATTATACAACCCAAAAGCGTTCGGGGTGTACCAATCTACGGGTGCTGTAATAACGGCTTTATCGTTCAAGCTTCCGGATGTACCCATCATATCACCTCTTCCGCGAACGTAATTGGCTTGCATTTCACCTAAGAATTTACCCTTTTTGGTATTACGCAATTGGTTGCCGTTCCAAGGATAGATTTTCCCTTGATTAACCAGTCCGTCTTGTTTGTCGGATTTAATGGCATAGGCTGCAAATTCCCATTCGGCTTCGGTAGGTAGGCGATAGTTTGAAAACAAAATACCGTCTGACATATCCGATTTGCGAGGTTGCCCTGATAAATCTTTAACCGCTCTTTTGCCGGTTGCCGGGTTATAGCTTTTTTGATATAAATATTTTTGGTGTTAAACACAAAATTATTCGCGATTGAATCCAAATTGGTTTGATTTTTTAATGAAGTGAAATCTGGCGCGGCAATTACACCTGCATTGATCAATGCTAATTCGTTAACACGGTCGGTACGCCATGAGCAGTAATCTAACGCTTGTTCCCAGGTTACACCCACTACCGGATAATTGTCATAAGCCGGATGGTAAAAATAGTTTTCCAAATACGGTTCGTTGTATGCCAATGCTTCACGCCAAACTTCGGGATTAGGCTCTGAGTTTCTAACTAATTTGGGAGCCGTTTTTCCAAAAACAACATTCATCCAATTGGTATATTCACGCCAGTTAAGATTGCTTATTTCGTATTGGTCCATATAGAAAGAACTTACGGTAATCCTACGTCGCAAGTTATTTCGTGGAGCCGTGATTACTTCACCTTTTTCGCCAATAGTAAATGTTCCGCCTTCTATGGCAAGCATCCCGGTCGGCACCTTGGCTTTATAGTTTTCTTTAACTACAAACCCGGTAGCTTTTTCATCGTTATATTTCCAACCGGTCGTATTTGAAACGGATGTCTTGGTTCGTTGCGAACATGAAACGACTGACACTGTTACAAATAGCAAAATAAATAGCTTAACAAAATGTTTTAGGTTCATATATAATTTATTTCGTATAAGAATGAATAGTAAGGTTTTATACAAAAACTGTCTGCAAAAATAGTAAAATTTTATCTAATTTGTATTTAACTTCTCCAAAAAATAAATAAATTCCCGTTTTTTACTTTTTATATAACTCATTTTATGGAAAAAACGTATATATTGTCCGCATTTTTTCAACAAAACTTCATAAACTCCAAAAAAAACAGTTTATTTTTTTAATTTTGTAGAATTAAAACAGATGAAGCATAATTTTCCATATCAAATAAATACAGGAGGCAAACTGATAGATCTTTCGACTCCTCAGGTGATGGCAATCGTCAATGTAACGCCGGATTCTTTTTATGGGATAAGCAGAATATTTACCGAGAAAGAGATTTTGTCGCATATAGAACGTGCTTTGACCGAAGGAGCCACATTCATTGATGTAGGCGCTTATTCTACTCGTCCACAGGCTGTGCCAATATCGGAAAATGAAGAATTTGAGCGATTACAGTCACCATTGAGAGCTATCAGAAAGCATTTTCCGGATGTTATATTATCCGTAGATACCTTTCGGTCCGGGATAGCGAGATATGTAGTAGAAGAGTTTGGTGTTCAGATGATAAATGATGTCAGCGGAGGCACATTAGATGATAATATGTTTGAAACCATCGCAGATTTGAGTATCCCCTACGTATTGATGCACATGAGAGGCACTCCTCAAACAATGCAACAACATACCGATTACGAAAATTTAATGTCGGAGATAATACACTTTTTTGAAAAACGTGTATCGCAACTGATTCATTTAGGTGTCAAAGATATTATACTTGATCCCGGATTCGGTTTTGCAAAAACATTGGACCAAAATTATGAGCTATTATCAAAGATGAGCTACCTTAAAGAATTCAGCTTTCCACTTTTGGTTGGAATATCACGAAAATCAATGATTTATAAATTCCTTGAAACGACGCCCGAGCTTGCTTTGAACGGAACATCGGTGCTACATACGCTGGCGTTGCTGAACGGTGCCAACATTTTAAGAGTTCATGACGTAAAACAAGCGGTGGAAACCATACGAATAGTACAAAAACACTTAAATCAACAATGATATGTTTCAAATCGGTCTGAAAGATATTGCTGATATTTTTTTAACAGCAGTTTTATTATATGGCGCTTATAAGCTACTGAAACGCTCCGGTGGCGCTACCGTTTTTTTAGGCATTTTGACCTTCTTGATTATTTGGATTTTGGTACGTTATGTTTTTAAGATGGAGTTACTGGGAGGTATTCTCAATCGTATTGTAAGCGTGGGAGCATTCGCTTTGATTGTGCTTTTTCAGGAAGAAATCAAACGTTTTTTCTCACGTATAGGCTCCAGAAGAAACTGGGGACGACTTAACATCTTCAAAAATCTGTTCAAAACTACAGAAAGCGACCAAGTTAAAACCGATTATGACATCGTTCAAATCGTATTAGCCTGTCGAAATTTATCAAAATCGTCAACAGGAAGCTTAATCGTCATTGAAAAAAATGTAGAATTGGAACCTTACATTCAATCGGACGAAGTGATTGACGCCAAAATACGTTCCCGTTTAATCGAAAATATTTTTTTCAAAAACAGTCCATTGCACGATGGCGCCTTGATTATTGCAAGCAGACGACTCAAAGCGGCGGCGTGTATTCTCCCTATTTCCAAAAATCAGAACATTCCCAAGCGTTTGGGGCTTCGGCATCGTTCTGCATTGGGCATCACAGAGCATTCAGATGCCATAGCTATTATCACATCAGAAGAAACCGGACATATTTCGTGGGCAATTAACGGACAACTGACAATCAACGTTAAACCGGAACAGCTGGAACATTTTCTATCGGAAGAATTAATCGAAAACAACTAATATAGCACTTTTACAATGAATATTTTATTACTTGGCTCGGGAGGGCGAGAGCACGCGCTGGCTTGGAAACTTGCGAAAAGTCCTCGATTATCAACACTTTACATCGCTCCCGGAAATGCCGGAACAAAAAATGCCGGAACAAATTTGCCCATCAACATTAATGACTTTGAAGCGATAAAACTGGCTGTCAAAGAAAATAATATTAATGTTGTATTGGTTGGACCGGAAGATCCGTTGGTGAATGGAATTGCCGATTTTTTTCTTGCTGATGAAGAATTGAAAAGCATTCCGGTGGTGGGTCCAAACAAAACAGCGGCGCAATTGGAAGGCAGCAAGGATTTTTCCAAACAGTTTATGGTGCGTCACAATATCCCGACAGCCCAATATCAAAGTGTAACTGCCGATAATATACAACAAGGAATTTCGTTTTTGAAAGAATTAAATCCTCCCTATGTATTGAAAGCAGACGGTTTAGCTGCCGGAAAAGGCGTTTTGATAATAAATGAGTTGAACGAAGCTATTGCCGAATTGGAAAGTATGCTGGGAGGGAAATTCGGGGAAGCAAGCAGCACAGTGGTGATTGAAGAATTTTTGTCGGGCATTGAATGTTCCGTTTTTGTCATTACCGATGGGAAACATTATAAAATCTTGCCCGAAGCCAAAGATTACAAACGCATTGGCGAAGGCGATACCGGGTTAAATACCGGAGGAATGGGCGCTGTTTCGCCTGTTTCGTTTGCCGATGATGTTTTTATGCAAAAAGTAGAAGAGCGTATCATAAAACCTACGGTTGAGGGATTAATCTCCGAAAATATTGAATATAAGGGATTTATATTCTTCGGATTGATGAAAGTAAACAACGAGCCTTACGTTATTGAGTACAATGCGCGTATGGGCGATCCTGAAACAGAAGTTGTGATGTTACGTTTGAAATCGGATTTGGTTGATTTATTAGAAGGAGTTGCCGAAGGAAATCTGAATGAAAAAACGGTAGAATTTGACGAACGCTCTGCAGTAACAGTGGTGCTGGTTTCAGGCGGATATCCCGAAGAATATGAAAAAGGGAAAGAAATCACCGAATTGGGAAACGTGAAAAATAGTATTGTTTTTCACGCCGGAACAATTGAAAAAGCAGGAAAAATTGTTTCAAACGGTGGACGTGTGATTGCTGTAAGCTCGTATGGCAACAACAAAGACGAAGCTTTAGCCCAGTCTTTCAAAAATGCAAATTTGATTCAATTTGATAAAAAATATTTCAGAAAAGATATTGGATTTGATTTGTAAGCCCCCTAAATCCCCCTTGGGGGGGACTTTAGAGTTTTACTTACAATCGAAAAATATAATAATTTATTGGTTATTAAGAAAATACTTTCTTAATCCAATTGTAATTTGTAAAAATATTTATGGCAAAAATATTGGTAATTGACGACGAACGAAGTATCCGGAGTACGATGAAGGACATTCTGGAATTTGAAAACCACAAAGTGACATTGGCAGAAAACGGAAAGGCAGGGTTAAATACGGCTACTTCCGAAGCCTTCGATTTGATTTTTTCTGATATAAAAATGCCTGAAATGGACGGAATTGAGCTATTAACTCAATTGATGGAAAAAGAAATAGAAGCACCTGTGGTGATGATTTCTGGTCACGCAAACATCGATACGGCAGTGGATTGTATCAAAAAAGGAGCTTTCGATTTTATAGAAAAACCGATTGATTTGAATCGCCTATTGATTACGGTAAAAAATGCGCTTGAAAGAGGAAATTTAGTTACTGAAACTAAGACTTTGAAAAAGAAAGTTGCCAAAAAAAATCAAATGATAGGCGAATCGGAAGCGCTTAAAAGGGTACGTATGCTGATTGATAAAGTAGCTCCAACCGATGCGCGCGTGTTGATTACCGGTTCGAATGGCTCCGGAAAAGAAGTAGTTGC
Organism: Paludibacteraceae bacterium; assembly: GCA_049840795.1. Classification (GTDB taxonomy): domain Bacteria; phylum Bacteroidota; class Bacteroidia; order Bacteroidales; family Paludibacteraceae; genus UPXZ01. The sequence continues at coordinate 200,601 of JASGJK010000009.1, forward strand.
CCGCTTACTATACGAAAACAGCAACAGAAACAACTCCCCTTATGTGGAAGTAAACTGCGCCGCCATACCATCAGAACTGATTGAAAGCGAACTTTTCGGACACGAAAAAGGTTCGTTCACATCAGCTATCAAACAACGCATCGGTAAGTTTGAGCAAGCCGACAATGGAACCATTTTCTTGGACGAAATTGGCGACATGAGTCTTTCGGCACAAACAAAAGTACTCCGGGTGTTGCAGGAAAACGAACTCACCCGTGTGGGAAGCGACAAAAGCATCAAAGTGAATGTGCGTGTTTTTGCGGCCACCAACAAAGATCTGAAAGCAGAGATTGAAAAAGGGAACTTCCGTGAAGATTTATATCATCGTTTAAATGTTATTCCAATTCACGTTCCGCCTCTTGATGAGCGCAAAGAAGATATTCCATTATTAGTAAAGCATTTTTCGGAATTAATTTGCGCCGAACAAGGCATTCCCGTAAAAACTTTCGACGCAAAAGCCATCGAAAGTTTGCAAAAACGCTCATGGACAGGTAATATACGTGAACTTCGCAACGTGGTGGAACGTTTAATTATTCTCGGAGGAAATAAAATCTCGAAAGACGACGTGGAAATGTTCTCATAACTACCCTCTAACCCCCTAAAGGGGACTTTCTGGTCTATGAAAAGTATAAAACTTTAACTATTTAACTAATCAACTAATATACCATTTAACCATAATGAGACCAATTTCAGAACTTAAAATAGCTATTTGCAGCGACCATGCCGGTTACGAATTGAAGAGTATAATTATTGATTATCTAAAAGAAAAATCGCCGGTAGCATTAAAAGATTTTGGTACCTTTACGGCTGAGAGTTGTGATTATGCCGATTTTGCACATCCAATGGCTTTTGCCGTTGAAAACAGTGACTGTGATTACGGAATCTCTATTTGCGGAAGCGGAAACGGCATTAGTATGACGGTAAATAAACACCAAGGAATTCGTGCCGCACTTTGCTGGAATGAAGAAATTGCGGAACTTGCCCGCTTGCACAACAATGCCAACATACTTTCGCTGCCTGCAAGGTTTATTTCGGTAGAACTTGCAAAAAAAATGGTGGATGTTTTCTTTTCAACCGATTTTGAAGGAGGAAGACACCAGAAAAGAATTGAGAAAATACCTTTGAATGAGACTAATTAAACCTATTAAAGGGAACAAATAAACGGTTGGGAAACCGTTTGTCCCTATTATTGAATTTATGCTGAGAAGTATTCTTCGAGCTGTGGAAGAATTGAAAAAGACACAAGATGTCGGTGTAAATGAAATTTCAATTCTGGAATTAATAAAAAATAATCCAAAAATTACAGCGAACGAAATAACTTTGCATTTGAATTTGTCGCTTCGCCAAGTAGAAAGATTGTTGGCTTCAATGAAAAAGAACAGTTTAATTGCCCGTGAAGGTTCAGACAAAAGAGGGGAATGGAAAATCATAAACTAAAAACACTATGAAAAACATTTTAAAATATCTTACCGTAGCAGGAGTTTTAATACTTTTTCTGCCGTTTTTTAGAATGTGTAGCGGCACAAAACCTGCTGAACAAGCTGTTGCAATAGATTCTGTTGCTGTATCTCAAATCGACACAATCAATGAATCAACATACATTTACCAAGATAAAATAGATTCAGTTCAGTCTGTAAATGAAACAAATTTAAAGCAGAACAATTCATTTTCAAATAAAATATCTAATTTTTGCACAAGACTTTTTGTAGAAGATAATTCTTTGACTGGTTTTGGATTAGGGTTATTATTTCCGCTTTCATTTTCTTCAGTAGAATTCAATAAAGAGACGATTGTTCTTGTTTTCTTTTTCTTAATATTACTGAATAGTCTTGCTTTAATACTCTTATCATTTTTGAAGAAAGTTAAAACAATACAAACTTTTGCTTGCTTAAATATTTTTCTTTTGATTACGTCTTATATTCTAATGAATGTTTATTTCAATCAAATTTTATTCGGTTCATATTTATTTGTAATCAATTCTTTACTAATCATTTACTTTTCAATAAAACATAAAAAAATCATTAAAAACAAATCATAATCCTCACTTGTCTTTATGTCCCTCTCTTGTGGAGAGGCTTGCCTGCGGCAAGCAGGGATTTAGGGAGAGGCTGAAGGTTGGAGGGGCTTCTTATGACTGAAATATCAAAATACGGTGAGTTTGGTTTAATTAAACATCTCACATCCACGTTTAAAATTCAAAATCCATCAACACTAAAAGGCGTTGGCGACGATGCCGCAGTGCTCGATTATTCCGACAAACAAATTCTTGTCACCACCGATTTATTATTGGAGGGCATTCATTTCGATTTAACGTATGTTCCGCTAAAGCATTTGGGATATAAATCGGCAGTAGTCAATTTTTCGGATATTTACGCTATGAACGGACAACCCAAACAAATTACGGTTTCGTTGGGCGTTTCAAAACGTTTTTCGGTGGAACATTTGGAAGAACTTTATGCCGGAATAAAATTAGCGTGTGATGCGTACGGCGTAGATTTAATCGGTGGTGATACTTCCGCATCTCTCACCGGACTTAGCATAAGCATTACGTGCATTGGCGAAGGCGAAAAAGACAAAATTGTGTATCGCAACGGTGCTAAGGAAAATGATTTAATTTGCGTTTCGGGTGATTTGGGCTCGGCATATATGGGGTTACAGTTGTTGGAACGTGAAAAAAACGTCTTCTCAGGACAAAATGAAAATGTTCAGCCCGATTTTGAAGGAAAAGAATACATTTTGCAACGCCAACTAAAACCCGAAGCGCGCAAAGATATTATTGCTAAATTAAACGAAAAAGGAATCGTTCCCACTTCAATGATGGATATTTCAGACGGACTTTCATCGGAATTGATACATATTTGCACTCAGAGTGAAGTGGGTTGTCGTGTATATGAAGATAAAATCCCCATCAACTACCAAGCCGCTGTGATGGCTGAAGAATTGAATATGAACATTGTTACCGCGGCACTAAACGGCGGCGAAGATTATGAACTGGTTTTTACTGTTTCATTAGAGGATTATGATAAAATTGTGGCGATGGAAAACATAGGAATCATCGGACACATCACCAAAAAAAGAGCTCGGACTTAATCTGGTGGGACGTCAGGGTGAAGAAATATTGCTAAAGGCACAGGGCTGGAACTCATTAGAATAATAATAAATTAAGGCATTTATTTTATAATCCTGTGTTAGCCAGCCCAGCCTTCTCTATCTAAATTCCGATAATTTATAGCTTCTGAAAGATGTTCCGCAAGTACATTTTCACTATCATCCAAGTCTGCAATCGTACGCGAAACTTTCAGTATTCTATCGTATGCGCGAGCAGACAAATTTAATCGTTGCATCGCCTCTTTGAGCAGAGTACTTCCTTCGGCGTTGGGTTGCGCATAAATGCGTAATTGTTTTGACGACATTTGAGCATTGCAATACACTCCGTCTGTATCGCGAAAACGCAGTTCCTGAATCTGGCGGGCTTTTATAACACGAAGCCTGACTTTTTCGCTATCTTCCGACTCTTTGAGCTCGGACAGTTTCTCAAAAGGCACCGGTACGATTTCAATATGAATGTCAATCCGATCGAGTAAGGGACCCGAAATGCGGCTTAAGTAGCGTTGTACAACACCCGGAGCACATACACAATCTCGTTCCGGATGGTTATAATAACCACATGGGCAAGGATTCATCGATGCCACAAGCATAAAACTGGCAGGGTATTCAATGGCAAATTTTGCTCGCGAAATACATATTTTACGATCTTCCAAGGGCTGGCGCATCACTTCAAGCACCGTGCGTTTGAATTCAGGAAGTTCATCGAGAAAAAGTACTCCGTTATGTGCTAACGAAATTTCGCCCGGCTGTGGGAAAGTTCCCCCACCGACCAAAGCAACATCGGAAATGGTATGATGCGGACTACGAAATGGACGTTGCGAAATAAGTGAGGTATTACTGTCAATATTTCCGGCAACGGAATGAATTTTGGTAGTTTCAAGCGCTTCGTGCAGTGTAAGTGGAGGCAAAATAGTGGGAATCCGTTTGGCGAGCATCGATTTTCCGGCGCCGGGAGGTCCAACCATAATGATATTGTGACCACCTGCCGCAGCAACTTCCAACGCTCGCTTCACATTTTCCTGTCCTTTTACATCGGCAAAATCTATTTCAGATAAGTTTAAATGCTGGGAAAATTCTTCGCGCGTATTTACCACAGTAGGTTCCAAAGCTGATTTTCCGGTAAAAAAATCTACAACTTCGGAGATATTTTCAACCCCATATACATCCAAGTTATTTACCACAGCAGCTTCTCGCGCATTCTGTTTGGGCAAAATCAATCCTTTGAATTTTTCTTCGCGCGCTTTAATGGCGATAGGCAATACCCCTTTTATTGGCTGTAAACCACCATCGAGCGATAACTCACCCATAATGACATATTTCTCCAATTCTTCAAAAGGTATCCGTTCTGCGCCTGCCAGCATTCCTATCGCTAAAGGCAAATCGTACGCCGAACCTTCTTTACGAATATCAGCAGGCGCCATATTTACAATCACCTGTTTTCGAGGCATTCTCAAACCGGTATATTCCAATGCAGATACAATACGTTCGTGGCTTTCACGCACTGCATTATCGGGCAATCCTACCAACATAAAACGGATTCCGTTCCCTACGTTTACTTCAATAGTTACAATCGTGGCATTGATGCCTTGCACTGCCGCACCAAAAGTTTTAACAAGCATATTTCTCAAAAAAAATTAGGTAAATTAAAATTTATCAGCGCTATTTCGACAAACTTGCTGACAATAAAAAAAGCTGTTCAAAATAGAGTTTCCCTTCGGAAAAACTTTGTCGGGAGGCAAGTTCTCCCGTAACATATTTTGTATCGAATACCTTTAAATAAATCTTATTCTGAAAATAAAGATTTCCTCGTAAAAATGGATTTCCCCAGTAAAGATTATGTCCAAATTCATTGTAAAGTTTCATCCGAGGTTGTCCGGCATAAAGCAAATTTTGTACTCCCCATCGTTTATATTCAGCATCGGCTTGGGCTACAAAACCTACGGGTATGTAAGTGTCATCCATAAATTGTCTGTTTCGCTCAAAACCGGCTAATACCCCACCGGATACCGTTACGTTGTTCCAATCTTTACCGGAATACTTGTATCCTAACGAAATCTGTGCCAAAATGTTCTCACAGACATGTTGGTTAGGATGCGATGGACGTGTGCCTGCATAATGAAACACATACGATTGAAAGGACGTAAAGAAACTCCGGGCAAACGCATGATAGGCAGAAGCGCCAAGAAAGAAACTTTCTCTGATTGTGTCTGACTGTAAGCCCGTCCAATCTAACCAAAGTTTGAAGTAACGTCTGTCATTTCCCTTTTTCAAAAAAAGTCCCTCTATTATCGGCCTGTAATATCTCACAGAATCTTGGAAAAAGAAATTAGAATAATCATTGAATAAATCTTCTTTTTCAAAAGCGCCTGCTCTAAAAAACGTATTTTTATCTTTGAATTGATAATAAGCTAAAAGCCGAACATTATCTATTGTCTTAATCGAGCCTAACTGTTTCAACATATTTACTCCACCATATAATGAGTTCGATTTGTCCCATTTTAAGCCGATTTCCGGGGCTAAATGTACGCCAGCCATTGTTTGGTCAAGCGTGTAAGACGAACCGGCAAATTCGGTATTATCAAAGAAAAAATTCACGCCCGATTTTAACGTAAATTCCTGCCCAAATATATATATCGGGAAAATAAACAAAAATAATATTATCTTAGACTTTTTCATTTAGATACACAGATTACGTTATTTTTATACGATTTTGTTCAATGCGTATGGTCACCGTGCAACGAGAAATAATACATTAGCATTAATCCGGATAAGATGAAAAGCAAATGAATCCAATAATTCTTTTTCGTTGTTCTCTTTAAATATCTCAGGAAATAGTCCATTGGTTGCCAGATAAATGAAACCGCCGGCAGCAACAGGGAGCACATAATCCGAGAAATGTTCAACACTTTTACCCGCCCATAACGTAAGAATAGTTCCCAAGATAGCTGTACAAGCTGCTAAAAAATTGAACCAAATCGCTTTGCCTCTTGAAAATCCTGCCCGTATCAATATTCCGAAGTCTCCAATTTCTTGTGGAATCTCGTGTAAAACAACGGCGACGGTAGTGGCAATACCTACTTCGTAATTAACCATCCAAGCTGCACCAATTAGAATACCATCTGTAAAATTATGCAATGAATCGGCATATAAACTTAGGTAACCGTATGACTTAACCTTCTGTGAGTGTGTTTTATCCTTGAAAGAATAAGAGTGAAGCAGTTTTTCCATCACAAAAAACACAAAAAATCCGGCAATAGTAAGCCAAGCGGTAAGGTGCGCCGGGTGCAAATGAGCATAGCTCTCAGGTAATAAATGAAATAACGAATTACCCAGCATAGCTCCAGCCGAAAAACACATCAATATAACGAGCAATTTATTTAAACTACCTGTCTTTAACGATAGCAAAAAAACGCCTACCAGTGAAATGCCACTCACTATCAACGTACTAATTAAGGCGTATAACCAAATTTCATCCATAGATTGAAGATTTCAAAATACAAAATTTGTAAAATAATTTGAGGTGTGCAAATAAAAACAAAAGACTGTTTCTTTTTTTATTGAAACAGCCTTCCTTTATCTTCCTTTTAATACACTTAGTGATTTGATAAATACGCAGACACACCTTCTTGTGTGGGCTTCATCGCTTTATCACCTTTTTTCCAATTAGCCGGGCAAACTTCTCCGTATTGTTCGGTAAACTGTAGGGCATCTAATACGCGAATCACTTCGTCAACATTACGACCGAGAGGCATATCATTGACTACTTGATGACGCACAATGCCTTCTTTATCAATTAAAAAGAGACCGCGATACGCTTTGGGTGCTCCCGTAAAGATAATTTCTCCCTCTTCGGTATATTCTTCTGAGCCGGCAAGCACATCGTAGGCTTTTGATACAAACAAGTTTTGATCAGAATATAATGGATAGGTTACACCTTGTATTCCTCCCTGATTTTGTGGCGTTTGCAGCCATTTCCAATGTGAAAATTCGGAGTCGGTCGAAGCGCCTACCACTACCGCGTTACGAGACTCAAATTCCGCCATCTTATCTTGAAACGCAATTAACTCCGTAGGACAAACAAACGTAAAATCTGCCGGATAAAAGAAAAAGATTACATACTTGCCTTTGTATTGTTCCAATGAAAAATTTTCGATGATTTCTCCACCGTTTACCACAGCAGTGCCCGCTACCGCCGGGGCTTTTTTACCTACTAATACCATAATTATTAATTTTATATTGTTATTAATTTTATTCAAGAAGAAAAGCAAAATCTACTAAATAACAATACAAAAGCCATTTTGTTGAGCTATGTGGCAAAAAAATCACTTCTTAATAAATTCAATAAAAGACGATTTGGAGAAAAATTCTGAAAAAGACTTATTGTTTTTGTGTACTCAAAAGGGTACTTCCTTTCTGTTGAGATACCCCTAAAAACTCCGCTGGGTATCCTTAGCGAAATATACCTAATATTTGTGATTGTGATAGTATGAAAATGCCTGTAATTTTGCGGGACTTTATGTCATTAATTTTATCACAAACAAAAATGAAATCAATTAAAATTACGTTATTCTTTTTAATAGGAAACCTTGTTTTACAAGCTCAAACGGCATCATTAAAAGGCAAAATACTTACAAATGATGGGCATCCGGCTGAGAATGTAACGGTTGTGCTGGTGGGCACCGAGAAAAAAACCGTGTCGGATCAGAAAGGCGAATACCAAATTAATCAGGTTGCTCCCGGAAAATATATGCTGAAATATAGTTTTGTGGGACTACAAACGCTTCAAAAAGAAGTAACCATCGTGCAGGGCGTTCAAACCTTTGTAGAAGATATTGTTCTGTTGGAAAGTGCTATAAAACTCAACGAGGTGGTTATCAATAGCCAACGACTGAACCAGTTTGCCGAAAAGCAGACCGAATACGTGTCGCGTATTCCGCTTCACTATATGGACAATTCTCAATCGTATTCGTTAGTAACATCCGCGTTAATGAAGGAGCAAATGTCAACTGACATCGTATCGTCATTGAAAAGCATCACCGGCGGCGGTACGGTGCAGTCGAACGATGGCAATGCGACAGTGTATATCCGTGGATTTCGCTCGGATGCTTCGGTGCGCAACGGTTTACTTGCTTATACCCGCGTACCGGTAGATCCTCAAAACACGGAGCGCGTAGAAATCATAAAAGGTCCATCCGCAACTTTGTTTGGTGGAAGCACCTCCAATGTGGTATCGCCAGGTGGTGTTATCAACCGTGTAACAAAACGTCCGAAAGAGACGAAATCTACCGAAATTACTTATCTGGCGGGTACATCGGCTCTAAATAGAGTCGCGCTTGATTATAACACTCCGCTGAATGCTTCAAACACGGTACTTTTTCGTTTGAATTCTTCTTACCATACCGAAAATAGTTTTCAGGATCAGGGCTATCAGAAAAATTTTATGATTGCCCCTTCGCTCACCGTAAAACTGAACGACAGAATGAATCTTATGCTTGAGGCGGAATATTCCCAAACTAAACGCAATTTGTTTTTCGCGCGTGGTGTGAATCTTAAAACGGTGACGGCAAAAAGTTTCGATAAGCTGGCGCTCGACTACGAATCTTCATATACCAGCAACGATATGGCGGCAAATATGAACTCTGTTAATTACAGCGTGGTGCTCGATTCACGTATCACCGACCACTGGAAGAGTAAAACATCTTTTATCTCTACTAAAAACAACACAAACGGGCAATATTTTCGTCTCGAAATGGTAAATGATAGTATGGCAGCGCGTAATTTTATCGGTTTTCTGCCACGCAACACAGGTTCTACACAGATTCAGCAGGACTTTAACGGAAGCCACGCGTGGGGATGGGGTAAAAATGAGTTTTTAGCAGGTATCAGTTTCTCACAAATTTATGACGATTATCAACGTTACGGATCCGGATTTGTAAATTACGATACCATAAAAGTAACTTCCTCCACCGTTCCTTCGGTGGCGATGAATACGCTGAATAAAAAATTCCAATCAATGGCATCCATCCAAACGGAAACAAGCCAAAAAGTAACCGGTATTTACGTGGCAGACGTACTGAAAGTGCTGAACGGACTGGTATTGTCAGCCGGCGTGCGTTACGATATGTTTAGCCTGGACAATTCGTATAGAAACGGAGTGAGTGCCAAAGATGCCTACACTCAAAATAGTTGGTCGCCAAAATTCGGTGCCATTTACAATTATAAAAATATTATTTCGGCATTTGCGAATTACCAAAACGGATTTACCAACGTGGCGCCGGTAACTAGTACTTCGGGTAACGTGACCAACTTTAAGCCCATTCAGGCAAATCAGGCGGAAGCGGGCTTAAAGTTCGATTTGTTAGAAGGAAGATTAGCCAGTACTATCAGTTATTATCATATCGGTTTAAAATATCTTACGTCAAAATCCTGATAATACCACCGAAACATTACAAGATGGGGAGCAAACCAGTGAAGGACTTGAATTTGATATAATTGTTAATCCGTTTCCGGGATTCAATATTGTGGCTGGCTATACGCTCAACAAATCGGAATATGTGAAAGTGACCGATACGTCTATCATTGGTAATCGGCCTTCTTACACGCCTGAAAAAATGGCGAACTTCTGGGCAAGTTATCGGGTGCTTAATGGGACATTCAATGGGCTTGGAGCCGGATTGGGAATGAACTATGTTAGCAAAATCTATATTAACGATGCAAATACGTTTTATTCTCCTGAATACGCTGTGTTTGATGCCACATTGTTTTACGACAAAAACAATTACCGTTTTAGTTTGAAGATGGATAATCTTTTGAACAAAAAAATATGGAATGCTTATGGCATCCCGCAAAAAGAGCGTTCATTGATTGCCGGAATCTCGGTAAGATTATAATGGCAGGGTTGGTGTTCATTAGCAGGTAAAAATCAGGGGCGGTATCCGTTATATGATACCGTTCCTGATTTTAAGCAACAGAAGACAATTAACAACGTTCTATAAATTAGCTTATATTATGAATTTCAAAAAAATAATGCGTAAAATACACTTGTGGCTCGCTTTGCCAAGTGCCATTGTGCTGTTTATCGTTTTTATCACGGGAAGTCTTTTTACTTATACGGATGAACTGTTGGAAGTTTTTCATCGTCCGTACAGCCAAGTTGCCGTAGGAGAGACCAAAATTCCAGTGGAAGATATTGTAAAAGGGATTCAATCCGCTTATCCGAAAGAGAAAGTTGCTTCATTAGTAGCATATAACGAACCGGATAAAAGTTATCGTTTTTTATTGTTCAGTAAGGAAAACGGTATTCGTAATGTGTTTGCCAATCCTTATACGGGGGCTATACTTGGCGAAAGTCGTGCACATCAGTTTTTTTATAGTTTGGCACACTTGCACGGAGAGTTGCTGTTGGGTGAAACAGGTGGTTGGATTGTAAAAATTGCGACAATCATTATGCTTTTTCTGATAGTATCCGGCATAGTTCTTTGGTTACCGAAAAAAATAACCTCAAAAAACTGGGTAAATTATTTCACTTTCGGTCATAAACATACTTACAAACGGATTGCTTTTGATCATCATCGTGTATTAGGTTTTTATTTTGCCGGGCTGTTGCTGTTATTGGTACTCACGGGAATTGTTATGGCTTTCAAACCGCTTTCAACTTCGGTAGCAGTGGCAATGGGTGGCGGAAAATCCACCGTGGTAAGTGATTCCATACAGAGCGATAAACGTGAACCTTTACTGAATGTTATTGAAAAAATAAACAAACAAGGAAATGTAAAAGAGATGCGGATAGCATTACTTAGCCGAGAGGACAATGGGTTGGTGAAAGTGGCTGCCGGCAAAGAAATTGGCATTCTGACTTTCAACGGGGATGTTTATTTTGTGGATAGAGTTACCGGCGAATTGGTGAAAAACGATGTGGAAAAGGCAAATGCGAAAGCTGAAAATCTAATGATGTCGTTGCACACAGGCAACTGGGGCGGTTGGTTCGGGAAACTGACAACGTGCCTTTCGGGATTGATAGGCGCTTATCTTATTGTCACAGGCTTGGTCATTTGGTGGAACAAACAATTTCGTAAAAAATCAAGCCGAAACTAACGATTCTGTTTTCAGTACAAAAATGGTTTAGTTTCGGGAGATATGATTTCTTACAATTTTATATTCAGCAAGTAAAAAGACTTGGGTTCCAATTTCACTTCAAAACCAGTGGTTGAAATAGTTGATTCTTCGGTCATAGGCACTACCGTCGCCGGTCTGTCTAAAGTGTTTTCAAGATCTAAATCAGACGACTTTAATGCTGTCTTTGTTATTTTTCTTTCACCGTTTTTTAATCCTTTCAACTGATAAGAAACAAATTTATCATTGTCCGAGGTATTGACAATTTTCAAAATAATCTCATTTTTATTCTTATCAAATGTTGACGAGGCATAGATACCGTCTTGTCCTGTAAGTGGTAATTTATTCTCGGTTGTGCTCAGTACATTGGTGCCAGCATTGTGCGCATATAGTTGCTGTACATAATAATTGATAGATTTTACACTACGCAGGTTATCAAACCAAATTAAATCGGGTTTCCATTGCCAGCCTTTGGTATGTGCGAATAGTGGCGCGTAAGTACACATTTGTACCACATCAGCATTTCGTTCCAATCCTGTCATAAATGCAGCTTCGCACAGTGCCGATTCAAAATTGTTCTTTCTGTTTTTGGGGTGGCAAGCATACTCACCGGCAAAGACTTTAGGTCCTTTACGGTCGTATGTATCATAGCGAGCGGCATTCGATAAGAACCATTCGGGACTACGATAGTAATGCTCGTCCACAAAGTCTGCTTTCAATCGTTTCATCTCGTTCCACCCATAGTCAAAATCTTTACCATCCGGATTTGGACCTGATGAACCGATGATTTTCACTTCAGGATATTTTGTACGAATGGCTTTTACAAATGGCTCTAAACGCTCGGGATACAACGATCCCCATTGTTCATTGCCTATCGCTATCAATTTTAAATGAAATGGAGCGGGGTGTCCCATTTCAGCTCTTATCTTACCGTACTTTGTGTTGATGTCTCCATTCGCAAATTCAATCAGATCAAGCGCGTCTTGTACATACGGCTCAAGATCGCATACAGCGATATGGGCATGCTCTTCTTTATTTTGAAACTGACACACCAAACCGCAACTCAACACAGGAAGCGGTTCTGCACCAATATCTTCGGAGAGTAAAAAGTATTCATAAAAGCCTAAACCGTACGATTGGTAATAATCGGGGAAAAATCGATACGGAAAGGTATATTGCCAACGGTTGAGATTTAATTTTCGGTTCTCAACAGCTCCGATGGTGCTTTTCCAGTCGTAACGGTCTCCCATTTCGGTTCCTTCCACAATACATCCTCCGGGGAAACGAAAAACCCCCGGTTTCAAATCGTAAAGTGCTTGTGCGAGGTCGTTGCGCAAACCATTTTCACGCCCTTTCCACGTGGCTACCGGAAATAGCGAAATGTGTTCCAAGTCAACAGATGTTCTTGAAGTGAGAAAGATACGCAATTTTGCAGCCGTCTCGGTGTTGGAAGATTTAATAAGTACTTCGTATTTTTTCCAGTCGGAGGTTACAATCGATAGTTTTTGCGAAACTATTATATTGCTCTCTGTATCAATAAGTTCTACCCGAATGCTTCCATGCTGATTTTCAGTGTTTCGCGCCCAAACGGTGAAGCGATATTCTTCATTTTTCTTAACACCGATACCAAAATAACCCTCATTTTCTAATCCTGTTTGTTTTTCAGGATGCCCTGAATAGGTAAGTTGTACATAATACGGATTATTTTTAAAGGGACCGTCATTTTTTATCTCAACTTTTCCGAAAGTATTCCAACCCATCAAATGTTGCGGAAATTCAAAAGAACGGTTTTTAATCAATTCGGCATATAACCCGCCATCGGCTCCATAATTGATGTCTTCAAAAATATTCCGTACATAGTTTTTTGAATGGCGATACCGTTTTTTTTAACATCAACTTGAATAGTATGCGTTTGAGCCATAGATAGCATTAGCCCTACTGAAATGAAAATCAGTAAAATAGAAGTTTTCTTGCCCATGATTTTGAAATGCTAAAAGTCAATATTGGTATTTGTCAATGAATCTTTGTTGTCGGTAAATTTATAATAATATGCTCCTTTTTTTGAATTGGTTTTATCAATTTCATTCAATTTTTCTAAAAAATTCATATTCATCATTTTTTTTCTAAAATTGCGTTTGTCCAACGGATGGGCATAAATAGCCTCATAAAGAGCTTGAAGCTGTGTAAGTGTAAATTTTTCGGGTAAAAGATTAAACCCAATAGGCTGCACGGCTGCTTTTCGTCTCAAGATTGAAAGGGCATCCTGTACCATTTGCGAGTGGTCAAAAATTAATTCGGAGGCTTGGTTTATGTTAGTCCAAAATGCTTTATGCTCTTTGAGCAACGATTTGTCATAAGTGGATATGTCAATCAAAGCATAAAACGCGCAAGAGATAACACGTTCACCCGGATCTCGTTCTATTTCACCATACACACCCACTTGTTCCATAAATAAATTTTCTAACCCGGTGAGGTTTGACAAAACATTTATCGCCGCATCATTCACAGATTGCCCTTTCTTAACAAAACCTCCCATCAGTGAAAGTCCTCCTTGATTAGGTTCCATTGCCCTATTATGGCACAAAAGACGCATTTCATTATTTTGAAACCCAAAAATAATACAGTCCACTGCAACCAAAAAGGTGTCTTGCGAACTATAAAAAGCAGCGCTTGCCGTCATATACAAATAGATTTTTTAAAAGTAAACTTTGCTGAGACTCTCAGCAAAGTTACTCTTTTATATTTTTACCAGAAATACCAGTAGAATAAAGCACAAAAGATAACAACACCAAGAGAAGCTATCACATCCCACTTGTTCCAACTCTTACGGATGAGTGTTTTGTAATCGTCTGTAAATGAAATAAATTCCACTTGTTTTGCCGTTGGTTTTTTAGTGAAAAATGAAACCGCAACCATAAACAGCATAATAAACACAAGCAACCATATTTCAAAGATGAGCCAGTTTGTATGCCAGAACCAACTTGTAGCTCCCCAAAACCAACCGGTCATTACATCTTTACCTGTATTTGTAAAAATATTGGTTAATAAACGCGCCATACCGATAAGAAAACCTACAATTAAACCTGCTTCACCTGCCTTAGGCGTAATTTTTTTGGAGAATATACCTAAGACAAACACAGCTACCATCGCAGGAGCAAGAAGTGATTGTATGCCTTGTAGATATGAGTATAGGCTACCCAAACTCATCATCACCGGTATCCATACGATGCCGAGTATCACAACAACAATTGTAGCTATTCGACCCACCAATACATAACGTGCCTCACTTTTACCTTTGAACATCGGTTTGTAAAAATCCTCGGTAAATAAAGTGGCACAAGAATTAAAAAATGCAGCCAAAGAAGCAACCAGCGCAGAAATAAAGCCGATAGTTACAATACCTTTTACCCCGGCGGGCAACACAAATTTTACCATCGCCCCAAAAGCTGTATCGGGATTATCTAATGTGAAGCCACTTTCAGGGCGAGCAGCTAATGCAGCCGCAACCATACCCGGAATTAAAAACATAAATACAGGTAACAGTTTGAAATAACCGGCAGCGATGGTACCTCTGCGAGCGCGTTTTATTACCACGTCATTGGATTCGCCTTTTGTTTGACCTAACACACGCTGAACAATGTGCTGGTCGGTAGCCCAGTACCATAATCCAATGATGGATGCACCTATAAATACCCAAAAACCGGGATAGTCATCATACATAGGATCTCCAGTTTCAAAGTGGAACATGTGGTTTGTGCCGTGTGCAACTCCGTCTGCACCTACATTGAGTGTGCGCGAGTAATCAATCATTGCTGTCCAACCATCGGCAATGCTTCCGCTTCCAAGTGCGGCTAATCCTAAAAACAATACCAGGAACGAACCGAGAATCAGGATTGGAGTTTGAATAGCCGAAAGTGTCATAACCCCTTTCATTCCTCCAAAAACGGTGAAAATACCGGTTAATACGATCAAACCGATAGCGCCATACCAAAATGGTAAGCCTAATAGACTTTCCATAAAAATCCCTCCGGTAAACGCTGTTACGCTTACTTTGGTCAACACATAAGCCACTAACGTAATGATTGATAACCAAGAGCCCGTACGTGGGGTGTATCGGTTTTTTAGAAAATCGGGCATAGTAATGATTTTGCCTAATTTATTGTTCATTAATTGGTAAAAAGGAACAAATAACCATCCCAAAATAAGTATCATCCAGCCTTGCATTTCCCAGTGCGCCATGCCGACTCCTGCTTTTGCACCGGTTCCGGCAAGTCCTACAAGATGTTCAGAGCCGATGTTTGCGGCAAAAATAGCTGCACCGATAATATACCAAGGTTCACCTTTACCAAAGAGATAATCTTCGCTATTGGCGCCTTGTTGCGAGCGTTTGTCCTTTTGTACCGAACGCCATACCGCCCAAGCGACAGCTAAAATACCGACTATGATTATGACCCAGTCAAGCCAAATAAATTGATGAGAATTCCAATTCATAATTTGTTGTTTTTTGTAAGAATTATTTTTATTTCTGAACACCGAATTTGTAGATGCACGTGCTACGGTAAGTTTGTCCGGGTTCCAAATGTACAGAAGGCCATTGCGGTTTGTTAGGGCTATCGGGATAGTGTTGAGTCTCAAGACATACTCCGGTTCGTTGGTTATATACAATTCCTTTTTTACCTTTAGCGCTTCCATCCATAAAATTACCGGTATAAACCTGTACACCCGGTTCGTTTGTATAAACTTCTAACGTTACACCCGATGTTGGTGATACTACTTTTGCCGCCACTTTTGTGACGTCTCCTTTTGTATTCAACACCCAATTATGATCATAACCATTTCCGTTTTTCAATTGGATGTAATCATAATTGTTGATTTCTTTTCCAATCCGTTTAGGAACAGTAAAGTCCATTGGCGTACCTTTCACCGGAGCAATTTCACCCGTAGTCATAAAGGTGCTGTCAACCGGGGTAAAACTATCAGCATTGATATATAATTCGTCATCGGTAATTGGTTTGGTAGCATCGCCCGATAAATTAAAATACGAATGATTACACATATTTATCACCGTTTTTTTATCGGTGGTCGCGGTGAAATCAATCTTTACAGCATTGTCTTTTGTAAGTGTAAAAGTAACGGTAGCTTCTACATTTCCCGGAAAACTCATATCTCCGTCAGGAGAAAAACGGGTCATTTCGATGGTGGTATCGCTGGTTTGTTTTACGTTCTTATAAACCTGATACTGCCATCCTTTGGGTCCACCGTGCAAACAATGTCCAAAATTATTTTGAGGTAGTTGAATGGTTTTACCGTCAATTGTAATTCTACCCTGATTAATACGGTTGGCGTAACGTCCGATACTTGCACCAAAGTCACTTGGAACATTGATATAATCGGCAACGGAATCAAATCCGAGAACTACATCAATCATCTTTCCGGTTTTATCGGGGACCATAATGGACACAATTCTTCCACCAAAGTTGGTAATGCACACTTCCATCCCCGAGGCATTTTTCAATACGTAAAGATTTGTCGAATCTCCATTTTCAACGGTTTGAAAGTCTGATTTTTTTAATCCTGAAGTAGTTTTACTTTCGTCTTTGTACGTACACTTCAAAAAGACCATAACCAAGACAAGCAGAACTAAAATTTTAGTTTTCATAGTGATGTGTTTTTCAATATAAATATTTATTTGAATAGATTTTCTTCGGTAAATTTTCCGATGGAAACGTATTTTTTATACAGTTCAGAGTATAATTTATGGTTTGTCATATTTGGATAATATTCGGTAGCAAATCCTATACCCATTGATTTTTGGGCATCTTCCACTTTGGCATAAACGCCGGCAACTACCGAAGCAAACATCGAAGCGCCAAACGCACAAGCTTGTTCTGCTTTTGCTACTTTGATAGGCATTCCGAGTACGTCAGACATCACTTGCATCACAAATGGCGATTTCAACGCTATTCCACCGATACCAATGACTTCTTTAATTTCCACACCGTTTTCGATAAAGCGATCTACAATGGCTTTTGAACCATATGCGGTGGCTTCTACCAACGCACGGAAAATAAGAGGGGCTGAACTAGCCAAAGTCAATCCGGTAATGGTTCCTTTTAGCATTTGATTGGCATCTGGCGTCCGGCGTCCGTTCATCCAATCAGTTGCCAATATAGTTGATTCGGAAACGGGTATTTTCATCGCTTCTTCTGCTAACGCAGGGATGATTTTATCCAATGATTCTTCGATTAGTTTTTGCTTGGTAGCTTCGTCAATTAAGGTTGATTTGGCTATAATATTTTCGATAGGCCAAGCCACCACACGTTTGAACCACGCGTAAATATCGCCAAAGGCAGATTGTCCGGCTTCCAAACCGATTAATCCAGGAATTACAGAACCGTCAACCTGACCGCAGATACCCGGAATAAGTTTGTTTGCCATCGTATCATAATCAGAAACCATAATGTCGCAGGTGGATGTCCCGATAACACGCACTAAAGCGCCCGGTTTAATTTCGGCACCAACAGCTCCCATGTGGCAGTCGAAAGCTCCCACGGCAACGGCAACATTGGTGGTTAGTCCTAATCTTTCAGCCCACTGGGGTGTTATGTAACCGGCTTTTTTGTCGCTGGGGCAAGTGTCTGTAAATAATCTATCACGATAACCTGCCAGTAGCGGATCAAGAGAAGTTAAAAATTCTTCGGATGGAAGTCCCCCCCATTCTTTAAGCCACATGGCTTTGTGTCCCGATGCGCAACGGCTTCGACAGATCTCTTCAGGTTTTGTTTTTCCTACCAAAAGTCCCGGTAGCCAGTCGCAATGTTCTACGATGGAATACCCTGCTTCACGAATTTTTTCATCGGTACGAAGCACGTATAATGCTTTAGCCCAAAACCATTCTGAAGAATAAATCCCTCCTTCGTACGATGTGTAGTCTATATCCCATTTACGCGAAAGTGCGTTGATTTCGTTTGCTTCCTTGATGGCGGTATGGTCTTTCCAGAGTATAAACATAGCGTTTGGATTTTCGGCAAATTGGGGTAAAAGCGCTAATGGTGTACCGTTCTTGTCAGTAAAAACGGGGGTACTTCCGGTGGTATCAAATGCCATTCCTACTACATTCTCGGCAGTTCCTGCCGGACATTTAGATAAAGCATCTTTTACCGTATATTCCATCACGTCAATATAATCTTGTGGATGCTGCCGGTATTGATTTTCGGAAGGAATACAATATTTCCCAGCCACCCAACGTGGATAATTTTTCACTGATGATGCCAATTCCTCGCCGGTTTCAGCGTTTACAATCACTGCGCGAGCCGAATCGCTCCCATAATCAAGTCCTATTACGTATTTCATAAACCCCTCCAACCTCCCCGAAAGGGAGGCTTTTTTATTTCTGATTAATTTGTTGTGTAATAAAATGTAAGTCCCAAAAGTCTCCCCAAAGGGGAGACTTGGAGGGGCTCATTATCTCAAAGCTCTGTTGAGCATATAATATACTTCGTTGTTGCGCAAGTCTTGTTTAAAGTTACGCATCGTGGTGTCTTTATCAATCAACAACATTTCCATATCTGCTATTTCGGCATAATCTTCCATGTGTTCTTTGGTGAGGGCATACGAGAAACTGGAGTGGTGCGTTCCACCGGCTTGGATCCAGGCACCGGCTCCTATTTCAAAGTTAGGACGAGGAATCCATAATGCACAAGCCACCGGCAATTTGGGTAGGTCTTTTGTTTTGATAACATCCACTTCATTTACAATCATCCGGAATCGGTTACCCATATCAACAACAGTGCAAGCAATTCCTTCGCCTTTGTGTGCTTGGAATACCAAACGGGCACACGTACCTGCATCGCCTATGCCAAGGAAATGGACTTGCAACTGTGGTTTTTGAGTAGTGATAGAGGGGTTTATTTCCAACATGTGTGCTTGAAGAATAGAACTGTCTTTTCCATCAAAATTTAGGGTGTAATCTTCCAAGAAGGAACATCCTCCGGGTAAACCTTCGCCCATTACCCACATTGTGCGTACTAAAGCAGCTGTTTTCCAATCGCCTTCGGCACCAAAGCCGTAACCTTCCTGCATTAAACGTTGCGAAGCAAATCCCATCAGTTGATCCATTCCTTCCAATTCGTCAAAACTAGTGGTGAATGCTTTTGCCCCTTTTTCTTCCAAGAAACGGCGAAGACCTATTTCCTGAGCGGCGGCTGCGCGGATGTGTTTGTGCTTTTCGGTACCTTTTTTGGCATCTTCGGCAATATCGTAATTTTTTTCGTATTCTGCCACCAATGCGTCAATTTCAGCTTCGGTTACGGCATTTACATAGGGAACTAATTTGGCGATAGGAGCATTGTCCACATGGTAACCCAAACGGATTTCTGCTTCCACTTTATCTCCATCGGTTACGGCAACGTTGTTCATATTATCGCCAAAGCGGATAATGCGCATATCTTGTGCATCAGCCCAACCAACACACACACGCATCCACGTAGCGATTTTTGTCTGAGTGCTTTCGTCTTTCCAGTAACCAACCACCACTTTGCGAGGTTTGCGCAAACGGCTGGTGATAAATCCAAATTCGCGATCGCCGTGAGCGCTTTGATTCAGATTCATAAAGTCCATATCCATTGTTTCCCAAGGAATTTTCTCGTTGTATTGCGTATGAAGATGCAACAATGGTTTTTTATAATCCATCAAGCCGTGAATCCACATTTTAGCAGGAGAAAAAGTGTGCATCCAAGTAATAACTCCCACACATTTGGTGTCGCCATTTGCGTTACGAAGTATTTCAGCTACTTCTTTTGATGAATTGGCTGTGCCTTTATAAACCACTTTTACAGGTAAATTGCCCGAGTCGTTTAATGCTTTTACCATTTCGGTAGAGTGCGCATCTACTGTTACTACTGCGCCACCGCCGTAAAGAAGCTGCGCTCCTGTTACGAACCATACTTCAAAATCATTATAATTTATCATAAATTTGTTGTTTTTTGTCCTTACTGCTTTATGCTTTATTTCAAAGCTTAAGGTTTATTTGTTGTGTTTATTTTATATTTGTTGTAAGTTATAATTCATAATTATTTCGATTGCCCATAATACGCATTAGGTCCATGTTTTCGGTGAAAATGCTTGGTAATTAAATGCTGATTCATTGTAAGGTTGGGATTTACTCCGTAAGCAATATAAGCCATTTTTGCCACTTGTTCCATAACTACAGCATTATGTACAGCATCGTCCGCATCTTTCCCCCAAGAAAATGGACCATGATTTTCACCAATACTCCCGGAACATAGTCGGGATTCAACTCTTTGAAACATTCAATGATGACCGTTCCCGTTTCCCGTTCGTATTCCCCCTCAATTTCTTGTTGGGTCATATCCCGCGTACAAGGAATAGAATCGCTAAAATAATCGGCATGTGTGGTGCCGATGTTGGGTATATCTTTGCCTGCCTGCGCCCAAGCGGTAGCATAAGTAGAATGGGTATGTACTACGCCTCCAATGTTTGAAAATGTCTTGTATAGTACCAAATGAGTAGGTGTGTCCGATGAAGGTTTCAGATTTCCTTCAACTATGTTCCCATCTAAATCTACGACCACCATATCTGTGGCTTTCATATCGTCGTACGAAACGCCGGATGGCTTGATTACAACAAAGCCCGTGGTTCGGTCAATAGCGCTTACATTGCCCCAAGTGAATATTACCAATCCGTGTTTTACCAACTCTAAATTGGCTTTGAATACTTTTTCTTTTAATGATTCGAGCATTTTTGTTGTAGAAATTTTTAAGTGTAACAATTACACTTATGTTTTATGCAAAAATAAATATATTTATATAGAATGACTTTTTTTTTTGTATGTTTTACAACATATTTTTTTACTCAAAAATTGTTTTTCTCCTATAATACTATAAATTTCCACCTAAAATACTTTTAAATGAAGTCATACTGACTTTTCATAATTTTTTACATGTCTCTCCTACGGAACTTTTTATGGATTGATAATCATTCTGTTATTAATATGTCGTATCTAATGGAACTTTTTAGCCCCATCGGGATAAAATTTTAATAGAAAATACACATCATTGGTTTTAAGCACCGTATGTGTGACATCTATTGTATATTATTTCTGCAAATTAAAAAGTCAAGAGAACCTTTATGCACAAAAAAAGTCCAAGAAAATTCCCGGACATTTTTCAATAAATTAATATTAGATTATTTTTTCTTTAGCAAGTCTCTGATTTCGCCCAACAAAACTTCTTCGTTTGATGGTGCTGGAGGAGCCGCAGGGGCAGCTTCTTCTTTTTTCTTTAGTCGGTTGATTCCTTTTACCATCCAAAAAATAACCAATGCCAGTAATAGGAAGTTGATGGCGATGGTAACGAAATTACCGTAAGCAAAAATAGCGGTATCAGCAATCTTTCTTGCTTCCTCTAATTTTGTTCCGTCCGGAACATTGCCTTTAAGTACAATGTATAGACTGCTAAAATCGGGTTTGCCGATGATAGCTCCAACAATTGGCATAATAATGTCGTCAATAATGCTGGTTACAATTTTACCAAATGCGCCTCCGATGATGACACCGACTGCCAAATCAATGGCATTGCCTTTAATCGCAAAGTTTTTAAATTCCTTTAAAATTCCCATAATAAATAAGTTTATTTTGATTTTTATGCACAAATGTAACATATTTATTTTAATTCACTAATATTTTAAAATAAAAAGCCGTTGAAATCATTTTTTCAACGGCTTTTATTATTTCTTCTTAACTTTTATTTCTTACCTTCCTGAGGTTTTCAAATCATTTAATATGGTAGAAACGTTTTTTCCTTTAGCCAAAGCTCTTTTGGCTCTCCAAATAACTATATCGTAACCAAGTGGTACAGCTACGTAAAGCGTAGAGTAAACTCCGAGGATGGTACCTATCAATAGTGCAAAGTTAAACCCACGAATGGTATCGCCTCCTAAGATAAAGATGGCAAGAAGTACAACAAATACACTCATAGAAGTACTAAAGGTTCTACTTAAAGTGTCGTTAAGGGCTTCGTTGATAATCTCTTTTCTATCTCGTTTAGGATACAGTTTTATATTTTCACGGATACGGTCGAAAATAACCACGGTATCGTTTACGGAGAACCCGATATATGTCAATATAGCAGCTATAAATGCTTGGTCAACTTCCATAGAGAATGGAAGTACACCCCATAGAGCGGCAAAGACACCCAAGATAATGATTACGTCGTGAGTTACCGAAGCCAATGCTCCAACGGAGAATGAAATATCATTGAATCGAATTAAGATGTAAACAGATACTACCAACAATGCAAAAATAACAGCCCAGATAGCATCTACTTTAATGTCGTCAGCAATGGTTGGTCCTACCTTTTGAGAGTTTACGATATTGTTGTTTTCAAATTCTTGTACGGTAGTATTTCCCAAGTAAGGTTTTAATCCACTGTATAATTTGTTTACTATTTCGTTATCAACGCTTTCGCCGGTTTCTTCAATTTTGTACTTGGTAGAAATACGTACTTTGTCACCGGTAGAACCCATACTAATAACGTAAGTGGTAGCTCCATCAAATGTATCTTCCAATTTATTACGTAGTTCTTCGGCGCTTACTTTGTGAGCAAATTGAACGATGTAGTTACGTCCACCACTGAAATCAATGCCAGGGTCTAATCCTCTTGTAGCCAAAGCAATAAGGCTTAATACCAACATCACTCCTGAAATAATGTAACCAATTTTACGTTGACCGATAAAATCGAATTTGGTGTTTAAGAACCATTTTTCGGTGTATTTGGTAGTGAACGATACATCTTTCGCATTTTCTCTGTCGGCATAAATTTCAAGCATTAAACGTGTAAGGAACACAGAGGTTACAAACGAAGTTACAATACCGATAATCAATGTGGTTGCGAAACCAAGGATAGGACCTGTACCGAATATGAATAAGATGATACCGGTCAGCAAGGTTGTTACGTTGGCATCTATAATGGCTGAAATTGCATTCTTAAATCCATCTTGTATGGCTTTTTTCATCGTTTTACCCGCCATCAACTCCTCTCGTACACGTTCATATATAAGTACGTTTCCATCTACCGCCATACCAAGGGTTAATACAATACCTGCGATACCCGGCAAGGTGAGTACGGCGCTAAACGATGCTAAAATACCCATTAGGAAAAATACGTTTACAAATAAGGCGATATCGGCAATCAAACCGGGTATAAGTCCGTAGTATAAAATCATATACAGAAGCACTAATACAAAGGCAATTACAAACGACCAAAGTCCATTGTTAATTGCTTCTTTACCCAAGGTTGGTCCAACTACATCTTCCTGAATAATGCGTGCAGGCGCTGGCATTTTTCCGGATTTCAAAACGTTTGCCAAGTCCTTCGCTTCTTCTGTGGTGAAGTGTCCGGTGATATTGGATTGTCCGCCTGTAATTTCATTTTGTACGGTAGGGTAGGAATAGATATAACCGTCCAATGCAATGGCGATTGATTTGCCAATATTATCTTTAGTCATTCTTGCCCATGTTTTTGCGCCTTCGGCATTCATACTCATACTTACTTCCGCATAGGCCGAATTTTGTCCAAAGTCATCACGTGCATCGGTTATTACGTTTCCTCCGAGCGGAGCGCGTTTGTCACGATTAGTGTATTTTATCGCTACAAGTTCATAAATAAGCGTTTTTTCGTTCACCGGTTTCACTGACCAACGGAGCCCCAAATTTGGTGGTAACGCTTCTTGTACTTGTTTTATTCTAAGATATTTATTTACAGTAGCGGTGTCTCTTGCTTGTACATAACCGATTACCGGACCTCTTCCAATTTGTCCGTTTCTATCTGTATTAAGGGCTAAAACAGAGAGTAGCGGATTTTCTTTTCTGAACTTTTCAGCTTGTTTCAGTGAGTCAACGGCATTGTTTTTGCCGGCTACATTTTTGTTGCCCAAGGCAGCTTTCAAACTATCGATTTTGCTTACGGCAGTTTCTTTCTTTTCTTCCGGTTTGGTTGCATTGGCAATAGTTTTGGTTGTGTCGGCAGTTTGCGTATTTTCACCTGCGTTTAGGGTGGCTGAAATCGTATTTGCCTGAACGATATTGTTGTAAATTTCTGAAAAATCATACGTTTCCCAAAACTCAAGATTTGCAGAACCCTGAAGCAGTTTACGTACACGTTCAGGTTCTTTTACTCCCGGCAATGAAATAAGAATACGTCCGGTGCCTTCTAACTTTTGAATATCAGGCTGTATCACCCCAAAACGGTCAATACGTGTACGAAGTACGTTGAATGAGTTGTTGATAGCGGCATTAAGTTCGCCGTGTAATACTTTTCTAACCTCTTCGTTAGTAGAACTTAACGAAATGCGATCTTTAAGATTCAGTGTGCTAAAGATAGTTGAAAGCTTTACATTCGGGTCTATTTTTTTGTATGATTGGATAAATAGATCCAAGTACGAAGTTCCGCTACTCTTTTTTTGAAGTTCAGATGCTTCAACTAAGGCTTTGTTGAAGTTGGGGTTAGCATTGTTATCGGATAATGCGCGGAGAATATCGGGTTCCGAAATTTCCATTACCACGTTCATACCGCCTTTTAAGTCGAGTCCCAAACCTAATTGTTTTTCGCGAACCTGACGCAGTGTATAGCCTAAAAACACTTTTTCGGTGGAAATCGAATCTAAGTAATTATAATAAGCTCTTTCCTGCACTGATGATAGTACATTGCCTTTTTCGAGGTTTGAAAGTGCGGCATATTGTTTGGTACTTTTAAAGTTTTCTACTGCTTTTTGAGCTACCGTTTTTGCTTTGCTTTCGTAAATACTCGTTACAGCACTGAACGATAAATAAAAAATACATACCAAGGTAAGCGCAATTGCAAAAATTCTTACAAGTCCTTTGTTTTGCATAGAGAAATCTATTTAAATTTAAACAAATAATATTACTTCGTAAATTTTGAAAAATGAGTGCAAATATACGACTTTTTTTAATACTTGCATAAAAAAAATGAAAATCAGCCGAATTCGTAGTTTCAACCAGTGAATGCAACTTTATTATTTTTCAAAGATAGGAAGAATATTTCTTTAGGTGAATGGAAATTTAGTTTTTCTCTTGGTCTGTTATTGATTTTGTATTGTATTTGTTTGATATACTGGTTATTAATGTTATCAAATTTTGTATGTTTTGGTATATATTGTCTAATTAGTTTGTTTGTGTTTTCAATCAATCCTTTTTCCCAAGAGGAATATGGGTGTGTAAAGAAAACTTTGGTATCCAGTTGTTTAGCTATGTTTTGGTGATCTGCGAACTCTGTCCCATTGTCCGCGGTAATAGTATGAACCTGTGCTTTGTCTGCGGTGAGCAATCTGACTACCACTTTGCTCAATTCTTTGGCATTTTTCCCCTGTTCAAGTTTTTCCATAAGCATAAATGCGGTTTTTCTTTCTACCATTGTAACAATAGCTCCCTGATTGTTTTCTCCCACAATGATATCTATTTCCCAATCTCCAAATCGTTCTTTATCATTGACAATTTGTGGTCGCAGGTCAATGGAAACTCGATTTTTTATGGGTATGTTTTTACCCACCGGACGTTTCCTGTGTTTGAGTTTATGTCTGGTGTGTTTGTAGAGTGTCCCGCCTTGCTGCTTGTCCCCGCGAATGATTTTATAGATGGTTTCGTGGCTGACAAAAGGCTTATTTTCAAGTTTTAATCTGCCTGTAATTTGTTGTGGCGATAAATCTTCTTGAATCATCGTAATGATTTCTTTTTTCACTACGGGCAACAGTTTACGAGGCTTTTTCATACGCTCTTTACGCACTTCTGCCATATCTTGTGCATACCGGAAGGAGTATTTGCCTTTCAGATTGGCATTGCGTTTCAACTCCCGGCATATTACCGATTTATCTTTACCGATTGTCTTTGCAATCTGTGTTTGGCTGCAACCTTGCTTTAATAAGCAGGAAATTGCGTACCTTTGTTCTTGGGTTAAATGTACTTTTTTGCTCATACAACTTAAAAGTAAGAAATTTTTCCTAAACATCTTTCAGGGCATATGCCCTGAAAGATGTTTTTTCTTCTTGAAAGTTGCATTTCTTAGTTGAAATTAATATTTTTGAGATATTATTTGGGAGCTATCTGATAGAGATAAATTCCTACTGAGAGAAAAACGATATTGGGTAACCAAACGGCTAAAACGGTCGGCATAGTTCCACTAACAGCAAATGTGGAGGACAATGAAATAAATAAAACGTATAATGAACTAAGCGCTAAACCAATACCGAGATTTAATCCCATTCCGCCGCGTACTTTTTTTGATGAAAGCGTAACGCCAATCAATGTCATAATAATTACGGCAAGTGGCATTGAATATCGTCTGTAATATTTCGTCTTCAAATGCTTGGATGCTACCAATTCCTCGCTTTTTTTGCTTATGAAGATAATTTCTTAATTCGATGAGAGACATTTGGGGCGCTTCTTTGGCAGTGATGAAAAGTTCCTCAGGCTGCACCGGAATTTTCAGATGAATAGTGTCACCTTTTTTTAGTGTTTCCCGCATACCATTAAAGTCTCGTTTTACATAATTACTTGCATGCCAGTTGTAAGCCGAATCCCACACAACATTTTCAGCAATGAGTCGAGAAATTAACGTTTTTTTATCGAACTTCTCCAATGAAAATTTGTAACCGGTATTGCTTGTTTCTTCAAATCTATCGATATACAGTATTGTTCCTTTAGATACTTCCATTTGGATGTTGTTTGCATCCTGTGTTTAAACTTCTCAACGTATTGATCTTCAAAGTTCAGTTTTATCTTTGTAGAATGCGGAATAACGAAAGCGCCCAGTATGAATGAAAACAAGGTAATAACGGTAGCTGATACCGCATAAGGAAGAAGTAGTCTTCTAAAGCTCACACCGCTGGCAAGAATGGCTACTATTTCAGTATTGTTAGCTAATTTTGAAGTGAAGAATATCACCGAAATGAATGTAAATAACGGTGTGAATAAATACGCGTAAAATGGTATAAAATTCAGGTAATAATCGAATACGATGGCTTTCAAGGGCGCGTTATGTTCGTAAAAGTCGTCAATTTTTTCGGTGATGTCAAAAACTACTGCGATACTCAAAATAAGAACAATGGAAAAAAAGAATGTTCCTAAAAATTTTTTTATAATGTATGTGTCAATTCGTTTTAAACCTATTTTTTGATAGTCCATATTAGCGCCTCCAATTCCCTATAAGGGCAAATTAATGTATTTCTGTAGCGATTTTTCTATTTTAGTGTGTCGCAACGGAGTGTAGAATATATGCCTCCCGTCAACGTTCTTTAAAATAAATTCTGTTTACAATCGTCTTCCCAACCGATAAATCATCTCTTTTTTCCATACGGAAAAGTCTCCTTTTGCAATATGATTTCTGGCTTCCTCAACCAGCCATAAATAAAAAGCCAAATTGTGAATGGATGCAATTTGCATTGCCAATAATTCTTTGCTGACAAATAAGTGGCGTAAATACGCTTTGGTATATACTTTATCCACATACGACGTGCCAAATTCATCTAACGGCGAAAAATCATTTTTCCACTTTTCGTTTCGCATATTCATAATGCCTTGCGAGGTAAAAAGCATGCCGTTGCGTCCGTTACGCGTAGGCATCACACAGTCAAACATATCCACACCGCGTTCAATTCCTTCCAAGATGTTGATAGGCGTACCTACACCCATCAAATAACGTGGTTTGTCTTTAGGTAATATCTCATTTACCACCTCAATCATCTCATACATTAGTTCGGTGGGCTCGCCTACTGCCAACCCGCCAATGGCGTTTCCCTCGCGGTTCTGCGAAGCAATAAATTCGGCAGACTGTTTTCTTAAATCCGTATAAACACAGCCTTGCACAATGGGAAAGTAGGTTTGTGAATATCCGTATTTTGGTTCCGTATCATCAAAATGTTTTACGCCACGTTTCAGCCAACGATGTGTGAGTTCCATCGATTTTTTGGCGTAACCGTAATCGGCTGTTCCCGGTGTGCATTCATCAAGAGCCATTACGATGTCTGCTCCTATCGAACGCTGGATTTCAACAGCGCTTTCAGGGGTGAAAAGATGTTTGCTCCCGTCAATGTGCGAACGAAATGTGACACCTTCTTCTTCCATTTTACGGTTTCCGGACAAAGAAAATACTTGAAAGCCTCCGCTATCGGTAAGAATTGGTCTGTCCCAACCATTAAATTTGTGTAATCCGCCTGCTTGTTCCAGAATGTGAGTTCCGGGACGTAGGTACAAATGGTATGTGTTGCCAAGGATTATTTGTGCCTTGATGTCGTCTCTTAATTCATGAAAATGCACTGCTTTTACAGATGCTACGGTGCCCACGGGCATAAAAATAGGCGTTTTTATTTCGCCATGATCTGTTTTTATTAACCCTGCACGGGCATTACTGTTCGTATCGGTATGTTGAACTTCAAAAGTCATTTTAGCCCCCTAACCCCCTAAAGGGGGAATTTAAAAAATGCACTAAGTATTAGCACAGTATATAAATATTTAATTATTAAAAAAGATATTTCACGGAAAATTACCCTCATAAGGTTCCTCCGTCAGCTGACGGATTAGGGAGTAAGTTTTATAAAATTCTCCAATATTTTCTGTCCGGCTTCGCCCGATTTTTCCGGATGAAACTGTGCGGCAAAGAAATTGTCTTTTTGAATAGCGGAACTGTATTCAAGTCCGTAATTAGTTAACGCAATGCTTTCGGCACATTTTTCGGCATAAAAGCTATGTACAAAATACATATATTCGTTTTCAGAAATACCTTTTAAGAGCGGTGATTTCAGTGAGTAAATATTTGTCCATCCGATTTGAGGAACTTTTAGTCCGGTTTCGGGGAAACGCTTTACTTTTAAATTAAAAATCCCTAAGCAATCGGTATTATTCTCTTCCGAATGACTGCACATTAGTTGCATTCCAAGGGAAATCCCAAGTATCGGCTGTTTCAAATTTACAATTAACCGGTCTAATTTTTTATCTTTCAAATAGTGCATTGCAGACGATGCTTCTCCTACACCGGGAAAGATGATTTTATCTGATGAAAGAATTTTTTGAACATCATCTGTAACATTTGCTTCAATACCAATGCGTTGTAATGCAAAGAGTACCGATTGAATATTGCCCGCGTTATATTTTATAATGGAAATTTTCATCAAATTAGACCTCACCCCAACCCTCTCCAAAGGAGAAGGAGTGCGAAACATTAGTAATTTTTTATATTAATTTCAATACTTATTGCGGAATACTTTTTATTCACTCACTTATTCTCTCTTCGGTAAAATGAGGTGAAATTATATCTTATTGCTTGTTTGTGGAAAGACAATGGCAGGCTTGAACTCTTTGGCTTCTTCTATTTCCATAGAGGTAAATGCCATAATTATAACTATATCGCCAGGCTGAACCAAACTAGTTGATCAGCCCCATTAATACAAATAACGCCGGAGCTTCTTTCACCTTTTATAAACGTAAGTTTCGAACGTGTGCCATTATCGATGTTTATAATACTCTACTTTTTCATATTCGATGATATTAGCCGCTTCCATCAACTCTTCGTCAATGGTAATACTTCCAATATAATTCAAATTGGCTTCGGTTACCGTAGCCCGATGAATTTTTGATTTTAAAACGGTTATATTCAGATTCCGCCCCAACCCCCTAAGGGGGGATTTAGATGTGTTTTTTATCGCATTTATTTAAGAAAAGTTATCTTTTTGTTTTCCTTCATCAAATAGAATTTTATCTATTCATTACCGCCTTATTTCTTAGAGATTATATAAATTTAGAATATGATATGCTTAATATACAGCGGCTTTCAATTCTCCTGAATCCCCTTTCTCCAAAGGGGACTTTTTGCATTGTAAGTATTATTGGAGACATCCGTTCGTTGTACTCCGCATTCCCCCTTTGAAAAGGAGGCAGGGGATTGATTTGCTTTTAACGGATTATCAATACTATAATCTTCTATTCTATTAATCTCTATTATTCCCACTTTAGGGTTAGGGGTAAATCCAATATTATCCTTATCAATCTTACTTCACCACAAAGTCCGCAATGCAACCTACAGCCTCTTTCCCCCATTTTTCGATACTTTGCAATGTATTTCTATCCACAATGTCAAAATATTCAACCTTTAAAATTGGGAGCATTGTTTATTTGCTCCTTGACCCAAACTGTAAGTTCTTGCGGTGATTTTGAGGGAACAAAGGTACGACTTTCGGAGAGAACTTCGGATATTTTGGCTGCATTTTTACGTTGTTCGGGTGTTAAACGCTCATTACGACTGCTCATAGCCAATCCTGACGGTTCTCTAACAATGGAACAGTTGATGATTTTTACGGGAAACTTCATAATTTCTACCATTCGGTGGATAATGGCGAATTGCTGAAAGTCTTTAAGACCGAAGTATGCTTTATCCGGCTGTACAAGATGAAATAACTTACTTACTACCTGCACTACGCCGTTGAAGTGCCCCGAACGAAATTTGCCTTCCATCACTTTGTCCATTCCTCCAAAGTCGAAACTGAAGGTGTTTTCCATCTCGTCTTTTGAGTACATTTCTTCAGGGGTAGGAGCAAAAACATAATTACAACCAACTTTTTGCAACATTTCTGCATCTTTTTCTACATTGCGCGGATATTTCTCCAAGTCGGTTTTGTTGTTGAATTGCGTAGGATTCACAAATACACTCACCACACATATATCGTTTTCAGCCACACATTGTTTTACCAAGTGTCAAATGTCCTTCGTGTAAAGCGCCCATTGTAGGAACAAATCCGATAGAGGCGTTTGTATCTTTTTCTTTCTTAATGTAATCCTGAAGTTCTTTTTTGGATTGAATCAATTTCATCTTACGTCTTTTTCGTTGAACGATTTAAGGATACAAAAGTATAAAACAAATCGGAAAATCATACGTTTTTAACCCATGTTACGGTTTTTGTAGCAACGATGATGCTTCAAAAGCGCTGTTAGTTACGATGTCTTAGTAACGGTATGATTATCAGCTTAAAGAAAAGTTCCGTATAAACGGCACGCAAATTAAATATAAAAAGTTAAGATGAGCTCCATATATTTTGTCTAAAGCCATTCTAAATCCTCCATATAGTTGCTGTGCCTGAAGAAGTGTAAGAACTGAATTTTTGACCACTTAGCGGATGACCGTTTATTTTTGTTATTCTGAAATGAATGTAAACCAGTTGAGATATTTACTTTCTCCACAACTAAAAAAAAACCTCCCGCTAAAAAAAATCAGCGGGAGATAATTAGCGAACTTATCAAATCAATAAATTCTACTTCCGCAATTCATTAACCTGAGTTTCGGATAAGAATTTCTCAATAAAACAGTTGCAATTGATTTTCATCAACTATTCTTTCAAACTGAATAGTCGGTTTTTATCAAATAAGCAATATGCTCCAATAGCTGCAATTAAGTTCATAAAAAGGTTATGAATGCTTCTGTATCTTGAGTGTTCTATATCTCAAACATTTTTGAGCAAATCGTTAATTGTTTCTATAATAGAGCGTTTTCTCAACGTTATACTGTCATAAAAAGACATCAGGCGGTTCTTCATATTGCTTCTGATGGCTGTAACTATGTGTATTCCTGAAGAAGAAATATGTGGTTATTATCTCGCTGTCTGACATTTTGTGTAAACGATTCCTTCTTTTAATGCCATCGCCTGAAGGAAGGCACTTGTTTTCTTTAGTAACTTGAGAATATTCTTTGTAGAAGTCATCCACAGCGCAAAAAAAATCTGTAACTTTGTCTTTGGCAAGCAGGCTTATGGCTTTATAACATTTTTATTTTCAATTATAAACATACAAAATCGTTGCTTGCTTACCAACTTTTTTAGTGCTTT
Source organism: Paludibacteraceae bacterium (assembly GCA_049840795.1). Taxonomy (GTDB): domain Bacteria; phylum Bacteroidota; class Bacteroidia; order Bacteroidales; family Paludibacteraceae; genus UPXZ01. The sequence goes on from JASGJK010000009.1 coordinate 232,761, forward strand.
TCTTATCCGAAACTCAGATTAATAAATAATACATTAATGTTTGGGACACACAATGTAAAAATAGATATCTCCAATTTGCAGTCGGGAGTATATTACTATACGCTTTCAGTAGATGATAAGAAAATGACCAAAAGTATGATCCTCGCGAAGTAAGTTGAGCCTCTTTTGAGGATAAAACTAATTAGTCCTAAAAAACCGTTACAGGTTTTTTAGGACTAATTAGTTTTTTAGTTTACTTGCACCAATCTTGGAGCTTTTGGTTTAGTTTCTTCTTTTTTAGGAATTGATACAGTCAAAATTCCCTTTTCATAATTCGCACTAATCTTCTCACCATCGGCTGTTTGAGGCAGCGTAAATGAACGAGAGAATGATTGATAACTGAATTCACGTTTTGTAAAGCGTTCACCGTCTTTGGTTTCACTTTCACTTTTCTTTTCTGATGAAACGGTCAATAAATCGTTGTGCTGTTCAATTTTAAAATCTTCTTTTTAAAGCCGGGAGCTGCTACTTCCAACACATATTCATCTTCGTTTTCTTTGATATTTACTGATGGAAGTGTGGTATTGGTTTGTGAGAAATTTTTGTTTGACCAATCGAATAATTCTCCATCAAAAAAACGGTCGAACAATGGCGACTGTGAAAATCTTACTAATGACATAATTTTACCCTTTCTATAATTAAGTTAAACATTTATTTTTATTGTTTGACTTATAAAATTCAAAAGTAATGCCAAATGGGAAAATAAGTCATTTTGGCACTAAATATTATTCTTATTTCTGCGATAAATATTTAATTATTTGAAAATAAAATATTTATATTGTTTTTCAAGTTGCAAGATGTCTGACATTATGTCATTGAAACAAAGAGATAGGAGTTAAATTCAGAAAGAGGGAAATTAATGAGGATAATCGCAATTGCATTTTTCGGCGTTTTTTTCAAATAATTTATAGGAAAATGTGAGCGTGAGAGCAGAAATTGTATCGTCGCGTTTTGATGTTGAAGATGAATATCCATCTATAAAATCAGAGAAAGCGTTGTGCCATCCGAATTCCAACCCCACCGTTGCACGTTCGCTAATCCTATATTGGTAACCAATTCCTACCGGCATAACGGGAGCCGTAACTTTATCCTTAAACCTATCATCGGGACGGGAAGATTTATCACCCTGAAAATTTGCTGTGCTATTGATAATTCCAAGTCCTGTAAAAAAATACAAAGAGTGAGGTATATCCGAGAAACTTCCGCCAAAGAATGTATATTCTCCTTGCAAAGTTATTACATTTATATTATTTTTAAATGCAAAGTCTCGGTATGCTAATCGAGAGTTTTTATCCGAGCCCTCAAAATGTCCGGTATAATACGTCAGTCGATAACCAAACCTTCCTTTAAACTCTTGCCTGAATCCGACAGAGAAAAAGTAACGTGTAAACTGCACATCCCAATCGTTTGCTCCCAGCAAAAACTGATCCGAAACTGATCCGCCAATATCGCCAAAACAATACGCCGGACCAATACCGGTGACAATCAGAGAACCCACATACGAATGCCTTATCAGACCGTTATTCTTCTGCGAATAACACCTTAGTCCAGATGCGGTAAGTAACAAAAACATTATAATAACGAATTTCCTCATCATGTGAAAAATAAAATATCTACAGGCTAACAATAAAATAAAAAAAAGAACAATCTTATATTGCCTTCAATTGCCTATGATAGAATAAAGTAACAAAAAGATTCTTTACAATACCATAAAGATGAAGTGACAAACTCACTATAAAAACAAGAGATAAGTTAAAAGATAAGAAAAAAGACGTATTCGGCAAGCAACGAGTCTGTGATAAAAACAAAACGAAACCCACACCGGACATTCAACTCCGGTAGGATATTAATTGCGAATACGTTAGGACGTACTAATCACAAATAAATGAGCTTGTAAAAGGCTAAGGATAAAAAAGGATGTAAATTTATCTATTTACACAGGTGATACATATACGAAATTTTACTTCCACAAATATACTACTTTATTTTAAAATCAACCAAAAACATCCATAAAATTGTTTATTTATGGATGTTTGTTCTATTTGAATGCTTTTTTTGTTACAATTTCTTGAAAAATCAACATTATTTTCAAGAGATATTATTCCCTTACCGTAAATTAAAAAATGTGATGACAAATTTAATATCTGAAACTACTTCCTCCCACAAATTCTCTTAACAGCGATGTTGGTGGTATTTCGCGATCTTGAATAGGTATAAAATATTTAAGAAATTTAATTAAACGATGCGCCTCTGTATATTCTTCGCAAAATTTAGGAACCTGCTCTAATATAGGCTCGGCGTATCTTTTTAATACAGCAAGTTCAAAAATAAGCGCCGAATTAAACATTACATCGGCGTTCTCCTGATACGGAAAAATCCATTTTTCTTCACCGCGTCTCACACTTTGATAGCGTCCGATGGTATCGCGTGCTGAATACCCTCTATATCGATAATCGCGAATTACTCGTCGTAATAAGCGTGTATCGGCTGTCGGAATCCAGTTGTGCTCGTCGATAGAAATTGTGGTTAACGCCGAAACATAAATTTTAAAGGTTGCATCGGATGAGATTCCTTTGGTCAGTTCAGGATTCAGTGCGTGTATCCCTTCCATAATTAAAATGGTATCTTCTTCCAATTTTAAATTTTTCTCCTTTGAAATGCCGTTTTCCATCCTCAAAACTGAATGTAGGAAGCTCTACTTCATATCCATCCACCAATTCTTTGAGCTGATTGATAAAGAAAGGTAGATCAAACGCCTGAATCGACTCAAAATCGTATTCCCCGTTCTCGTCTTTTGGCGTATCTTCCCGATTCACAAAATAGTTGTCCAACGACAAAGTTTTGGGTTTGAGTCCACTTACCATTAATTGTACAGCGAGCCGCTTGCTGAATGTCGTTTTCCCCGAAGAAGAAGGTCCTGATATCAGCACCACTTTTACCTTATCCCGTTGCTGAATCATATCGGCGATAGAGCCTACCTTTTTTTCGTGTAGCGCTTCGGCAATCTTTATCATATTAAATGCCTGTCCGTTTTGTGTGCTTTGATTAAATTCTCCCACGGAGGTCATTCCCATAATTTTATTCCATGAAAGATATTCTTTGAAGATATCAAACATCTTGGGTTGCCAAATCATATCTTCAAGCACAGATGGATTATCTCTATTGGGCACCTGAAGAAGTATCCCGTCATAGTAAGGAATCAAATCAAAAATATTTAAATACCCGGTGGATGGAAGTAATATGCTGGTGTAATAATCGATAAAACTTCCTATGCGGTAATAGCGCAGGTATGGTTCGCCAAAGCTTTCGAAAAGAGCATTCTTACTGGAATGATTGATGGTTTTCTCAAATAAGTCTATCACCTGATCTTTCTGTTTTTCTTCACAAATAATGGGTTCATCGTTTTCGATTATCTCTTGCATCTTTGCTTTAATTTCGGCTATAATTGACGGCGTGAGCGGCTGCTCCATATTTTCTATTTGGCAGTAATAGCCTTTAGAAATCGGATGTTCGATCTGAAGGATTGCCTGCGGAAAGAGATCGTTTACCGCTTTGGCAAGTACCATCGAAAGCGTACGCACATAAACACGCATTCCCGAAGGAATACTCGAATCAATAAATTCAATATCTTTAGGCTTATATATCAAAAAATTAAGATCTTCAACTTTGTAATTTACACGTGCCGCAACTACTTTGAATTTCAAGTTTATGCCTAAATCGTTATATATTTCCAACAGTGAAGTTCCGAGTGGGTAGCTGTGATATTTTTGAGTGTTTTTACAATAAATAGTTACGTTTTTTTCCATAAATTACAACTGATTTTTCTCTGTTTTTATTATTTAGTGCTTTGTTTTTGGAGTTGTTTCTGTATTTTATTTACCGCATTTTCAATCGATTTTTCGGGTTCAATAATATTATTTATTCCCCAAAAGTCCGCATCGTTAAACCCCGACACAGCATCACGCATCACAATATCAGGGCGTATCAGAATACGGTCTTTAAAGCCTTTTTTATCAATATTTTCTTTCCAATCGGTGGCAACCATTTCAATGGAGGTGTTATAATAAGTATTGAAAAGCCTTTTTTTCCAATCAATTTTCACCTCCAAATTGATACGGCTGTATGCATATCGCCATTTTCCTTTAGTCAATCGATAGTCAATTTGATAATGTGCCTTTGTTGCAAAAATGCGTGCGTTAAACGGTTTCTTGCGTATAAAAAGCATCGCTGCCATTTCGGGATTCGACAAATTTAAATCAAAATCTGCTTTTACCAAAGCAAAACTCTGAGCATCAATAAATAATTTGCCAAGTAGAAGTGGGTCTTTTATATTCGTATTTTGTTTGAAACCAACAATATGGATCAGTCTATCATCAATCCGTTCGTTTCCTTGGTATTGAAAAACATAATCTGTTAAATTATTGTAATTGAGAAAATATTCGGGATATTTTACCACATCCACAAATAATGAATTAAACGGACCCCCCATCAATTTAAAGACCACTGTATCCAATTTTTCGTAATTGGTGTTTTTTCTGGATTTAAATAACGAAACTTTGTCTTGTCGAGTGCTACCGTACGATTCTTTATATATATCTACGATAGATTCTGATATTGATACCGGCGTATTTTTTTTACGGATAATTTCTCTGTAAAAACCGGTCATTTGCATATCTTCATCGCTGTAAACCGTCTTTCGGGCATCCAACATTTTTTTTATCAGTTCGGCAGGGTCACTTGGCAATACGCTAATTTCGGGCAAAACAAAACCCAGTTGACGTAATGTGATTTTATTTCCTCTCGTTGCAAAAGATTTTATAGAGACTCGTTGTGATTCATACCCGATAAAGCTAACCTTAATATAAACATCAGACAAAGCTACAGGTATTTTGAGTAAAAATTTTCCTTCGGAATTAGTAACAGTAGAGATATTTGTGGACACAACCACCAAGTGAGCAAAAGGAAGCTTGTCGCCGGTAGATTTGTCAATCACCACTCCTGTATAGGAATGATACAAAGAATCTTGCTGCTGACAAATAGCTATATTTTCTGCCACAGATGGAATGCCTACAAAAAACAAGGCAAAAAACACAAAAAGTTTTTTTGCGTCTTTCGTAGGATAGTATCTGTTTCTTGTATGCATAAAGTATTTATTTGATGATAATTATTAGCAATTTTTCAGTGTCAGCTAATGTGTTTATCTTTTTAAAAACGTGGATGTTTGATTGATTTTTATACATCACATCAGTTCCACAAATCGTGTAAAACTTCAATGGATTTTATTGTTTTAAAATCTGGCAAATGTAATTCGTAATACCGTATGAGCGCATCTAACAAACTTGCTCGTCGAAGTTTAGTAAGCGTTAAAATATCCAAATCTGTCAAATTTATATTTAATAAATTCTTGAAATCCAATGTGCTTTCTCGTTTCAAAAATTGATTATGCGCTGGTTCACTTGTCACAAAAATTCCATTTTGCAAATCAAAATAATTACATTGCTCCATCTGCTCCATATTCGGCGAAAAGCCCAAATATCCGGACAGTTGCAACAAAAAAAAGAGATGAAAATTAGCCAAGCCACCATTACAATTATCTAAATTGAGCACCGATTTTTCCAAAAAATCGTACAGGTATTCATCTTGTTCCGAAAGTCTCAAAACTTTATATAATATCTCCACCAAAAACATTGCCAACGAACCTTTCACCGGATTAAAAGGAATATCGTTAAAAGGATAGATTAATCTGAGTTCCTTTAAATACTGGATGTTATTCGCGTGTCGGTACACAAAGTCAATTTCGACAATCGATAAAGGTTGTAATAATGCCGCCCGTGACAATGATTTTTTTTTATTCATTCCCCGAACCATAAATGTCAACCTCCCAAACTGCTGCGTATAAACATTCACCACGTTGGAAGAATCAGAAAACTTTACCTGGTGCAGAATAATTCCCTTTGTTTTAACATGCATAAAAAGACTGCTTTCCCTCCATTAACAAATGTGCTAATTTACTGTATTCTTATGCAAATTTATAGAAAATAATGGAATTGTCTCCATCTTTTCATTTTATATTTTTCTAAAATTTTCATTTTTACTATCTTTGCAGACTTAAAATCAGCGATAAGCAGTAAGCAACAAGCGTTGAGTTTGTGTTTTCTCGTTTACTCGTTTACTTATTTACTCGTTTACTATCATAATATGGAACTTGCAAGCAAATACAGTCCGGCTGAAATTGAAGACAAATGGTATCAATATTGGTTGACAAATGGTTTTTTCCATTCTGAACCCGATGAACGTGAACCATACACCATCGTAATTCCGCCACCAAACGTCACCGGAGTGCTTCATATGGGGCATATGCTGAATAACACCATTCAAGATATTTTGGTTCGTCGTGCGCGTATGCAGGGCAAAAACGCCTGCTGGGTTCCCGGAACCGATCACGCTTCTATTGCTACCGAAGCAAAAGTGGTGGCAAAATTAGCATCCGAAGGGATTAAAAAAACAGATTTGTCACGCGATGAATTTTTAAAATACGCTTGGGATTGGACACACAAACACGGTGGAATCATTCTCGAACAGTTGAAAAAACTCGGTGCTTCGTGCGATTGGGAACGAACTGCCTTCACAATGGACGAGAAACGCTCGGAAAGCGTGTTGAAAGTTTTTACAGATTTATACAACAAAGGCTTGATTTACCGTGGCGTGCGTATGGTAAATTGGGATCCGAAAGCGCTCACGGCACTATCAGATGAAGAAGTTATCCACAAAGAAGTGAATGGAAAACTGTATTATTTAAGATATAAAATTGAGGGCGAAGATGGGTATGCAGTTGTTGCAACTACAAGGCCTGAAACCATTATGGGTGACACGGCAATGTGTATCAATCCAAATGACACTAAAAACCAACATCTGAAAGGAAAAAAAGTAATTGTTCCGTTGATAAATCGTGTGATTCCTGTAATTGAAGACGAATATGTGGATGTAGAATTTGGAACAGGCTGTTTGAAAGTAACTCCTGCACACGATGTGAACGACTATGTGTTGGGCGAAAAATATAATCTTCCTTCTATCGATATTTTTAACGATAACGGAACATTAAACCAACACGGTGAAATGTATGCCGATATGGATCGTTTTGATGTGCGCAAGCAGATTGAAAAAGACCTTGAAACGGCTGGTTTGCTCGAAAAAACAGAAGCCTACACCAATAAAGTTGGTTTTTCTGAACGAACAGATGTCCCCATCGAACCTAAATTGTCGATGCAGTGGTTCTTAAAAATGGAAGAATTAGCAAAACCGGCATTGAAAGCAGTGATGGAAGACGATATTAAACTTTATCCGCCAAAATTCAAAAATACCTACCGTCACTGGATGGAAAATGTAAAAGATTGGTGCATTTCGCGCCAGCTTTGGTGGGGACACCGAATTCCTGCATATTTCCTTCCGCAAGGAGGTTTTGTGGTAGCTTTAAGCAAAGAAGAAGCGTACGCAAAAAGCATTGAAAATGGTGAATTATCCATTATCAATAGACGATTTACGCCAGGATGAAGATTGTTTGGATACGTGGTTTTCATCGTGGTTGTGGCCGATTTCTGTTTTTGATGGCATAAACAATCCGGAAAATAAAGACATCCAATATTATTATCCGACCAACGATTTGGTAACCGCTCCCGAAATTTTGTTTTTCTGGGTGGCGCGTATGATTATTGCCGGGTACGAATATGAAAATAAAATGCCGTTCAAAAATGTGTATCTCACAGGAATTGTACGCGATAAATTGGGACGAAAAATGTCGAAATCGTTGGGCAATTCGCCCGATCCGTTGGATTTGATTGACACATACGGTGCTGACGCTGTTCGTTTGGGGATGTTGCTTACTTCGCCTGCCGGAAACGATTTACCTTACGATGATTCGCTGTGTGAACAAGGGCGGAATTTCAACAATAAAATTTGGAATGCTTTCCGCTTGGTAAAAGGCTGGAGCCTCCTCCCAATCCCCTCCAAAGGAGGGGGAGAAATCCCGCAACCTGAATCAGCTAAAATGGCTGTAAAATGGTTTGATGTACAATTAAACAAAGCATTGGCTGAAATTGAAGATTTATTCAGCAAATATCGTCTTTCTGAGGCGTTGATGGCGGTTTATAAACTTTTCTGGGATGAGTTTTCGTCATGGTATCTCGAAATGGTAAAACCGGTTTATCAACAACCGATTGATAATAAAACGTATAATGCCACACTCGGATTTTTCGATTTACTGTTGAAGGTTCTGCATCCGTTTATGCCGTTTATTACCGAAGAGCTTTGGCAAGCGCTTGAAGATAGAAAAGAGGGTGAAAGTTTGATGATGCAGATGATTCCCACATCTAAAATTGTTGATGAAAAGCTGATAAATGATTTTGAAAAAACAAAAGAAATCATTGCCGGAATTAGAACAATCCGCGTGCAAAAAGTATTCTAAACAAAGAAACGTTGAAACTGCAAATCAATGGCGAACACAACGCTGAATTTGACTCAGTGATTGCTAAACTTTGCAACTTGGAAAACGTTGAAAAAACGGCTGAAAAGACTATAGGAACAGTTTCATTTTTAGTGGGCACAACAGAATATACTGTTCCGATGGGAAGTTTGATAAATTCTGAGGAAGAAATCAAGAAAATGGAAGCGGAAATTGTTTATTTGGAAGGTTTCTTAAATTCGGTAATGAAAAAACTCGGCAACGAGAAATTTGTAGCTAATGCCAAACCTGAAATTGTAGAGACGGAACGCAAAAAACAAGCCGATGCCGAAAGTAAAATTGCATCGTTCAAAGAGAGCATTTCGGCATTGAAAAAATAGTGATATATATGCCGGAAATAGTTACAAAACAAAAAGAGGCTGTCCCATAAGGGGGCAGTCTCTTTTTTTACTATTAAGCTGCAATTTTTGGATTGCTGCGTTCAATCTTATTTAATTTAATATTTGCTTTGTTTGTCTGAACAAAAAGGAAAAAAGAACACAAGATTGAGTTTTTTGGGCTGATGTTGTCGTGTTTTTGGCTTTGTCTTGGGGTTTTCGATGCATTTCCTGTATATTGAATACAATGGCAAAGATGGCGAAGTCCATCATCACGTACGGGGATGATGGGCGCTTGTGCCTCCACCCTTGTAGGTGTGTCAACTACCTTGGTTATGTCCAAATTGTCCACTATTTGATTGATCATACGCACAGGTGAGTCATGCGGTATCTTTTCATCCAAACCGGAAGCGAAAAGGATTGTCTGACCTTGATTGTCGGGCTTAAAAATCTTTTTTGCCATAACCTACATCTTTGATTATCAGATATAAAGGTATAAATTAATCTGCTAATACACAAATTTTTTAGGCATTTTTTACCTCAAATTAAATAAAACAAAAGAGACTGTCTACCTTTTGAGACAGCCTCATTTGTTAGTGTCGAATTATTTCTTGATAAATTTAGCGTTATTTGTCTCTGTTTTGGTTTTTACATTGAGAATATAAACTCCCGAATTTAGAAAATTAACATTTATGTCTTGCAATTGCTGGTTAGCAGTATGTTTATACATTAATTTTCCGTTAATGTCAAAGATAGATATTTCTTCAATGTTTGCTGTTTTTGATTTTACCGTTATGCGATCAACCACAGGATTTGGATAAAACAGTATGTTATTGTCTTTCACTATATCTTTTGTGTCAGTTATCACCATTTTCAATGTTGAAGGCGCAAGGGTTGTGAAGCTATTTGCAGCTTTTGGCAGTGCAAATACACCCACTTTTGCCGGTGTTCCGGTAGCATTATAAGCAGCAACATAAATATTTCCGGCTCTATCGTAAGATACTGCTGAGGTATTTGCACCTGCAGCCGGTTTAATCGAATAAAGTTGTGTCAGTGTTGGTGTTCCGTCTTCTGTATACTTTATGTCATATACTTTCACTTCGTTTCCACAACCCATTGCGATTTGTGTACCTTCGTAATTCAGCGCCATACCTCCAGCCGCCGAAGAAGCAATCAATGTAGGCATTTTTCCTGAATTGAAATCCAATGTGCCATCTGACTTAATATGTATTAATGATGGAATAGTAGCTGCATCCGTAGCTCTATTTTGAGAAATCCACCATCCGCCACGACCGTCCGGAGAAATACAGGAATTTCCGTTTTGTTGCAAATTTCCATTTATGATGTCATTATAAACCACTGCACTCGGAGCTACATCCCAAGGTGTAGCAAGTTCTCCGATATTGTATTGAAGCAGGTTGCCTGCACTGGTAGCTGTGGCATCAATGTAGTCTTCGTCAAACGTGTATAATTTTCTGTTTGCACCCACACCGGTAACATAACAATGAGCGATAGAGCCGTGAACATTCACACCGTTGTTGCTTGATAAACCGGAGGAGGCTTTGGTTAATGAACTGCTGAATATTTGGCGAGAACGTTCCTTGAGGGGTTGCAGGATTCATCATCCAAACTCCCGGATGTGTATCGCTCCAGTCATTCACGTAAACAGATCCATCTTCTCCTACAAATACTCTCATCGGACTTCCGCTACTACCCCAGGTGATATTTCCGGCGTAAGCATTTGCTCCTTGATTTGTAATGTCGCTCAATGAAGAATTCAAAATGTATATCCCATCTTTTGTTGTTCTTGAAGAACTTGCGGCTCCACCTGTGGCCTCACTTATGTACACGCGACCGAAGTAAGGACTTTCAAATGCATTATCAACAGCAATTCCACGCGGATAATAATACTGCATCGGTACATCTGCGTCATTGGAATATTTATAAGGTCTGTCCACGGTATTACCGTTAACAGTTACAGACCAATTGTAATCGCCTTGCGGTAGATTACTTTTTAGAATCGATACCGTTTGTACGCCTTTGGCTAATGCTCCTAATGTCTCTGAATAAATCTCTTGTGAGGTGTTGAATATCGATACTTTCCCTGATGTAATAGCATCATTCAAAGTGAAAGATAAAGTGTAAGAAGTTTCATTTTCTTCCAATTTTAATTCGGAAGCATACACGTTAGCATTTGACGCGGCTACGTTTTTGAACCTTGCTATACCTTGCTTCTCTGCCAAACCTATTAAATCAATATCATATCCCGAGACTTTTGCAGCTGCCATCATATAAGGAGCAGGGGTGATCCCCAATCCTCCTTCGGGTAAAAATTCTGATACTTTTTTGGCGCTTCCAAGTCCATCGTTTACATCAAACAGAACAATACCTACTTTAGAATTGTCGGCTTCACCATTGGGAGCAACATAGTACACATGTGATGCGTTCCTGAAGAAAGTTCCTCCAAACGACTTTGTTTGTAATTGATAGCCGTTTTTTTCCGCAAAAGCAGATTGTAATACCAATGGAGATTTGTCCGGCTGAGCCCAATCAAATTGATACTCGGTAGGTAACATCTTTTCGCCGTCAACTACTATTTTGTCTGTTCCGCTTGGAGATATGGTAAACTTAATCTTTTTTCCCCAGGTATTTTCAGTATAGAGCGCACTGTTGGGATCTGCCATATATCTGTAACCCAAAACAACATTGTCTTGATAATTATAACCGATAATTCTCACAGCTTTAGAAGCTCCCGTAGTTACAGATGTGGTGTATATTGAACATTTGAACTTAGCGCCACTTACTGTAAATGTTTCTCCTACCACGCCATTAGACCAATTTGCCTGACTTTGTGATTGGAACAGAAGGTGAGGTGTGTCTGTATCACTCTCCCAATAATATACTTTGAAGTATCTACCTTTGGTCTCCGAAAATGCGATTGTGTCTTTGTTACATCCCATAAGTACACCATCGGCAGCAAAATTGATATCGCTCAAAATTTTGGCACCACCACTTATTCCGGTCAAATCTATATCTCCGGTTTTTTCAAAAGTACTTGCGTTGATAATACTTACCTTTGGCACGTTTGTAATAGTGTCTTCAGACAGTACATATAATTTTTCGTTTTTGAAAAGAACTTTTCTTAAAGATGTGGTTGGAGTGACCCAATCAGGATTTGCTTGTTTTATACTTTGGAAGTTATAGTGCTCCAATGGCAGTGCTCCGGCATCTTGCGTTGGATTGGGATAATCAGCAGGAACAATATTATATATGGGTAAATTCGGGTTACGCATCATTACCTTCATATACGATATGGCGCCGGCAGCAACAACAACTGTAGTGTCTTTTGTGGTGTGATCTTTTGCTGTAATTCGCAGTTTGTATGTTCCGGGTGTCAGATTAGTAAATGTAAAAATCCCGTTATAGAGTGTGTCAACATTATAATTGTTGATGGAATCACCGGTGGAAGTCATAAGTTTTACTCTTGCTCCGTTTAGCGGTGCCCATTCGTCATCAGTACTTGCCTTGTAAATAAATCTTGAGTCACTTACTCTCTCGTCTTTTCCTTTTACCCAACCACCAACCACACCGGTCGCAGGAAGATCTTTTCCGAAATAATCACAAAAATATTGTAAAAATCGATACGATTCTAATTTTCGATAATCTTTGTTGAGTAACCTGTGAGTTTCAGGAGGATAATCGTGGAACGAACCTTCATTCAAGAAGCCGGGTACGGTCAAGGGTCTTAGAACTCCTAATCCGCTGGTATTTCCATAAAAGGAGTAATCTCCTCGGTAATTAACGGTGGTTGCCGTAGGATAGTTTGTCCATACGGTAAGTTTGTTGTCTATTAGTCTTGGCCAAGCAGCTTTTACCATAGGCAAACTTGCTTCTACTGTGGGTTGATTATCGTAACCATGATAAAGTTGTAAAAGATAATTTGTTCCGGTATTTGTACCTAATGCGTTGCTGTGGATTGATAAGAAAGCATCTATGCCGTTAGCATTCGCTTCTTCCGCTATTTCGCTTAATGATCTGTCGTCTTCATCTCTATTTAAGGTACGTGAAATATATACCGTAGCACCTTGCGACAATAGTAAATCACGTAAAGCAAGTCCTTTAGTTAAGTTACTGGAAGATTCCCAAAATCCTAATGTATCATTTAGCGCAAAAGGGATGGTTACCACATTTCGGTCATTGGCTCCATTGTATCCACCGTGTCCCGGATTAACGTATATTTTTATTCCGGTAAAGTCTGCTGCATTCAAATAAGAAAATACAGCTAAAACACATATTATCGACCATATTTTTTTCATAACTGTATCGTTTTATCTAAGTTCAACATTCATAATATATATTTCTCCTTTTTCAGTATTAAATGCTATTTTTGAACCGTCAGCAGATGCCGAAGGGTACATTGCATTCACCGGTGAAGTTAGTGTTTTGCTAAATTTTCCATCAACAGAAACTACTTTTATCGTGGAAGAAATAAGTTTTTCTCCATCATCAATATCGTTCATACCAACAATAAACTTGTTACCTGCCCATTTTGGAGCATTAAGCTTACCAAGTGATTTTACATTGCTACCATCAATATTGGCTACAAATGTCCCTTTGCTTGCCACGGTATATACAATGTGCATCGCATCCGGTGAGACAGATGGCCAAATGTAACTTTTTTCACTGCCATTCGGTGTCAATATTTTCTAATGCCATTTTTGTATAATACCATTTTTTGATCTTCAATAGTGACTATGGTCGGTGAAGAGTTCTTTGCTATGGACGAGTTCTTTATTAACTGTTTTCCTTTAACATATACAGGTGAGGATTTTACAAACTTACCGGTCATATTGTCGCGCGTAGGTGCTGCCAACATAGTTTTTGAACTGCCGGAAGTAGGTTGTACGTAGAGCGAGGTGTGTTTTAGATTACCTATTAAATCTACTTTCTTGTATAAAATATTTGAACCGTCTTCGCTGATTTGCACATCGTAACCGGCACCTGGTTCATCATTTATCGTTGTGAGACTTTGGTTAGTGAACGAGTATTTTACTAAACCTCTGTAATTAATTTGTGTGAATAACACAAAATTGGAAGTGGGACTAAATTTGGGATAAAAATATCCTCCTTTGTCTGTTGCTTTTATCTTTTCTAAAGATAAAACATTGACTTGTTGTGCAACTCCAAATTGAGCGATACACAATAAGAAAAGTAGAATTTTTTTCATAAATCGTAAATTTTAATACTATTAATGATGACTCCTAAAAATAATTTATTATTGCATTTGTATTTATTAAAAAATATTCAAAATTAAAGTGCAAATATATTGTATTTTAAATAACAATAATCCTAAAAGCAAAAAGAATTCAAGTTAATAATTATTAAAACAAGATGACGTCTATTTTTAGAACTCTTTTAATTGAAAAAAATCAAGTTGTATTGCAGCAAAAGAAATTGAAATTTGTATCGTATAGGCAGGATTAAACGACTGTAATTATAGCTCGGAAATCATAAATCCTGCTCAAAACATTCAGATAAAGTATCAAAATGTAATCTCTTTTAAATCAAGGTAAATGAAATTTCTGTAATATATTTATAGCGATCTGAGGTCAAACCGCATTATCAAATGAATGTGTAAAATGATTAAAGAAACAAAAATCAGGTAATATAGACTGAATTTATATCGTCAAATAAAAAACAAAAAGAATAACATTCAGTTTTCTATAATAATTTAATATTTTGGTTTTAGTCCGTTTACTTTGTGAAAAGTGAGCGGATTTTATTTTTTTTATCATAAAGAAGAAAATTTAATCAATTATTTAAATCCAAGCATGAGCGTTGTTTCGTCAAATAAGAAAACAAACATTATTTTTACAAACTAAATTTTTATTGAAAATGAAAAAGATAGGATTTTTATTGCTTTCATTTGTTTTGTGGATGGGAGTAAATGCTGAGCAAAAGCCAGTAACAAGTTTAAAAACAGACACATCGAAAACGGTTGTAGTCAAAGACAGTTCAGAACAATTGTATCTAAACAAAAATTTAGATCCGAAAGAGGCTATCTTATTACAAAAACTAACTTCGGAACAAATCATGCAACTTGAGAGGCAACGAATGGAAAATGACAAAATTAACGATATGCCGTTTAGTAAATTCGGACTTCTCTTAATTTGTTTAGCACCTTTTATTCTGGTTGTATTTATCATCTTGTTGGCAAGTTCGTATAAAAATAAGGAATCGATTCGTAAGCACGAATTGTATATGAAAGCCATAGAAGCAGGTCAATCGGTTCCTGATACGTACTTCAAAGAGCCTGAAAAGTCGAAAACATCTAATTTGCAAAAGGGTGCTGTTTGGCTGGCTGTGGGATTAGGAATAACCATACTTTTGTTGGTGAGTGACAACATCGAAAAATCAGGTGTGGGAGCCATTCCGGCATTTGTAGGTATAGCGTATTTATTGGTACACTTTTTAGAAAAACCGAAAAAAGAACTTCCGGAAGAAAAATGAGCAAAGCTGAAGACTTGGTGTGGATTTCACAAGTCGTAATGTTTGACAACAAACAGGCATTCAATAATTTGGTGCTGAAATATCAGTCGCCCGTCCGCAGGTTTTTCAGAAACCTGACGATGGGCGATACGGCTTTAAGCGATGATTTAGCACAGGAAACCTTTATTAAAGCGTATTTGAATATCCGCTCGTATCAAGGAATTTCTGCTTTTTCTACGTGGCTCTACCGAATAGCTTACAACACTTATTATGATTCTGTGAGGGCTAAAAAATATTACGAAGATATTGATGATACTCAAATTGATAAAAAAACACATATCAATATAGCCTATTCACCGGAAAAAAATGATATTTTTGTAGCACTACAATACTTGAAAAAAGATGAAAGAACTGCCATTTTATTGTTTTACATGGAAGATAAAACACATAAAGAAATAGCGAAAATTATGAACTTACCACTCGGAACGGTGAAAACCAATATATTAAAAGGAAAAGAAAAACTGGGAAAACTTTTAAACGAATGTGGCTATGGAAAATAAAGATAATAAAATTGTCGAAAATTTCTTTAATCAATATAAGGAAGAAATCGTCGATGACGGTTTTGCAGATAAAGTATTAAAGTCTTTTCCGGAGAAAAGAAATAATTATTGGATTGTACCTGTTTTTGGATTGATCGGTTTTTATATCACGGTATTGTTAATTGATATACGTCAAATGATTGCCGGACTTTATCTGCTTTCCACAAAGGTGGAACCGGTTTATTTCATTGCTTTTTTCTGTGTTCTTCCTGTTGTGCTTTTAGCCCTTTGGTTTATAAACCAGCGAAAGTATTCTGTGTTTAGATAGCTATTTAAAAGAATTAAAATTTCCATCGTAACAGAAGTCTGAAATCCGTTTTTCTATTACCGGTAATTTCTTCATTTCCGCTACTAACACTCTCTCGATCGTCGGAATACGTTGTTTGAGCCAGTTTGAGCCATATAGAAATAGCTTTAGTAACATCGTATTTCAAATTTAAATAGTAACGCATTCCCATACCATATATCATCGGTACCGAAAAAGCATAAAGCACATCCTGCTCATATACATAAATGCGATTTGTGTACGCTTGAGCATCAAAAATATGAAGGCGCAGGTTGATTCCCAGTGGTATTTTAGATATGTTGTAGTTGATGTCTTGCAATGCCGAGTATCCGTAAGTAGGTTTATTTACGCCATCGTTTGCACTGTTAACATCAATTTGATTTCTAAAGATAAAATTTCCAAACTCATAGCTTAATTTGTAACGTGCTTGCCATCTCGGGTTAAATAGCACAACAGGCATTACACTTGTCGCATCGGCGTAGTTCTGTTCTTTCGATTCGTATTTAAACCGCCAGTACATTGATACGTTTCGCTTTGGGAAATAATCTGCTTGCATTAAGTAGTCTTTCCCTAACGAGGGAGCGTCAACTCCAAATCTCGGCCACGGAAACTGATAATTATCAACATAAGCTGACACCTTCCAATACTTTATAGGGCGTATTTCAGCGCCAAGGTAAATTCCTTTTTCGTTATTTACAGTTGAACTCTCAGAAAATGTATTTGAAAAAAACACATCGTATTTTGGAGAAAAACATCGATATAACGCAACTAAACTCACTGTTGAAATAGGTGAAAAATGGAGTCCGTTAATTGTCGCTATGGCTGATTTACCTGTTATGGCTGTTTCTCCAAAAAAGTTTAGTTTTTGCCAGCGAACTTTATAATCAATACTTGCAGCTGATTGATTTTTTCCTTTGAAGTAAAATAGATTGTAATTTGTTTCATTTGGTATAAGCGAGTGATTTAAGTATGTGTAAACAAAGGTTGCACCTAACTGAAACCAATTTTGTTGGTATTTAACATTGCTGCCGATAGTTTGTTGATTTGCCGTATTCTTTTTACTCAAATCATTTAATGTGCGATGTAACCCATCTGTTTTAATTGAAGAAATAGTACCATTTATTGTGTCGGCATCTACATTTTTAGTAGAATAAAAAGAAGTTATATCAATTTTACCAAATCTAAGCGTGGCGCCGGCACCTCTGAAAAAGTTGTATTCGTTGGTTGAACTGTACTTTTTTAGTCCGCTGGTTTGCTGCTTGACATTGGTAACGTAAGCTGATTTTCCCATCGAAAAATCACTGTGAAAAACTAATCCTTGCCCGAAATTTGCTTTATAATCACCGACAACAAGCGTTTTGAATCTTCCAAAATTCTTTAATTGAAAATAAGCTGAATAAAAATCATAGCCTTTATGATATTTACCCCAAAATTGTTCTCCGGCGTCTTTTTCTACAGTTATTCCTATCTGGATTTTTTCTTTATAGTTAAATCGGTACTTTAACTGAGTATAAAAAGGATCTCCAATATATTTCTTAGTGTTTTCTGATGTGTTTTGATTCTCTTCCGGGTCAAAACGGTATCCCTCTTTCGTCTCCAACCCTTTATCTAATCGAGCGTATAACTCGTTTTTTCCGTATTTTATTATATCCGAAAAACGGATAAACTCCGTTTTGTTATCTTCCGCTTTACCAAGCGCAATAAAGGGAAGCATATTACGAATATCCGTCATATCTAATCCATCAATCAGTTGTAATTCATACATTGTATTCATCGGTGCATTTCGGTATAAGTAATACAATATGTTGTCTATCTGGGTGTCCGACAGAAATTGCAACTTCTCCAATTCCTCCCTGTTGGTATGGTTGAGTTGAATCGGATTCTCAACGAGCCACATTAAATCTTCGAAAAAACCGGTAAAATCTATTTCGGTTTCCGAATCTTCGGATAGCTGCTCGTAAATATTCGTGATAATTTCTTCGGTAGAAACTTGAATATTTTGTGAAGATAGAATGCCGGAAATCGGCAATATGGACACAAAGCAGAATATTTTAAGATAAAATTTCATTTCTCAAATAAACGAATAGGTTATAAATCTTACAAAGTCTTTTTTAGTATCTGTATTTCACACACAGTCTGGAGTTTAATCCCAACTGAGGGTGCATTTCTCCATTTAGATAAATATTCGAATCGGCTCCAATGTACATCTAATCCGATACAAGGCACAATAAAATGGGTTGCATAAGTGCCTAATTTTACAGTCAGTTGTTCTAACATAGCATATTCAAATCCGGTAGCAAGGCGAAAATTACTGCTCACCTCTTTGTCAATTTGTGTGAGCCAGCTAAGTTGGTCTGAAAAGCTGTAATTTGTGCCAACGCTAAAAATAGTCGGAATTTTTTTCTAGAGAATATTCGGTTTTTATATTCATCAAAAAAGGATTAAAAGCGTTGAAGCCCACTGTTAAATTTGAGAATATTTTTGATGAAAGCCCTATTTGCGGGAAGAGTGTTCCGCGATATTTATTAATCTCTTCTCCGGAAAAGTAAGCCAAATAATAATTGAACTGAAGAGCCATCGAAAATTTATCTCCAAAATTTCGGGCAGTTCCTAATCCAACAATCATATCGTTGTACAAAGAATAACCGAAGTACGAAAATGACAGTCCTACATTCACATAACGGGCATTGATAGCGGCTTGTATCGTTTTGGTACTTAATTCTTTTACTATGAATCTGTTTTCATACTGAACGGCAGCTTCAAATTCTTTCACGTGAGCCAAAGCAGAGGTGTTTTGAAAGGCATTCCAATCGCTCTGAACGGCTACTGATGCATTTGCAATGGTGGTTGCGCTGGGGGTAGACACAGATATTTGAGCGCAAACAGGTGTTCTCGCTATAAATAACAAACAGAGAAATAGGTTAAATTTGTTTCTCATAATTTATTCATATATTAAGATATAGTATTTCGTGTCCAAAAATAGTGATTTTTTTCAAAAAGAAATAATTTGGAATAAAAATTGTTGTGACTTGACTTTAAAAATGTGTCATTTCTGTTTATTTTACAATAATTCTTTTGAAACAGTTGTTATTTTAAAGTACAATCACCTATTGTTGATCTTGATCGAATTTAATTTTTTGGAATATGAGAAAATTTTTACTATCAATTTTACCTCGTCTGTTTACACCCTTAAGGAAAAAAATATCTTTGGAAAAGGACAAAATAAAAATATCAATGCGAGTACTTAAGAATGAACTCAGCGAAGAGAAAAAAATGTTGTATGCTGACACTGTGTTCGAGAAAATAGAAAAACTTCCCGAATTTAAAGAATCAAAAAAAATACTTTTTTATTGGTCAAATCATATTGATTTGCCAACATACCGATTTGCAATAAAGTGGGCTCAGGAAAAGGATGTATTACTTCCGGTGGTAAACAAAAATAAAATGCACTTAAAAAAACTAATTGATATTGAACACGTTGGAGGGAAGAAAAATACACTGTATGAACCGATAACAGAGTCTTATCACGGCTCGGTGGACTTAGCCATTATTCCGGGAATAGCTTTTGACAATAATAAATATAGAATGGGGCAGGGAAGAGGATATTACAATCATTTATTAAAACATAAGCATGCAAAAAAAATAGGTGTAGGGTTTGATTTTCAGCTAATAGAGAATATCCCGGGTTATTGGAAAGATGTACGATTGGATATGATTATAACTCCATCGAAAATTGTAATTTAGTTGTTTTTCTGAGATTCCGTTTCGTTTTTGCGATAATAATAAATAATCCCGTACCTTCGGCAATGAGCCAACTTGTTGACGGGTGATTCGTCTTTGTAAAAATGCTCCACCTGATTCCAAATATCTAATACGATATCATCTGCTTTTTGGCGTAGTTTAACTAACTCTTCCCAGTTTCTATTGGTGGTGCTTTGATACAGTTTTTGGGTCATCTTATATTCTTTAAATACCTCAAAGTGAACTTGTACTTTGCCAATTGTAGGATTATAGATGGGAAATCCTCCGTTTCGCGTTCGTTCGTTCTCACCTTCGATAATATTTCTACCCCAGTGCATCAATGCAGCTTCGGTGCTTAAATCAGGAACATTATGAGAGTTTAGATCCAACTGATAAAGCATTTTTTGCTCCTTTTTTATGTCTCCCCGGATAACAGACAAATTTAGCACTTGTATAAAATGCGAAATATACATTCGCGCATTGGAGATAATTTGCTGATATTGCTTGTTGGCACTGATCTGATTCTCAAGCATCTGTTTGTATTGAATCATTTGTTTTTCAAATATTGTCAAAAAACTTTGCGCTTCAATAATGGTTTTGTAGGTGATGGCTTGTGTGCCATAAATTTGGTTGTTACCTTCTCCTATGGCAGCTCTGAGAGCTCTTAAACGTGCTTGGTCAGTATTTGGTAAACGTCGGTAAGGCATTTTAAAGATTTATCAATAGCTGCTTTGTTGTTTTGATGCCAAATTTACATAAAAATTTCAAAAAACATGATTTTTAATCAACTCTTTTCATCAAAAGTTCGGCAAGTTTTTCAAGTTCCTCTTTTTTGTTCTCAGAAACTGTTACAACTTTCAGGCTTTCCATTGCCCGAAAATAATAAAAATCCATTTTATCTTCACAAGTTTTTCTCAGATTTAATTTATTATATATGTCTGTAACAGCAGATATTTTTTTGCTTTCGTTAGTTATATCTTTATTTTTCAACAAAAACTGCAATTCTTCCGCGTCTTTCCCTTTGGCAAATTTCATAGCGTGAATAAGCAAGTATGTTTTTTTGTTGCAAAGAATATCGCCACCAATTTTTTTCCCAAAAGTTTCTTCCGAGCCGTAAACATCTAATAAATCATCCTTCAGCTGAAATGCCAATCCAATATTCAAACCGAAATTGTACAAGTTTTGTGCATCCTCGTTTGTTGCACCTCCAATCCAAGCGCCTATTTGGCATCCGGCTGCTATAAGAACAGCTGTTTTTAATCGAATCATTTCGATGTATTCATCTTCTCCCACATCATTGCGTTGTTCAAACTCCATATCGTATTGCTGCCCTTCGCAAATTTCTGCCGCCGTTTTTGAAAACAGGTTTAAAACCTTCTTCAGTTTATCTTCCGGGGTTTCGGTCATCCATTTGTAGGCTTCAATCTGCATAACATCACCCGAAAGAATGGCAGTACTATCACACCATTTGATATGTACCGTTGGTTTTCCTCTTCTCACATCCGCACGATCCATAATATCGTCATGAAGCAACGTAAAATTATGAAAAATTTCAAGCCCGATTGAAGGTTTCATTGCCTTTGTTACATCATCGGAATAAAGATTACAAGCCATAAGCGTGATGGCGGGACGCAGCCGTTTTCCACCAAGTGACAGAATATATTCTATCGGCTCGTAAAGTCCGTAGGGTTTGCGCCGCCAGTTGATATTATCTACTTCGGCATTGACTATGTCTAAAACTTCGTTGAATGAAAGCATACGTTTTATAATTTAATTCCGAATTTTTCCAGAACAAATATCATCAAAAAATAAACTACAATCATAACCACGGTTGATATAAGCATAGAAACGTAGAAATTTATCTGTTTGGAAAGCAAAACGGGCAAAAGTAAAAAAAATGACAATGAGGGTATCACCATCCAAAAAACATTTTTAGACAGAGAACTGATTTGTTCTACATTTTTGGTTTCGATAAAAATCCATATAAATGCCAAAAAAGAGACCAGCGGGATGGATGCCAGAATGCTACCTGCCATTGAACTTCGCTTTGAAATTTCACTGATAAGAAAAATCAAAACGGCAGAAACCAGTATTTTTATTATATTGTACAACATGCTGCTATTGACCAGGAAATTTTAATTTAATTTGCTTTCTATGATGTCGGTAGTTACTTCTTTCATTGTCATTCCGGCAGCGGCAACCTGTTGCGGAATAAAACTGGTGGCTGTCATACCCGGCGTGGTATTTACCTCTAACAAATTGATTGTTTCATTTTCAGAAACAATGTAATCTACACGTACTATGCCTTTGCAACCCAAAATATCATAGATAGCCGAAGTTAACTGCTGAATTCTGGAGGTAAGTTTTTCTGAAATGCGCGCAGGGGTAATTTCCTCGCTTTCATTTTTATATTTTGCTCTAAAATCGAAAAACTCATTTTTGGGGATGATTTCAGTAACGGGAAGCACTACGGTTTTTTCGTGTGTTTTATAAATTCCGCAGGTAAATTCTTTGCCAGCCATAAATTTTTCTATCAACACTTCTTCGCCTTCGGCAAAAGCTTTTTCGATAGCCGGTTGAATTTCAGAGACTTCTTTTACTTTGGTTACTCCAAAACTGCTTCCGCCTACGTTAGGTTTGATAAAACAAGGCAATCCCAATTTTTCCACCACTTCTGCATCAGAAACAGTTTGTCCTGTGCGCAATAAGATACTGTCTTCAACCCGGATGCCAAATCCTTTTAAGTACTGGTTGCAAGTGAATTTATTAAACGTAATAGCCGAAGCAAGTACACCGCAAGTAGAATAAGGCATCTTTATCAAATCGAAATATCCTTGTAAAATGCCGTTTTCACCGGGAGTGCCGTGTATGGTAATGTATGCAAAATCGAAATTCACTTTCGCTCCATCTTGAACAAAAGAAAAATCTTCTTTGTCGATGGGCAGTTTCTCTGTTTCCGAAACCACGACATTCCACTCTTTTCCAACAATGGTAACAATGAATGTATTGTATTGATCGGCATCAATAAATGATTTTATTCCGGCCGCGCTTTTAAGCGAAACTACTACTTCGGAACTGTCGCCCCCGGCAACGATTGCTATATTTTTTTTCATCAGTATATGTTTTTATTCTAAATCCATATTTTTTGCGTGATTCTGCCACTTTTCGATGAGTTTTTGGATATCATCAGGCAGTTCTCTGTCGAAAAACATCTCTTTTCCCGATGTTGGATGCGTGAAGCCAAGCGTTTTAGCGTGTAAAGCCTGGCGCGGGCAAATTTCAAAACAATTGCGCACATACTGCTGGTATTTTGAGGTGCGGTTTCCTTTAAAATTTCGCTTCCACCGTAACGTTCATCATTGAAAAGCGTGTGTCCGATGTGTTTCATATGCACGCGTATTTGGTGCGTGCGGCCCGTTTCCAAACGACATTCCACAAGCGTTACATAACCCAATCTTTCCAGCACTTTGTAATGCGTTACAGCGTGCTTCGCAAGGGGATTTTCGCCATCGGGAAAAACGGTGAAAAGCATCCTATCGCGAGGGTCACGCGCTAAATCGCCTGTAATTGTTCCTTCATCATTTTTCACATTTCCCCACACGAGCGCATTGTAGGTACGTTTGGTGGTTTTATCAAAAAACTGTTTGCCGAGATTGGTTTTTGCCTCAGCTGTTTTTGCAATAATAATTAACCCTGAGGTGTCCTTGTCAATTCGGTGTACCAACCCAAGTCGGACATCGTTGGCGTCAAAACCGGGCGTATCTTTCAAGTGCCAGGCAATGGCATTGAGTAACGTTCCGTCAAAATTTCCAAAACCGGGATGAACGACTAAATCGGGCTGTTTGTTCACCACAATTAAATCATCATCTTCATATACAATATTCATAGGAATATCCTGCGGGACAATTTCATAACTATTCGGAGGATAAGCTAAAACAATGGTGATAACGTCTTTGGGCTTTACTTTATAGTTTGATTTTGCCGATTTTCCATTTACGAGGATATTTCCTGCGTCTGCCGCATCCTGAATTCGGTTACGCGAAATATTGGCATAGTGTTTACCAAACATTTATCAATGCGTAACAAAGATTGACCTTTATCAACCTCAAAACGATGATGCTCAAAAAGCTCCGAACTTTCGTTCTGCCCTTCGAGTTCATCGTCAAGTTCTTCTAAATATTCTTCGTCGGATTTCACGTGTTATTTTATATCGCCTTCTGCAATCAAATATTCTGCAATTTGAACGGCGTTCAAGGCTGCGCCTTTTTTAATCTGGTCGCTTACGCACCAAAAAGTAATTCCGTTCGGATTTGAAATATCATTACGCACGCGTCCAACGTGTACGGGATCTTTTCCAGAAAGAAACAACGGCATCGGATAAATTTTTTCAGCCGGATTATCCATCAACACCACGCCCTGAGCTTCCGCAAATGCTTTCTGTGCTTCTTCTACGCCGATTGGGCGTTCTGTTTCAGCCCAGATGCTTTCTGAGTGTGCACGCAAGGTAGGTACACGCACGCAGGTGGCACTCACTTCAATATCGGAATGCATAATTTTGCGTGTTTCGTGGTACATTTTCATTTCTTCTTTGGTGTATCCGTTATCGGTAAAAACATCAATGTGAGGAATTACATTATATGCCAGCTGATGTGCAAATTTGCTCACGGTTGGTTGTTCGCCGTTTGATATTTGTTTGTACTGCATTTCAAGTTCATCCATTGCCGCTGCGCCTGCTCCACTTGCCGCTTGGTATGATGAAACGTGAACGCGTTTGATGTGCGATAGATTTTCCAACGCTTTTAAAGCTACTACCATTTGAATGGTGGTGCAGTTTGGATTGGCAATAATTCCGCGCGGACGGTCTTTTGCATCTTCTGCATTTACTTCAGGCACTACCAACGGAATATCGTTTTCCATACGGAATGCGCTGGAATTGTCAATCATTACAGCCCCAAATTTAGTGATGTCGGTTGCAAATTCTTTTGAGATGCTTGCTCCTGCCGATACAAAAGCAATTTGAATATCTTTGAAATCGTCTCCGTGTACCAATTCTTTAATGGTGTAAGATTTTCCTTTGAAGTCGTAAGATTTTCCTGCACTACGTGCCGAACCAAATAATGTTAACTCGGTGATGGGAAAATTTCTTTCTTCCAACACCCTTAAAAATTCTTGTCCTACAGCGCCACTTGCACCAATAATTGCCACTTTCATTATGAAATACGTTTTTAAGTTATAAGATATTCAGAATTTATGTATATTTGTGCACTTAATCTAAAGCCAATCAAATATTTCACAAAAATAATCTAAATCTGTCTATTTATAAAGAATTATGAAAAATTACCTCTTATTTTTATGGTTTTTTGTGCCCGCTGTTTTGTTTGGTCAGGTTTCTGAGAATTTCTCCGATGGAGATTTTGCAAACAACCCTATTTGGAACGGCACAGTCACAAATTTTATGATTAACTCTTCGTTTCAGTTGCAGTCAAAAGCTACGGCTACATCCAAGTCGTATCTAACAACCCTTTCCGAAGCCTTTGAAAACGGAACGTGGGAAGTTTGGATAAAGATAAACTATGCACCCACATCGTCTAATTATGCTTCATTTTATATTATTTCAGATAGAGCAGACGTTTCGGGCGACTTTAACGGTTACTTTGTTCAAATAGGTCATAATACTTCAAAAGACATTGCACTATATCTTCAAAAAGGAGCAAGTAAGATCAAAATCATCGATGGGATTGACTTAAGAACAAGCGCTAATCCGTGCGAAATTAAAATAAAAGTGACACGTGATGCAAACGGTTTTTTTTCACTTTTCAGTAAATTACCTACTGATGCCGATTACGTGCTTGAAGGAACAACGACCAATAACGAAGTTAAAGGAAGCAAATACGTTGGTTTATTTTATTCAAACACGTCAACTACCGGTAACGCCTACTTTTTTGATGATGTTTTTGTTATAGGCGATAAGTTTTTGGACATCGTTCCTCCCGTTTGGAATAGCTTGGAACTAATAGGGGATAATCAACTGAAACTTACTTTTTCCGAAGCAATGGATTTTTCAAATTCAACATTTTCTATTGATGATGAAATAGGAAATCCTACAAACAAAACCGTTTCTGCCGATGGAATTTCAATTTTGCTTACATTCGGCAAAGATTTTGAAAAAGGAAAAATATATACCGTAAACATTGAAAATGCAGTAGATTTATCGGGGAATAAATTGACAAACACACAAAAACAAATCGGGGTAGTTGAAAAACCTGAAACGGGCGATGTGGTGATAAACGAAATTTGTTTTGAGGCTGCGGAACACGGCGAAGAGTATTTTGAAATATATAACACCTCCGAAAAAGTAATTGATTTAAGTAGATTGCTTTTTACCACCCGAAAGACGGACGGAACAATGAATGCCGGATATGCTTTTCCTGCCAACACCATCCTTATTCCCCGTGAATATGTTTCGTTCACACCTTCCATCGATTCAATTAAAAAGGTGTATTTCCCTCCGCTAAATGCCAATATTGCCCAATCGGAGAAGTGGTATTCATTAAATAATTCGGGTGGAAATTTACTGATAACCAATACTGCAAAAGATACTATTTATGATGAAATAAAATATGACGTCAAATGGCATCATCCTTTGATAAAAAACGAGAAAGGCGTTTCGTTGGAAAAAATCAATCCTACATTTTTCGGTTTGTATAAGAACTCCTGGCATTCAGCATCATCTGAAGTAAATTATGGTACTCCGGGATACGAAAATTCGCAGTTTAGGACGATAGATATGTCGAACAAAACAAGTCAAGAGGTATGGCTCGAGCCAGAGAGTTTTTCGCCGGACAACGACGGGATAAATGATGTTTGTTTTATCCGTTACAAGACCAACTATAACGGTTTTGTGGCAAACGTAAGTGTTTATAACAGTGTAGGTGTAGAGGTAAAACAGTTAGCAAAAAATCAACTTTTATCTACCGAAGGTTTTTTGATGTGGGACGGAAGTAATCAGCAAGGAAAAATAGCAAATTCGAATGTCTATGTGGTTTATTTTGAAACGATTAATTTGGAGAGAGGAATAAAAATAATTAAAAAACTACCTGTTGTGCTTTCTATAAGATAATTTTGATAAATTAACACTCTATTATTCAATTATTTCATCTATCTTTGCACTCGCTTTTTAACAATCAGTAAAACGAATAAAAAATGGATAAAGTAAGCTACGCTTTGGGATTAAGTTTAGGAAATAATCTTTTGAGTAGTGGAGTAAAAGAAATTAATGCCGAAAAACTCGCCAAAGGTATTAAAGATGTATTGGAACAAAACAAACCCGAAATATCTTATCAAGAAGCGCAAACAGTTATCAATGGGTATTTTGAAAAACTTCAATCAACTGTTGGCGAACAGGCTTTACAGGAAGGTAACATTTTTTTAGCAGAAAACTCAAAACGTAGCGAAGTGGTTTCTTTGCCGAGTGGTCTTCAATATGAAGTATTGACATCCGGAAGCGGTGTCGTACCCAAAGCCGGCGATAAGGTAAAAGTACATTATCACGGCACACTTATCAATGGACAAGTTTTTGACAGTTCGGTACGCAGAGGTGAACCGGCTACTTTTGGAGTAACTCAAGTTATTCAGGGATGGGTAGAAGCCTTGCAACTAATGCCGGTTGGTTCAAAATGGAAATTATTTATTCCTTCCCACTTAGCGTATGGCGAGCAAGGAGCCGGACAGTCTATCGGACCAAATACAACATTGATTTTTGAAGTTGAACTTATTGATATTATTAAATAAACACATAAATTAAACTCACTTTAGTACGAAATGATAAGCAGTTGAATACTGTTTGTTTCGTACTACCTTTAAAACAATTATTATCGTATGAAAAAACTCATTTTAATAATTACTGCATGTGCCTTAGTAGCCGGAGTTGCCAATGCTAAGAAAAAACCTCAACCTCAAGTCGTTGTCCCCGCCGTACCACAAGTAGCGCTGACCAATGAAGTGGATTCAATGAGCTACTCATTGGGAGTAAATTTAGGAGGCGATTTTGCGAACAACCTAAAAGGGATTCCGGGAGGAAAATCAAACTTAGACTTAATAATTAAAGGGTTTTCCACAGCATTAAAAGGAGATTCTACCGCATTGACTAAAGAACTTGCGCAAAATTATTTCCGTAGCTATATTACAAAAGCACAAACCAAAGATAGCGAACTGAAAAAAGCCGATGGCGAAAAGTTTTTAGCAGATAATAAATCAAAAGAGGGAGTTCAGACTACCGCAAGTGGCTTACAATATATCGTATTAAAATCATCGGAAGGCGAGAAACCACAACCTACCGATACCGTAAAAGTACACTACACCGGTACGTTGACAGACGGTAAGGTGTTTGACAGTTCGGTTGAACGTGGCGAACCCATCGAATTCCCACTCAACGGTGTTATCAAAGGATGGACTGAAGGTGTTCAACTGATGACCGTCGGTTCAAAATACAAATTATTTATACCTTATGATTTAGCTTATGGCGAAAAAGGTATTCCTCAGGCAGGTATTCCTCCTTACGCACCACTCGTATTCGAAGTAGAATTACTTGGAATTAAAAAATTTCAACCTACGCCCAAAGTAGAAGAGGTAAAGGCGGTAGATGTTAAGAAAACGGCAACAACTAAAAAAGCTACAACAACTAAAAAGAAATAAAAAATTAATTTGATAAAAAAATGAAAAAACATCATGTTCTATTCTTGGCTATTGCCTTGATTTCTATCGGGTTTGCATCTTGCAGCCAATCGTACAAAGCGAAAGAAGTGACTTTAAAAACTCAACAGGACAGTTTGAACTATTATTTAGGATGTTTAAACGGTGGTGGTATCAGAGATCGAATATTTCCATAAAGATTCTTCAGAACAAGCTATTAAAGATTTTATGGCAAAATTGGAGAAAGCTGTAAAAAATAAAGACGAAATGAAGAAAATGGGAGTTCAGTTCGGTCAATATTTAAAAGAAATGAAGAAAAAAGGCTTAATGGGCGACTCTACAATAAAATTAGACAACGAATTGATCAAACAAGGACTTTTGAACGCGTTGAAAGATCATAAAGAAGGTATGACAGCTGAACAAGCTGGTCAATATTTTCAGGCTACAATGCAAAAAATGCAAGAAAAACGGATGAAACAAACTATGCCGCCGGCACCAGCACCTGAAGCAGAACACAAAGCTCCTGAAGCAAATAAAAAATAAATACATTGTAAAACGATTAAAATATAGAATAAAATGAAAAAGCAAAATATATTATTTGTAGCAATTATTTTAGCCGGAGTATTTGTTTTGGCAGCTTGCAAAAGTTCGTTGAAAACCCAAACTCCCGCACTTAAAACCCAACTTGATAGTTTAAGTTATACGTTTGGTTTGGCTAATGGTAATGGTCTTAAAATGAACGCACTCGCCGGAAAAGGAGATTCTATCGATAAAAAAATCGAAGCTTTCTTCGCCGGTATGGAAGAAGGTCTTAAAGGAAAAGACGATGAAAATCCTGAATTATCAATGACTGCCGAACAATTTGCTGGCTGGATTAATCAACAAGAAAAATCATTCTTGGGTGATTCTACGCTTAAATTTGATTACAACTTATTGAAACAAGGTGTGGTAAACGGATTGAATAAGTTTGAAAAAGGTATGACTACCGAAAAAATTCAGGAATATATCAATAACGTGATGAAAGCCCGTTACGAAAAGAAAATGGAAGAAAAATTCGGAGCAAACAAAACTACCGGTGAAAAATTTTTGGCAGAGAACGCAAAGAAACCGGGTGTTGTTACTACTCCAAGCGGACTTCAATATGAAGTTATCAGCAAAGGAACTGGTGCATTGCCTAAAGATACGGATAAAGTAAAAGTGAATTATGAAGGTAAGTTACTGAACGATACTATTTTTGATAGCTCCTACAAAAGAAAACAACCTGCCGAGTTCTACGTAAATCAGGTTATAAAAGGATGGACAGAAGGTCTTCAATTGATGCCTGTAGGTTCGAAATACCGTTTGTATATTCCTCAGAACTTGGGATATGGTGCACAAGATCAAGGAAAAATACCTCCTTTCTCAACACTTGTATTTGACGTAGAATTGCTTTCGATCGAAAAAAAATAAATAAAAACGATAAAATCAGATAAAAATGACCGAATATGTTTCGGTCATTTTTATTCTGGTCCAAAAACAAAGTAGAAATTGACAAAATCACGTTAAATTATGTGATTTTAGAGAAAAAGTTTTTTTTAATTCAGTTTTTACTTATATTTGTTGTCAAAATGATAAAATCAAACACGAATGGAAAAAATTGATAAATTAGATCGAAAGATCTTACAAATCATCACACAAAATGCTCGTAAGCCGTTCAAAGACGTGGCAGAAGAGTGTAATGTATCGAGAGCTGCTATACATCAGCGCGTACAACGGCTGATAGATATCGGGGTAATTACCGGTTCCGGCTATAATGTAAATCCCAAAACACTGGGTTATCAAATTTGCGTTTATATAGGAATAACACTTGAACGCGCCTCGATGTACAAAGACGTGGTTCACGAACTCGAAAAAATTCCGGAAATAGTAGAATCGCAATATACGCTTGGTGCATATACATTGCTGATAAAAATGTATGCGAAAAACGATGAACATTTAATGAGCTTATTAAATGGTAAAATTCAAGAAATTCCCGGCGTGGCAACCACCGAGACTCTTACATCGTTAGACCAGCGCATTCGACGCTCAATTCCGATTGAATGAATTAGTTAGTTGGTATAATAGTTGAATAGTTTCAAGTCTCAGCTATCGAGAGAATACAAACTTTTAATTTATACAATTTCATAAACCGCTTACATTGAAAGGCGGTTTTTTCTTTTAAAATGATTAACTTTGCACTCCATTTTAGTTTTATGGAGATTTAAAAACCAATTTACCATTTAACTAATTAACCAATACACCATTTACGAACAAATGAAGACAGTTTTAAGCGGAATACGTCCTACCGGAAATTTACATCTTGGAAATTACTTTGGAGCTTTGCGTAATTTTGTGCAGATGCAGAATGAATATAATTGCTATTTTTTTATCGCTGATTACCACTCTTTAACAACTCATCCTACACCGGGAAATATACAAGGCAATGTAAGAAGCGTGTTGGCACAATACTTGGCAGCCGGACTCGATCCTGAAAAGGCCACACTTTATATCCAAAGCGATGTGCCGGAAGTTATTGAACTTTATCTCTTCCTCAATATGAATGCTTACATTGGAGAGTTAGAGCGTTGTACTTCGTTTAAGGATAAAATTCGCCAGCAACCCCAAAATGTAAATGCCGGCTTGTTGACATATCCAACGTTGATGGCGGCTGATATATTAATTCACAAGGCAGATTTTGTTCCTGTAGGGAAAGACCAAGAGCAACATTTGGAAATGACACGTACTTTTGCAAATCGTTTCAACAGAATGTATCAGGTTGCATATTTTAAAGAGCCGACAGCATTTAATTTCGGAAAAGAATTGGTGAAAATACCGGGATTGAACGGCTCGGGTAAAATGGGTAAATCCGAAGGAGAGGAAAGTACCATTTTCCTCACGGACGAGCCCGATATTATTTTGAAGAAAGTAAAACGTGCCGTGACGGACGGCGGTCCTACGGAACCAAATCAACCAATGGCTGAACCTATAGCCAACTTGTTTCAATTGATGAGAGTTGTTTCTAAACCAGAGACTATAACATTTTTTACAGAACAATATAATACTTGTCAAATACGTTACGGTGATTTGAAGAAACAATTGGCGGAAGATATGATTCTTTTTGTGAATCCGATCAGAGAGCGTATCAAGGAAATTGCAAACGATGAGGCCTATCTAAACAAAGTAGCGCTTATCGGGAAAGAGAAAGCTCAGGAAAGTGCACGGAAAACAATCAAAGAAGTTAGGGAAATTATTGGATTCAGGTCGTAATTACAGATTTACTTTTAGAAATATTGTTTTGATATATTTTATATTCAACAGATAATTACTTTCTGTTACTTAAGTGATGGCTCGAAAGGAAGAACAGACTCTCGATGAAAGCTGTCAGTGTTATTAAACAGACTTTGTCAGCTACAAATCTTATCGAATCTCAGGAGTTTAGATTGGCTTTTTTATAAAAAGAAACAACTTTCTGAGTCTTACTGAAAAAACGGTTAGAGATTGTTCCTATAACCGTTTTTTTGTAAATTGCGAACTTCCCATCTGAAAATCAACAATTGCATTTTTTTAAGGCATGTAATGACACAAATCCTAAGGTTTGTTTTACACTGTTAGTTTAGAGTTCTACAACAAACTCTTTCAGGCTTGTATCAAGCATTGATTTAGGTACCGATTTTCTGATAGCCTCAATAATAATGTCCATCATTTTCTTCCTGACATACTCTTTACTTACAATCAACGACACTTCTCTAACGGCTGTCATATTTTTAAAGTCTCGTAAATTATCCTGCCTTTCTTCGCTCAATCCCATCGCAAACATTTCAGGGATTACGGTCAGCCCTTTATTATAATCAACAATATGAATTAGCGTTTCAATATTCCCCGCTTCATATTTTACTTTTATGTTCTCTTCGCCTGATTTTTTCTTACGCGAACACAGTTGTTCTACCTGCCCTCTCAAACAATGTATATTTTCCAACAACCACACTTTGTCAATATCAACTTGTTCCAAATCAATCTCTTTACACTTGTAAATATCTTCTTTGGAAACATACGCATAAAATTTTTCGTAATAAATAGGATATTCGTCAATGTACGGATGACGAATGGGTCCGGCAAGTAAACCGCCATCAAGAGTCCCGGACAGAATTCCTTCAATGATGCGGTCGGTAGTTGTTTCACGCAGTTTCAGTTCTATTTCGTTACTTTCAGAATGCCATTTTTGAAGCAATTCCGGAACAAGATAAGGAGCAATCGTAGGGATTATACCCAATCTGAAATTCCCTTTGATGCTTTCACGCTCATTGTCAACTACTTCCTTTATTTGATTGATGTTTTTGAGTGTAATCCGCGCTTGTTCAAGTACCAAACTGCCTATTGACGTTGGTTCTATCGGATATTTTGTTCTGTCAAAGAGTTTTACATTAAGTTCTTCCTCCAACCTTTGAACCATCATACTCAGTGTTGGTTGTGAGATATTGCAATCTTCAGCCGCTTTTACAAAGTGGCGATGGTTGTCGAGCGCCACAATGTACTCTAATTGTTGTATATTCATTTTATAATAGATTTTGTCTATGCAAAGATAGAAATAATTATTTTTATCTATAATATTTTTGTTTTATTTTTGTATCAGAAAATTAAAAACAACTCATTAAAAAATTAAATTTATTATGGAATCAATTATTAATTCACAATTACCTGAATTTAGTGTACAAGCTTTTCACAACGGAGTGTTCAAAACGGTTACCAATAAAGACGTATTAGGGAAATGGTCAATTTTCTTCTTTTACCCTGCTGATTTTACCTTTGTTTGCCCTACCGAATTGGTTGATATGGCTGATAAGTACGATCAATTTCAATCGATGGGTGTTGAGGTTTATTCAGTAAGTACCGACACTCACTTTACTCACAAGGCCTGGCACGATGCTTCTGAAAGCATCAAAAAAATCAAATATCCGATGCTTGCCGACCATACAGGCACTTTGAGTCGTGTATTCGGAGTGTTAAACGAAGATGATTTCTTAGCATATCGCGGTACTTTTGTAATCAATCCGGAAGGTCAGGTAAAAGTTGTTGAAATAAACGATGGATCTATCGGACGAAATGCGGACGAGTTGCTACGTAAAGTTGAAGCAGCACAGTTTGTTGCATCGCACGAAGGTGAGGTTTGTCCTGCAAAATGGAAAAAAGGCGGCGAAACACTTAAACCCAGCATCGATTTAGTTGGGAAAATCTAAATGTCAACATAAACGATGATAAGGGTGTTCGATAGCGAAAGTTTTTTACATAAAACTATCCGTTAAAAACGCAAGCAAACTAAGTAGTAGAAAATAATTATTGTAATGTTTTTTCGAGGCTGTTTTTGAGCAAATTTTTTGGGGATTTTGTCCGAAGATTTAGCGGGCTAAATCAAGGATAAAAGCGTAAAAAGATGCCAAAAAGAGACCGAAAAGCGAAAACAACGCATTTAGATTTAGTTTTTAATAATTATAGCGTTAATTGTTTTTTACTACTTAATTTCGGATACAAAATATTAAAGAATACCCTTGCCTTTATTTTATTAAATCAAACTACAACAGGTATGCTGGAACAAGAATTAAAAAATCAACTAACATCAATCTTTGAAGTGCTGGAATCGGAGTATATTCTTGATATATTTGTCTCTCCAACACACCAGAGCCGCAGCGAACTACTTGAATTATTGAACGATGTAGCGGCATGTTCCGAAAAAATCAACTGTAGAATAAACGATGGTGCCGAGCTTGAATTTTTACTATTGAAGGACGGAATAGCAACTGGAATTAAATTCAGAGGAGTACCTAATGGTCACGAATTTACCTCCTTGCTACTGGCTATTTTAAACAGTGATGGAAAAGGAAAGAATATACCGGACGAAACTGTGATTGCAAAAGTAAAAGCCTTAAAAGGGCTTATTCATCTTACCACTTATGTTTCGCTGACGTGTACTAATTGCCCTGATGTAGTGCAGGCGTTAAACTTGATGAGTGTGCTTAATCCCAATATCAAACATGAAATGGTTGATGGCGCTATTTATCAGAATGAAGTGAATGCGCTAAAGATTCAAGGAGTACCTGCTGTGTTTGCAGATGGCAAAATGTTACATTCCGGTCGTGGTGATTTTGGTGAATTGCTTGCCAAGCTCGATGAAAAATACGGATCCGACACCACTCAGCTTGAGACAACCGTTAAAAATTACGATGTTGTCGTTATAGGTGGAGGTCCCGCCGGTTCCTCTGCAGCTATATACTCTGCACGTAAAGGGTTAAAAGTTGCCATATTAACAGAAAAAATCGGTGGTCAGGTAAAAGAAACGCTTGGTATTGAAAATCTTATTTCAATCCCCAAAACTACCGGTGAAGAATTAGCGGCAAATCTCAAATCGCATATAAATGATTACGATATTGATTTGTTTGAGCATCGCCAAGTTGAGCAAATAGAGTTTGATGGAAAAAATAAGATACTGTACGCCGGTACAGAACTTTTTATAGCGCCGGCGATAATTTTAGCTACCGGAGCCAGTTGGCGTAAACTCAATGTGCCCGGCGAAACCGAATATATCGGGCGTGGTGTTGCTTTTTGTCCACATTGTGATGGACCATTTTACAAAGGAAAACACGTTGCGGTAATAGGCGGTGGCAATTCAGGTATTGAAGCCGCAATTGATTTAGCCGGGATTTGCTCAAAAGTAACTGTATTTGAATTTCTTGATGAACTGAAAGCCGACCGAGTATTACAAGAAAAAGCGAAGAGTTTATCTAACGTTGAAGTATTCCTTTCATCGCAAACCACACAAGTGGTTGGTAACGGAGAGAAAGTGACCGGTTTAAAAGTGAAAAATCGTACATCAGGCGAAGAACATCTCGTAGCCTTGGACGGTGTTTTTGTACAAATCGGATTAACGTCAAATAGCGCCGTTTTCAAAGAGATTGTAACTACCAATCACGCGGGTGAGATAGAGATAGATGCTCGTTGTCGAACAAACATTAACGGAATATACGCTGCCGGTGATGTTACTACTGTACCTTTCAAACAAATCGTTATTGCGATGGGTGAAGGAGCCAAAGCAGCGCTAAGCGCTTTTGACGATCGAGTGAGAGGAATTATTTAACTCGTTTGCAATAAAAACAAAAAGAGGTTGACTCCATTTATTAGAGCCAGCCTCTTTTTTTCTATGAAAATGTAGGATTAAAAATCATACGTTAAAGCTATTTTCAAACTATTGCCGGTAACAGCTGGATCTGCATCTTTTATACGGTTAAGTAGTCCAAAATCGTAGCTCGCTCTAATACCAAAACTGTTGTATTTTACGCCGCCACCTACTCCAAGTTGAACATCAAATCTTGAGTATTTTCCAGTATACTCGTTATCTTTATAAAGGTTATATTTTTCATCGACACCTTTTGCCGAGATTTGATCAGATAGTCCAATGTTGAAATTTGGTCCACCAAAAACGTAAGCTTTAATCCCGCTTACTACAGGAAAAGTAGCTGCTAAGCGTACCGGAATATCTATAACATGTTTTGTCTCAGTTACATCTGTGGTTAAGATGGTTTCTTTGTGTGTTAAATAATTGTAAAGAAGCCCATATTGCAGGCTTATCGGGCCTTGAATGCTCATTTCGTAGGTTGGTCCAACGTGAAAACCTTTGAGAGAATAAGAATCATCTCCGGGTTTTACAGTTTCTGTACTAAAACCAGCTTGAACACCAAGTCCATCTTGTGCATTTGCAAAACCAAATGTTAATAATGTAGCTAATGCTACCATAGATAATTTAATTGCTTTCATTTTTTTTGTTTTTAAATAGTTAATACTGAAATTTTATTTTACTTAATCTTTTGTTTTAATTTTAACATTGTTGAGATTTCAAATTCTATGCCAAAATAACATTCATATTCGCAAATAGTTCAATATCAAAAATCATTCTATATATAATAAAACGTATTTATTCGACATAATAAATTCAAAAATCACAAGTCTTATAAAAAAGAAATTAAATATGGGAAAATAAAAGATAGAAGTGTTTTGCGTTTTTGTAAAACAAACTGACAATTCATCCGCCTATGTCAGACATTAATTATTATTCTGTTATGTATAAAATGTAGCTCTCGCTTGATTCTTGACTTCAGAAAATGGTATAATATACAAACTCCTTTTACATCTCAAATTATTTTAATATTTGGAGAAATTTTTAGTAATTTGTTGTCCCATTGAATTAACAGGGAATAGAATACGCTTGACGGTTTATACGAATCAAACAAAAAGAAACTTTCATGCTCGTTCATATTAGAAATATTAAATAACAATAAGTTAAACAAATATTATGTTTTCGTTTTTTTGTAAAAATAGTATTAAAATACAGTTTAACAAAATTAAAATGCAGGCAGATTTTGTTTTAACTTTATTTAACCGTTCTTTTTTTACTCAGTGTTACAAACAACGTGTCAAAATCATCATAATACAAAGAGCAAATCACTTCAATGGATGAACAACGTTTAATTGCGGGATATAAACGTGGGGAATCGTGGGCAAGACGTGAGATATACGAGACTTTTGCTCCTGCGATGATGAGTTTGTGTGTCCGCTATGTACGAAACGTTGACACAGCAAAAGATTTACTACAGGATGGATTTGTAAAGGTGTTTTTGTCTGCCGAAAAATATTCAGAAAAAGGGGCGCTTGGAGGTTGGATACGGCAAATAATAGTGAATACCGCTTTAGAGTATTTGCGGAGGCAAAACATAATAAAGTGGCAGGAGTTGGAAGAGAATACGGACGAAGCAGACAAAACAGAAAGATTTGATATGCAGAAAATTACCGCAAATGAGTTGATGGAATGTGTCACTTCACTCCCCGAAGTCTATCGCACTGTTTTTAATTTAGTGTGTATTGAGGGATATTCATACAATGAGATTGCTATACAACTAAATACATCTGAAGGAGTAATACGAACACAGTATCACCGAGCGCGGCAAAAGCTTCAAAAAATTGTTTGGGAATTGATAACCAAGGATACATAATTTTCTGTGTATAACGGTGGATGGTAAGCGATAAACGGTGAGTAAAGACAATGAGTATTAAATGGAAAGTAAAGATAATATACAACATAAAGATATTTTCGGTGAAGTAATAAAAAACAAGCTGGAAAATTATCAAATGCCTTTAGATAAAGATATTTGGGAAGGTATTGAAAAGAGAATTACGCCTAAAAAACAACGTTTCATCTCAGGTTGGTATTGGTTGACTGGTGGTGTGGCAGCTTTGTTGGGATTAGTACTATTATTACATCCACTCAGAAAAAACGAGAATTATTTGACACAAAAAACTGACATAAAAATACAAAACGAACAACATCAACTTATAATACAGCCGAGGCACGAAGAGACTTTTACAGTAGAAAAACGTCTGTCAACAAAACAAGCAGTTGAAAAATTAATATCACAAAACAAGCAAAACAAGCAACATAATTCAGCAGAAAAAACGCGTGGCGAACAAAACAAATATAATCCTATCGAAACTGAAAACAGTGTAGATATTCAATCAAGTACGGAATTTCAGGCAAAAGAAGTAAAAGTAGGTACTGCAAATAGCGATTTGCAACATAGAGATAGTATTCCCGCCCAAAAAACTGACCCTAAAATTACTTCTTTGCCGGAAATGCCGGAAATTTTGGAAGAAACAGAAGACAAACCTCAAAAAAAACACAACAAATGGCTGATAGCGGCAAACGTAGGAACTTCAGGAAATCTTGCTTTTGGCACATTGGAGGATGGTTTGTACGCAAACGAACCTTCTGCAAATAATGTGTATGGGAAGAAAATGAATGCAGTGGCAATGAATGCTGACGCATATATGATAGATCCGGAAGATTTTACAAATCTTCAGCATTTTCCTCCCTTGTCCTTCGGATTTGCCGTTCAAAAAAATATCACGAAAAGTTTGGGCATTAGTAGCGGTTTGGTTTACACGTATCTTCATTCAAATTATTCGTTAGATAACCGATGGCAGCAAGCCAACGCAAGTATGGAACTGCATTATTTAGGAATTCCGCTCAATATTAATATCTTGATTGCAGACAAAAAACATTGGAACTACTATTTTTCAATAGGTGGAACAATTGAAAAAGGACTTGGTAGTGTGTATAAGCAAACAATTCAAAATAGCGACGGTTCAACCACGCATCAAACGAACGTATATTCAAAAATAGACGGAATACAGACATCGGTAAATGCGGCTTTTGGGATCGGTTACAAATTACAGAAGAATTGGACATTGTTTTTTGAACCAAAAATAATTTATTATTTTGACAACAATCAACCAATAAGCGCACGCACCGATACACCGTTGAATGTAGGTTTTAACGGCGGATTGAAAATTGGATTCTAAAGTTAGGATTAACCGACAAACTCATTTTAGCATAATCGTCAGATGAAAAAGAGTAATTATTTAATCTTGTTGATAGGAATTTTCAGCCTTGTGGCTTGCTCCGATAAAATTGAAGATACAATAACTTACACGGTTAACGAGCCTGTATTTATGAGTAAATCGGAGTTTCGTGCTCCCGTGAAAATATCTACCGAAGCTAAACCTATTTCCAAAGAAGGTAAAATCTGTTTATACAATGGGTTTCTCTATATTTCGGAACCCGAAGTCGGTATTCACATTATTGACAATCAAAATCCGGCGAATCCGAAAAATGTAGGTTTTATAAAATTGCTGGGTAATGCTGATTTGGCAATTCAAAACGGAGTACTTTATGCCGATTCGTATATTGATTTGGTCTGGTTTGATATCTCTGATGCCGCATTACCGAAAGAGTTAGGACGAGCAATCGATGTTTTTCCTTATTCACTTCCTGTAACTGAAAACACTTACGGCTGCGACTGGGAAAAAATGAATGAGAAGAGTAAAACGGATATTATTGTAGGCTGGATTGTGAGCGAACGAACGACTACTGTAAAGGAATCCGGCTCTGTTTGGTGGGGTTGGGGAAGAGTAGAAGATGCAGAATATCTATCGGATGCTGGTGTAAATTCAGGAACTTCGACCGGAGTGAATGGTTCAATGTCTCGCTTCGTATTTTACGGTAACTATTTGTATTCTGTATTTAACAATCAAATGAGTATTTTCAATTTTAACGACAAAATACCGGAGAAAGCAGCTCAGGACGTGTATGTGGGTGGCAATGTAGAAACCATCTTCAGCTATAAGGACAATTTATTTATGGGAACTCCCACCGGTATGTTGATTTACTCTGTGCAAACACCTTTGATGCCAACATATCAATCCGCAATATTTCATGCACTCGGTTGCGACCCTGTAGTAGTAGAAAATGACAAAGCATACATCACTGTACATTCCGGGAATATGTGCGGACAAGATGAGAATACACTATTTATTGTGGATGTAAGCGACGTTAAACATCCCAAAGAGATTGTTTCTTACAACACTATGAAAAGTCCAAAAGGGCTTGGAATAGACAACGGGACACTTTTTCTGTGCGATGACGGACTGAAAGTGTACAATGTGTCCAATCTTCAAACGCTCGCAACTAATCAGATAAGCCATTTCAAAAATATGGAAGGATATGATGTTATTCCGCACAATAATGTGCTGATAATGATTGCGCAAGATGGAATTTACCAATACGATTATTCTAAATTAAACGATATAAAATTACTAAGTAAAATGCCCTTTGTCAAATAAGATGTTCTGTCATTTTCTTTAGTTTTTATAAATTTGCTGTTTTTCTTAAAGAATGAGGGTGTCGGATAGCGACACCCTCTTTTTTGTGCACTTGATGTAGACAACAATCAATCATTGGTGAGCTGCCTTCAGATTCAAACTGTACCTGTACCTGCATTTGTAATCTTTTAAAATGATAAAATCGTGTGGAAATATTCGGGAGACTTGGATAAATAGACCTTAAAAAACATAATATTATCGTTTATATAGCGCGAATCACCGTTGATTTAATCAAGTTTTTTTTGTTTCTTTGCAATAAATATTATTAAATATACAATTATGAAACAATTTCTAAAGTTCACATTAGCAACTATTGTTGGTATAATACTTACATCGTTCTTGAGTGGCATATTTTTTCTCGGTATGATTGGTGTTATTGCCAGCAGTGCCGAAAAAACGGTAAAACTTAAACCTTATTCGGTATTTAAACTGGAGTTGGATGGAGAATTAATCGAACGCTCAGAAGATGATCCGTTTTCCGGTTTGTTCGCAAAGTCGTTGGGGCAGTCCAAACAAACGTCTATCGGGCTTGACGATGTGTTGTCAAATATTGAAAAAGCAGCTTCTGACACAAATATTAAAGGTATATATCTAAAAGCAGGAAGTTTATCCGGTGGTTTCGCATCAATGAAAGAAATAAGAGACGCTTTGGTTAAATTTAAAAAAACGGGAAAATTCATTGTCGCTTATGGCGATTTTTATACTCAAAAACTCTATTATCTTTGTTCTGTGGCAGATAAAATTTATCTGAATCCGCAGGGTATGCTCGATTTTAAGGGATTATCATCGGAAGTGATGTTTTATAAAAAAGCGCTTGAAAAATTAGGTGTAGAGATGCAAGTTGTAAAAGTAGGAACATTCAAATCTGCCGTGGAACCATTTTTATTGGATAAAATGAGTGATGCCAACAGACAGCAAGTGACTGTTTTTGCCCATTCAATATGGAAAAATCTTTTAAGTGAGATTTCTTCGTCCAGAAAAGTAACGACAGATTCCTTGAATGCTTATGCCGACCAAATGATGATGTTTCAATCGCCCGAGAAAGTGTTGAAATCGAAGATGATTGATTCGCTGGTTTTTTCCGATGAAGTAGATTCTTTGATTAACAAACAATATCTTAAAAAGAAGAAATCGGAAGACGTTGATTACGTCCTGAATAGCGAGTTGGTTAATCTTCCGGATAATAAAAAATTGGAAAAATCCAAAATAGGAGTTATCTATGCTTATGGTGGTATTGATATGAATGGAGATGACGGAATAGTATCTGAAGATATGGTTGAAACCATAAATGATGTGCGTAAGGATGAATCGATTAAAGCGGTGGTATTTCGCGTAAATTCTCCCGGAGGAAGCGCTTACGGCTCGGAACAGATACTTAATGCCATCAAGGAACTTAAAAAAGTGAAGCCGGTCATTGTTTCGATGGGAGACTATGCCGCGTCGGGCGGTTATTATATTTCTTGCGAGGCAGATGCCATTCTTGCTCAGCCTACAACATTGACAGGTTCCATCGGAATTTTTGGAACTATTCCGAATGTGAAAGG
Source organism: Paludibacteraceae bacterium (assembly GCA_049840795.1). Classification (GTDB taxonomy): domain Bacteria; phylum Bacteroidota; class Bacteroidia; order Bacteroidales; family Paludibacteraceae; genus UPXZ01. The sequence goes on from JASGJK010000009.1 coordinate 274,763, forward strand.
ATTGTATGATAAGCTGGGCTTATCGGTTGATGTGGTTAAAACAAATAAGATGAGTGACGCCATCACTGCAAACAGATCATTTACGCCCGAAGAGCGCGATTTGATGCAAGCATATGTAAATAGAGGCTACGAGCTCTTTGTAGGGCGATGCGCTGCCGGACGCAAGAAAACGGTTGAACAAATTAAACAAATTGCCGAAGGACGTGTTTGGACAGGTGAAGACGCTGTTAAAATAGGATTAGTTGATAAACTTGGTACAATTAAAGATGCCGTAGCGCTTGCCGCTAAAAAAGCGAAGGTTACAAGTTTTAATATTGAAACCTATCCTGCTAAAGAAGATTTCTTTACTCGCTTTATGAAAGATTTCAATACATCGATACAAACTCGTTTCATAAAAAAACAGTTGGGCGAGAATTATATGATTTGGGAACAAATTAAAAATGCACGGAATATGAACGGTATCTACGCGCTGATGCCGTTTGATGTGACGTTCAATTAAATAAAATCAGCAAATTTCAAAACGAGTAAAAGTCTTACGACTGGATTAATTGCCTATTTTAATAGAAATAGAAAATTTAAAAGGCGACTTATATTGGTCGTCTTTTTTCGGTTTTTAGAAATAAAATTTTATCTTTGTAGAAAACAAGTTCGTTAAATTTGAGTCTTATCAGTCGGAATATATTAACACGCATTCTATCCATCGCTTATGGTGCGATAATGGAGATTAGAAACTTTCTGTTCAGAAAAAAAATCTTCTCCACCACATCATTTCAAACACCGATAATAAGTATTGGAAATTTAGCTGTAGGCGGAACAGGAAAAACGCCGCATACCGAATATATTATTCGTTTGTTAAAAGACGACTATAATATTGCTATCTTGAGTAGAGGGTATGGACGTAAAACTACCGGATTTTTACAGGCAGATACAACAACTACTGCCACTGAAATAGGTGATGAACCATTTCAAATTTATACAAAATTCCCCGATATTTTTGTGTTTGTAGATGAAAAACGTGTACGTGGTGTGACAAAGATACTGGCTTCGCATCCTGAAATCGAAGTGATATTGTTGGACGATGCCTATCAGCATCAGTATATTAAGCCAGGATTGTCTGTTTTGCTCACTGATTACATTCAACCTTATGCGCGAGACTTTGTTATGCCTTACGGGCGATTGCGCGAGAGAAGAAAAAATTCCGATCGTGCTCACGTAATCATAGTTTCAAAGTGCCCGCCGGATATGACGGATGAAGAAAAGCAAATGCTTATAACGGAGATAAGAATTAAAAAACAGCAGGATGTCTTTTTTTCAGGATTGGTTTACGACAACTTTTATCCGGCATTTAATGAATGTAAAGTAGAAATAGAACAATTATGTGATACGGACGTTGTTGTACTAACCTGTATTGAGAATCCGCAGCCGATGATAAAGTATGTTGAAAAATTGGTAAAGTCAATAGAAAAATTTACTTTTGCCGACCACCACCGATTTACTAAAAAAGAGTTGGACAAAATAGAAAAGAAATCATACGGTAAAGTAATTGTAACAACAGAAAAGGATTTAGCCCGTTTAAAATCAATAGGCGATATTAGCGTTGTATTAAAAGAAAAATTATTGGTTTTACCAATGAGAGTTAAAATATTAAACCATAGAGAAGATTCGTTTAATCTAAAATTGAAAAGCTATGTTAGAGAAAATTCAAGAAACAGCTAATTTTATCAAATCAAAAGTGTCAGATTTACCAAAGACAGGTATCATACTTGGAACAGGCTTAGGAAATTTGGTGACACAAATTACAGATAAGTTAGAAATTCCTTATGAAGATATTCCGAATTTCCCTGTTTCAACCGTTGAAGGTCACAGTGGAAAACTTATTTTTGGTTTTTTAGGTGATGTGAAAGTGCTTGCTATGCAGGGGCGTTTTCATTACTACGAAGGCTATGATATGAAGCAAGTGACTTTTCCCGTGCGTGTGATGAAGGCTATCGATATTGAAAACTTACTTGTATCCAATGCTTCGGGAGGGATGAATCCCGATTTTGAAATTGGAGATTTGATGATTATTACTGATCATATCAATCTGTTTCCAGAGCATCCGTTGCGTGGTAAAAACTTTAAGGAACTTGGCGTACGCTTTCCTGATATGAGCGAGGCATACAACAAGATATTTATAGAAAAAGCCAAGGCTATTGCCAAACGAAATAATATCAAAACGGTTGAAGGTGTTTATGTTGGAACATCCGGACCTACATTTGAAACTCCGGCAGAATATCGCTATTTCAGAAATTGCGGAGGCGATGCCGTAGGTATGAGTACCGTACCCGAAGTAATTGTGGCAAATCATACGGGAATTCGGGTTTTTGGAATATCTATTATCACTGACTTGGGTGTGCCGGGAAAAATTGTTGAAGTTTCGCACGAGGAAGTACAAGAAATTGGTAATAAAGTTCAACCCTTGATGACCCAGATAATGAAAGAGTTAGCGGCGGAAATATAGAAAAGAATTTATTGAACGCACACAATTATTTTTATTTAAAAGAGATTCTATAAATTAGAATGTGATATGTTTAATATACAGCGGCTTTCAATTCCCCTAAATCCCCTTTCACCAAAGGGGACTTTTCGCATCGTAAGTATTATTGAAGACATCCGTCCATTGAACTCCGCATTCCCCCTTTGAAAAGAGGGTAGGGGGATTGATTTGCTTTCAGCTGATTACCAGTACTATAATCTTTTATTCTATATAATCTATAAACTATTACGAAGCCATAAAGTACATATCTTACTGTGGCTTCGTTTGTTTTTTTCGATACACATAGATTTCAAAAAATGTAAATAGATGAAAAGACCGTTATACATTTTTTTAGCCATCTGTTTTTTAATTATTTCATCTGAAACATCGGCTCAGAGAATTGACAAAAAACTTATTTCACTGTTAGAAAAACAAACCATCGGATTTCAGGGTATAATCGGTGTGTATGTGAAGAACCTTGCAACCGGTAAAGAAGCGTTTGTAAATGCTGATACTGTTTTTCCAACGGCAAGTACCATTAAAGTACCTATTATGGTCGGTATTTTTGATAAAATAGAGAAAAAGGAGCTGAATTACTTCCAGCCGCTAACATACGATATAAAAAAACAACTTTACAGCGGTGATGACGGATTGATTGCCTCTCTGCGTGACAGTGCAAAAGTGCCGTTGAGCGAAGTACAGATGTTGAGTATTTGTACGAGTGATAACAGCGCCAGTTTGTGGTTGCAGGAATTAGCCGGAACAGGAACGGCAATCAATCAGCTGATGGAGAATATCGGATTGAAGAATACGCGCGTTAACTCTCGAACTCCGGGAAGAGAAAGAAATCGGGAAATTTTTGGCTGGGGACAAACGACACCACGTGAAATGGCATCATTGTTAGTAAAAATGCGGAACAGGACAATTATTTCACCGTCAGCTTGCGACGAAATGTACCGTATTTTAGGAACTATTTATTATCGTGATAGAGCGTTGAGCCAAATCCCTCCAACGGTAAACACTGCGTCAAAACAAGGGATGGTCAGCGCGTCACGCTCCGAAGTGGTATTGGTGAACGCTCCGCATGGCGATTATGTATTTGCTGTTTTCACTAAAAACCAAAAAGACACTTTGTGCAAAAAAGACAACGAAGGACGTCGGCAAATTGTAGAAATATCTGCGTTACTATGGAATTACTTTGAACCAAAGTATGGTTGGAAACCGGCAGCAAACCACGAAAGATTTGACGGAGAGGATTGATTATGGTTGTAACCGTTCAATTTTCCACGTTCCATCGTTTTGCAAGGTATAAAGCAGCCGGTCGTGCATACGGCTCGGGCGTCCCTGCCAAAACTCAATGGCAGTAGGTTTTACCCGATAACCGCCCCAGTGCGGAGGTTTGGGAATTACGCCTCGTTTGAAACGTTCGGAATAATAATCAAAAGTTTCTTTCAGAAAACTTTTACCGGCAACAGCCAAACTTTGTGCTGAAGCCCACGCGCCTATTTTACTCCCATCCGGGCGACTGTTGAAGTAATCGATACTCTCTTGAACACTGGTTTTTTCTGTCACGCCGGTAATGCGGATTTGCCTTTCCAATTCTTTCCAAAAAATCACTAAACACGTATTCGGATTTTCACTTAATTCCAATCCTTTCTGACTGTTGTAATTGGAGAAAAACACAAAACCGCGCTCGTCAAACGCTTTTAGCAAAACTATTCTGGCATCCGGAATTCCTTTATTTACTGTGGCTATTGTCATAGCGTTCACTTCCGAAATATCAGATTCCATCGCTTCGTTCCACCATCGCTCAAACATATCAATAGCATTTCTTTGAGCATCTTTCTCATCCAAACTTTTTTTGGAGTAGTTTATTCTGATATCGGCAATATTTTGGTGCATTTTTATAGTTACTATTTTTAAATTGACTATTTATTTAATCGCCACGCCTTTTAAGGCGTGGATATAATGATTTAATGAAAAATGGCTTTAGCCAAAATTTAAAACTCTTAAATTTGGGATAAATCCCACTTTGGGTGATATTTACTCATCCACGCCTTAAAAGGCGTGGCAATTGATAAACAATTTCTAAAAATTACACAACACATCTGCCAAATGAATTCCTTTGACGGGTAAATTGTGTTTTGCAATGTAACCGTTGATATTCATTAAACACGAGGCTTCGGTGCTGATAATGTATTCCGCTCCGGTAGCGAGTGCGTTTTCTACTTTTTTTTCTGCCATTGCTGATGATATGTCGGTGTGTTTTACGGCAAAAGTTCCGCCAAAACCGCAACAGGTTTCACATTCGTCCATTTCTATTAATTCTAAACCTTTTATATGGCTCAAAAGTTCTCTTGGTTCTTTTTTTATCCCGTATTCACGCAAAGCGGAGCAGCTGTCGTGATACGTTACTTTGTGCGGAAAGCTTGCTCCCAAATCGGTTATTTTTAACTCGTTCACAAGAAAATCAGAAAGTTCAAACATTTGAGTTTTCTGTTTTTCGAGTTGCACTAATAATTTCGGTTTGTCTTTCAGAATTTTATGGTAATGATGGATAACAAAGCTTGTACACGATGCCGAAGGCGAAACCACAGGCATTTCGGCATTGAAATCGTTCATAAATTTTTGCGCCAATGCACCTGCTTCGTACCAATAACCACTATTAAACGCAGGTTGACCACAACACGTTTGTTTTGGATTATAATGTACTTTACATCCTGCCTTTTCCAAAATTTTGATGGTACTAAAACCCGTTTCTGGATAAAGCTGATCAATAAAGCACGGTATAAAAAGTTGAACGTCCATAAGGCTCTCCTTAGCCCTCTCCAAAGGAGAGGGAAATTACATTTAATTATTCTTTAAAATACAATTACGTTTGCTTTATCCACTCTCCCTTCCCTTTGGGAAGGGTTGGGGTAGGGATTTTTACCACCACAAATCCACATACACGGGTAGATGATCAGCAAATCCGCCTTGGTATTTCATTCCGTTGTAGGTTCTGAATGCTTTTTTCCCCAGAAATTTCTCATCGTCTTGTAATAAAAAATCAGCACTAAAAACGTGTAAATCTTTTTCGGAAGTAAATATCTTATTTGTAGGTTTAAGTAAGTTGCCCGAAACGATGATTTGATCCAACATTCCCCATTCGGCTTCGTGTTTGTGCGTTCCGATTCCTTTTTTGTGCAAAGCAAAAGCCAAGTTGTACAATTCCGAAGTTGAAACAGAATCTTTTAATTCGTTTGCTTTCAGCATTTTTTCAATGCTTTCATTGGTGGGATAATCGTTAAAATCTCCCATAATGATGATATTTGCATCGGCATCAGCAGAAAAAACACTGTCCACTTTGGCTCTCAATGTAGATGCTACAAACATTCGTCGGTCTTCCGATTCTAATTCGCCCCCCAATCGTGATGGAAAATGGCATACAAATATATTTAGCGTGTCGCCCGTTGGTATTTTTCCTGCCACGTACAAAATGTCGCGCGTTTTTCTAACAGAGTTCGGAAAATTTATTCTGATGGGCTCGCTATGAAATGGTTTGAACATTTCGGGCTGATAAAGTAACGCTACATCCACACCGCGTGCATCAGGCGACTCGTAATGAACATATTTATATTTCAAATTTTTTAATGGCGAATATTTAGTCAGATCCACCATACATTTCTCGCTTTCAACCTCACAAAGCGCCACCAACGCGGGCGGTTCCCAACCACCGGCAGTTGCTATTACCTTAGATATGTGATTTTGCTTGGCGCGGTATTTCTCTATGTTCCAAGCGCGTATTCCTGTGGGTAAATATTCTTCATCTTGAGTCAAAGAATCATCTACGCAATCAAAATAATTCTCTACATTGTAGCTCATCACTTTAAAAATCTTTCTTTCTACCTGACTTTTGGCTGTAAAAAAAGACGATGTAAACAAAACAATAAAGATTATTTTTTTCATAGGTTTAAGAATTTTGTGTTTTATTTTTTACCGAAAACAAGCAAAATAACAACAACAATTCAACTAATAACCACTTACTTCTTAATAGGTTGCCACTCGTATGCTCCGGCATCCGGGAAATTGTCTTCAAAACGATTTTTACCATTCAAATCAAACGGATATTTTACGGCTGCGTCTATGTCACCAATGTTTCTGGCTGGTGAAACAGAGTCGGGCATAAAGTTATAGTAAAGTTTTTTTGTCGCATCAAAATATGTGTTTTTAAAAACTGTATCCTGCTTTTCATACCATCTGATTTTAGTAAACTGAGGTAAAACGGTTTCCGGTTTTTGATTCCGGATGTAGCAGTTTTTAAATGTTCCGTGATAATTGGAAGTGAATTTTGACATCAGTCCAAATTCGTTGGTAGTGCTGCCGGATATGATGCAGTTTTCAAAAACAGTCTCCATCGGTTTTATTTTATCTAATTCCGAAATTAAACATGCTACGTTTGATTCGCGTGAATTTGGCTGTATAAGTGTGTTTGAACTATTGAAATAATTTGCAATGGTGCAATGAATAAAACTATGCTTCCCTCCGCTCAAATATACAGAGTAGCTTCCGGTGTTTGAAATTTCGGTATTTCCCACGGTCACGTCCCCGTTTTGAACCACCAATCCATATTTCAGAAAATTATGAATGCGGCAGTTGGTGATTTCGAGTGTAGGTGTTTTGCTTCGATCGTTATTATAAAAGTACACACCGGCATAACCGCTATTGATGGTTACAAAATTGAATGTATGATGTCCATCAGGATTTAGTAGCAATACGCTTCCCCATTGGTTGGAAACGTAATTATACGGCACTTCGGGGAACAAGCGATCCATTCTATCGCCTCGCAAGAATATGGGTTTTTCTCTGGTTCCGTCGGCTATCAGATTTCCGTGTACTACCAAATTGGAATTTGCGTGAAAGTAGAGCCTGCACCCGGGGGCTAATGTAAGCGTTTTTGCCGTATCTACTATCAAATCGCCGTAAATCAGGTATGGTTTATCGGACGTAAGAATGGTGTCGTTCAAAATAGTTTTATTTTTCAGCACCTCCATATTTTGTCCGTAAGCGATGAGTTTCACATCCTGAACATTGGAGTTTGTATTGAAAACGATAGAATCTTTCACAAAAGTAAGTTCGTTGGTCAAACGAGTTGATACCGTTGTCTCGACAAAGATAAACAGACTATCTTTTGCCCTTATTTCGATGTTTTTGAAGCTATGATCTGCACTTATGTTGCCATCTACGTTGAGGCGGTAAGGCGAATTAGCTCCCATACCAAGGTGTATGGAAGATATTTCCAAATTTTTGTTGCTGGTATTATAGACCATAATTTTGGCGGTTGCACTTCCTACGGTCGTGAAAACAGTGTCAAAAAGCAAGGTGTCGGTAGAGAACTTCAGTTTTAACGAAGGGTCGGACGAAAAACTCTCATCAACACACGAGCAAAATACGGCAGTAGTCATAATTATAACTATCCCCGATAATAAAAACATATTTTTAATTCGGCTAAAAATCATTTTTTTGGTATAGGCGCTTAGTTCGCTGTTGTTATTTTATTTTTAATCAATCTCTTAGGTTCGCTTAGAACCATCCTTTTTATGAGTAAATCGAAGATTGACCCCATCATTGTCCGTCTATTATAACGAAAATGATATTCATCGAGATAACCTTGCATCCGTTCTTTTGAACAATGGTGGTGTATTCCTCGTAGCCATCCCTGAATGTTCATTATGTGAATATGCAACTGCTGCATGCCTTTCCCTTTCTCCGAAGGTATTTGTTCTAAGTTTGGATAGTCTTTTTTCAATGGTAAATAACCTTTCCAAACATCAGTAATAACATTTGCATCGTTGCTGATATATGTTTGAAAAAATGGTCTAAATTCTTTGCTCGAAGCATGCTCAATTACTTGTGCATAAGCTCGACCAACACCTTTTTTATCTTCCAAAATTTCAAGCCCAACAATTACTAACTTCTTTTTACTGTCGCCACTACGACCAACTTTACCTTCTTCGTATTCTCCTATGAGAAACTCATCAACCTGAACTTTGCCCTCCAATCGGCTTTTACGGCTACTTGTCATTGCTTGTTGGATTTTCCACTTAAATTCCCATACTGTTTTCTAACGCAATCCAAATTCCTCTGACAATTCCAATGAAGACATTCCTTTCTTCTTGGTGCTAATTTTAAAACAGATATGAAATGCGATAAGCAATGAAAATTTCAACTTGTCAAACATAGTTCCAGAAGTGGGGCTTTCATCGTAATTGCATTTGGCGCAACGATGTGAATAGGGCTTTTTGCCTTTGCCAAATTTCAAATGACCACACTTCTTACATTGGTAAGGATGCTCGGCTGACCATTTTATTTCTGAAACATAGCGATAGCAATCCTCCTGTGTCTGAAAATATTTATTGAACTCTATTGAATTCACTCCTATATATTGTTTCCTAATATCCACGCTACAAAAGTAGCAGATTTATCCAAAATTACAGCGACCTAAACGCCTATACCAATCATTTTTTTTCTCTAATTAAGTGGTGTTGTATATTACAACGGAAAATAACCCTGTTTATTTTCTGCAAATTTACGCTAAAAGATGTGTAAATCATAATAATTGGACTACATTTGTCGTAATATTTTGATAAATTTGTAATGTAATTAATACATTGTCAGTGGGCGCTTTATATGTTGAAGTTTATAATTATAAATATTGGAAGATGACGTACGAAGAATTGATAAATAATCCTAAATACGAAAAGTTAGACTCATTCTCACACAAAAACATCAAACATGTAGTGATGAAAGAGATTGGTGAATATGGCGTTTGGGCTAAGATATCCAATTTATACCAGATAATAGGATTGCTTGCCATTATCGTAGGAGCTATAAAGGTTTTTTTGCCGTTTATTAAACATGGTAGCTGGAATAATTTGGTGGGATTTGCAAGCGGCGTACTGTTCTCGGTGACTTTTTTAGTGGTTTTTCACGAACTGTTTCATGCATTTGCTTATCGCTTGATCAGGGTGCGTAACGTTTCTTTTGGGATGAAACTCCGTAAGTTTTTATTTTATGTTATTGCTGACAGGCAGGTTTTGCCGTTGAAAAAATTTACTATTGTAGCTTTGACACCTGTTATAATCATTGGTGTATTAAGCATTGTCGGTATGGTTCTGACATATAATCAGCCTTTATTTTATGCTTTTTTGAGTGTATTTGGAATTCATAGCCTTTTTTGCGGTGGCGATTTTGGGCTGCTTTCTTATTTTGAGAACAGAAAAGATCGGGAAATTTTAACTTTTGATGTAAAAGAAGAAGGGAAAACCTATTTTTATGTGAAGAAGGAAAAAGAATAGCAACCAAATAAGGTTCATTATGCAACTTGATAAATCACAAATCACTTTTATCTCCAAAATAAAAACGAAAGTTAGGCAAGCGCAGTGTAAAGCCTTAAAAGCTGTCAATTTGCAATTGATCGACCTTTATTGGGAAATAGGAAAATCAATTGCCGAAAAACAATCTGAAAATTTGGGAAAATCTATTGTTTCAACTTTATCACGAGAGTTTCAAAATGAATTTCCCTGCGTTGGAGGTTTTTCTGCGGGGAATTAGTGGCTGATGCCACAGTTTTATTCTGAATATCAGAGTGCTGAAAATCTCGTACCATCGGTACGAGAAATTAGTTGGAGTAAACATATTACAATATAATTACAAATCTTTAATGCCTGACAGTAAACAAATTTCAGAAAAAAAGAACAATATTTTTGAAATAAATATTGCAAACATCTCAAAAAATACTTATCTGTCCCTTAGATTGGGGGTTAGGGCACGCTTCAAGATGTGTTCCGATTATTTATGAAGAGTTGCAAAAGGGAAACGAAGTAGTTGTTGCTTCCGATGGTTTCCCTTTGGCTTTTTTACGTCAGCAATTTCCTGAATTACGCTTTATTGAGTTTTCATCTTATCCTGTAAAATATTCCAAAGGTAACTCGCAGTTTTGGGCTATGCTTCGGTTTTTGCCACAACTTTATCGTGAAATTAAACATGAGCATTCATGGCTTGAGAAATTTCTTCAAAAAGAACATTTTGATGTGGTAATTTCCGATAACCGTTTTGGATTGTGGAATAAAAACGTTCATAGTGTGTATATTACACATCAAATAATGGTGAAAATGCCTCGACTCATCCGTTTTTTAGAACCATTCGGTTATCGTTTACACAAGCGTGTTGTTGATAAATACGATGAATGTTGGATACCTGATATTGAAGAAAACGGTGGACTGTCGGGCGATTTGTCGCATAAATATCCGTTGCCGAAAAATGCTAAATTTATCGGTCTGCTTTCGCGATTCTCAGAATTTAAAATTTTTTGGGAAATGACGGATATGAAACAGTTGTGATTATCTCGGGGCTTGAACCTCAGCGGAGTGTTTTTGAAAAGTATATGATTGAAAAGCTACTGGATGAAGCAAAACCAACATTGATTATTCAGGGATTACCATCGAAAGAAAATGGTCCGAAAAGAATTGAAAACATAACACTTATAGCACATTTGAAGGATGAAGAGTTGGCTTTGGCATTAAAGGGATGCCGGAAAATTATTTGTCGTGCAGGGTATAGCACTCTTATGGATTTAAGTGTCTTGAACTGTCTTGAAAAGGCGGTGTTTTATCCAACTCCCGGACAAACGGAACAACAATATTTGGCCGAATATCATACAAAAAAATAGCCCGTCTTGAAATAAGACAGGCTATTTTTAACAACACGCTGTTAATTATATAGATTCCAGTGCTTGCGCCAGATCGGCAATAATATCATCGGTATCTTCCAATCCGATTGACAGTCTGAATATACCTTCTCCTGCAAACAAGTTCCACGATGTTATTTGTTTTTCTGTACTGAAATGAAACGTAGTTTCTAATAAGTCGTTGCTTTTCAGATAAAAAATCAGTGACCGATGATGTCCCAAAGATACCGCGTAGTGAATGATATTCAGTTTTTTAGAAATTAACTTGGCAACGTCATCTCCGTTTTCAACCTGAAAAGTAATCATTCCCGAGAAATTTTTCATTTGTCGGCGTGCCAGTTCGTATTGTGGATGCGAAGGTAGTCCGGGATAAATCACCCGTTTGATTTTTGGATGTTGTTCTAAAAACGTGGCTACTTTTATTGCGTTCTCTTCATGCGTTCGCATACGGATGGGGAAGGTGGCCAAACCGCGCATAATCAGCCACGCATTGAACGGGCTGAGTGTTCCTCCAAAGCGAATGGCAGTTTTTTTGCGCATAGGCTCTAACTCTGCCTTGTTACCAACAATGGCTCCTCCCAAGGCATCGCCGTGACCTCCGAGATATTTTGTTAACGAGTGAATCACAAAATCTGCTCCCAGTTTCAGCGGTTTGGTTGCTATCGGAGTGGCAAATGTGGAGTCAATAGCTAATTTTGCTCCCGCCTGATGTGTAATTTCTGCCACCGCCTTGATGTCGGTTAATCTTAGTAGCGGGTTACAGGGCGATTCGATATAAACAAGTTTAGTGTTCGGTCTGATGGCTTTTTGTATTGCCTCCAAGTCAGAAGTATCTACTTTTGTAACTTCTATGTTCAACATCGGAATCAAATCGTTTGTCATTTCAGAGAATGCAGCATACGTAACATCACTTATCAAAAGATGATCGCCAGACCTTAGTGTGTGAAACGCTAATGCCGTGATAGCTCCCATTCCGCTTGCAAAGGCAATGGTTGTTTCGCCTTCTTCCAATATGGCTAATTTCTTTTCTAACTGATGAACAGTAGGGTTTCCCCAGCGTGAATAAATCCAGGCTGCATTTTCATCAAGAGATTCGACCGAAAAGCGGGTGTCGGCATCTACCAAAAAGGTAGTTGACATCACAATGTCAGGTGCCGAGGATTTTACGCCCGCCTCCGGATTTTCTCCGGCATGTATTGACTTGGTTTGGTCTCCTGCTTTTTCAAAACTCAAATGGCTCATATTGTTTTATTTTTCTGCTAATAAGCTGTCAGTTAGTTTATTGAATTCTATTTTGAACTCTTGGTAAAAAAGCCCTGTTGCGGGTCCGTTAAATCCGGTGTGAATTTTACGTACTTTCCCTTTTTTGTCGATAAATATGGTGGTAGGATAACCCGAGAAATTTTCGATTTCAGGAAACACTTTTTCTATGTTTTCGGGAGTGGCTTGCCCGGCAAAAAGTACCGTATAGTTGATGTTGTATTTCTTTTTTAAACGGGAAAGAGTTCCTTTGGCATATTCAAAGTCATTTTTTCGTTCAAATCCTAATCCGATAATTTCAATACCACGCTGTTTGTTGCCATCATACCAAGGCGCCAAATACTCGGCTTCGTCCAAGCAATTAGGACACCAGCTGCCAAGGATGGAGATGATTACCACCTTTCCGCGATATGGTTTATCTTGTGGCGATACCGTTTTGCCCTCTAAGTTGCGTAGCTTAAACGACAAAGTTTCATATCCTTTTTTCAATTTAGCGATACTATAAGGGTCGGTGAGTCCTGCTTTTTCGTTCTTAGTCCCGATAAGTGAAACTTTTCCCCGTGTGGTGAAAAACGTGCCGGTAAAATGCGTACTGTTCTTAAAATCGAAATTAAGATAATATGGGCTTAGTCCGCTGAATGCCGATAATTGTACTCCGTTTTGAGTGTAAGTGCCTTCGAGAAAACGTAAATCACCTGAATTGGTGAGTACAGAGCCGGTGATGATTTTATTGGCAGACTTAAAAATTCCGACATTGTGCGCGGTATCTCCTTTTTCATCAACAAACAAAATGTCCCACTTACCGTCAATAGCAAATGTGGTTAGGTTGGCAATCGGTTCAAAGCGTTCTTTTTTGCCAAAATCTGCTTTGAACGGAATGCCTGAATCATTTTCGATATAGTTTTTTATAAATCGTCCTTCTATTTTGCTCCGATGGATTTGTCCTTTAATAACAGCATCGTATGCCTCAATTGGTATAGTTACCGAGTCTTTGTTTTGGATAACTCCGGTCAACTTTACTCTCTCTTCACCATTGATAAGCGTAACGCTGGCTGAATCGCTATTGGCATTACTTACCTCAAATAAAAAAGCAGCTTGTTTGTCTTGTACTTGCAACTCGCCTCTCCAAATACCGTTTTTTAGATTGTTGCTGGAGCAGGATGCCGCCAATATGCTGACGGATAGTATTAAAAATTGAAAATTCTTTTTCATATCATTATGTTGATTAAAAATTTTAAAATGTAAAATAGAGCAATAGCAAAGCCACGCGAACAATTCTATCAGTTTGCGTGACTTTACACTTTTCTTATAATGACAAATGTAGGCTTTTTATTTGAAAATCCATAGTTTGGTTTCGATAACATCATTGCCTTGTGCAGCAATGGCATTCTGATAGCTTGCTTTATTTACCGATTGTTCTTTTACCGGGTAATACAGCCTGGATGGGATGCCGCCATTGCCAAATAACGGACTGAACGTATAGTTTACCGGAGTTCCATCAATTGTTCCGGAGTAAATAACATCATCTTTTTTTATCAAGAAATCAGGAAATCCTGTTCTACGATATTCACTCCATCCTTCTAAAAACTGTGTGAATAAAGCAATATATTTTTGATTCAGTACATTTCGCTGATTAGCCACCGGTAAAGCATTTATGTAATTTGTAATGTCTGTTGTGGTTACGCCCCATTTTTCGAGCGAGGCACGCACACCATTTTCATAATCTGCTTGGCTCCAATTGTTGTATTCGGAAATCAAGAACGCAACTTCAGAATATTCTTGAAGTATTTCACCATAGCTTGAAGCGCTGTATGTGGTTCCGGGCAGACTGACCGCCGTTGCTGGGAATTTACCGGCTTGTGCCTCGGTAAGTCCATAAGGTAAACCGACATAGCTTCCGGCGGTGTTTTTTGCGGCATAAATTGGTAAGCGAGGATCAACAATCGTGAGTTGTATATTTTCTCCTTTCAATAGTCCGATAAGAATGCTTGATATGGCAAAATCTTTCCGGTTAGCCGTAACTGTAGCTCGATAATATGGGGCTTCATTAGGCGAAGCGGTAGAGTATTTATATACGGCATTGTCAGTGTTGCCGGTAAATACTCCTTTGGCAATGGCGTCATCAAAATGTGATTTGTACAAGGTCGGATTTTTTGTTTTGATACGCGTTGCAAAACGAAGTCGGAGCGAGTTAGCAAACTTAGCCCATTTGGCGTTGTTGCCGGCATAAATAATATCCGATGCCCCGAATGTATTTTCCGAAGAATATTTAAGTAAGGTGTCGCCTGCTTCTTTGAGTTCTTTCAAAATATCGGTGTAAATTTTCTCTTGCGAAGCATACTTGGGAGTGATATTGTCCGGATTTTGTTGCAATGCCTGAAAATCGGTGTCATTGTTTGCGTAAGAGTTATAGGGAACATCACCGAAAACATCTGTCAACGCGTAGTAGGCATAAGACTTCAACACACGACTGATGGCTATTTGATTGGCATTACGTCCTGCACCGTTTGCGGTAACAATATTCTTGGTAGCAGGATTTGTGTTTAGATTGATAATTTCCTGAAGATTGTTAAGTACTTTGTACAAACCGCTCCAGTAATCGGCTGAATAGCTGTATGGTACGTCGTATCTTGATTGACTGGTGTATGTTACTTGTGCCAACTGTTGAATAAATAAGGCTGAGCCACGCAACGATATGTTTTCGCTGCGGAGGTTGTCCACCAGTTTTTTCTCGGAGGTAACAATCAGCGAGGTTGTAGGAACCGATGACGGACGGTTGGGGTCAATATTTAAGTTTTCATCGATGCAGGAATAAAATCCGAACAAAGGCAGGATGAATAATGCTATATATATATGTTTTATCTTCATTTTTTTACTGTTTTGTGTTATTGTCATTTATTATTCTTAGTTGAACTGTCATTCATTAAAATTTGAAGTTCAGGTTTATTCCGTATGTTAATGGGGTAGGAAGATTTCCTCCTTCAACACCTTGTACATTTCCTCCACTGTTGGTTAGCTCAGGATCAATGGTTTTGCTGGCTCGATAGAGATAAGATAAATTACGGGCATATATCGAGGTGTTGATACTTTCAATTACATTGTTTTTTGGAAGTCTAAAGTCGTATCCCAATGTAATTTCGCGTAATTTGATGAATGTCGCATCAAAAATGTCGAATGTAGTAGGTCCGTTATATTGATTCCGTGCCCAAGCTTGAGCAGTTACTTTTTTTGTGTTTTCGGCAATATTGGTTACCGTATAGCTTCCATCAGAGTGAAAGGTAACATCGCCTGTCACGCCATCACTAACAACCCCGGTTTCACGAATACCATTGGCTGCTGTTTGTGGCAAAATTCCGGAATACATTCCCACTTTGTACGTTTGAGAAAAGAATTTGCCACCTACACGCGAATCAATCAAAAATCCTACGCGGAAATTTTTGTAACGAAATTGATTTTGAAAACTCCATAGAAAATCAGGTAAAACACTTCCAAGCGGCACCAATTGTTGTGTACGAAGATATAACCCATCAGTGCCCACAACTTTACGTCCGTCTTTGGTATAAACAAAATCGTA
The DNA here is from genome assembly GCA_049840795.1 of Paludibacteraceae bacterium. GTDB lineage: Bacteria > Bacteroidota > Bacteroidia > Bacteroidales > Paludibacteraceae > UPXZ01. The sequence continues at coordinate 290,840 of JASGJK010000009.1, forward strand.
ACCGTATAGCTGTCCATAGCTTTCTCCTTCCTGAGCAGCAAGTGTTACCAATGTAGTACTCAAATCCAATCGACTTGTGGCATCGGAAAGTTTAATGATTTTGTTTGTATTTTTAGAGAAGTTAGCCGTAGCGTTCCATTCAAAATCTTTTGCTTTCACAGGATTGGCTGTCAATACCACTTCAACTCCCTTATTGTTAATTTTCCCCGCATTTATAAGTTTTGATGAGTATCCGAATGCATCGGAAGTTGGTAATGAAATGATTTGATTCCGACTGGTATTGTTGTAATAAGTTACATCTAATCCTATCAAGTTTTTGAATAATTGTATTTGTAAACCGGTTTCGATAGAGGAAGTTATCTCCGGTTTAAGATTTAAATTATTTAACTGGTTGGGCAAGTTGTAGGCGATGTTTCCGTTAATGGATGTGGCAGCTTCATATACTTTGTAGAGTTGATATGGATCTGTGTCGTTACCTACTTGTGCCCAGCCTATGCGGAATTTAGCAAATGAAAGCCAATCCAACGTACGCAAACTTGGGAATTCGGACAAAATAACGGACGATGTTAACGAAGGGTAGATGTAGGAATTATTTTTTGACGGCAGCGTTGAAGACCAGTCGTTGCGAAACGTTCCGTCAACATATATTGTACTTTTCCATCCGTAGGAAGCACTTCCGTAAATAGACGCCAATTCTTTCTTAAAGATTCCTGTGCCGGAATTAATAACAACCCCCGTAGCATTATTCAAACTATAGTAATTGGGTACGATTAGTCCACCGGAAGTGCTGACGTCGTTAACCCGTCGGCTACGTTGTAGAAAGTTGCTTCCCAAGTTACCCACTAACGAATGATTGCCCCACGTTTTTTTAGCTGTTGCAAATAACTCGTAGTTAAACTCGCCGTACTTTTGGCTGTATTCCTGATAAATGGATTGTGAACGCGAATAAACGGCAATTCTATCTTGAGCGTTGTATTGATATACATCGGCATTGATGCGTCCGGTTATCGATAGCCATGAGAGTGGTGTGATTTTTAATCCGGCATTTCCGTACAATCGGTCTCGGTCTTCTTCCAAATAGCTCTCATAGGCTGACCAATATGGATTGTCAATATATTTTGTTTTTTCATCGGTCACCGTATTGGCATATCCTGTACGGTTCCAAGCACGTGGAGTGCCATCGGGTCGTTTGTAATCCGACAATTTTTTATAATCAACCTGTACTTGTCCCCACTGATAGGCTTCAAGAACTGATGTTTCGGTTTGATGCTCCTGTCCAAGGGCTGTCCTGTAGAGTTTGTTTCCAGATAGTTGGCGCTTCCAAAGAAAGAGACTACTTTGCCATCGACATTTCCGGAAATGCTTACCGAATTTTTACTCAACGAAGAGTTCGGGATTGTCCCTGTTACATTTTTGTTTGTCAACGATACCCGAAACGAGGATTTATCGGTTGATTTTGATACTGAAATATTGTTTGTATTGGCAACGCCAATTTTGAAGAAGTAACTGATATCATTTTTTGGATAAACCCAGGATTGTGGACTCAAATAATCTGATACGTATTCAGGATCGAGGTTGTACCAGTTAAGCACTAATGTGCCGTCTAACTTTTGGTCCCCAACTTTCGTCAGCGGCATAGTCAACAATATTGTAGGTTTGACCGTTAATGGTTGCTGTTGAAAATGTAGAATTGTAACCGCCACCGTACAATTTTTGACGTTCCGGTAAACGGACAACTTTCTCGAAATCAACACTGGTATTCACTTCTATATTGATTTTGTTGTCTTTTCCCTTACCTTTCTTGGTGGTGATGAGGATCACACCGTTTGCGGCTCTCGATCCGTTAAAGAGCAGCTGCTGAAGGACCTTTCAGTACACTGACATTGTCTATGTCATCCGGATTTATATCTTGAATGGTGCTGCCTACGTCTTTACCGGCACTTCCGTTGATGGTTGATGATGTGTTTAGGTCGGTATTGTCTAACGGTACTCCGTCTATGACGTACAAAGGTTGATTGTTACCTGTGATAGAGTTTATTCCACGTAACGTAATGCGTGACGAACCTCCGAGATTGCTGCCACCCGAAATAACCTGTAAACCGGCGATTTTTCCGGTCAGAGCAGTCAGAGCATTTGTAGGACGACTATCAAAGGCATCGTTCTCCACTCTTTGCACAGCGTATCCGAGTGCTCTTTTTTTCACGTGGAATGTTGAGAGACGTAACAACGATTTCATCTAAATAGATCGATTTTTCTTTTAAATAAATATCTAACGCTCCGGTAGTTTCCACTTTTACAGTCTGTGTTTCGTAACCGATATAGGAAAAAGCAAGTAATGAACCTTTTTCTGCATTTATGTTGTAGCTTCCGTTAATGTCTGTTACGGTTCCTCCTTTTTTACTTTCTTTTTGAGTGATGGAAACACCGGTTAATGGTGTTCCATTTTTATCGAATACTTTTCCACTTATAATCGTTTGATTCTTCTGGGCAAATACTCCAAACAGGAGCAAATTTGCGAATAGAAACAATGAAATTCTTTTAGCTTTAGTGATTTTAATTCTCATTTGTTTGTTTTTTTATGTTGATTATTTGTTTTTTTGAAAAAAGAATGGCTGATAAACTTTCGCTATCAGCCATTCTTTTTATAATTTAGACCTTTGTCAAACATATAAAAGTAGCCGATCGTCGAGTGTAAAACAACGACAATGCATATACATCATATCCATAGAAAAATGAAAGGTCATAATTTGAATATTATAATGAATCTATATTAAATCTTTTCCAATGCTTGTGTCAAATCTGCAATAATATCGGTAATGTTCTCGATGCCCACCGAAATTCTGACCAGCCCCGGTACTACTCCGGAGGCTATTTGATCTTCAGGTGAGAGTTGCTCGTGGGTGGTAGCTGCCGGATGAATAATCAACGATTTTGCATCGCCCACATTTGCTAAGTGACTAAGCAACTTTACATTGTCTATTAAAATATCCGCATTCTTCGCATCGCCTTTTACTTTAAAAGTAAGTACCGCACCTGCTCCTTTAGGGAAATATTTCTTTGCCAATTCGTTGTATTTGTTACTTTTCAGTCCCGGATAGTTCACATATTCCACTTTCGGATGGTTTTCGAGCCATTCGGCAAGGGTTTGTGTATTCTGTATGTGGCGTTCGAGCCGTAGCGAAAGTGTTTCCAAGCCTTGCAGCAAAAGGAAAGAATTGAATGGACTGATGGTGTTTCCCCAATCACGTAAGCCTTCTACGCGTGCCCGAAATATTGAATGCGATATTTCCGAATGGTCCGCTCGCTCCGAATACATCCCAAAAAACCAATCCGTGGTAGCCTTCAGAAGGCTCAGTAAAGGATGGAAATTTTCCGTTTCCCCAGTTGAATTTACCACTGTCAACAATAATACCTCCTATTGAAGTCCCGTGTCCACCGATCCATTTGGTGGCGCTTTCCACGACTACGGCAGCTCCGTGCTCAATGGGGCGAAACAGATAACCGCCCGCACCAAATGTGTTGTCAACAATAAGTGGAATATCATGACTTTCGGCAATTTTTGCAATAGTGTCGAAATCGGGGATATTCAACTCCGGATTTCCGATAGTTTCCAAATAGATGGCTTTGGTATTTTCGTCAATCAGTTTTTCGAACTCAATCGGCTCATCGTTTGGTGTAAAACGGGCTTCTACTCCCAAGCGTTTAAATTGTACTTTGAATTGATTGTAAGTGCCTCCGTATAAGTGTGAAGTACTTACAAAATTATCGCCGGCTTGAAGAATGTTGTTTAGCGCGATGAATTGAGCTGATTGTCCCGATGAGGTTGCCAAACCGGTAACACCGCCTTCCAATGCTGCCACGCGTTTTTCAAAAACATCGGTGGTAGGATTTTGTAATCTTGTATAGATATTACCGAATTTGCGTAGTCCGAAAAGGTCTGCGCCATCTTTTGCATCTTCAAAAACATACGATGACGTTTGGTAAATAGGTACTGCACGTGCATGTGTTTGTTTTTTCAACTTCCTGACCGGCGTGTACCTGTAATGTTTCAAATTTTAATTCGTTTGCTCCCACGATTGTATCTTTTTTAGAGTTGTTATTTGTATTTTTCTTTAATTTTTGACCTATGACTTTTGCCAAAGCATCGTAGAATTTTTTTGAAAATGCTGCCATAGTTTTATTTTTTTGTTTTGTGATGCACTTTGTTTGATTTTTATTTTCTCATTGCAGTTACAATGGATAATCTTCAAAAGCGTAAAGTAGTGTAGATAAATATCTTTCGCCCGTATCGGGTAAAATAACCACAATATTCTTTCCTTTATTTTCAGGAAGTAATGCTAATTGGGTTGCGGCATAAAGTGCTGCTCCCGACGAAATACCCACCAAGAGCCCTTCGTTACGTGCTACCTGACGCGAAGTAAGGATAGCGTTGTCGTTACTTACCTGAATGATTTCATCAATCACAGAAGCATCGTAGTTTTTGGGTACAAAGCCGGCGCCTATTCCCTGTATTTTGTGTGGTCCCGGATTGCCACCCGAAAGTACAGGAGAGTCTGCGGGTTCAACGGCAATTATTTTTACATTCGGATTGTATTTTTTTAGCGTTTTACCGGCGCCGCTTATCGTTCCACCTGTACCCACACCGGATACAAAAATATCTACTTTACCATCTGTATCTTTCCAAATTTCTTCACCGGTAGTGTTTTGATGTACAATCGGATTGGCTTCGTTTTCAAACTGTTGCAATATTATGGCATTACCTTTTTCTTGTACCAATTCATTGGCTTTTGCTATGGCTCCCTTCATTCCTTCGGGTCCGGGGGTAAGCACGAGATTTGCCCCTAATGCTTTAAGTAAGTTTCTACGTTCAATGCTCATTGTTTCGGGCATTGTAAGGGTCAATTTGTAACCTTTGGCTGCAGCCACGGTGGCTAAACCAATTCCGGTATTTCCACTGGTGGGTTCAACCAATTCGGTTTCTTTATTCAATATTCCTTTTGCTTCGGCATCTTCAATCATAGCCAAAGCTATCCGGTCTTTAACCGAACCAGCAGGATTAAAATACTCAAGTTTTGCTACGATATTTGCTTGTACTCCTTTTTCAGCGATGTAATTGTTAAGCTGTAATAACGGAGTATTTCCTATAAGATCTGTCAGTTTTGTTGCTATTTGTGCCATATTTGTTTTTGATTTATAAATGAAACAATAATGTGTGTAATTGAGATATTATAACGCTTGTTTATGATAAAGTGTTTGTTATTTTCAATTATTCAGATACAAAAATAGACACATTTAGATATATTTCCCAAATAGTTTTATTAATACAGAAAAAAAAACTAATTTTGTGATTTATATCAGAGTTTTTTCGACCGTAGATGTCATTGTAATAATTAAATCAGAATTATATTCTTTTATGTTTCAGCCAGACCATACCGATTTGCAAATTCTTCGCATTTTACAAGAAGATTGCCGTATCACAACTAAAGAACTCGCTCTTAAAGTTCATCTGTCTTCTACACCGGTGTATGATCGTGTAAAAAGATTAGAAAAGGAAGGGTTTATCAAAAAATATGTAGCTATTCTTGACTATGGAAAGTTGAATCGTGGTTTCTCCGTGTTTTGTAGTGTGAAATTACGACAACTTAATGCCGAGATTGCCAACGATTTTATTAATGCTATTCGTGTGATTCCGGAGGTAGTAGAATGTTATAATATTTCCGGAGATTTTGATTATTTGCTTAAGATTCAGGCACCGGATATGAAGCATTATCAACATTTGCTAATCAATGTTTTAGGAAAATTGAATTCTATCGGAGGCATTCAAAGCGTTTTCGTAATGGACGAGGTAAAACAAGCGTATGACACGACTGTTGATACAAGAATAAACAGTGCTCCGGAATACTATATTTAGCCGGGTAAGAATACGGAACAGCTATCTCAAGCCATTTAGAAATTCGTTTGTTTTCATCTTTTTTTTACCGGGAGGCTGGATTTCAATGAGATGTAAAAAACCGTCTTTCAAGGCTATTTTTATGCTTCTTTTTCCATCTGTAATGAGTTCTCCTGTTGAAAAATGATGCTTGACGATTTCGGGTCTTGTCTCAAAAAGTTTTAAAATTAGGGATTCCGACAATTGTGGTAACCGAATACTCATCCAAGCGGTGGGGTAGGGTGAGAGCCCACGAACGAAATTATAAGCTTCATTTACAGATAAATCAGTGGTTAGCTCGCAAGTTTCCTTAAAATTTTTCGGAGCCATTTTTAATTCTGTATCTTTTTGAAAAAGTTCTTCTTGTGGAACGGCGTTAATCTGATTGTTTAATAGTAAATCAACTGTTTCTGTTACCATTCTTGCCCCTATTACCATTAGTTTGTCGTGAACAGTCCCAGCATTATCGTTTTGTTCAATGTTGATTTTCTTCTGCAGAATAATTTTTCCGGTATCAATTTCGTGTGTGAGAAAAAGTTGTGACACCCGTTTCCTTCTCACCGTTGATAATTGCCCAATTGATAGGAGCGGCGCCTCTATATTGAGGTAAAAGCGATGCGTGCAGATTGAATGTCCCAAACTTGGGCATATTCCAAACAACCTCGGGTAACATCCTGAACGCAACAACAATTTGCAAATCTGCCCGATATGAAAATGAAGTTCCTGTAAAAAACGTTCGTCTTTTAACTTTTCCGGTTGAAGTATGGGTAGACTTTGTGATAAAGCGTATTCTTTTACTGCCGAAAATTGGATTTTATGTCCTCTTCCGGCAGGTTTGTCAGGCATCGTAATCACCGCTACCGTATTGTAACCTCCTTCAACAAGAGTATCAGAGACTCTATGGTAATCTGGGAGTTCCCATAAAAATAATTCGCAAATTTCTTTTCTCCATATATTGTTTGTTAGAACAGTACAAAAATAATAAAAACAGCAGATACATAAAAAAACCCATCGGTTTTCGATGGGTTTTTACATATTATTAAATTCTATTTATTTGCTATAGAATAGAGCACACGTACGATAAGGACGGTGTGGCATTGTTTTGTCTTTTGGGTTGTATTTGCCTTTACCGTTAGCGATAATTCTTTTCGGATCAATATTGTAAATGGCAACTAATTCGTTTTTAACTTTATCGGCACGGCGTTGACTTAGTTTTTGATTGTATGCAACATTCCCCATATTGTCGGTAAATCCGCGTACTTCTATCAATAAACTTGGATCTTGGCTTAGCTTGTCTGCTGCAATTCTAATCGCTTTGTGAGCTTCGGCATCCAAGTCTGTTTTGTCAAAGTCAAAGTAAATAAATGCAACTTCATCGTTAACTGCTGTATTGTTGTTGATTTTCTGACCCCAGAAGTTTACAGAAGAGTTTGCCGGAGTATTTGGCTCTTCATCCCTCTGTTGTTGCTAACGCCATCATTGTCGTCATCCGGGCCGTCAATATCAAGATAGTCTTCCAATTTTTTAACTCGTTTATCCAAGTCTTTTAACTGTGGAGTGTAGTCGATAGGAGTTGGAATAGAATCGATTTTCTTTTGCAATTTTTCTTCCAATTTCTTCAAGTCATCACGGGTTACATCATCATCAAACTGTGCTACATTGATGTTACGTGTGTGATCATTGTTTTTAGCATTGAATTTCCAGCGCAATTGCAATGTTCCCAACGCCACTCCGTCGTTAGTAACCCCACGATTATCTCTTCCGTCAAGATTGTCGTCGCTATGTACGCGGTATTGTACTTTGACTCCTAATGCAAGATTTTTAGAAAGATTATATTCGGCTAATATACCCAACGGGAAAACCAATGATCTTCCATTCTTTTTAATGTAGTCATCGTCTTTTTGATTTTGATTGTCGTCTAAACTGGTTTTATCTGTAGTATATTCTACATTATAGAATGCTCCTCCAACACCAACAGTAGGCCAAAATCCGAATTTGGATGTAGATCTTCTGTAAAATAATTTTACAAAATTCACCGCCATAAAATAATCTACATTGTGTAACTTTGTATTCACATTGTATGCTGGTGTCGTAGAACTTGCCTTAAGTGGTAAATAATAATAATCAACCCCCATACTCCAAGCGGGAGTAAGTGTGTACTCAATAGAACCTCCAAATGACAGGTTTAGTTTCGATGTGGGAGAAACCTGATTGTAGTCTTGAAAAACATCTCCGTCAAGGACATTAGCTCCGCCTTCAAGCGTAATTGACCATTTAGACCAATTTTTGTAATCCTGCGCGAAAACTCCAAATGACGTAATTAGACATAAGAATAGTATTAAACTTTTTTTCATAATGATAAAGTGTTTATAAAATAAATAATATTGTTTCTATTGTTTCTGTGAGAGAGATAATTTGTAATTGAAGTATTTGATAGCAAATCTTATGCAAAAATGTTAAACACAAACCAGCTTTGTGTAATTTTGTAACTTTATTTAACTATATTAACCTTTTTTGTACTTGGTAGCTGATTATTTCGTTCTTCCACTTGTTCAACGATTCTATTTGTTAGCTCTCTGAAGGCTGTTGCCGTGATGGAGTCTTCGTCTGCCGAAATAGGACAACCTGGTATCACCCCCTTCGCGGATACTTTGTACTATTGGTATCTGTCCCAGTAAAGGTATATCTAGTTCTTCGCAGAGCTTTTTCCCACCGTCTTTCCCAAAAATATAATATTTGTTTTCGGCAGTTTTAGCTGGTAAACCACGCCATATTTTCGATTAATCCAAGTACCGGTACATTTACTTTATCTCTGAAAAACATACTGATGCCTTTACGAGCATCGGCCAAAGCCACATCTTGTAGTTGTAACGGCAATGGCACCTAATACCCATTGTTTGTACCCAATGTGAGATGTATGTCACCTGTTCCGGGAGGCAGGTCCATAACAAAATAGTCTAATTCGCCCCAATCGGCATCAGTAATCAATTGCTTGAGCGCATTGCTTGCCATACTGCCACGCCATACCAGCGCATTGGACTGATCTACAAAAAAGCCGATAGACATTAGTTTTACACCGTATTTTTCAATAGGAACAATGATATGCTTGCCTTCCGACTCTTCGACAAAAGGTCGAGCTTCTTCTACACCAAACATTTTAGGTACGGATGGACCATGACGTCTGGATCAAGCAACCCCACTTTATATCCCAATTGGGCTAGGATCTGCGAATTGGCTCACACGGTTGCCATATTACCTTTTCCCGCAAATACGGCAATGATGTTTTTTACATTTGGCAAAATAGAAACGGGCTTGGCGGCTTGTGGTTTTGTTTCTACAGATATGTTTCCTTTTATATCTATGTTTTCTCCGATGTACGTGAGTATGGCTCGCTCAGCGGCTAGGTGCTGTTCGGATTTATTGTGTTTCCCTATTGGCCTAGCAATAGGATGAGTCAAAGGGAGACAATAA
>JASGJK010000010.1:0-139266 GCA_049840795.1 Paludibacteraceae bacterium
TATTGCTAAGGTTAATAGGGAAACACGATAGAATCCGAACAGCACCTAGAAATTTTTCTTCTTGGTCAAAATATATGTTGAAGCGATGACTTTTCCATCTTTAAAATTAATCAGGTTTGCCGGATTAAGTGCGTTGCCAATATATCTGGTTTCAAAATGGAGATGTGGTCCGGTAGAGCGTCCTGTATTACCTCCCAAAGCTATTACCTGACCGGCTTTTACGTTTTGATCCAATTTTACATCTACTTTGCTAAGATGGGCGTAAACGGTTTCTAATCCGTTGTTGTGGCGAATAACCACATAGTTTCCATAGCCACCGGCATCGTAATCAATGATTCGGATTTTTCCGGTAAATGCCGAGCGAATGCTGTCACCTACGCGTAGCGCCAAGTCAATGCCGTAATGAAAACGATAGCGACGTGGCCCGAATTTGGAGGTAACTCTTCCGTGTATCGGCATCACAAATCCGTTGCAGTTTATCTTTACAGAATCAGGCAGATCGCTTAGCGGAACCTTGTACGGATTTACGTGCTCGCTGGTCCATATATTGTTGTAAATATCTTCTGCGAGGTGGTTCTCCATCAAGTCGTCCGACTCATCATTCAACATGTTCTCGTATATGTTGGTCGAATCTTTTGCCGAAGCTTTGGTAGGAAATGTGTTTTTGATAGCTGCTCTCATATTTCCGGGAGCTGCCATTACTCTTAACTGAGCTTGTATTGAAAACGTAGATATTAGAATTGAGAAGCCGAGTATTACAAGTTTTTTTGTCATTGGGAATCAAATTTCATCGTTAGCATATAAAAAATTAATCATCACTTGATTGTAGTTAAAAATTTCATCATCACAAAAAAGTCTATTCAGTTCTACAACCGCATTTTCAACAGAATCCGACGTGTGCACGATGTTTTCTTGCGTACTTACACTGAAATCTCCACGAATTGTGCCCGGCGTAGCATTACGTCCGTTTGTGGTTCCCGTCATATTTCGAACTACATTGATTGCGTCTATCCCTTCCCAGCAAGTAACTATTACCGGCATAATCATCATAGAGTCTTTAATTCGTTGGAAAAATGGACGTTCTGCAAGATGTGCATAGTGCTCATCTACAATTTCTTCGGTAAGTTGCATCATTTTAATGCCTGCAAGGCGTAATCCTTTTTGTTCAAATCGTTTGATTACTTCTCCAATTAAAGAACGTTGGATAGCTGAAGGCTTTAGAATGACAAGCGTTTTTTCCATTCGAATTTTGTTGAATATTCAATCCAAAATTAAATTCTGGGTAAATATAAGAAATTTATTTTATGCCAGCCAAACAAAAAGTCAAAAAAAAATTATTTTTTAACTAATAGCTCCCCAGTTAATTGGATTTGTTTTCATTTTTTTTAATTGTAAAAGCAAAATTTCATTGTCACCGGAGCTCAACGAAATATCTTTTTCGAGTACCTCCATCGCCGTATTTTGGGCTATTTCCAATAGTTGCCCGTCTTTAGTTAAGTTGCTTATATTCATTTCAAAAGGCATTTCGCTTTGTTGTGTTTCTTCCACATCGCCGGGACCTCTTAATTTGCAAATTGCAATATTGATTGTCAGATATTAAAATTTGAAATGATTCTAAATAAAATTAGCAAGGTTAATTCGTATATAATTACCAAAATAACTATATGTAAAAACAATATCTTGCCATACAAAAAAATAACTTAAAGCATCTTCTATCGTACTATTTCGCTAAAACTCTACTTTCAAAATAACCGTCATTAACATACGTTTTCACCTCATCTCCCAACGAAACATCCGATACGGAAGTAACACGTTTCCCGTTTATCTGAGTAATCGTGTATCCGTGTTTTAATAAATAAAACGGAGAATGAACGTCTAATTTATTGACCAAAATTTGCAACCTGTTTTCTTGTCGGTTAACCCATCTCTTGGCAAGGTTATGAAGCAAATTTCTTTGTTTCTCAAGTTCATAATTACGTTTTATGGAATTGGTTTTTACCGCTTGTCTTATTTTGTACCGCAACAAATTTAACTTTTGATTTTCTCTTTCTGCTCTGCCCTCAACGATATTCTGTATCTGCTCTACTACACCAACAATCAATTGTTCCTGCTCTACCATTTTATTGATTAAAAATTCAGCCGCCGCTGTAGGCGTTTTCACGCTGGTATGAGCAACCATATCTAAGATAGAAACATCTCGCGTATGTCCTATTCCGGTAACGATAGGCAACGGAAACTGCGCACAGTTGAGCGCCAAATTATAACTGTCGAAACAAGATAAATCGGTGGTAGCTCCCCCACCCCGAATGATTAATACTACATCGAATAAAGCGGCATGCTCATAGACTTTTTCCAATGCATTGATAATGGATTGTTCAGCTTGCTCGCCCTGCATTACGGCAGAAAAAAGTTTGGTGTAAAATGTGTACGAATAAGCATAAAGCTGATTACAAAAATCATCGTAACCGGCTGATGTGGGAGAAGATATGATTGCTATGCGTTGTGCAAGTACGGGGAAAAGCACTTGCTTATTCATGTCCATTATACCATCGGCTTCTAATTGCCGAATAATTTCCATACGGCGCGCAGCCATTTCACCGATGGTGAATGCCGGATCAATATCCCTAACTACTAAGTTAAATCCGTACTGGCTACTAAAGTCCACCATCACAGCGACTAAAACATTCATTCCGGTGCGCAAACTTTGCCCCGTAGTACCTTCAAAATAAGGTTTCATCATACGGTATGTATTTGCCCAAATAGTAGCCCGAGATTTAGCTATGATAGCATCCGAGTTTTCTTCTTTTTCGATAAATTCCAGATAACAATGTCCGTTATTCTCACGGCATTCGCTTATTTCAGCCCGTATCCACACAGGGAAACCAAATCGGTGTCGAATGGTACTTTGAATTTGATTGGTGAGTTCAAAAAGCGTTATGGAATCCATCTGCAAATAGAATGAGGTAAAAAATTGACAAAAACTACATTTGTTTTTTACGCTTCACCGCCAAAGCCCATCGGGATAGGTGGCATCATACCATTATCCGGCACTTTGATTTTTTCGTTTTGATGTTCATATTTCGCGATATTTTCTTGCAGCGCCATCAGTAACCGTTTGGCATGTTCGGGTGTCAAAATAATGCGTGATTTGACATTTGCTTTGGGAGTTCCGGGCATCATACGTATAAAATCCAGCACAAATTCCGATGTTGAATGTGAAATGATGGCCAGATTGGAATAAATACCTTCAGCAACCTCGGCTGATAATTCGATGTTTAATTGGTTATCTTGATTATTTTCCATATTAATATTTTCTAATACCTGATTTGAAAACAAAGGTACAAATAAATTTATGATTTATGCAAATGAGGTGTTGAAACAACCCATCACCGAAGAGCCGAATTCGAATCGTTTCGTTCACAAACTCTTTCTATAATACTCTCATAAAGTCGCCTTTAGATTGTTTATTTCCACACCCTACTTTTGAGATATTTCCGAATGTAGATGATAATACCTACACCACGCCGTCAAACCACATTCTCCACATTTCGGTTTTCGGGCTATGCACACGTAACGTCCGTGTAGTATCAACCAATGATGTGCTTTGGGCAGCAGTTTGGCGGGTATGTTTTTCACCAACTCTTTTTCGGTCTGGAGCGGGTTTTTAGAGTTTGTTGTAAAACCTATTCTTTCGGAGACTCTAAATACGTGTGTATCAACCGCCATAGCCGGCTGATTAAAAACCACCGAAACTATAACATTGGCTGTCTTTCGCCCTACCCCCGGCAATGTTTGGAGTTTATCCACATCATCCGGAACTTCACCCTGAAAATCAACCATTATTTTTTTTGCCATCCCTACCAAGTGTTTTGATTTGTTGCTTGGATAGGAGCATGATTTTACATACTCAAAAATAACCTCCGGCGAAGAAGCCGCCATCGCCTCAGGGGTTGGGAAAGCTTCCAGTAATCGGGGGGTAATCATATTTACACGTTTATCGGTACACTGGGCAGATAAAATCACCGCTACCAGCAGACTAAAAGCATTTTTATAGTCCAATTCGGTTTCGGCAATCGGACGATTTTGCTCAAACCATTGTATGATATAAGCGTATCTTTCTTTTTTTGTCATTTTTTTCTTTATTTTGATACTTAAACAAAAAATAAGCATTTTATTTTTCAAACCATTCGTCCGGAAAACCAACAAGATAAACTTGCTCCGTAGCACGAGTGAGAGCAGTATAAAGCCATCTGTAATATTCTATGTCTATTTGTTCCGGCTTCACAAAACCATTATCAATAAAAACTTTCTTCCACTGTCCTCCTTGCGCCTTGTGACACGTTACGGCATAAGCAAATTTCACCTGTAATGCGTTAAAGTAATCGCTTTCCAATATTTTTTTATATAACTTGCGCTTTTGTGTGATTTCCGGATAATCTTCGGCTACTGCCTGAAATAAATCATTCGTTAATTTATTCATCTGTTCCGGACTTTCAGATTGCAAGCTATCCAACCATACACGCGCGTCAATTTCCCAACCATAATCTAACGACTTCAAAGTCAAATCTGCAAATCGAAAACCGTACATTTTTTTGTGTTTTCGTATTCGTGTCACTTCAAGCACATCACCGTTGGCAATAAAATCCACATCAGGCAATTTCTCACTCCAAAAGTAATTGTTTCGTGTAACCAGAAGTAAATCGCCGTTGGTTAATTCCTCCTCCTTCATCATTACACGGCTTCTGATGCCGTTATTATAACGATTTGCCTGTTTATTAGAGCGGGTTACCACAATGACATCTTCTACTCCGGCTTCACCGTATGCTTGCTGAATCTTGTCTATCAGGTCAATTCCTTGCAAACGTGTTATATCCGGAAAAAAAGTCGAAGAAAAGACCGGCGCGTTTGCCAAAATGCCACCAGCTTGTATTTTGTTCCTTAACCGGGTAGCTTCGTTTAATATACCGCTTCCCAAAGTTTGCCTAACGACATTGGTGAGCGTAAATTCATAGATAGTCAATCCGTATCCTTCCAACATGATTTTTTCCAATGCCGGACTTTGATTTTGAAATACCGGAGGAAGCTGCGCCGTATCGCCCAACAGAATCATCGAACAGTTTTCGCCACTGTAAATATACGTTATCAAATCGTCCAATAAATTACCCGTTCCAAAAGAAGCATCTAATCCCGAATTGGATATCATCGAAACTTCATCCACAATAAAAATGGTATTTTTTGATAAATTGTCTGCCAGCTGAAAACGCATCTCAGCCATAGATTTCTGACTGTAAATTTTCTTATGAATTGTAAATGCCGGTGAGCGGGCATACGATGCAAAGACTTTTGCTGCACGTCCGGTAGGCGCAAGCAATACCGTTTTTTGCTCTAAAGCATTCATAGCACGAACCAGGGCGCTAATTATCAATGTTTTGCCGGTTCCAGCGTATCCTTTCAATAGAAAAGCCTTATCGTTTTCAACCGAAAGGATAAACATCCCAAGTCTCTGAATTAATTTACGTTGCTCCTCGGTAGGTTCAAAAGGGAATGCCGCTAATATTTGTTTACTTATAAAATCACTTAGCATAACAACACAAAGATAGTTCAAAAAAATTAATTAGGATGTGTATAAATATTGAAGTCATCTTGACTTTTTACAATTCATTACGTGTCTTTCCTACGGAACTTTTTATTGGCCGATTCAATCTATTGCTGATTCAACGTGCTAAAATTGAATTATAGAAGAAAACAAGTGCCTCCCTTCAGGCAATGGCATTAAAAGAAGGAATCGTTTACGCAAAACGTCAGATAGTGAAACTCCGGTTAATATTTAAAATCTATCACTACCAATTCGCTTTGTGTGCCTATACGGTATTCAGGTCCCCAAAGCCCAAGTCCTGAGGAAACATAGTAGTGTGTATTTCCTTTTTTCTTGTATCCATAACCCAATTCAAACATCTGTTTTACAAACCATCTTCCCGGAAAAAACTGTCCATTATGTGTGTGTCCTGAAAATTGAAGATCCACGCTATTTTGTTCGGCTTCCGGTAAAGATGAGGGTTGATGATCAAGTAATAAAACCGGTTTTTTAGTATCAATATTGTTTAGAATGTCTTTTAAAGTCTTTCTTGCAGGATTAATTTTATCGTCCCTTCCCGCCACATAAAACTGATTGTTTACAAGTACTACCGAATCGGTCAACAAATGTACTCCTGCTTTTTGATAAAATTCTTTTACCAACTTTTTGCTTTCGCTAAAATGCTCGTGGTTGCCAAATACCGCGTAAATACCCATTGGCGCGTGAATGGACTTAAGTTCTTCCTCCATTTTTTGCGTTACAACCGGCTTTATCGAACGATCAATCAAATCGCCGCCAATCAATACCATATCTGGTTGCTGAGCATTAATTAGTTCAACATATTGTTTTAGTCGTTGCTTATCAATAGAAACACCCAGATGTACATCGCTTACAGCCACAATCTTCACTTTCCGTTGCTGATGGGGCTTTTCAGAAATAATATTTAAATGTACCGTTTGCGGATGATTAAATTTATAGTTGCCAATAACCATGACAACCAATATTACTAACAGTCCAGCCATCATTGTCCAAAATCGAAAGGCGATAACATCAGTTTTAATAAAATGAAATAGTTTGTTGGAAAGGAGAATAACGTCGGTGGCTAAGAATGCAAATACAAGATAGATAAGCACTACAAGAAAACTATTGCCCCAAAATGTTATGTTTTTACCAAGTAGAGCCGGCATTTGCGCTCCGAAAATCATCCCTGCAAAAAATGACAGAAATAATACAACGGATGAAATAATAAATACATTTTTCCAAATACCGGATAAACTTAACGCTTGTCCACCTCTGATCAGCACATAACTTAACATCCCTATAAAAACAAGAAGTATAAAAATAAAGAACGTGTATCTCATAAAAATCTGTTTGTTTTCAAATAATAAGTTTAACTTTAGTACCCGTAATTCGTACAATTACAGCGACTTGCATTGGTGTGACAATTTTCTTACTCTCATTATGTACCTCCTCCTCTGCATCGGGAGAAGAGCGGGGGGTGAGGTTCGATTTAAATAAGATTAAAACCCTTGATTCTTATAAATATCTGATAATCAGAATTTTTTATTTTTTTAATATTCATAGAATCAAACGTTTAATAACTTGCGAAAGTTGAATAATAAATTGATCTCGACTTTTTAAAACAACAATAATGCCATATTGTTGTACAGTAACAATATTTTATGTTGTAAAGGTTATTTTCTGTTGAGATAAAAATGATTGAGGATGTCACCTGAAAATGACACCCTCAATCGTCTGTAAATGTGAATTTTAATATAACATAAAAATCCACCTCCTTTGGTGGTGGTAATGTGCTTTTTGGCTTTGCCTTAAATTTTCATACCTTTGTGTATGGGAACTTACAAATAACAAAGCCATGTAGTCTGGCAGTGCAACTATCACATAGTCTGGTGTCCGAAGTATCGTTTTCGAGTTCTCACCGGTTTAGTGAAAGATTTAGTCGAGCATGACGTTAAAATGCTTTGCCAATGGAAAGGTTGTGAAGTCGAAGAGTTGAGTGTTCAACCGGATCACATTCATATGTTAGTTTCCATTCCACCAAAAGTTTCTGTCTCAGAATTAATGGGATTACTCAAGGGAAAGCTAGCTATAAAGCTATTCAAGAGTTATCCTCAGTTGAAACAGAAGCCATACTGGGGCAATCATTTTTGGTCACGAGGTTACTTTGTCAATACCATTGGTCTTAATGAAGAGATGATTCGTCGTTATGTTCTCCATCAAGAAGAGGAAGACAAAAAAGAGGAATCCAATGGGAAACAGTTCACATTGTTTGACTAACGAGTTACACTTGCTCAAAGATCTAATCTAAGAAGGCTATGCCTTCTGCATTTTAAATCCACCTCCTTTGGGGGTGGTTGTTTAATCAAATAGTTTTAATGTTTTCCTCATCCCATTTTACAAAAGTAAAAAAAGGACAGCCCGAGAAAATGGTCAATTTTATGCTTTCACTAATTCCAATGTGTCGGAAGCAATCATAAACTCTTCATCAGTAGGAACTACCACTACTGTCACCTTTGATTGTGGTGTTGAGATTACTAATTCTTCTCCGCGAATTTTGTTTTTTTCTTTGTCTATTTCAATACCAAAGAAACTTAAACCTTCACAAACTCGCTCGCGCGTAACGGTTTGGTTTTCACCAACACCACCTGTGAATACAATCACATCTACACCATTTAGCGTAGCTACATACGAACCAATGTATTTTTTTATTCTGTATTCATACATTGCCAACGCCAGCGTTGCTCTTTCGTTTCCATCGGCAATAGCGTTTTCAATATCTCTCATATCGGAAGATATTCCGGAAATTCCGAGTACACCACTGTGTTTGTTAAATAGTGTCGAAGTGGCAGCCGTTCCAATTATTTCTTTATCCATCAGATAAGTAACAACCCCTAAATCAACGTCTCCCGATCGGGTGCCCATCATTAATCCCTCTACGGGAGTGAATCCCATTGATGTGTCCACTGAAATACCATTTTTTATAGCTGTGATGGAAGCCCCGTTGCCTATATGAGCGGTGATTATTTTGGTATTATTCTTATCAATTTTTAGAAAATCACATACTCGGTTTGATACATATCTGTGACTTGTGCCGTGAAATCCGTATCTACGGATGCCGTACTTTTTGTATAACGAGTATGGGATACTGTACATATAAGCGTAGTCAGGCATTGTTTGATGAAAAGCCGTATCGAAAACAGCAACTTGCGCTGCGTGTGGGAGCAATTCCTGAACAGCATATATCCCGGATAAATTTGGCGGATTATGTAATGGTGCAATTTCAATACATTCTTCAATTTTTTTTATTACTTCATCGGTGATAATAACACTGGAATTGAAGCGTTCACCTCCGTGTACCACCCGGTGACCAACGGCATCAATCTCGTCCAGACTCTCAATGCTTCCATGTTTTTTGCTGGTAAGAACACCTAAAATATATTCTATGGCTAATTGATGTTCCAATACTTCACCTTCGAGTATAACCTTTTGTCCGTCTTTCCTTGTGTGTTTTAAGAAAGAGCCTTTCATCCCTATTTTTTCTACTCCTCCCGAGCCCAATACTTCGCCCGTCTGCATATCAAATAATTTATATTTAACAGAGGAACTGCCGCAATTTAATACTAATATCTTCATTCTTTCTATCTCCATTATTTAATAGCATTGCCTTCTTCATCGTAATTGTAAAAACCCTTGAGTTGGCTTACTCCGAAGTGTTTTGCTCTGTACATACGCAGTAATATAGGTGATGGTTTGTATTTAATGTGTCCGTATTCGTCGTAAATATTTTCCATCAGTTTCACTATTTTCTCTATTCCGAATTGGTCGGCAGTGCGAAAAATCCCCTGTCGATGTCCGTAACCGATAGTCATAATTTTATCAATATCTTCAACGGAAGCAATTCCTTCCATAAGCATGGAGCAAGCCTCGTTAAGTTGCATTAAAAATAAGCGTACGCTAACTAATCCGGCAGATTCCACCACAGATACGTATTGATGATTAATCATTTTTGCAAATTTGCAAATTTTCTCGTAAGTCTCTTCTGACGTTTCCAATCCCTTCACAATTTCAATAAGTTGCGATTCGGGCATATTGGAGAGAAAATGCAAGCCAATACATCTTTCTTTATGTTGCAATTCCGATGCAAGATCAGATACAACGACCGTAGTTACATTGGAGGCGATAATAGCGGTGGGAGATAATACTTTTTCCAATGTTTGGAACACCTCTTTTCGTTCGTTAAGGCGTCTTTCACCTGTCATATTATCGTATCGGATGGCTTCAATCACAAAATCACAATTTGTGAAATCTTTGTAGTCCGTTGTACCTTTAATGCGCCCTAAAATTGTTCTTTTTTCACTTTGAGTCAATCCCCAATGAATGATTTTAGCGTCTAATTTTGTTTCAATTCGTTTGAAAGCATTTTTTATTTGCTCTTCGGATGGTTCTAAAAAAATTACTTCTATCCCGTAAGAAGCTGCAATGGTGGTAATCACACTACCGTCTTTCCCGCAACCGACTACTCCGATTTTTGAAAAAAGTGTTTTTTTTCTGGCTCGTTTGCTTAATCCATACCTTTCAATAGGTTCTCTTGGTGTATTTAGCATATCTATTTTTTGTTTTTAAGTCCTATTGCTTGATTTGCAGTGATGGTGATCATTCTCACAATGTCTTCTACGGAGCATCCGCGCGATAAGTCGTTTACGGGTGCTGCTATTCCTTGTAAAATAGGTCCAATGGCTTGTGCTCCCGAAAATCGTTCTACCATTTTATATCCGATATTTCCGGCTTGTAAGTCAGGGAAAACCAAAACGTTGGCTTTTCCCGCTACGGAACTTCCCGGAGCTTTGCTGGCGCCTACAGAGGGCACCAAGGCTGCGTCAGCTTGCAATTCGCCGTCTATTTGTAAGTCGGGCGCCATCTCCTTTGCTATGCGCGTGGCTTCTACTACTTTGTGCACCAGCTCGTGCTTGGCGCTTCCTTTGGATGAGAAGCTAAGCATTGCTACACGTGGTTCGTAGCCGCAAATTACCCGCGTTGTTTGTGCCGTAGATATAGCTATTTGAGCCAGTTCGTCAGCCGTAGGATTCGGATTTACTGCGCAGTCAGCAAATACCAATAAACCGTTTTCGCCATATTGTGTTGCGGGTGTGAACATCAGTAAAGCTCCCGAAACGACTTTTATTCCGGGAGTAGTTTTAATAATCTGAAAAGCAGGGCGAAGTACATTTCCGGTTGTATTTCTGGCGCCGGCGAGTTCACCGTCGGCATCTCCTTTTTTTATCATCAGGCAACCAAAATATAGTGGGTCTTTTGCTAATTTTATAGCTTCGTCGGGTGTCATCCCTTTTTCTTTTCTCAAATTGTAGAGTAATTCGGCATATTCTGTCGTTTTCGGGTCATTTTTCGGGTCAATAATGGCATCTTCGCCGATATTTTCCAGTTTGTTTTCTGCGGCTAATGTCAGAATTTCTTCTTTGTTGCCGAGTAATGTTAGCTTTGCCGCTTTTTCTTTTAAGATAATGTCGGCAGCTTTCAATGTACGCAGTTCGGTTCCCTCGGGTAAAACAATGCGCTGCAAATTATCTTTGGCACGCTGCATTATTTCTTCTAAAAGTCTCATAGTGTTGTTGTTATGAAATGAGTTTAATCGTAGTGACGATGTTAGTTTAGTTAAATTTTAGTATTTTTTACAAAGGTAAAAAAGTTTTTTGGCAAAAAGAAACTATTCTGTAAAAAATAAATGAAAATTCTCTATATACCGATGGATGGAAATGAAAAAGAAAAAATGTATTTTTGCAAAAGTTTTTTGATAGATAAAAGAATGAAGAAAATCTGTGTATATTGTGCTTCAAGCAGTAAAATAGACTCCTCTTATGTTGAAACGGCTCGAAAACTCGGCGAAATTTTTGCTAAAAACGGCATTGATTTGATTTATGGGGGTGGTTCAGTGGGTTTGATGGGGACGTTAGCCGATGCCGTAATGAATGCAAACGGTAAAGTAGTGGGAGTGATCCCGCGTTTTATGTGTGATGTAGAGTGGCATCACAAGGGTATAAGTGAATTAATATTGACAGAAACGATGCACGAAAGGAAGCAGATGATGGCGGATTTAGCCGATGCAGTTGTTGCGTTGCCCGGTGGCTGTGGCACAATGGAAGAGTTGATGGAAGTAATTACTTGGAAACAGCTGGGGATATTCAACAAACCGATTGTTATTTTGAATGCGAATAATTATTATGATCATTTGATAGCCCAATTGGAACATTCGGTAAATGAGCATTTTATGATAGAGAAACATAAAGATATATGGTCGGTGGTAAACTGTGCTGATGCGGTACTTGAATCTATAGAAAATGCCAAATCGTGGGATGAATCCGCCCGAAACTTTGCAAAAATATAAAGATGAAACAACAAGACACGCTCATATCAACTGTTTCAACTTCTGACGTTGCGTTGAAACAGAAATTGACCGATGAAAAATCCGTGTCAAACAGAGTTGGCACAGAGGGCGTGAGCACAAGTTTAATGCAAATCAAGAAAGCGAATTCTATTTCCACCGTACATCCGATAGTTAAAAACAGGCTCGATTCTCTTCATCTTAACGATACGTTAGCGACTGTCGATACTATTGTTGCAAAAAAAGCGATTCGAAAACAATACGTAGTTCTTAAAAAAATAGACGGACGCGAAGGTAAATCACTGCCGTCTTACCCGCAAACAGAGCCGTGGGTGTTTGTGCTCATCTTATTTCTTTTTATCTTATTCGTTACAAGTGTCAAAAAGTCGGCAGGAAGACTCTACGAGTATTTGAAAAACTTCTTTAATAAAAAAAAAACAGCCTTTTCGTATTCCACTTTCACAATTAATTTGTTAGAGTATAAAATATCTTCTTTTTTATTATCGTTGGGTGTCGTGTCTCTATTTATTAGTAGTGTGTTTTGTGATGCTACCTCCGGATTTCAACCAATGATTTTTCTAAAGATATTAGCAGTTACATTTGTATTCTATTTGTTAAAGGTTGGGCTAATTAACTTTATTGGTTACGTCTTTTTTTCATTAAAGCAAGTAATTTTTTTTAAAGAAACATATTCTAATCTGATACTATCTTTTTCGTTGTTTATTTTTCCCATTTTGATAATAAAAATTTATTCTTCATTTCATTCTTGTGTGATATTTGAATACACAGCTGTCATTTTATTGGTTATTTTCTATATTTTATTGCTTTTCAAAGTTTTTCAAATTTTTTATACAAAAATATTGGATTCTTTTTATGTTTTTTTGTATCTTTGCACGCTCGAAATTTTACCTTTGATTTTATTACTTCGGGTGTACAATTTGATAATTTGAATTTTAATTAATAAAACGTAAAGTCTTGAAAATCAAAAAAATACTCGTATCTCAACCACGTCCTACAACTGAAAAATCTCCTTATTTCGATATAACCGAAAAGTACAATGTTAAGATAGATTTTCGTCAGTTTATTAAGGTTGAGCCGGTTTCTGCCAAAGAATTTCGCACACAACGAATTTCAATATTGTGATCATACCGCCATTATTTTTAACGCGCGTCACGGCATTGATCATTTTTTCCGTCTTTGCGAAGAATTAAGAGTGACCGTTCCGGAAACTATGAAATATTTCTGTGTTTCGGAAGCTGTTGCCTTGTATTTGCAAAAATACATTCAATATAGAAAGCGGAAAATATTTTATAGTCCTACCGGAAAATTTACCGATTTGTCAGTGCTTTTAAATAAACATTTCGAAGAAAAGTACTTGTATATTACATCCGATATACGAAATGATGAAACAATGTCCTGTCTTGAAAATAGTAAGGTCGCGTATAACCAAGCTATTATGTATAAGACGGTAAGCAACGATTTTCAGCCAGGCGAGGATATAAACTACGATATGTTCATATTCTTCAGTCCAGCAGGTATAGATTCGTTAAAGAAAAATTTTCCCAATTTTGAACAGGGCGAAATACAGATAGCATGTTTTGGAGCTAATACGGCACAAGCCGTACGTGATGCAGGATTACGTCTCGATTTGGAAGCTCCGACTAAAGAATTTCCTTCTATGACAATGGCGTTGGATAACTTTTTGAAGGAATCGCTTAAAAAGGAAAAAGCAAAGAAATAACGTAAATAAGAATTTGCTTTTTTGTAAAAATTCGGCGATTTGCGTTGTATAGTACTTACAATGATTTAAATGTGATCCGTAATTTAAAGTTTATATATTATCCCAATTGTATGTTTTTTCGTACATTTGGGATATTTTTTAAAGGAGCTTAAAAAAGAAAAAGGCTCATGTCAGTAATAAAAAATTAATTTTTGAAACCGATATAATGTACACTTTCCCTAAAAAAGAACATCTTTGTGGAGATAAAAATATCGAAAATCTATATAAAAGCGGTAAATCATTTCTCGTATATCCACTTCGGATTGTATATGTGTCGGTCGAAAAGGAAGAGGTGGATGTAAGAGTGATGATAAGTGTTTCAAAAAAGAAATTTAAACGAGCTGTAAAAAGAAATAGAATAAAGCGGTTGATTCGTGAGGCATATCGGTTGAATAAAGTTGAACTGATCCATTTTACCAACACAAATCAAGTAAAAATACACATCTCCTTTCAGTATATTGCCTCCGAAATAGAATCGTTTCAGAAGATAAATGAAAAAATGCAACTTGCAATAAAGAAAATAACGCAAAACGTTTGATGCAAAAGTAGAGATAAACACTTTGTGAGGTCTTTGCAAAAGAATTGAATAGATGATTATAAACAATGCTACGACCGAAGTAAAGCATAAGAAATACGTGGATACGACAAGCGTTTTAATGCTTGCTTTTGTCTAATAAAAAACAAACGATATGAAAAGAATTATTTCAAGCCCTGACGCTCCTGCTGCTATTGGTCCGTATAGCCAAGCTGTGGAAGCAAACAATACGTTGTATGTTTCCGGTCAATTGCCGATAAACCCGGTTGCCGGAAAAATTGAAGCTGCCGACATAACTTCGCAAACCGAACAAGTTTTTGCCAATATCTCGGCCATATTAAAAGAAGCGGGATATGATTTAAAACATGTGGTAAAATCTACTGTGTTTTTATCCGATATTGCCAATTTTGCCGGAATGAATGATGTTTATAAAAAATACTATCAGACCGAGTGTCCTGCCCGTTCGGCATTTGCCGTTAAAGATTTACCGCTTGGTGCATTGGTCGAGATAGAAACTATTGCCGTAAAGTAAAGCAGTCGCACGATTGCAATAAAAAAGAGGCACCTTGGTTGATGTCTCTTTTTTATTGTGTTTGAACCCGGATTATTTTCTTATACCTAATTCTTTGATAATTGCACGGTAACGCATAATGTCTTTTTCGATTAAATAATCTAATAAGCGACGGCGTTTTCCTACCAACATAACCAATGCTCTTTCAGTGCTGAAATCTTTTTTGTTTGATTTGAGGTGTTCTGTAAGGTGGTTGATACGGAAAGTGAATAATGCAATTTGCGCTTCGGCCGAACCGGTGTCAGTAGTAGATTTACCGTATTTACCAAAGATTTCTTGTTTTTTCTCAGGAGTTAAATACATTTTTAATTGAAATTAAAGGGTTGAACATTAAGAACTGAGCTTTCACTCTATGTTCCAATTATTAGCGAGCACAAAGGTAGTAATAATAATTTGATTTTCAAAAAGCTATTTAAAAATCAGTGTAAACGTAGTTTCAACCAGTGAATGCAACTTTATTATTTTTCAAAGATAGGAAGAATATTTCTTTAGGTGAATGGAAATTTAGTTTTTCTCTTGGTCTGTTATTGATTTTGTATTGTATTTGTTTGATATACTGGTTATTAATGTTATCAAATTTTGTATGTTTTGGTATATATTGTCTAATTAGTTTGTTTGTGTTTTCAATCAATCCTTTTTCCCAAGAGGAATATGGGTGTGTAAAGAAAACTTTGGTATCCAGTTGTTTAGCTATATATTGGTGGTCTGCGAACTCTGTCCCGTTGTCTGCGGTGATAGTATGAACGTGTTCTTTGTAGGCGGTGAGCAATCTGACTACCACTTTGCTCAATTCTTTGGCATTTTTCCCCTGTTCAAGTTTTTCCATAAGCATAAATGCGGTTTTTCTTTCTACCATTGTAACAATAGCTCCCTGATTGTTTTCTCCCACAATGGTATCTATTTCCCAATCTCCAAATCGTTTTTTGTCATTGACAATTTGTGGTCGCAGGTCAATGGAAACTCGATTTTTTATGGGTATGTTTTTACCCACCGGACGTTTCCTGTGTTTGAGTTTATGTCTGGTGTGTTTGTAGAGTGTCCCGCCTTGCTGCTTATCTACGCGAATGATTTTATAGATGGTTTCGTGGCTGACAAAAGGCTTATTCTCAAGTTTTAATCTGCCTGTAATTTGTTGTGGCGATAAATCTTCTTGAATCATCGTAATGATTTCTTTTTTCACTACGGGCAACAGTTTACGAGGCTTTTTCATACGCTCTTTACGCACTTCTGCCATATCTTGTGCATACCGGAAGGAGTATTTGCCTTTCAGATTGGCATTGCGTTTCAACTCCCGGCATATTACCGATTTATCTTTACCGATTGTCTTTGCAATCTGTGTTTGGCTGCAACCTTGCTTTAATAAGCAGGAAATTGCGTACCTTTGTTCTTGGGTTAAATGTACTTTTTTGCTCATACAACTTAAAAGTAAGAAATTTTTCCTAAACATCTTTCAGGGCATATGCCCTGAAAGGTGTTTTTTTCTTCTTGAAAGTTGCATTTCTTAGTTGAAATTAATAAATAGCATAATATCAGTTGTAAATATACCTCAACTCAATATTTATACCCGTGCTCTTAATACTTCTCTTTTACCTGCCGGACCGGGAAGTTTTTCAATTAAGAATCCGGCGGATTTCAACGCGCGTTTCACGTTTCCTTTGCAGCAATAGGTCGTCAGAATAGCATCTTTGTTGGAAGCCAAATACAATTTGCGAAATTGCTCTTCCGTCCACATTTCTGGTTGCTTTTCAGGCGAGAACGGATCGAAATAGATAATATCATATTTCGTATTTAATACTCCCGAGGTAAAATCAGCTTCTGTTTTTTTGAATAAAAATTGCGACGTAATATCAATTTTCTTGTTCCATTCACAAAGGTGAAGTCGCTCAAACTCTTTACGCTTTGTCGGCGCTATTAATTCGGGATAGTTTAATAAAATAGCCTTTTCGATAGTTATAGGATGAAACTCTAATCCGGTATAATTTACCTTAAAATGCTTTTGATCTGCCTCTGCGAGCGTGAGAAAAGCGTTCAGTCCGGTGCCGAACCCTATTTCTAAAATATTAATCTCTTTTTTTGTGCAGGATAAAAGCCCGTATTGAATAAAAATAAGTACCGATTCTTGTATGGCGCCGTATGTGGAATGATAGCATTCGTCAATCTGTGGTAAGTAAAGCGTATGCGAACCGTCTTCCGTTAATTTCAATTCAGAATGCAGCATAATAAAGGAGGTTGCCTACAAAGTATGTCTGTCTGAGATAAACGATACTTGGCAGCAACCTCTTTGATTGTAATATTAATAATTTTGTTTTTCTTCTTCAAAATAAGCTTGAGGATGAGCGCAAACCGGGCAAGCTTTCGGAGCTTCTTTGCCTGTATGAACGTATCCGCAATTACGACATTGCCAAGTAGTTTCTTCTTCACGTTTGAAGACTTCTTCTTTTTCTACTCTTTCAAGTAGCTTGCGGTAGCGTTTTTCGTGTTCGGCTTCCACTTTGGCTACTTTTCTAAAGGTGGCGGCAATATTAGGAAAACCTTCTTCATCGGCAATATCGGCAAAGTGAGGATACAGGTCTGTCCATTCTTCGTTTTCGCCTTCGGCAGCTTCTTTTAAGTTTTCTGCTGTAGTGCCTTCAACTCCGGCAGGGTAGGTGGCAGTAATTTCTACCATCCCACCTTCCAAATAACGGAAAAATTTTTTCGCGTGTTCCAATTCTTGTTCAGCTGTTTCCATAAAAATAGCCGCGATTTGTTCAAATCCTTCTTTTTTGGCTATTTTGCTAAACATTGTATATCGGCTTCGTGCCTGACTTTCGCCTGCGAATGATTTCAACAGGTTTTTTTCGGTTTCTGTTCCTTTTAAGCTTTTCATATTTGTATTGTTTTTATTTGTTGACTTACTTTTATATTTTTACAAATATAAAAAAATGAAATCACATATCAAGCTATTTTTTGGCTCTTGTTTTGTAATTTAATGTGATTCTAAATAAATCAAATTTTTAGGCTTATACCCAGGTTGTAATTTGTTTCAGGTTGTTTCAGACCACCATAATCAACGTATTGCTGATTGAGTATATTATTTACATTAAAGTGAATGTCAATATTTTTGCTGTTCCAAATCAGTTTTCCATTGAATAAAGTATAAGGTTTGTAGCTGGTTTTTTGCTTTGTGGTATATTCCTTGTATGTTCCGGTTCTATCGTTCCACGAAATATTCCATCCTGCCGAGAGATTTTCACATATTTTATGATTTAACCCAACGACAATTTTATTTTTCAGATAATCCAATGCGTATTTGGAGTCGTACACTTCTGCTTTTTTATCTAAATCTATATAAGAGTACGAGGTATTTATTGATTTTAAAAATGATCTTTTAAAGATATATTCAGCATTAATGTCACCTCCGATGGCATTGACTGTTGTCATATTTTTAGACTGGTATTTTTCTAATGCCGACATTATTATCCAGTCGATTACGTTGTTTCCCCATCGGCGGTAAAGAGTAACATTCCCACTTAACTGCCCTATATTGGTTGTGGCTCCCAACTCTAAGGTAACAGATTTCTCAGGTTTCAAATCCTGATTTCCGTTCATATAAGAATCACTGTAATATAACTCGGTAAATGTGGGGAGTCTAACGGCGGAGTTTAACGCTGTGAACATCTTCCAACTGTTATTAATCTTATACGAAGCATCCAAACCCCCATTTACTTGTGTTCCAAATTGCTTATTAAAAGTAGATGAAATTCCTCCGGCAATAATCCAATGATTGACAGAGATGTTGTGGTCAATCATAATGGTGGTAAGCAAGCGATTATCATTTTTTGTATAATATACCGAATCTTTTTCAAAAGGGACGATAATTGGAGTTTTCAAAAGTGTGCCTAAGTTATTGCTTAAAATGTGTTCGTTGCGTATATCCATGCCAACGGTAGTTTTTCCGAAAGTACTCCAATCGAAGTTTGCCCTCAGTTTAGCACCTGCAATATCAGTTTTGTGATAGTTCGCACCTAATTCAGTAGCGTATCGATCATAAATAAATTTGTCAAAATGCTCACGCCAGTAAATTTGAGAATTTAAGGTATAGAAATCTTTCTCTAAATTCCATTCTACAGATGAAAACAGTGTTTTGGTGCTTTCGAACTGATTGGGGAGTTTGGGCGTATAGAAACTGTTTGCTCCGAAATTTTTCACTTGACCGCTTAACTGAAATAGGAAATATCCCGCACTTTTCGTGTTGATTTTTGACTCCCAAAAAGTATTTACAATTTTATAATCGGTATTTTTAATGTAGCCGTCACTTTGTTTATAGGAAGCGGATGCAAAAGTCTGAAAACCATTGGAAAAGTAATTTCCGCAAATTCCTTGGTGCGTTGAACCATAGCTACCAACCTCGTTTTTTGTTTTCAAGCTACTTTTATTCTCTGTGTTGGTGACAATATTAATCGCACCGCTGTAAGCGTTTGGTCCATAAATGCGTGCTGCCGAACCTTGTAAAATTTCAATTTTGCTAATATCGTTCAGATCAATAGGGATATCTAAATTGTAATGCCCTGTTTGAGGGTCGGTGATATTTACACCATTGAGCAAAATCAAGACTTGGTCAAATGAACCTCCTCTTATGCTTATATCAGCTTGTACACCTCCGGTACCTCTTTGACGAATGTCCAAGCCCGCAATTCGGTCTAAAAGCTCATCTATATTTTGAACGGGAAGCTTTTCAATATCTGCTTTATCTATTATTGTTATGACTCGGCTTGTATTTGGATAAATTCTTGATTTCTGAGCTTCTACCTGAACTTGTGCCAGATTAATGGTTTTAATTTCGTCTTGTGCCCAAGCTAATAAGACTGATAACGACATCGCTATAAATACAAATACTTTTTTTGTCATACTTTTTTAAAATAAAAAAGCAACTATATCTTAAAATTGATGTAGTTGCTTTGTGGATTTGTAACTAAATATTATTGATTTCTCTTGGTCATCATTAGAATATGATACAATAATGGCCGTCAGAGGTTGAGTTTCTAATGGTTTGAAAAGAAATTCGCTTTCTTCATCTGCATTTTCGTTACGTACAAATTGTAAAGAAGATGATTCTGTTATCCTGCTTTTGAGTTTTTTTAGAGATTTGTCACAAATGGTAACGAGCACTTGCCCAATACTAACCACCTTGTGTAAACTGGAAAATATAGCATACCTTTTCCTGCTCCATCGTCGGAATCGGCTCGTTTTATTTGTTAAAGTTAGTTGGTTAAACATTTACTGAAATTAATATTTAGACCATTCTTCCGGCTTGAAACCGTAGTAGTTAACTTTTACTTTCCATACATCAGACAATGGCTCATTAATGCCTGCACCAACTCCGCCAATAATGAATAACGCTTGTTCTGAGCGTTTTAAGATAATGGACGCTTTTTTACGTCTTTTGAATGTGGTTGGAATCTTGTTTTGAGCTGTGTCAGGAACAGTCCAGGTTAAGCCTTCATCCAATGAGTTGCTGAGTTGCAAGGTATCCACTAAAATGCTATTTTCTTTGTTAACTCCTCCAATCAATAGAAGCTTGCTTCCATAGTAAGCTAATGCTACATCGGCAATTGGCGAAAGCGGTGATTTTTGATGTTGTAAATTGACCCAATAGTAACCATCTTCGGTGGTCCAACGTGTATTCAATTTTTCCCCGCTTGCGTTATAACCCCCAACTACAACTATTTTATTGCTTCCGTATTTGGGCTTGAATGTGGTTACACCAAAACCGGATATCGGAAAGTTTTGAGCAAACTCATTCGAGGTTTGTTCCCAATCTATACCGTTTGCCGAACTTATTATCCGGTAAGAATAAGTGGTCTTTTCTTGCCCAACGGCATATAGTCTATTTTGATATTGGCAGAGTGTAGCGATAAAATCATACTTATTATCGGTAGCTTTTAACGACCAGTTTTCTCCATCGGAGCTAACATAAAGTAGTTTATTACTAATTAAATACAATGTATTTGCTTGTGGATTGCCGGTGGTATTAAGAGTATCAATATTTTGCAAAGATACACCGAATGGTAGTCCGGTAACTGAATTAGAGTTGCTCCACGAACGCGTATCAGACGATGTGTAAACATAATTTCCCACTTCCGAACCTGTGTAAAAATAAAATTTATTCTTAAAAAAGACTGCCTTTTGATTTTCAAAAATAGAAGAACTAATAATACTATTTGTTTTTTCCCAAATGTGCAAATATGGATCCACTTTGTGAACACGAAGGTCAATTACATAGTCTTTTTTTGATGTCCCATCTGTAGCTACATTTGTAATTTTTACTTTTTTCGTAAAGTCGATAGCTTTGGTTACACTCAAATAATATGTCAAAGTATCATTTATAATAAATCCACTCGTGCTGTAAGTTGTAATTGACGGTATTAAACTATCTACTCTTGTTTTATATGGCAATGAGTCCACGTTATAAATAGAATCAACGTCATATCCTGTAGTAATCGTGAAAACTGCAGAACTTGCGTCTTCGGAACTATCGTTGTCGTTGATATAAAAGGCGGTGATAGTGGCATTGTCCGAAACATTCGTAGTGTCTGAACTGTTTAGGTTGCAAGAAACAAACACAATTATTATACTTATAAAGAAAATAATATTTTTATGGTTCAGCAGTTTCATTTTTTATACGAGAATTTAAATGAATTTAGAAAATTAAGTCGCAAATTTACAAACAAATGTCGGAAGTTTGTTTAATGCGCGGAAGTTTTATGTTTTTTTTTAGTTCTAACGGACGAAATGTCATTTTATTCTGTTTTTTAGAATCGTTTTTTTTATGTTAATATTAGAACCAAAGTTTGTGATTGTTTTTGTAACTAATTAAAAGTTAGTTATCTTTGTTCGCCTTTTATTATAGAAATATTACAAATGATGAAAAAAATAGTTTTTGCGACAAATAATCTTCATAAATTAGAAGAGGTCAGAGCCATTTTGAGTGATACGTTAGAGGTATTAAGTTTGAAGGATATTGGATGCGAAGAAGACATTCCCGAAACGGAAAAAACATTGGAAGGAAATGCTGAGTTAAAAGCCCGTCATATATTTGAAAAATACCATATCGATTGCTTTGCCGACGATACCGGGTTAGAAATTGTTGCTTTAGGAGGTAAACCGGGTGTTTTTTCGGCGCGATATGCCGGCGAGCCATCAAATTCCGAGAATAATATTAAAAAGGTACTTGATGAGATGAAAACCGAAGAAAATAGGAGAGCTCATTTTCGAACGGTGATATGCCTGATAGAAAGCGAAGGAGGGAATCGTTTTTTTGAAGGTAAAGTAAGCGGTAAAATTACTGTTGAAAACAAAGGAGAAGGAGGATTTGGTTACGATCCAATTTTTATTCCGGAAGGATATACCAAAAGTTTTGGAGAATTAACTTCTGAAGAAAAGAATAGAATAAGCCACAGAGCATTGGCAGTCAATAAATTGGTAAGATATTTAGAGTGAGAATATATTTAATGTTCGTTACAATAAAATGTAAAAAAATCTGTTTAAAAAATAAAAATGCTATTTTGGTATGAATAAAAAAATAACCTTCTTCATCTTTTTTCTGTTTTTTTCGGTGGCTTTTGCAAACGCACAGCTTGCAATGGGAAAATGGAGAACACACTTCGCATACAATAATGTGAATCAATTAGCGCAATCTCAGAATAAAATATTTGCGGTTAGTGACGGTGCGCTCTTCTCTATTGATAAACGAGACGGAAATGTAGAATTTTATAGTAAAGTTAGCGGATTAAACGGAAATAATATTACCAAAATCGGATTTGACGATGTTAGCAAGAATCTGTTGATAATCTATGCCAACGGTAATATAGATTTTATGTCGGAAAATGGAATTAAAAATCTGCCTGATTTTTATAACAAGCAAATGAGCGCTGACAAAGGAGTTAATCACATTCTTTTCCAGGGGAAAAAGGCATATTTATCGTGTAATTTCGGCATCGTAACCTTGAATATGACCAAACAAGAAATTCAGGACACTTACTATATCGGAGCTAATGCGTCCGAGGTCAAGGTAGTAGCTACGGCGGTTTTTAAAGAAGATATTTACGCAGCTACCTCCAGCGATATTTATACGGCACCATTGAATGACCCTTATTTAATCAGTTACGAACATTGGACTAAATTGACAAACCTGCCAGGAAGTGGTGATATTCAGTTGTTGGTGTCATTTGGTGATAACTTAATTTTGATGAGAAATGGAAACCTTTATCGTAAAGGTGAAAATAATACTTGGTTAAATGTAGATTTAAATAATAATTACACAAACATTGTCCAAAGCGGTGATTATTTACTGGCTTATACTTTAACGGATACTTATATTTTTGATAAAAATTTGATAAAAAATACGGCTGTAGGAGTTGGTACCTCGTATGACGGAACTTATGATATAACTTCAGGTGTTTTTTGGTTTGCACAAGGATTCAGCGGAATAACAAAATATAGTACAATACAAGGTGTGATTGAAACTTCAATAAAACCAGATGGACCGGCGGTCAATATCCCTTATCGTCTGTTCTTTGGTGGACAAAAATTGTTTGTGGTGCCAGGCGGAAGATGGTCGACACAAAATAAGACACCCGGTATGGTTATGATATTTGAAAATAATTCATGGAAGAATATCTTATCATCATCAATAACTCCAAAAATAGGCGATATTTATAAAGTGCTTGATTTTATGACAGTTGCTGTTGATCCGTTGGACAATAAACATTTTTTGGTAAGCTCTTACGGAGCAGGCATATTTGAATTTAAAATTGACGAATTTAGTCAATGGTACAATTTTACAAATAGCGCTATTGAAACTGTTTATGATGGTGAACCTTATGAATATATGCGTATGGACGCAGGTGTGTATGACAGTGAGGGCAATGTATGGTTTAGTAACACTGCCGCCAGTAAACAAATTAAAGTTTTAAAATCAGATGGAAACTGGGCTGGATTGAGATATCCGGTATTTGATGCCAAATATACTCTTTCGGAAATACTCATATCAAATCAAAATAAAAACCAAAAATGGATTTATTGTGCCAGAGCAGGTGCGGGTATCGGAATATTTGATGATAATGGAACAATTGACGATGTAAGTGATGATGAGTCCATATTTTTATCTTCATTTAAGGATCCTGATGGTGGCGAAAACATAGCTCCGGATAATTATTTTTCATTGGCTCAAGATCATAATGGCGTAATATGGGCAGGTACAAATCAAGGTCCAATACTATTTAATAATCCAAACAATGCATTTAAAAGCGGTTTTACGTGTACTCGAGTGAAAATACCACGCAACGACGGCACCAATTTAGCCGATTATTTGTTAGAAAGCGATAAGGTGAATGCAATCGCTATTGATGGAGCAAATCGGAAATGGTTGGGTACAGAAGCTTCGGGGGTATATTTAATGTCAGAAAATGGACAAGAAACCATCAAGCATTTTACGTCAGAAAACAGTCCGTTATTATCAAACAATATACTTTCAATAGCTATTAATCCCATTACGGGTGAGGTATTTATCGGCACTTCAAATGGATTAGTATCCTACCAAAGTGATGCCGCTGACGGGACAGGAAGTTTCAATAATGTCCACGTGTATCCCAATCCAGTAAGAGAGAATTTTACCGGAATAATTACAATTACCGGACTGACAGATAAAACCAATGTTAAGATTACTGATTTAGCCGGTAACTTAGTATGTCAAACAGTATCAAACGGAAGCATTGCAACTTGGGATGGAAAGAATGCTTATGGGAAAAAGGTTAGTACCGGTGTATATCTTGCCATTTGCGTCTCGGAAGATGGACAAGAAAGTACTACTGCAAAAGTTCTTATAATTAATTAGTTGAAGTGCAAAAAATAATGCGGGAGAATCCATATATGACTGTTTCGATCATCGTTTCTGTTTACAATGAAGAACTTGTTTTAAATAGATTTTATACTTCGATTGAAAATATTATTAAAACATTGCCGTTTTCTTTTGAGTTGATTTTTGTAAATGATGGCAGTACAGATGGTTCGCAGCGTATTATTGACTGTTTTTTAGAAAAGAATAGCAATGTAAGGAGTATTGAGTTTACAACAAATTTCGGACACGAAGCAGCAATGATTGCAGGTATAGATTTCGCTAAAGGAGATGTGTTGATTTGTATGGATTGTGATTTACAACACCCGCCTTATTTAATACAAGATATGCTGAGTTTGTATGTGGCAGATCAAGTTGATATTATCAATATGGTAAGGAAAGAAGAAAAAATATTCAATTTTTCTACACTTTTCTACAAGTTGCTCAATAAGCTGATTCCTTTTGAGGTGGAAGTAAACGCTTCTGATTTTTTTCTAATAACAGCCAAAGTTGCAGATGTTTTGCGTAAAAATTATAGGGAAAGAGTTCGTTTTTTGCGCGGAATTATTCAGATGATAGGTTATAAAAAAGCAAAGATTGAATTTACTGCACCTGAACGAACTGAAGGTGAAAGTAAGTATACAATAACAAAATTAATATCACTTTCGATAACAGCAATAGCCTCGCTATCCCGGAAACCATTGAAATTTAGTATTTACATTGGTTTTGCATCAATGTTGTTTAGTATTGCATTAACGATATACAGCGTTTTGATGAAAATTATCGAAAAACCGGTATCGGGTTACACTACAATAGTTGTTTTTATGGGTATAATGTTCAGTATTCAGTTTTTTATATTGGGTATAATAGGAGAATACATTGGATTCTTATTTGAAGAACAAAAAGATAGACCGATTTATATTGTGAATAAAACTTCTAACATTGAATAATAATAATTCACTCTAATATGATTATATCTGATGAAACTATTTCAAAATTCGAATAGAAAAGACATCTTGCTTGTATTTTCTCAATTGTTAATATATCTATTTGTAAATTTATTATTTTTAGCGAAGTATATTTCAAGAATTGGGTACAGTGCTTTTCCCGTTATGTTCATTTATACTATTTTTATTATTGTCTTTTTATTATTTTGCCGATCTCTATCGTCAAAACTTACCGATAGAATTTTCAAATTCTCATTCTACGCTTTGTTATTGTTGTTGATTGTAAGTATATTTCTAATTTTATATAAGATAGACCGATACAGTATTAATGTGGATAGATGGTCGGCTGTTACTTTCTTTATAGATAGTGTATTTCAACATAAATATCCTTATAGTGTTCATACCCACGTAAGTACGACCAATTTCCCCTCACCATTCCCTATGTGGTATTTGATCAATTTACCTTTTTATCTCTTAGGAGATGTTGGTTATGGTTTAGTTTCTTTTATGCTACTCCCATTAATGTTAGTACTGTATTTTTCGCAATCATACAAAAAAACTATTCTATTTCTTTTATTATTTGTTTTTTCTCCGGCATATTGGTGGGAAGTGATGGTTAGGAGCGATTCGTTGAGTAATGCTTTATTGATATTTAGTTTTGTGACGTGGTTTTATCTTTCTGATAAATCACTCAATAAAAATCTTACATTAGCAATAATAATCATCGGATTATTCGCCTCAACACGTTTTTCTGCCATTCTTCCCTTAGCTCTTTTCTTTTAAACCATTTATGGAACTGAAATTGAATAAAAAAGTTGTATTTGTGATTGGGGTATTATTGGTTTTTGTTACTACGTTTTTGCCGTTTATTTTTTGGGACACGAAAGAGTGGATTTTTTTTAGTCGCAATCCCTTTCTTACACAATCGGCGGTTGGAAATAAATATGTACTTGTATTGATGATGATTTTAGGCGCTATATTGGGGTATAGATGGAAAGACTTATCTCAATTTTCGTATTATGCATCTATATTTGTGTTCTTGTTTATTCTTGCATCTCAAATAACTCTGGTTTTAATGGTAGGAATTAGAGGAGATGTGTTTTCTGATAGTCAGTACGATATTTCATATTTTTCTTTGTTTTTACCTTATTGTGTGTCATATATGTCAGGTGTTTTCAATAAATAAATCAAGATTTTTTTGATGAAAAAAAAGAATATCATCATTTGGTTGCTTATAGCACTTTATACACTAATTTTTATATTCAGTAGAGAGTATCCTTTTTTCTGGGATAGTATTTTGCAGGTATCAAAAGAAGGACATAAATTTTATCTGACCGATTTTTTTTCTCATTCTTTGCCGGAGCAGTACACAAAGGAGCTTTCATATTCCTCGTTTTTCTTTCCTATGATGGGTTTTGTAACATCTGTTTTATGGAAACTTTTAGGCTACAAACTTTGGGTGACTCACTTTGTTGGGTTTTTATGCGGGCTGGGACTAATTTATAATACTTGGAAAATAGCCAATCGAATTTTTCCGAAAAATTTTTCCGCTTGGGTAACATTGATTCTGTTGATTGAACCTACGATATTGGCACAGTTAGTGGTATCATCGGTAGATATTATTATTTATATGATTATCCGCTGTGTTACCTAAATTGATTTTTGTATGTAACCGATGCTATCATAAGCCTGTCAAATAAATTTTCACCAAAGTATCTTCTATTGAATTTGTAACAGAATTCGTTCAGATAATTTTGAAGATATTCAGGTTTAATATCGTGATAAATATCCAGTAACATTCGTTTAGCGTTACTGATTGCTATATGAACCCAAGGTAATACCTTTCCAATTTCTTCTTTTGGTATTACTTGTGGTCGGTGCTCTTTGACAATATCTTTTATTTTGACGTAAGAAGTTGAATCGTCAGAATCAATGGTTGATTCTTTAGTTACATTGTTTTCAACCAATGAGGTTATTGTAGCTGATTTTAAGTCATTTATAACAATCATTTTGATATGTCCCACTTGTCTTGGCTTACCTGTTTTGGTTGTTTGTCCTTCAACGGGTTGACTTTCTGCCATTACAAGGACTTTGCTTTTTTTCTGACTTCCACGACCTCTTTTCAATGGCTTTTTCTTTTCATCGTCAGGAGTTTCTGTTGAAAAGAAACCTTCATCTAATTCAATGACACCTGATAATGAATATATTTCATTCCGCTTGCCCATAATCTCACGTAGCTTATGAAGCAAAGTCCAAATTGGTTCATAGCGTTTATGACCCAACTGTCGTTGGAGTTCAGCCGCTGAAAAGCTTTTCTTTGTGCTTGTCAGCAAGTGAATGGCTATAAACCAATAACGAAATGGCAATTGTGAACCATGCATTACTGTATTGGCACGTAAACTTTGACGTTTACCGCATTTTTTACATTCATAGCATTCTTTATCTTTCTTCCA
Organism: Paludibacteraceae bacterium; assembly: GCA_049840795.1. Classification (GTDB taxonomy): domain Bacteria; phylum Bacteroidota; class Bacteroidia; order Bacteroidales; family Paludibacteraceae; genus UPXZ01. The sequence goes on from JASGJK010000010.1 coordinate 28,157, forward strand.
ATAATGATTTGTTCCGCCACAATGAGGACAAACAACGCCTTGTTGGTCGCGATACTCTTTAAATTTTACTCTACAACTTGTTTCGTCTGGATATTGTGCAACAAAATTTAGTAAATTCATGTCTTTTATGATTAGTTCTTACAAAGATAATCATTTTAGGCGAAATACCGGATAATCATTATTATTTATTTTGCCTTTGTATTGTCTATAAGGGCAGTACTTGAGAATAAAAAAGTACTATTGGGCGTAGGATTATTCATCCTTTGTAATATATATATGAGGGGATTGTTTGTGGCGGTGGTTATTTTAATCGCAAATTTATATATTTTGTACAGGAACGACGAATTGAAAACAATAAAGAATTTTATAACGATACTTATTCCGTATTTACCGGCGTTTTTGTTCTCATTTGTCACAATGGGCATTTGTTTGCAAAGTTCTCACTTAGTTAATCCTGATTCAACGCATTATAAACTGCCTCAGAACGTAGGAATTATTATCAAACATACGGCAGAATTTTTGCTTCGAAGTTTGGAGAACGGCCGTTTTTTTGTTTGGATATTGTTTGCTTTTGTCGCTGTTAAATTATTCAGAATGAAACAGCCGCGTAGGGAGATAACATTTTTATCAATAATTGTATTGTTACATCTGGCAATCTATGTGATTTTTATTTTTATATCTCAAATGGCTTTCTCAAACAGGTATTTTGTTCCTCATTTTCTGCTTATAACACTTATAGTATTCTGGTTTATAGTCACAAGCGATAGTGTAAAACGGAAGTTTCTTTTTTTTGCTACAGTAATTATACTTGAGATTTCCGGAAATCTTTGGATTTATCCCGATGCCATAGCCAAAAGTTGGGATTGTACTTTAGCGCACGTTTCTTTTTACGAATTGAGAGAGGATTGTTTTGAGTATATAGATAAAAATGATATAAATTACGATGATGTAGGAGCCGGTTTCTGTTTGTATGGAAATAGGGGTTTTGTAGAATTAAAAAATTTAGACAAGCGAGTGAACTCTGGTTTGAACGGAAAGTATTTTATCTATTCCAATATCTCCAATATACCGGATGATGAGTTTGTAAAACTCACGCAATCCGGTAAATGGAAAGATATAAAGAAATTTGAAAGAGGATTTGTCAAAATGATAATCTACGAGCGGAATTAAACGCTATTTTCCTAAGAATACGATGTTGTTCGGATTCATTCCTACACCGATAATTTTGTATTTAAACTTTCCATTTTTGTCAAAGCAATATACATTCCCGTTTTCGATATAATCTGTATTTGTCACATATACATCTCCGGCATAGGCATCTATATTTATAGAATAAAGATATGAACCTTTCTCAAATTTGGTATCATCGGAAATAAAATTTGTATCAATAAAAGCTCCGGTAGCGCCGTCCAATACACTAATTATATTTTCGTGTGAGCCATCTTCAAAAAAGTTATACTGGTAAAGGTATATTTTGTTTTCATAAATAGTGAAATTCTCGACTTGAACATTTTCGATAACTTTTACGGTATTTGTTTTTGTATCTATTTTCTGAAATTTGGCAAATTCACTAACATAATTACCTTTCGAGAGTACAAACAGGTTGCCGTTATCGTCAGCTTTTATCTTTGTCGGATTCATTCCTACCGTGATTTTTCCGGTTCTTTTAAATGTAGCTATATCTATGATAGAAACAGTATTGTCATAGTTTCCTGTTGCATATTCCATACCGCCGGAATTGGTGACATATATTTTGTTGTTTGTAATGCAAAGTTGTTCAGGGTCACGTCCTACGGCTACACTTCCATCAATGGAGAGTGATGTGGTATCAATTCTGGTAACTGTGTCATCATAGGAGCTTACGTACACTTTTCCTCCGTATGCTGCAACGTAGCGAGGTTGTTTTCCAATAGTTCCGTTAAACATAGGGATTTGCTTTACGGAAACTCCCGTTTTTGCGTTGATTACTTCTATTTGACTGGAACCATTTATCACAATGTAAATTTTAGAGCCGTATTTTACTATATCGTTAGCCGTTTCTCCTAACCCACGACCGTTTTTTGTTTGGAAGTAATTATTGTCCGATGTTTTAGTTTCTAAATTATAGTAAGCGAGCGTGCTATTGCTCTGATTAAAAGAACCTTCCGACAATACCAATAAGTTGTCAGTGGCTATCGGTAAATTTACATTTGTAGTTATGTCTTCCACATCTTTACATGATGTAATGAAGGAAACTGCTAAAATTAGTACAGTAAAAATTTTTGTTTTCATATTATTTTATTTGTTAAATTATATTTTTATGTTAATATTTATTCTGAAGTTACGTCCAGGCATTGGAAAGTTTTTTACAATTTCGTAGTTTTTATTCCATATATTTAAGCATTGAAAACTTGTTTCAATCACGCAGGAGGTTAATCGTATTTGTTTAGAAATGGAAAAGTGGTGATCGCTGTAAGAATCAAGACGGTTTGAAGCTAAATTCTGAAACCAAGCGTAACGTTTTCCGGACCAAATAATAGAATACGAGATAGTAAGAAAATTCAAATCCAACAAAGCAGAACCTGCCCCCGAAATACGAGGCGTATATGGCAGTTGATTGTTATAGGTTCCGCTCGTTGGATTTGTTTTGTCCACCGCTTGTTGATATGTGTACGAGTTATTCAAAGTCAACCGAATAGAATCAGTTAATTTTAATTGACAGTGTGTAGTTATATCAATACCATTGATTTCGACCTTCCCGTAGTTTTTCATTGTTAATATCATCAAGTTGGTATTAGGGAATGCTACTATCTTGTTTTTAATAGCATTATGATACGCATCGGCAGTGATGGAGAAGAAACTCACCCGATTGGTTGAAAAAGAATAGGTTGCTCCAAGATTCAGTTGATCCGTATTTTCCGGTTTTAGATTACGTTCGCCAATACTGAAATAATATAAATCATTAAAAGTCGGCATACGAAATATGTTTTTATAAAATGTACGAATACGAAAATCTATTTTTTTCAATGGCTTTACGGATAAGCCGGCGTAAGGCGAGAACTTATACTGATTTTCGAGTGCTTTTCCCCGTTTCACGTTATCGTCTGTAGCAGTATAGAGTAAGCTTGCCAGCAAATTGAGGTATTCACTCGTATATTTCCCGGATAGCACCGATAGCCAGCTTGTGCGTGCAGGATAAGCAAAGTTGAGTTTGTCCGCAGACAAATCGCATGTCGAAATATCAGATGACACAGAGAATGAGAGTTGCTCCGTGGGTTTATATGCGGTAGATAGAGAACCGTATATTTCTTGCTGTATATAGGTGTTTTCAGTCGTCCCATCTGTGTTTAGAACTTCCGGATCCAAATAGCGCAAATAGTCTCGATTGTATTTAGCATTTATCTGAATATCAAACAAGTGACTTGTCTTTGAAATGAAATGTGACTGAGCAATAAGGTTTCGTTCCCACAGACGTTGCGATGAATAAGCTGTAGGATTATATGAAACGATGGCGGGTGGAAGTCCTCGTTCAGAATGATAGTATAACAACTTTATGTATCCATTTTTATTCTCGGAGAATCGAGAATGTAATGTGCCTTCCAAATGAAAGTTTTCGACATCTGAGTTTTTTCTTCTTTTGATACTGTCGTTTCCTTCTATGTTTTTATTTAATTGGAATGGATAGTTTCCTTTAGCCGAAATCAATTCTCCGTTTAGCGAAATCGTATATGTCTGACTTATCTTTCTGTTAATCACGAAGGTGGGGCTAAATAGGCCGAACGAACCATATTTTATATGTATTTTTGCATTCGTTTTTTTGTCGCCCTCGAATTTGGGTGTTAAGGTTTTGATGTTTAAAACTGACGCTGAAGCGAAGAGTGTCGCAGGTTGAAAAATAACATCACCTTGTCCGTTGTTTAAAGAAATATACTCGACGTTTTCAGTAGAAAATTTACTGAGATCAATTTGTCCGGTTTGCATATCGGAAACTCTGATTCCATCGTAACTCACAGCGGTGTGATTAGCGCCCAATCCTCTGACAGACACCGTTTTTAGTCCACCAATTCCGCCATAATCTTTTACTGTAACACCCGAAAGATATTTTACGGCATCTGAGACTTGCAATAGGTTTAATTGTGTGAATGATTGAGAGTTTATCTGTTGTAACGGAGAAATTGACCGTGTTTCTTTTGCTTTTTTATTTTCAATAATGGTAACTTCTTTCAATGAATCGATAACTATTCGTCCTGATTTTGCTTGTTGCGCATACCCATTACCGGATATTATCAACAATATAAAAAAAATACTACGAAAGAATTTGTAACCTTTTGACAACATAGCTATTTGATATTTAACAAATAACGTTGGCGGAAAATGATGACTTTAAAACCGTCAACGCTACACCAAATTTAAAATTTGATATAGCTTGCAAGAAAAGAAAAAACAATAAGCACGTGAAAAATAGATGTGCAGCATTGGTTTTTAGCTCTATCCTCGAAAGCTTGAAACATTTATGAGACATCTTGGCAGGTCTTCTGACTTTTCCTATCATCGTAATTCCTTCCCGTTCCAATGTAAATAGGAGCAGTGGTTTTGAATGTTTTACGATTTCCTTTTTCTTCTCTTTGGGAGGATTTTAGGAAGGCTTTTACAGCAGCGGGACTGTTCAGGATTTTCACCTGATTCCCTTTTAATCACTTTCCGCGGATGGCGAACGAGTAAACCAAATGCGTTGCAAAGATACGTAAAATATATTTGAATTTCAGCGTTTTTAATAAAAAAACAGCCACCGTAGTTTCAACCAGTGAATGCAACTTTTTAAGTTTTCAAAGATAGGAAGAATATTTCTTTAGGTGAATGGAAATTTAGTTTTTCTCTTGGTCTGTTATTGATTTTGTATTGTATTTGTTTGATATGCTGATTACTAAGTTTGTCCAATTTGGTATGTTTTGGTATATATTGTCTAATGAGTTTGTTTGTGTTTTCAATCAATCCTTTTTCCCAAGAGGAATATGGGTGCGTAAAGAAAACTTTGGTATCCAGTTGTTTAGCTATGTTTTGGTGGTCTGCGAACTCAGTCCCGTTGTCTGTGGTGATAGTATGAACGTGTTCTTTGTAGGCGGTAAGCAATCTGACTACCACTTTGCTCAATTCTTTGGCATTTTTCCCCTGTTCAAGTTTTTCCATAAGCATAAATGCGGTTTTTCTTTCTACCATTGTAACAATAGCTCCCTGATTGTTTTCTCCCACAATGGTATCTATTTCCCAATCTCCAAATCGTTTTTTGTCATTGACAATTTGTGGTCGCAGGTCAATGGAAACTCTATTTTTTATGGGTATGTTTCCACCCACCGGACGTTTCCTGTGTTTGAGTTTATGTCTGGTGTGTTTGTAGAGTGTCCCGCCTTGATGCTTGTCCCCGCGAATGATTTTATAGATGGTTTCGTGGCTGACAAAAGGCTTATTCTCAAGTTTTAATCTGCCTGTAATTTGTTGTGGCGATAAATCTTCTTGAATCATCGTAATGATTTCTTTTTTCACTACGGGCAACAGTTTACGAGGCTTTTTCATACGCTCTTTACGCACTTCTGCCATATCTTGTGCATACCGGAAGGAGTATTTGCCTTTCAGATTGGCATTGCGTTTCAACTCCCGGCATATTACCGATTTATCTTTACCGATTGTCTTTGCAATCTGTGTTTGGCTGCAACCTTGCTTTAATAAGCAGGAAATTGCGTACCTTTGTTCTTGGGTTAAATGTACTTTTTTGCTCATACAACTTAAAAGTAAGAAATTTTTCCTAAACATCTTTCAGGGCATATGCCCTGAAAGATGTTTTTTTCTTCTTGAAAGTTGCATTTCTTAGTTGAAATTAATCACTCATTACAGAATGGCTGTTTGACTTTTAAAGATATATATTTAACCTTATTTGATCAGTTTCAATACTTCTCTACTGCATTGAAGCAGATAATTCCCTTTTGGAAGTGACCGCACATCAATGCGATTATCTCCCGGTTTTAATTGGGTATTTATTACGCATTGACCAGAGATATTAAATATCTTCATTGTTTGATTCTTTTCAGATTTCACAATAATGTATTCGGTAAACGGATTAGGATAAATGCTCAATTGCAATTTATTGTTGTTTAAACCCGTTGATATGTCGATAGTGTATTGTATGTGTAAATTTGTATCAGCATTTACTGTTGTAACTACTGCGTCATCCACACCCGATAGCCAAGAAGAAACATAACCCGCTTTCTCTATTTTAGGGAGATCTCCATTGGTGTAAAGAGAGTCAGATTCAGTATCTAAGTTATTTGTAAAAGTCACTTTATAGACAGGATATCCACCTAATACCGGTAAAGCATCTGTATTTATTTCCTGACCGAAAGCACTACCGAGTAGCCATGTCACTTCCCCTGAGGCAAATTGAGACGCAGTTTTTACTACGGCATCAGTATAGGTATTTCCCAGCGTATAAACATTATTGAGGGTTCCGAGAGAAGTATTTGCTATGGCGTAGCTCTTTACAGTGCCGGCATTATATGCATTGGTAATAGATCCAGCAGCTGTAATAGATGCGGAGATGCCTGCCACGGCTGTTCCAGCGGTAGTCACGGTACCTGTATTGAAAGCATTGATGATTGGCGTTGCATCTGAGCGACCGATAATACCTCCGGCATTATTTGTGGTTGCGGAAATGTTACCACTATTAAAGATTCTGTTAATCACAGCGGAAGCGCTGGTAGCTACGCATCCCGCAATTCCTCCGGCGTAAGTATCTAAAGAGGTTATGTCTCCACTATTTGAACAATCCAGAATCTGGAGCATTGCATTTGGCGAATATCCTAATATTCCACCCACAAATCGGTAACCGTTCACGATTGCTTTATTATGACAATTACTGATTGTGGAGCCTCCGGCTGAGTATGCAACAATGCCTGCCACATAACCACCAGTACCGGTAACGTTAACGGCGCCTTCTACGGTTAAGTTGCTCAGGGTGGTAGCATTAATATATCCAAACAGTCCCTGATAACTAGCTGTTGAATTAATGTGCAATTGTTTCACTGTATGATTATTCCCATTGAAAATGCCTTTGTATTGGTATGCTGTGGTACTTGCTCCAATCGGTGTCCAGGCATAGTTGCCAAGCTCAATATCATTGACTAAAACAGCATTCAGAGCATTGTTCCCTTGTAGAGTTTGATAGGATAACCAAGCTAACTCGTAACCGTTAGTAATTTTGTAATATCCCAACATGTTCTCGAAAATACCTCCTTCTGTATCCGACTCTTCGGCAGTTACCTGCGCCGGACTTTCAATGTGTGTTCCGTCCCAACCTTTGTCGCTTGTTGCGATGGGCAACATACTAACCGGAATAGTTACAACTCCTTGTCCTGCTACAATGTTGAACGTTCCCATGGCTGTCTGATAGCCTTTTATAGAGATTTCGTAGGTATAGTTGGTGCGAGGTCTGGCAATGTATTGTCCCTCGCTATTAGCGGTTATTATTTCCTTTGCACTACTTTTAACTGTGATTGTAGCGCCCTCAATGAAATTGGTAAAATAAACGCCGTCAGTTAGTGCTTCGACCGGAATAGCCACATTAGGTATTGACCCAAAATAACCGACACGAACTTCTGCTGTAAAATTAGGTGCAACTCCCGATACGGTAGAAATAGAACGGTGTTTTCCCTGAAGAGAGCCAAAACCGTTTACCTGTATTGCTCCGTTTTGAAGTAAATAGTCTTCTTGCGGATTCCAATCAGATGGGATGGTTACTTTTACAAGTTGAGCTGCCGGAGCACCGCCAAAAGTATATTGATTAGCGCCGCCAACAATAGTTGTACTGTTAGGAGTATTGTTGTAAAGTACTGCCGCTGCCTGATTGTAGATTCCTGCCAATTTATTGGCTGGGTGGAAGAACCCGTGAAATTGTATGTATGCTTCCTCTCCGGGCAAAATTGGTTGCCCCGGTCTTGTGTTATTCGCAATCGTATAACCACAGGGCTTAGCTCTTAATACCTGATATTTGGACACACCACTTGTTGATGTCACTTTTACAATATTGCTACCGAAAGTGAGTAGTACTGTATAACTACCATCAGCGTTCGCAGTTATAGGTGTGAATCCTGTATAATTAGCGCTATGCGCTCCAATTGTAGGGTTTGCGATGCTTACAGAAGCCACACCTTCGGGTTTGAAGTTATAACGGTAACCTATTGAATCTTCATGATAATAAAAAACATCAAATTCGGCGTCAACCTTTCCACCATTGGGCAGATTTTCCCGAATGAGCATATTGGTATTAATAGAGGTATCATCACTTGTACCTACCGAAACCACAAACGTACCTGTGTTTTCAGGCCATATAGCACCCCAAAAAGACCCGTAGTAAAATGGAAGCGTAGTGTTGGCTGATGCGGTGTATTTATGTGAAAGCATTGAAACAGCGTCATAGGTAACTTGTACGATGGCAGTTCCGTTGCCAACTGCGGTTATTAATCCTTTGTTGTCAATGGTTATAACATTATTATCAGGCTGTCCGTTTTCATTCAGGACTTTATAATGAAAATCCGGTTCAATAAAATAGTTGTTGCAACAATCGTCAGTAAGTTGCCACGAGCGAAGAGCCAAAATAGATCGCACACTACCCAGCGTAAGTTTTAAATAACCCTGTGCATTAATATTCATCAGAATATCGCCCACATTTGCGCCTCCGTTACTTGCCGGATTATGGTCAATAGAATCGGGACGATAAGCATCGAGCATTGCTTCGGTAATTTCTATGGAATTTGTATATGAATTACGCGTAAATTTGCCTGCATTGGTAATTTTACCCGATTGTGATACCCGGTAGTTGTAGTTGATACTACTGCCTGTGCCAAGCAGAAATTGATAAGTTGTTTTGCCGTTTTCAGTGGTTTGTCCAATAGGTTCTTTTTCTGGGAAAGGGATATAATGAAGCCCTCCGGTACCTTGAGTCACGGCACCCATTTTTTCACCAACAAATAAATTTGCGTTTTGCGGTACTGTAAAGTTAAAAATAGAACCTTGCATCGCTGCGCCTTGGGCTGTGACAGAACTCGCTGTAACTGTACCAAACAATCCGGTTTTCATATATTTTTCGCCATCAACTAAAGCTGTGTGCGAAGCACTCGGAATGATATTTATAAAATAACTATCCCCCACGAACATAGGGAAGGTTATACGGTTTGCCGTGGTTGATGTTCCCGCAGTTACGGTACGTACCGCCCCTTCTTTGCCAACGGATCGATATTCCAGTGTGTAATCTGTTCCCAGTGTCCAACCCGTATTTGTTGCTCCTGCAGTAACGGTAACAATGTTGAAACTTTGTGTTTCGGCATCATTTACTTCAATTTCAATTGTTCCGTTAGAAATGCCATTGGTGTTAATTGCATTCAAAATATACGTTCCGGTATTTGCATTGAATGAATATACATAATTTGCAGGTGTACCTACATCGACCGACGTTCCAGTGCTTTTATTCGCGAACGTCATTGTTGTACTAATACTGTTCATGGTTATGGTCACATTGGCACCAAAGGTACTTAATGCAATTAAACACAAGAATAGTAATGATAAGTAACTCTTTTTCATTTTTCTTGTTTTTTTGAATATTGATAATTTATTGTTTAATAATTTTTTGAGTAAATTGTCCGGCTTTCAGTATATATATTCCTTTCTGTAATTGCGAAATATTAATACTGAATATTCCGTTTGTCGGAATTTGGTAGTTATACAGTAATTGACCATTTATTGCATAAAGTTGCAAGTGTGAAGCGCGCAGGTTTTCAACCATAATATAATTATTTGTATAATTGATTAAAACAGATTTATCCCCCTCAAAAATACCGGTCGATATGTTCTTTGTTTTTAAATTGACAACAGCCTTCGCTGATTTGTTCCCCGCTGCGTCGCGTGCTTCTACTTCTACCAAATAATCTGTATTGGCATCCAATCCGGTAAGTGTATAACTGGTTGTGTAAACCCGTTTCTGACGTTCTCCGTTGAGATAAATGTGATATTCGGTTACGGCAACATTGTCGGAAGAAGCATCCCACGTAAGTGATATAGTGTATTGTGTGCTTGTCCCGGTCAGGTTTACAGGGATTATTGGAGCTGTTTCGTCAGTTGTTTGAGCAGCCATCAAGGCTTTCTCCGAAAGGGTATTATTGTTGGCAACAGCTTCTACTTCAATTTTATAGCTTGTATATGGTTGGAGCTGAGAAAAAGTATATTCTGTATTTTCTACAAATGTTTTGAATAATCCATTCAGATAAAGATTGTATCCCTTTACACCCACGGAGCTGGTTGAAGCAGTCCACGAACATTTGATGGTCGTTTCTGTTGGAGTGGCTGACAATCCGGTTGGGCGCGAAGGGGTTGTTGTTGCAGCTAAGGATTCTACTTGTAATTTATCCATACAAAAATAAACAGCTGTATTTGGTCCGTAAATAGGATCGGCGTCAGTGGTTTCCATTGTAAAATAAATACCACTTACTGTTCCAAGAGCAGATAAATCTACCCATTCCCAATCGGGACTCTGTTGAAGCTCTCCATTTTTGAATTCGGCAAGTATGTGTTCTACTGCAATACCAACATCTTCTCCTTTTTCGTTGAATCCGTGGATAAACAGCTTAAAATAGTCGCCTTCGTCAAAGGGACGCGCAAAACCGTCGCCGTGGATATTGCCGTAATATGGCCAAGGATGGTTGTTAATATAAATACCCACCGGTTTGTATTGTTTTCCGTCCTTAAATTTTACATGTAAACAAGGTTCTCCGTTATTGTAAATTTCCTGATAATAACCCCAATAAGCTACTAAATACGGATTTCCTTTCTGTACAAGTACTTTACCTGATTCATCAGTCATTACTTTGCCATTTGCATCAGTTTTTATTCCTCCGCCCGCCATACAGCCCCATTGTTCAGCTACCCACGACTGAGAACTTCCGGCTTCACCGTAGTCGGTATTATCTCCGCTTGTGCAGTAGGTAAAGCCATCCCAATAGGACATTCCACCACCAACATCGCCTCCACCAAATGCACCGGGAATATGTGTCAGTGAAAATAAACCGAACTCTATATGCCGGTATTTTTCGGAGGTGTTATAGGTTTCAGTCCAATAGCCTTTTTCGTTTAAGGTAATTTGAGGTGGATTGGTCGGTTTACTTAAATCGAGTGTAATGATGTTGTTTTGTTGAGCCGTAATTATTTGGCTTAACAACAAGGTAAATAGAAGTATTAAACTTCTTAGTTGTAATTTTCTATTCATAATATATTGATTTTTATTGTTTTAGTTGATTTTTTTGTTGTAATTTTCAATAGATAAATTCCTTTAGAGAAGTAATAATTGATTTGTTCGTTGTTCGTTGGGCACAGAAATTGAACGACTGTAGCTCCATTGGTAGCAATAAGACTACATTGACTGTTTTCAAAGCCCGATAAGTATAATATCCCGTTATGATAATAGGCTTTTTGAGAACTTTCGCGTGGGGTTTCCACAGCACTCGTATGGCGGACTATCACTTCGCAAGTTGCCACTAAATAGCCATCGTTGGTTATTGCGCGGATTACCGCATCTCCTTCGGCAACTCCCGTTACATATCCATTGGTAACGGTAACAATTGCGGTGTTACTACTTTTCCACGTAATTTGTTTGTTGGTAGCATTTTCAGGAACTATTGTAGCTGTTAAGAGCACTGTTTCCAAGGGTTTTAAAGAAATCTGAGTGTGATTCAACCCTATATTTTGTACAAATATGGGAACGGAGATTTCCTGTCCCTGTACATGCAGGTCAATGGCACCCATAATCTCAGTAGAAGTTTCGCCCAGCCATCCGCAGTACTGATTAACGCCGGTATGCACTTTTATAAAATGAATGCCGGGAAGCTGAACGGGATTTCCCTGTTGATCTACAGCCCATTCAATGTTGAAGTTGGAACGGTCGTCGGTATTCGGTTGATTATCCACATATCCCCAATGATAGGCATATTGCACATAGTAAGTACCTGTACCACTTTCGTCCACATAATTATTGGCAAGTTTGGTGCCTTCAAATACAAGGCTGTCAGCATCTAACCACAAGGGATAATACGATTGATTATGAAAAGTATTCCTATAAACATATCCTTTCGTTCCCTGATTACTTTTCCAGCGGATATAAGTGGTATCGTTCAGATACGGATAACTGTTATCAGGCGTACGGACTTTGTTTTCATTGGGTTTGAAATAAGTTAGCCGATAGTTTTTAATAGTTTGGGATTTATTATACTCACTTCCGGCTAATTCGTACCAGGCGTCGTCCGGTTTCCCGTTTCCGTTCGCATCGTATGACACCATTACAATACCCGGTTCACAACTTCCACCTTCTTTCGAAGCTTCACCATTAGGATTGGCAGCGGCATAAAAAGCATTTGCCAGAACTTTGAAATCGTATTTACCGGGTTTGTTTTCTACCATGTGGTCGAAACCAAACACAATGTAGCCACCGTAGCCACCGAGTGAAACAAGTATTTGCTCATTGTCAGCAATACACTCTTCAGCTTTCAGGCGCATATCGTTCTTCGTATCGCCTGTTTCGTATTCTGGCAATTCGTTGACAAATTGCCCGGTGCCGGCATGTATTCATACACTTTATAAATATAAGGAGAAGCCCCTCTAATCTCCCCAAAGGGGAGACTTAAAGACAAGGCAAAGAGCAAAGAATAAAGAGTAACTATTTTCTTCATATAATCGTATGTTTAATTTTCATTTTTATTTTTTCCAAGAAATACAAAATGTGCTGGGATATCTCCTGTGGTAACACTCCATTTTTTCTTTCCATCTTTGCCAAAGCAATACAATGTCCCGGGTGAAACATAGTTTTTGGCATCAGTTACATAAATGTCTTTAGTAATGGGATTTACCATAATGCCATAAGGAATTTTAATCTTTGTTTCCGTTCCGTCTGTTATAAAGTTTCGGGTTACGATTTGCTTTTTTGCTACGTCCACAATACCATAAGTAATCACATTGCCCATATTGATATAACTCCATTCGGTACTGTAGATATACAGTGAATCGCCATCTAAATGGAAATTGGAAACAGCTATATTGAGAGAATCCACCAACTTATCGGTTTCGGTATTGATCCAATACAAACGGGAAGGAATGCTGTAATAATCGCCACGTGAACTTACCCACAGGTTGCCGTGCTTATCGGCGCGCAAACGATGTAAGTTAATAGCAACAGGGATACGCGCTATTTCTTTTAAAAGATTCAATATCAATAACTGATACTGTTTTTTCGTAATTTGGAAACATATATCCTCCGGAATTTGCTACGTAAATTTTTTTATTTACGATTTCTATTTCGTCGGGCTGAAATCCTACCAGACAACGATCTACCACTTGTAAGGTTGCGGTATCTACTTTGGCCACATAGCCCAGTTGCTCGTAGTTTGGATTCAGTTCCACCGGGCCTGCATAAGAGGTAACGTAAGCAAAACCCTTGTAAAAACGAATGTATCGGCAGTTGGGAATGTTTATTTGTCCGGTTTTTTTGGCTGTGTATTTATCCATCACATCTATTTTGTTGGAGCAATTGATCACAGCGTAAAGTTTACTTCCATAAATCTTTATATCATTGCCTACATCGCCCATTTCTTTGGGAACCGTGGGGTTGGCTGCTCCAAAGATATTCCGCGTATATATTCCTTTTTCATAATCATAGTAATCAAGGGTGGACTTATTACTTCCCATATTCCCTTCGTTGAGCAAATAAAAACCCTGTATATTTGTATATTCGGGTATTGAGGTTTGAATTTTGTCTGGCTCATAAATTTCCACTTCTTCGCGACAGGAAGAAAGTACCCCTAATCCCCCCAATAGGGGAACTAAGAAGATGTAACGTAAGAGTATTGTTGTTTTTTGTATTAAGTTTTGTAATATTTGATTCATTGTATCTATATTGAATCTATTTTTTCATTGTTATTCTTTTCTATGTCCCCTTTGGGGGATATAGGGGGCTTTAATTTCCACTTTTAAAATAAGCTTATAATTTCTTCCGGGCATAGGATAATTAAGTACTACATCAGAACATTGATTAAGTATGTTATTCACCTCAACTGATATTCGTACTGTTCTACACACCCCCTTTAGGAGGCATTGGGGGTATAAATGTTTTGTTTAGGGCTAAATCGTGTGTATACCAGGGTTGTTTGTGATTAGCGCGTATGTTGGACGAGTTGTGATAGCGTTCGCCAACATATATAAAGCTGTAATTGAAATCCCATGTTTTGTAATTAACACGCATAACCGCCGAACCGCTATGCCATGGAATATAGGCAATCTGGCGACCATAAGTCCCGCCATAAGGGTTATTATCTTCGGGGTTAGAAAAGTCCTGTGCTTTCTGAAAAAGTATAATTCAGGTTGACGCTTAATTGTATATCATTCGGTAAACGCATTATGATCTGCCCTGAAAAATCGACACCACGAATTTCCACATAACCAAGGTTTATTATCATCCACCGGTACTGCCCATTTCCTTTAGGCACGGCAATGATTTTATCGGTGACTTCGTTGTAATAAGCATCAGTTTTTATTAAAATTGAGCTGACAAATCCCATCTGGTATTGTTTATCGTACTGAAAACCTAAATTGTATTGATTGGTATATTCAGGTTTTAAAGAAATATTGCCAATGTCAGTATAATACAAATCATTAAATGTAGGCATCCGGAATATACGTTTGTAAAAAGCCCGATATTGAAAGGAGTGTTTTTCAATGGTTTGTACGAAAGAAAAAACGCCGGGGTGTATTCCACTTTATTATTGGGCATTCCGGTTTGAGCATTCGGGAGTAATTCGCCAGTACCGTGATTTATGCGGGTGACATTCTCGAAAACAAATGTGCCGAGCAGACTTGCCTGACCTTTGAGTTTCTGCCACTCAAAAGCGGTGGCTAAAGCTACCAACACTGTATTTCTTTTAGGATAAACAAAATCCTGTAAGCTTGCATCAAGAATATTCCACTGATAATCAACCGACAAAGCGGCATCCCATTTTGACAAAATATGATATTGATTGGCTGCCGAAATATAGATTTCCTGTTGTACAAAAGTATTGTCAATGTATAACAGAGTAGTATCCGGATTCAGGTATCGCATATAATCGTTGGCATATTTGGCATTCAATAACAACTCATACCCATTGGTAATTTGTTTTTGAAAACTGCCTTGTGCAAAGAAGTTCCTGTCCCACTGACGTTGTGAGCGTTTCCATATATTATTCACTATTGCACCCGGAATACCTTTTTCGGAATCATAAAAATAAGCTTTGGCATTCCATTTTCCACCATCCATGTACCCATTCAGTCCACCTTCAATACGCAAAGCCTCCACATCACCATTTTGACGTACGGCAGTTGTATCCCATGCCGTCGTTCCATCCTGATACACTTTCTGGTAACGAAACTTATATTTCCCGGTGGCATATGTATATTCGGCATTGAACGAAGAACTGATATTTTCGGATAGTTTTTGCTCCCATAACACCGAAGGATTGATTAGCCCGAATGAGCCTGTGCGAATATGAGAAATTACATTTGTATTTTTCCCTTTGGCAAAAACAGGACGGCGTGTGCGCAGATAAATGGTTCCTGCCGAGCCAAAGTCTTTAGCCGATTGGAATATCTCGCTTTTCTGACCATTATAAAGTGATATTTCTTCAATATTGTCCAATGGAAAATTTCCCCAAATCAATTTGTCCGTTTTGGGCATTACCGAGTTGAATACCATCATAAAACACACCCATGTGACTTCGTCCCCATACTGCGGATATCCACGGTTTTTAATCCACCGATACCACCATAATCCTCAATTTGTACGCCTGCAAAATAACGAATGGCATCGGCTACCGAACACTGTTCAACGCTTCCAATTCCTTTCCGGATAGTTTTTGCGAGGGAATAACCTCTTTGTAACGGTTGGAAATGATTTCTACATCTTTTAATTGTTGAATGCTGTCGAGTTTGTTTTGTGAAAACAACGTATTAAATAAGCATCCAGCAAATAAAAATATCATTGCTAAATATGTCCGGTATCTGAATATCATTATTTCAATTTCTCGGCATAAAACAGTTGATAATTGGGTAGTATTTCAGGATGCAGAATGGCAAATAGATGTCTCGAAAGAATTAAATCGGGGCGGGCAATGGCACTTTCCCAAAAATCGTTGGCACCCGAAGGAAGCATTCTCTTGTTGAAATTGTACACTTGTTTTTTGTTCACAGGATTAAACAGAGCGTGTTTAGAATCTGCCTTCAGTAACTCTATCAACGAGTTGTAGTTACAGTTAAGCCAAATGTCCGTGTTGGAAAAAATCTTTTAGTACACTCTCAATATTTCTTTGAGTGGAAGACTGCCTGTTGTGGTATCGTTGGCGTAAAAATACAGGCAGCCGGCATCAGCAAATAGTTGCCCCATAAAGCTATGTCCGGCAGGCATATACCACGTTCCCCTGAAATTTGAACCGGCCATAACGCTGGGTTTCTGTTTTACTCTTGCCGCTTTTGTTTTTATTTCGTTGTAGCGTTTTTCTATACTCAAAAAAAGACTGTCAGCTATTTGCTCCTTATCAAAAAAAGCGGCAACAAATTTTATCCATTCGGCACGTCCCAGCAGTGATGTTTCCATCCATTCATTGTTATAAATAACCGGAACACCGGCATGTCGAATACGTTGAGCATTAGGATCGGTCTGATTGTATCCACTCATCATTAATGCCGATGGTCTGAGTTGAAGAACACGTTCGAGGTTAATGCGGAAAGGGTCGCCCAAATCGGTGATTTTTCCCGTTTTCAATCCTTTTTGTATCTCTGCGTTGTAAGCTAAACTGCCTTGACAAACTCCTGTAACACAATTTATTTTGTTTAATAGATTTAAAAATTCGTAATGAGTAACGGATGCTCGATGCGATAGATTTTAGCGGAACAACTATTTTGATTCCATCCGTAGGAGTTTGTGCGGTAACCTCTTTTACAAGGTAATATTTGGCATATATTTTCCCTTTCTCCCAAGGGCTGTTGACGGTAACTTCTGTGTAGTTGTGAAATAATTGAATGGCGAATCCTTTAGAGTATTTTACGGTGGTGGTTTCGGATTCAGAGTTGTTCTCGTATTTCTTTTAGCAGCATTGGAACAACCGATTAAAGTGATAACGATCAGTAAAATAGTGAGTGTTTTGAATGAATGACGCAATTTCATAAAAGCATAAAATTAGATGATTGAAATTGCTTTCGAATGGAAAAAGGGAAAGTAAAATGGGTAAATATGCACCTGTAGTATAAGTAGATGCAGATTAAAGATGAAAATAAATCAGAAGAAAATCCCATTTTGGTTTCTCAGCTTTTTCCTCGAAAGCTAAAAACTAAAAAATACTTGGCAGGTCTTCTGACTTACTCCCGTAATTGAACGCCTTCCCAGCCTCCCCTAACCCCTCCAATAGAGGGGAAAAAAGCCAGTGGCAAAAGTGTTGTTCAATACGTTTTAAAGAGCTTACAGCAGCGGGACTGTTCAGGATTTTCACCTGATTCCCTTTTAATCACTTTCCGCAGAATGCAGAGAAGTGAACCAAATGCGTTGCAAAGGTAAAGATAATTTTTGAAAGAAAATACTAATAATTATAAAAGTTGTCGTAACCTATTCCAAAATCGAAGCGTCCGTTGGCAACGGCAATAGGTTCAGAGTCTTTGAAAGTCTTGAAAGCGAACACTCCTGAGAGGATCGACTGTGTTTGTTCTTTATCGACAAATAGGAGTTGTACACGTTTGAAATATAATTCGCCTTCAATAATGGTTAAATGCGTTGAAACATCTTTTTGAATAAGAAAAACGGAGGTGCTACTGCTTTTCAAGTCTATTTTAACTCCCTGCAAAGCGGTTAATTCTGAATAATTCTTAGGCGAATATCCTTTAATGCTAAATTTTAAGGTAGTGTTTACTCCTTGATATCTTCCGCTCATCATTATGTTGAGCGTATCTTGTTTAACGGTTATTTTGGCGGGTAAGAGTTCATCGTCCGAAATAAATTTTACTCGGTCAATGTAAGCTCCAAAGGTATTGTACCCCCATTCAGAATAAATAGGTAAGCCGGGATTCGTTTCGTCTTCAATAAATATGCTTTTCTGCAGTTGATAATCACTGTTTTCGCAAGCGGCAAAAAATGTAGGAAAAACGATGATTATTAGTAGCTTGATATATGTTTTCATTTGTATGTAGTTTGTTTTTTATTTCTTTGCGATTTTTATTGGCATCATTACCGAAAATTGTACACCAGACATTGATTTTAGATTTATAAGCGTAGTGTTATTGTGGGTTAAAAGTCCCGAACCCATAAACAAATCAACATTCAAATGCCAATTGTTTTTCGTTTGATAGTTAACACCAAACGCTCCTCCAATACTTGAATAAAAATTATTAGGCTTTAATCCAATATTATTAAAGATATCTTGTTCGTATTGTTGCATTTCTTGTTGTTGAAATGTAATATTTAGTTTCTTGTGAAGCAAATAACCGAACTCGTAACCGACTTTTCCGTAAAATCTAAAATCTCCCCAGCTGAACAGCATATACTTGGCTTCCAGCGGGATACCCAAATAACTGTTTTGTTCGTTAATGGACTTGATTCTATAATAATCGGTTCGGGTGTCATCGGTATTTTTCATACGTAAAAAGAAGTATTTTCCACTGGCTCCATTTCCATTAAAATTACTGCCGAACTTTGTGAAACGCAAACCGGAGGCTACGCTAAACTTATCCGAGAAGCGATATTCGGGTTTTACGGTCAGGTAAAACACAGAGGAACTTGTAGAGACGCTTCCCTGACTCGAGTTATTCTCATATTCGTAATCGCTACTGTAATTACTGTGGATGCTTTGTCTTACTTCCCAGTTATCATTCATAGTGCCATACGCACCTCCACCGCATACATCTATGCCTATCAGAAGTTTGGAGTCGTTCTGAGCGTTTGCCGCCAAGACAAATCCCGAGAAAATAAGTAAACCAATGTTTTTTTTCATATGTCCGTATTTTTTTACTGAAATAAGAAGCCCTCGTGTAATTGTTTTAGTTCAAATGTCAATTTTAATGTTAGGCTCTCGTATTTTTTTTGATATTTAATCTGTGATAAATCTGTTATTTGCTTATCAAGAACGCAGATAGTTGGTTTTATATTAAGATGAATATATCACATCAATATGTGACAAAACCTGTGTTAAAATAGTCAAAAAACTTTTGTAAAAGTAATGAATTTTATTTTATGAAAGAAAGAGCCGGGAAGAAAAATGCGACATTGTGCGTTGTGCATTTATTAGAAGTTAAAATATTGACACTCCCAATAGATTTTTTAGTATCTTTGTCTTTTTAAAATTAGCATAAAGATGGCTGGATTTTCAAAATGGATTGGTGGCGGACTTGGATTTGTGATGGGCGGTCATCTTGGGGCTTTAATCGGTTTTGCTGTTGGTTCGTTGGCTGATTCGTTTGCTGTGACTGCCTATCGTTCTCAACACGGAGAAAACAACAACACACAGGAAGGCGATTTTAAAATGTCGTTGCTGGTGCTGATAGCTTGTGTGATGAAAGTGCACGGTACTCCCCAAAAAACGGAATTAAACGTCGTAAAGCGCTTTTTACTGGCAAATTTTGGTGAAGAAGGTACGCTCGAAGCATTACAGATACTTAAAAATTTGTTAACTCGGAATATCAACGAATCGGAAATGGCGAGACAAATCGGGCGACATATGAATTATTCTTCAAAATTAGAATTGATTCATTTACTTCTTGATATTGCTTATGCTGATGGTGAGATAAACCAAAGTGAGTTTACTGTCATTCGGCGTATCGCTTGGGAATTGGGTGTGAACAATGTGGATTTACAATCGTTGCAGGCGCCATATAACAAACATCAGAATGAAAACTGGGCTTACGATGCTTTGGAAATTACGTCAAATGCCACAAACGACGAAATTAAAAAGGCTTATCGTGGCATGGCGATGAAATATCATCCGGATAAAGTGGTGAATCTCGGAGAAGATATTAAACGAAAAGCCACCGAAAAATTCCGAGCAGTGAATGAAGCGTATGAATATTTGAAAGGCTTGAGAGGAATAAAATAATAAATCGTAAATAAACAAAAAATGGAACATAAACTTTATATTTATAATACATTATCTCGTAAGAAAGAACAATTTATTCCGCTTCACGAAAACAAGGTAGGAATGTATGTTTGCGGGCCAACGGTTTATGGTGATCCGCATTTGGGGCACGCGCGTCCTGCCATTACGTTTGATATTTTGTTCCGATATTTGCAAAATTTGGGTTACAAAGTGCGTTATGTACGCAATATAACCGATGTGGGACACCTTGAAAACGATGCCGACGAGGGTGAAGATAAAATTGCAAAAAAAGCACGCTTGGACGAATTGGAACCGATGGAAATAGTGCAGTATTACACACTTCGTTACCACAAAGCAATGGACGCGTTAAACGTATTGCCCCCAAGCATCGAACCTCACGCATCGGGACATATTATGGAGCAAATAGACTTTGTGCAAAAGATTTTGGATGCAGGATTTGCTTACGAAAGCGAAGGCTCGGTATATTTTGACGTAGAAAGATACAATCAGAAGCATAATTACGGAAAACTTTCGGGGAGAAATATCGACGAATTGCTCGAAACCACGCGTGACTTGGACGGGCAGAACGAAAAGCGGCGTAGTGTGGATTTTGCATTGTGGAAAAAAGCGTCGCCCGAGCATATTATGCGTTGGAAATCGCCCTGGAGCATAGGTTTTCCCGGCTGGCATTTAGAGTGCTCGGCAATGGGAACGAAATATCTGGGAGAAGAATTTGACATTCACGGAGGTGGAATGGATTTGATGTTTCCGCACCACGAATGCGAAATAGCACAAAATCAAGCCGGACTGGGGAAAAATAGTGTGAAGTACTGGATGCACAACAATATGATTACCATCGGTGGACAAAAAATGGGAAAGTCATTGGGGAATTTCATTACGTTAGAGCAGTTCTTTACCGGAAATCATCCGTTATTATCCAAAGCCTTTAGTCCGATGACCATTCGTTTCTTTATTTTGCAGGCGCATTACAGAAGCACAGTGGATTTCAGCAGCGAAGCGTTGGAAGCGTCCGAAAAAGGATTGGAACGGTTGATGGAAGGTTATGTCCGCTTGCAAAAACTAACGGCATCAGAGAAATCATCCATAGAAGTTGGAAATTTGCGTGAAAAATGCGACGAAGCAATGAACGATGATTTGAACACACCGATTGTTATTTCGCACTTATTTGAGAGTTTGCGCGTTATAAATCTTGTACACGATGGTAAAGAAACCATTTCAACAGAAGATTTAGAAGAACTAAAATCGGTTTACAAATTGTATATTGAAGATATTCTCGGACTTCAAACTGAAGTGCAAAACTCTAAAAGCAGTGAGGTGTATCAGAAAGCCATCGATTTACTATTGAACATCCGTTTGGAGGCGAAAAAAAATAAAGATTGGGCAACATCAGATAAAATCCGCAACGAATTAACTGCGCTCGGATTTGAAATAAAAGATACCAAAGACGGTTTTGAGTGGAAAATATAATTTGTCGTGAAATCAAACAGCGAAATAATTTTATATCAATCGGATAATTCTGTTCAGCTTGAAGTTAGAATGGAAGATGAAACTGTATGGCTTACACAGGTGCAGATGGCTGTTTTGTTTGATACAACTGCGCAAAATATTACAATGCACATTCGGAATATTTACAAGGAGCAGGAATTAGAAAAGAATTCAACTTGTAAGGATTTCTTACAAGTTCAGATTGAAGGAAACAGAAAAATCAACAGAATTCAAAATTTTTACAATCTTGACGTCATCATTTCTGTAGGTTATCGCGTAAAATCCAAACGTGGCACACAATTTCGTATTTGGGCAAATCAGGTTTTGAAAAATTATGCTCAAAAATGGTAGAAATTTACAACGAAAACGAAATACAAATAAATTGGATTAAATATTTAAAACAAAGATACTTAGTAGGTTGATAAGAAAAGAATCTTCTGTATCTGTTAATTAAAAAAATCATAGTTCAGATAATGGAAACAACAAGACAACAAAAAATAGCAAGGATGCTCGAAAAAGAGCTTGGAGAAATATTTCTACTTTATGCTAAAAAACTTCATGGTACGTTAATAACAGTAACGGGGGTAAAAATTAGTCCCGATTTAAGTATTGCACGCGCTTATTTGAGTATTTTCCCGGTGGATAAAAAGGCTGAGGTGATGCCTACCGTTGAAGCGGATACAAAATCCATCCGTTTCGATTTAGGCAAGCGGGTGAAAAACCAGTTGCGTATTATCCCGGAGTTGTATTTTCACTTGGATGAGAGCTTGGATTATCTCGAAAATATCGATAACCTGTTAAAAAGCGACCCTGTGAAGCATCCCGAAGATTTTGACTATGGAATGGACAAATACGAAAAATAGAATAGGGCTGTCTCGTTTATTTTAATAATAAAATTAGGTTCAGTGAACGAAAATGTAAAGTCATACAAACAAAACAAGCTGGCATTCCCGCTTTGGGTAGCGCGAAGATACCTTTTTTCAAAAAAATCACACAATGCCATCAACTGGATTTCAGGTATTTCTGCTGCCGGAGTTGCAGTGGGAACCATTGCGTTAGTGATCGTTTTGTCGGTGTTCAATGGGTTTGTTTCATTTGTAGGGAATATGTTTTCGAGTTTTGATCCCGATTTTAAAAATATCGCTCGTAGAAGGAAAAACTTTTCAAATAAACACACCTGCATTTGAAACGTTGAAAAAAAACAAGTCTGTTGCCGTTTTTGCGGAAGTTGTTGAACAAAACGCACTCCTCCGATTCAAAGATAAACAAATGCCGGCAACGGTATTAGGGGTTACAGAAAATTTCAGAGAACTCACAAAAATAGACAGTGTGATGTACGACGGCGCTTTTGAGCTGTTTACAGAAGAAGTTCCACGCGCGATCGCCGGAATTGGCGTTGCTTCAACATTAGGAGTTAACTCACATTTCTTAGACCCACTGATGATTTATGCTCCCAAACGCACCGAACGTATAAATCTGCTCAACCCCGAAAAAAGTCTAAAAGAACCACTTGCGGTTAATATTTCCGGTATTTTTTCGGTGAAACAAGCGCAATACGATGACAAATATGTCCTTATTTCCATTGATTTAGCTCGTACGCTTTTTGAATATGATGAGCACACGGTTTCGCAGGTTGAGATTAAAGTGAAACCAACTGTCTCGGTAAAAGATGTGCAACGCGATATAAAACAATTACTTGGTGATAAATTTAAGGTGCAAAACAGGTATGAGCAGCAGGAGAGTTTTTACCGAATATCAAAGATTGAAAAATGGATAACATTTCTCATCCTCTGTTTTATTTTGCTGATAGCCATATTTTAATATTATCGGTTCGTTATCTATGCTTATTCTTGATAAAAAAGAAGACATTGTGACATTGCGGAATTTGGGCGCCCAAAATAGTTTAATTAAACGTATTTTTCTCTTTGAGGGATGGCTTATTTCAGTTGTCGGAGCTGTCGTTGGTATTGTCATCGGAACACTCTTGAGTCTTGTACAACAACATTGGGGATTCATAAAGTTGGGACCAGGTAACGACTATATTGTAAATGCATATCCGGTTGTAACCAGTGTTTGGGATATTCTGCTGGTATTTGCTACCGTTATTGTGTTGGCATTTTTGGCAGCCATTTATCCTGTGAAATACATTTCGACTAAAAATGATTTAAAATCAGAGTAAGATTAGTATGAAAAATCTTTTTAAAATCTCAGCAATAATTCTCGTTGTATTCCTCGCATCGTGCAATGGAAATACACCTAATCCACCATATACTTATCAAACAAATCCTCAATATACTTGGGGTTTTGCAGAGTTTTACGGTGACTATTACAGTAATTACGATATTGAAGACAATGTGCTTTCTATCAATTTATTTTCTGATAAACTCGGAATCAGTACATCATCAAATCAGTTGGTAGGCATAGGGCAATACTTGGTACTGGAAGATGTTTTTGTGAGTCCTACCGATATTTTTTTATCTGCAGGAACGTATAATGCTGTGGACACCATTATTGATGTGAAGCCATTTACTTTTCTACGAGGAAAAGAGTTTAAGGAAAATAAAACGGACGATGGTCAAGTGTCAGGCTCATACATTTACTATATAGAAGAGGATGAGTCGAAAAGTGTTGTGAAATACATTACCGATGGAAATTTTACGGTTGATATTAAAAATGATACGGTTTATACCATACAATGCAACTTTAAAACCAACGACAAAAAGGAACTTAAAGGCACATTTACCGGAGTGTTACATCATTACGACCGATTACAGAAAGTGAAAGCCGGTACCAAAAGAGATAAAATTCTAAAGATGAGTGCTGTTGCCAAGTGGCGGCAATAACGTACACAACAGCATGTTACCGGGTAGCCGTTTTGTCGCTTTAGCTCAGAAAGATGACGATTTCAGAGTAATTGTATTAAAAATAAATGTACAGTTCGTTTTGCGGATAATCATTATAGATTATATAGAATAGAAGATTATAGTATTGATAATCACTCAAAAAACAAATCAATTCCCCTGTCCCCTTTTCAAAGGGAAGAATATTTTCAATCCCCCTACCCCCCCTTTTCAAAGGGGGAATGCGGTGCACAATGGAGGGATGTCAATAATACTTACGATGCAAAAAGTCCCCCTTTCGCCAAAGGGGATTTAGGAGAATTGAAAGCCGCTGTATATTAAATATATAACATTCTAATTTATATAATCTCTATTAAAATAAATTGTCAAATAGTAAATATAATTTATGGAACAAAATCAAGAGAAACCGGCGGTTTTGCCGGAAAACGCTTATCGAAAATTAGAACAAGGAGAAGAATATCAGCCGGTGATGCCGGCAAATGGTAAGTTCCCGGAGGTAACTACGTGGTCTATAGGGATGGGATTGCTTATGGCTGTCATTTTCTCGGCAGCAGCAGCTTATTCCGGTCTGAAGATAGGGCAGGTTTTTGAAGCCGCTATTCCGATTTCCATCATAGCGGTAGGAGCGTCGGCGGCTGTACGCAAAAAAAACGCATTGGGACAAAATGTCATTATTCAGTCTATTGGCGCCTCGTCAGGAGTGATTGTAGCCGGCGCAATATTTACTATTCCGGGATTGTATATTTTGCAGTATAAATATCCTGAATTGGAAATTAATTTTTGGCAGATATTTTTCTCTTCGCTTTTTGGCGGTTTTTTGGGTATCTTGTTTATGATTCCTTTCCGAAAATATTTTGTCAAAGATATGCACGGTGAACTACCGTTTCCGGAGGCTACTGCTACTACCGAGATTCTGATGACCGGTGAAAAAGGTGGAAATCAGGCAAAATTACTTGTAGTCAGTGGTTTAATAGGAGGATTGTTTGACTTTGCATTTTCATCGTTCAAACTTTGGAGCGAAGAAATTACCACACGTATGTTGCCGATTGGCGAAGTATTAGCTGAAAAAGTAAAAATGGTGTTGAAATTCAATGTGAGTGCGTTAATTTTTAGCTTTGGGTATTTGATAGGATTGCGCTACGCGTTGATTATCACCGTAGGTTCGTTATTGTCATGGTTGGTTTTTATCCCATTGGTTAATGAGATTGGCAATTTTGTAGCCACATTGAGCGGTGGTACAAATCCCTTTGCCACGATGTCGCCCGAAGAGATATTCAAACTATACGTCCGTCCTGTGGGGATTGGGTCTATTGCAATGGCAGGGATCATCGGTATCATTAAATCATCGGGAGTTATTGGTGGCGCCTTCAAATTAGCGTTTAATGCCGGTGGTAAAAATAATGCAGAGGCAAAACCTATTCGTACACAAAAAGATTTGAAAATGTCTTTCGTTATGTTGTTCATTTTTTTTACGTTGGTTGCCATTTTTATCTTTTTGATGTTTGGAGTAAAAATTACTTTTATTCAAGCCATTGTGGCATTAATTACAGTATTGGTTATTTCATTTCTTTTTACTACCGTTGCTGCAAATGCAACCGCTATTGTAGGTACGAATCCTGTTTCGGGAATGACATTGATGACGTTAATTCTTTCTTCGGTGATATTGGTTTCCGTAGGTTTAACAGGCTGGCAGGGGATGGTAAGTGCATTGATAATCGGTGGTATTGTATGTACGGCGCTTTCTATGGCAGGAGGTTTTGTAACCGATTTGAAAGTGGGTTACTGGCTCGGAACTACGCCGGCAAAGCAACAGACGTATAAATTTTTAGGAACGCTGGTTTCTGCCGCAACAGTGGGTGCGGTTATTTTTATCCTTAACAAAGCGTATGGTTTTGTACAGACACCTGAACATCCTCAACCAATGGTTGCGCCACAAGCAAATGCGATGGCCGCCATTATCGAGCCGTTGATGTCGGGACAAGGAGTTAGTTGGGTGTTGCTTGGTGTAGGTGCCGTTATTTCGGTTCTAATTAATTGGCTTGGAATTTCTCCACTGGCGTTTGCTTTGGGTATGTTTATTCCACTTCCGCTCAATACGCCGCTTGTAGTAGGTGGATTGCTAAATCACTGGTTTACTAAGAGCACGAAAAATACAAAACTTGCCAATGCGCGTACGCAACGAGGAAATATTAATTTCGTCCGGATTTATTGCCGGCGCGGCGTTGTTTGGCGTGATAGGGGCTATCGTCATTTTCTTGACGAATAACACCGAAGTACTAAATCTGAAGGTATGGACAAATCTGGAAGGTGTGGGAGCCCAAATAGCGGCTTTAGTGGCTTTTTTAGCATTGATTGCTTACTTTGTTTGGGAATCTTTCAGGGCAAAGGAGGAAGATTAATTGGTGTCGATTGTAGGTGAAAAATTCACATTATTACCATTTTAGGAAAGATACAAAATGATAACTGAACGTTATATCCGAATTAACATCTCTTTTGATACTCATTCATAAAATTAGGTTGAAAGGTTGCTGCATTTGCGTATAAAATTAGAAATGAAACAGGCGGTTAGTTTGTGTTTTGGGAGGATAAATGTCTGATATAGTTGCCTACGTCTTTTAGGAACGAATAAAAATTAACATATATTGTTGTATGTGCACTATATATAACAATATGTTTTTTTTGTTCACAAAAATAATAAATAAGATTTATTATTTTTGTGGTGACATATAATTAAAATAAATATTTAATGCCATATTTAGTTTATTGAACGGGCTATGCCGGTATAGATTTATGATATGTGGCGATATTTTGTGCTAACATATAAAATAGTATCCCAATAATTTTATAAATTAATTTTACACTTTATATATTAATCATGCAAAAAATACTTGTTCTACTCGCGATGTTTGGAATTTTATCTATTTCAAAGATTGTTGCTGCTGAAGCGAACTTCAGCGTTGTTCCACTTCCAAATCAGATTAAATTATCTAAAGGTGAAGGCTTTACAATAAACAGTGAAACTAAAATCATTTATCCGGCCGGTAATAGTACATTGGCTAAGAACGCGGCTTTTCTGTCGGACTATCTGACTCAGATAACAGGAAAGACGTTTGAAGTATCGTCCAGGTCTATTAAAAGCAATGTAATTGTCATTAAAACAGGAAAGTTAAAATCTAAAAATCCGGAAGCGTACCAAATTACGGTAAATAAGCATGTAATAACCATTACAGGTGTTACGGAAGCCGGTGTGTTTTATGGTGTTCAAACGTTGCGTAAAGCCACTCCGGTAGATGTTTCACAAATAACTTATCCTTCCTGCATTGTTACGGATGAACCACGTTTTTCGTACCGTGGTGTACTTTTAGACGTGGGGCGTCACTTTTTTTCAACAGATTTTATTAAAAAATACATCGATATATTGGCATTACACAATGTAAATACATTTCATTGGCATTTGACTGAAGATCAGGGATGGCGTATCGAAATAAAAAAATACCCTAAATTAACCGAGATTGGATCAATGAGGAAAGAGACGATGATTGGCAGAAGCTCTAACGAATATAATGAAACTCCACATGGTGGCTATTATTCGCAAGACGAAATTCGTGCCATTGTAAAATATGCGCAAGAACGTTTTATTACAATTATTCCCGAGATAGATTTACCCGGTCACATGCTGGCTGCGTTGGCATCTTATCCTGAACTTGGGTGTACCGGCGGACCGTATCAGGTTGCTACCCGATGGGGCATTTTTGATGATGTTTTGTGCCCCGGAAAAGAAACTACATTCGATTTTATCGAAGGAGTGTTGAGTGAAGTGTGTGATTTGTTTCCATCAAAATTTATACATATCGGTGGTGATGAATGCCCTAAAACACGCTGGAAGAATTGTCCGCATTGCCAGGCTAAAATCAACGAGTTAGGTTTGAAAGACGATACCAAACACGCGAAAGAGTTTTATTTACAAAGTTATGTGATGGAGCGTGTTGAGAAGCTTTAAATTCCAAAGGACGCAACATTATCGGTTGGGATGAGATATTGGAAGGCAAATTAGCGCCTAACGCCACCGTAATGTCTTGGCGTGGTGAAAGTGGTGGTATTGAAGCGGCTCAACTGAAGCACAACGTGATCATGACTCCGAATACATACCTCTATTTTGACTATTATCAGTCGGACAATACAGCTGAAGAGCCATTAGCAATCGGTGGATATTTGCCGGTAGAAACGGTTTATAGTTATGAACCCATCCCCTCGAAATTAAAACCGGAAGAGAAAAAATACATTTTAGGCGCTCAAGCCAATGTTTGGACTGAGTTTATTCCCGATTCAAAACAGGTGGAATATATGCTTTTGCCACGTTTGGCGGCGCTGTGTGAGGTACAATGGACACAACCCGCTAAAAAAAATTATACGGAGTTTAAACAGCGTTTTCTTTCGTTGGCTCATATTTATGATAAAAACGACTATAATTATGCCAGACATCTTTTCGATATAAAAGGCGATATTACATCCAATCTGCAAGATAAGAGCATCGTTGTTTCGCTATCGACCATCGACAATGCTCCTATTTATTATACGTTGAACGATACGGAGCCAAACACAAATTCACAGAAATACACCGCTCCCTTAAAGATATCTACAAGTACTATAATAAAAGCGAAAGTAATTGATAAAACTAAAGCAAGTAAGTTGTACGAAGAAAGTATCAATATAAACAAAGCTACGCTGAAACCGATTAAATTGTTGAATAACCCGCATCCTAATTATGTGTTTGAAGGAGCGCCGATGTTGAACGATGGTATTTTGAGTAAAGATGCTAACTATAAAAATAAACGTTGGCTTGGTTTTCAGGATACAAATCTGGCTGCGGTGATTGATATGGAACAACCTGCCGAAGTCTCGAAAGCATCAATACATATAGCGGTATATACTCTTGCCTGGGTAATGGATGCAAAGCATTTTAAGGTTTACATTTCGGATGATGGTGCGAATTTTACTTATGTGGCTGGTCAGGAGAGCAATGCAAATGATCGAACTGAAAATTGGAGAGGTATTTCTACTCATACCATTACATTTAAGCCTGTAGTTGCACGCTATGTAAAAGTAGAAGTTGTGCCTGAAGAAAAATTCCCGGCTTGGCAAGGTGCTAATGGAAAACCTTTTGTGTTTGTAGATGAAATTTGTATAGAGTAGCATTGTACGCTTGATAAATAAAAGCCCGTTTTGATTTTTCAAGGCGGGCTTATTTTATTCCATCGATAAAGATATGACGTAAAAAATCTTTTGGGTAGAAAAACAACATTCTTGGTCCGGAATAACGCATCACTTTTTTCATCCGGTTGCGCATCGTTATATTGTAACAGTGGATTTTACAATCAGCACAGGCGCCTTTTTCATCACCAAAAGGACATTTTTGCAATCTTGTGTGTGCATATTGGAAGAGAGTATTGCAGGCTTCGCAGAGTTCGTTTTTTGGGCTCCGATGTTTTTTACGACAGTAGATATAAATTATCTTTCGTACTGTACTTATCTCGTATGCTATCGAAGACATTTGGGGCTTATATTTTTGAGGCGATGCTTTTTAACTCTTCGCGCACATTTTTCAACCGTTCCACAATTTCCTGTTGCTTGGCTACGATGTCTTTTTTTTCGTTTAATTTTTCTTTGACTCCTTTTAGCGTAAGTTTTTGCTCTTCAATCAGATATTTAATCTGTTTGATGGTCTGAATGTCTTCATTTGTGTAAAAGCGAGTACCTTTATCGTTTCTTTTGGGTTTGAGTTGCTTTATCTCCTTTTCCCAAAAGCGAAGGTTTGACAGGTTTAACTGAAACATCTCTGCAACTTCCGAAATTGAATAATAGATTTTTTCCATAACGCAACAAATTTATCGTTTTTTTATTCTCAAACGTTGACCGGGAAGAATTTTTGATTTTTTACCGATGTTGTTCCATTGTTTGATTTTTGCGACCGTAGTATGGTGTTTTTTTGCTATTCCGCTTAATGTTTCGCCTTTTTTTACTTTATGTGAGGTACTGCTTCGGGAGGATGAACTGTCTGATTGTTGTGAAGCCGTGCTTGGCATCGAAATGGTTGTTTCATCCCGTCGATTGTTGTATATGTCTGATTTGTATGCCAGTATCTCGTCCTTTTTTCTATAAACTGATTTGCAAAATTCATCGGTAGCCGAATAGGATAAGGCTTTATATCACCGGGGACAATGTCTCTTTTGTATTGGGGATTTAATAGCCGCAATTCTTCAATCGACATATTCAGTACACCGGCTATTTGTTCAAAATAGATACGTTCATTCACTACAACTGTATCAGTCATTATGGGTAAACGCACTTTTTTCGGGCAAAGATTATGCTCATTGTAATAAGTCATGGTGTAATTTGCGGCAATAAAAATAGGCACATAGGCTCTTGTTTCGCCGGGAAGATATGGATATATATCCCAAAAATCGCGTTTACCACCGGCGCGTCTTGATGGCTTTGTTTACACTTCCGGGACCGCAATTGTAAGCAGCGATAGCCAAGTTCCAGTCTCCATAAATGGAGTAAAGCTCCTTTAAGTAAATAACGGCAACTTTAGTTGATTTTGCCGGATCAAAGCGCTCGTCAACCAGCGAATTTATTTCTAAGTTGTACAGCCTGCCTGTTGAAATCATAAACTGCCACAGTCCGGCAGCGCCGGCTCTTGAAATAGCTGTGGGCGTTAATGCCGATTCGATGATAGGTAGAAATTTTAATTCGAGCGGAAGTCTTTCGGCTTCCAACGCATCCTCAAAAATGGGAAAGTAATACTTGCTTAGTCCCAACATATACTCAACCTGTGTCCTGCGTTTGACCGTATAAATTTCAATGAATGACTTTATAACGGGGTTGTAAGGCATCTCTATTATATGAGGAAGTTTTTTTAGTCTGCTTTTGTATTCGGTTTCGGTGGTTTCGGGATTCGACCTTTCGCCACAGTCGGAAGGAGCATTTTTGTCCACAGCCCACGAATAGAGAATATAGTCCAATGAACTATCAAAATCATCGGGAATAATAATGGCGGTATCCGGTTTTTCTTCTTCCTCCTCTGCTTTAATGGTGTCTTGAGGCAGTTGAATGCTCGACTTATTGTTAGCGGTTTGCTGAGCGCATAACTGAGCAGACGAAAAAACGCCCCAAAGAAGAAAAAAGATACTCCATTTTATTTTCATAAATGATATGCTACTGTAATTAAATTTTAAATTGTGTAACGATGATGCGATACTCCGGTTATTTTCCTTCGGGAAGCTATTGCCTGTTCTCTAAAACCGGAGACTGCATTGGATGCCGTACGCCGCTTTTTGGTTTTTGTATTGTTCTTATTCGGGTAGGGAACACATTTAATACTAAATCCGGCGCTATATGAAAATCATATAAATGTGCATCTACATAAGCATCAAGTAGTACTAAACCGTAATATCCAACGGATAGAAGAATACTTAAATCTCGGTATCGGTGAAAGTTGTCCTGACTGGAATTCAAAATCTGCTTGTATCTCTCTGTGCCTCCGAGCGATTCTACCGTAACTCCTTTGGGCAATACATTGAGGAAACTGTTGGTGTTTCGGTCGTTGTCCGATATATCCCGATAGGCATTTTTGTATGAAACGTAACGGCTGTTGTTCCATGTTATGGCATAAGCAAATCCCATAAAACCGCCGTAAACAATGGGCAGTTTCCAGTATTTTTTATTTATGATTTGTCCGAATCCGGGATAATAGCTCCCATCCAAATAGCCTATGGGTCTGGTTTGAATTTGATATTTTTAATCGTATCTGTTACCAGCGTGTCAATTTGCGTGTTGGGTAGCGCCTCATTGGTTTTTAGAGTTACGATAGAGTCGTGACGAAGGCGTGCAGGGGCACCGGTTTCTTGTGCAAATGCCGAGAAAGAAACGTATACAAGTAATAATATCGTAAATGTTTTTTTCAAAATTAAATTCGATCTATTAACTGCATAATGCGCATTAAATCATCATCATTATCAAACGGAATCGTAATCTTCCCTTTCCCTTTTAGGTCTGACGACAGTTTTATCCGTGTGCTAAAGACGGAACTGAGTTGTATCCGGAGTTCGTCTAATTCCTTCAAATTTTTCACGTTATTGTCAGACGCAGGTGTTGTTTTTTCTTTCGGTTCAAAATCTCCTTTTTCAATGAAATTACTGAACGATATCTTCCACTTTCCTTACCGGAAGCTCATTGGTTAGGATTAAATCATACAATTTAAGTTGCTGAGCCGGCTCAGACAAGCCAAGGATAGCCTTTGCGTGGCCCATATCTAATTTCTTATCTTTGATACCCACCTGAATTTCAGCGGGCAGGCGCAACAAACGCAGGTAATTGGCAATGGTAGCCCTTTTCTTGCCTACACGTTCACTCAGCCGGTCTTGGGTTAGTTTATACTCTTCAAGCAATCGATTAAATGTCAAGGCTATTTCAATGGCATTCAGGTCTTCGCGTTGAATATTTTCTCAATCAGTGCCATTTCCATCACTTGTTCATCAGCGGCTGTTTTTATGTATGCCGGAATGGTTTTCAATCCGATGGATTTTGCAGCTCTGTAACGTCTTTCACCGGCAATTATCAGGTAGGTGCCATCTTCGTTTTTATTTAAAGTGATAGGTGAGATAACTCCAAGTTCGCGTATTGATGCTGCTAATTCAGCAAGGGTTTCTTCGTCAAAACTTACACGTGGCTGGTGCGGATTGGGGCTGATTAATTCAATATCAACCTCGTTGATAGACGATGAACCACTGGCTGCTACCGGGTCAATGTCAATCAAAGCGCTTAATCCACGTCCTAAACCTATGTTTTTTGCCATAATTTTTTGCTATTAATAAATTTAATGTGCCGACAAAATATGTGTTTATTGTCTTGAAATAAGTTCTTTAGCTAAATCAATATAATTTAATGCTCCTTTTGATTCGGCATCAAAGAGTGAAATGGGCTTTCCGTAGCTTGGCGCTTCGCTCAGACGTACATTTCTATAAATGAGTGTGTCAAAAACCAGTGTATCGAAGTGTTTTTTCACTTCGGCAAACACCTGATTTGCGGAGCGCAGGCGGTTATCATACATTGTCATCAGAAAACCTTCAATTTCCAATCTCGGATTTAGTTTACTTTTAATTATTTTGATGGTATTCAGCAATTTACTAATACCTTCGAGCGCGAAATACTCGCTCTGAACCGGTATTATTACAGAGTCGGCGGCTGTTAACGAGTTAACGGTGATAAGTCCCAATGATGGGGAACAATCGATAAAGATAAAATCGTAATCCTCCTTGAGTGGTGTCAACATCTTGGTCATTATTCCTTCTCTGTCGTCGATATTTAGTAATTCTATTTCGGCTCCTACCAAATCAATGTGCGAAGGTAAAATATGCAAGTTTTTCACATCGGTTTCGTGAATGGCTTTTTGAGGTGGAAAGTTGTCAATCAGGCATTCGTAAACCGTAAACTCCACTTTTCGTATGTCTATTCCCAGTCCGGAAGAAGCGTTTGCCTGCGGGTCAGCATCTACAAGTAGTGTTTTTTTTCCTAAGGCTGCCAACGAAGCTGATAGATTTATCGCAGTTGTAGTTTTTCCTACGCCCCCTTTTTGATTAGCTATGGCAATTATTTTTCCCATAAAGTATTGTTGAGTTAAAAACTAAAAAGTAGTGTTTTTATTTTTGCAAAGATAATAAAATTAATCTTCCTAATAAATTTGATTTGCCTCCTATTAACAAAATATGTTTTTTAATTTTCTTTTAAATTGGTTCTATAATAGAGATTATATATAATAGAAGATTATAGTACTGGTAATCAGATAAAAGCAAATCAATCCCCCTGCTCCCTTTTCAAAGGGTGAATGCGGAGTACAATGGACGGATATCTTCAATAATACTTACAATGCAAAAAGTCCCCTTTGGAGAAGCTACTCTTTATACACATCTTCCAGTTCATCTAAAGCGAGTTCGAAAGCATCATATTTGATATAGAAAATATCCATCCCTTTCTTTATTGTAATATATCCGGGTGGTCCTTGACTACTGTATCCTGTCCATTTGCCTAACCTTGCCACAATCCATGCCGCCCATGTCAAAGTATTTATTATGAAAGGGTTTTTCTGCATCTCTGTTTTTCCTTCTAACCTGGGTTGAAGGATCTTTAAGAACGCTATTTGTTTGTTTGAAAAAGCCATTTTAGCTTCACAGTCTTCACGCTTTTGATCATAAGCTATCTTTATAATCATTATCTGCAAGGCTGCTTGTAAGCAAAACAACATCAGTCTTTTTAATCCCAATCCAGATTCAAGCTGAGAAGATTCAATATCTAAGCCATCAGATTTCAGTATTCGGAATAATTCTTCAATATACCACCTTGCGCGATACCAATGAACGCATTGAGTGGCTTGTTCTACCGTGTCGATTTGGTGGGTTGTATACAACCTCCATTCAATTGGATCTTCGCCCGATGGAACTGTGTCTGGTCGTTCAACCACATAGATACAATTCATTTTTATAGAAGCTGGATAATCCCCGACCGTTTGACTTCCACGTTTTATATCAACTGTTGTATAACGTAAATCTATTTTCGCCTTACGGCTTTTCCGCGATTTATTTCCTTTGATCTCAATTTCATAAGTATACTCAATTTTGCAACTCTGCATCTTATCCAACAGTAACATGTCATTTTCGCAAGTCAACCGGTTTGAACTGGAGCGAATAAGCAAATGAGTGTTCTCTGTTGGAATTGTGCAAAGAGCCTCATAAATATCTGATTCTCTGTCAGCGATCACTGTAATTATCGAAACCTTGGGTAGGTTTTTCCTACTTTCAGTTACGCTGCTAATCCAACGGAACGATTCCTTATCTTCGATAGGCAGCTTTTGGTAAGCTCGAGGGTTTTTCACAGGCTTTTCCCATTCTCGATTCCATAGTTTTACAGCACAAAATCCAATAGGCATATGTTTATCAGCATCTACTACCAACATCGGATGACAAAGATATCCAAGTGTATTGGGATGAATTCTACCTAAATCTGCATCTGCATCCTTAACCCTATCTCTATGCGAGTGATAATTAACTTCCGTAGTATCCTGAATGCACAAGAGATGGTCTCCTACTATATTGCTATTACAGGAACTGAATAGAGCTTCGCTAAGCTGTGTTTCACTACATTTTGTATTATTCAACATTCTATATGATCCAATCTTTTCTGTGTGCGTTATGCAACTCTGATTCACTATGGCTGAACCGCTGGTTATCAAATTTGATAAAAATAAATTTGCTCTTTTATCTATTCTTTTATCATTGAAATTACCTTTAAAAAACAACCTAATTCACTGTGCATCATATCATAAAGATACACAATAAACGACATAAAAGCAAATTATCCGGATAGTAAATACACTCTGCATTAAGATATTACTGCTTTAAATCTTGCAACTAACTCCTACTCTTTTATTCATCCGATGAACAAAAAAAGATGTGTATAAAGAGTAGCTTAGAAAAGGGGGGATTGCGGCGTACAATGGATGGAGGTCTTCAATAATACTTACAATGCAAAAAGTCCCCTTTGAAGAAAGGGGATTTAGGGGAATTGAAAGCCACTGTATATTAAGCATATCACATTCTAATTTATATAATCTATAATGTATTGAGTGGGTAAAGTTCAATGATAGTTTTAATTCTACAAAGTAGAATTAAAGTTTCTGATTTTCAAAAACATAAAATGAAGTTTTATCTCTATGTGTTTTTCTTTTTTTTTTAATAAATATTACCACTGAAAATGTGTATGTGTCTAAGAGAATTCTATGTGGTTGTTATTTTACACACCTTACACGTTACTGAGTCTTTAAATTATGGTAAGCATTGTACTTTTAAAAACTATTTTAGTCAAACAAAAGAGTCTTTGTAAAAAGTATATAAGTTGTAGAAAATAATTAACGCTATGATTGTTAAAAACTAAATCTAAATGCTTTGTTTGTTTTTTCGGTCTCTTTTTGGCATCTTTTTACTCTTTTATCCTTGATTTAGCGAACTAAATATTCGGATAAATTCCAAGAAATCTGCTCAAAAAAGCCTCGAAAAAACATTATAATAATTATTTTCTATTAAGTAACTGAACAGAATTAGTTTAATGTGTTTGATTTGTATATTATTGATTTTCTTGTTCTTACATATATGTGTATAGGCGATTAATTATGAAAACTTACTTACTTGGTTTTACCATACTATCATTCCTTTGGAATTAAAAAATAGATTTGGCTACGAAAGTATGCTAAAAAAACAAACATATGGAAAATGAGTGCTTTAGACACGCTACTGAAATATAAATGCTTAATTATGTTGAAAAGATAAGATGACCTTTTTGTCAACAATGTAATTTTGCAAAAACACATTAACATAAAACACAAATAGATATCTAAAATCAGTAATTAAATATACTTAACACAATATTAAGTATTACATATTTAAAATATAAAAAATTATTTTCATATTTGTATCGGAATTTCGTAGTTTAATTAAAACACTAACCGCAAGGCAATGTAATGTATGGTAAAATCCTGCCGAAATTCCTTTTTTTATTTCTGTTTGCGCTACCCTTAATTTTTACTTCTATGAAAAAAAACTTCAGCCGTCGGGATTTTTTAAGGTCTTCACTCCAAGGATTAGGGACATTAACATTACTCGCCTCTCCTCTAAACGTATTTGCAAGCAAAACCTCGCCTCAAACATCCGATACCTTTACCGGTGATCCCGATTTATTGTATAAACAAGCGAAAGAGTATTTTTACAAAAAAGAATTCGCATCCGCTACTGAAATATATAATCAGTTAATTTCCTATTTCCCCGGAAAAATAATATACTATGACGGATATGCCAAAGTTCTCGGTGCCCAACAAAATATGCTCGAGATTGCAGAACTATACCGTTCGGGATTACAACAAAACGAAACAAACCCTCATTTTAAGCACCGGTTAAGCTTAAGTCTCCGTAATTTATGCGTAGGAAATCATAAGGCGGAATTAGATTTTGTAAGCAAATACGGTCAGAATAACTTAATGACGTTGTCTGCCACGTTGCTTTTGGAAGCTATTGCAGCTAAGCCTATCAAAGGGTATATGATGGATTTAAGGGATTTCCCCGTCATTTTAGAGGCGACCAACAAACGACTTTCTTCGATAGGCAAACCAATTATTGTTATTGACAACTCGCTGATAGAAAGCATAAATAACGTTACTTCTTCCGTTGACACAGATTGGGTGGCTAATAGAAAATCAAGACATCCACTCGTTACTAATGAAGACGAAGAGGTAGATAAAATAAACAATAAGACGCGCCGCAATTTATACACGGAGGAAGAAAGAAAATCCCGTAGAAGAGAGATTAAAAAGGCAAAAAAAGAGCGGTGGAAATCTAAATTGACTAAAAATATAGATTTAAACAGAATCAATTTAGTAGATAAATACGGTTTGTTAATTTTGACCGATGATATAAAAGACAGAGATACGATTGGCAAGTTAAGAAGATACTATCGAAAAGAAAAAGCATTCGACAGGATTATCAGTTTAAACAGAAATATCTATACTTACAACGAATCCAACATTAACGCACTATCATTGGCATTTTCTCTTGTAAAATACTCCAATTTATCGTCAGCGCTTAGTGAAGCAAAACAATTGTTAGATTCCGTTTTACCTTATGCTCAAACGCTACCGGCTCCCAATACGGCAACTTATTACATTACTTTATCCAATTATTTTTTGAAAAACAGTCAGCCGGTAAAAGCAAGAAACACATTGCTTGAGGGGTTACAACATTTTGACGGACGCGGCGGTCTTTCTTATGCTTTGATGGAGAAATACGCTATGACCTATTTTGATAATGCTCCCAGAAAAGGAATTGCCGTGATGAAAGCGCTATGTGATAAAAATCATAATGATTTGGATGAACAAATTACTCCCTTTGTTAATAATTATCTGAATTTTATTTCGGAAAAACCTTTAAGCATTCCCGAACAAATCAAAAGTTTGACCGCATTAGCAAAACTGCAAAAAAAAGCAAATGCAGCAGGATATTCGAATACGCTTTCAAAAATAGAATCTCTTAAAGCGCAATTAAAAATGAGTTAAATACGTCTTGGCATTTAAACAATACCCTTATGAAAAAAATATTTTTACTTTTTATTTTAGTTGTTTTTACGTCCATTTACTCATTGAATGCACAAGACATTCAATTTGACTATGATGATGCCGGAAACTGCATTGTAAAATACAAAACGGTTGTTCTTCCTTCGCACGTTAAAGGGAATAATCGCTCTGATTCTACTGACGTTGCGCCGGAATCTGAAATTATTTCAGATAGAGAAGTCGTTATTTATCCTAATCCCACCAAGGGGGAATTGAAAATAGAGATAAGAGGTAAGAATCCTGAAAAAACAATTCAATATCTACTCACGGATTTAAGCGGAAGAACCATTTACCGGACGCAAAGCGAGGATATGTTTTATGTGTTTGATATGACCTCCTTTCCAGCCGGCGTGTATTTGCTCCGGGTAATGATAGACAACAAATGGAGCAAATGGAAAATAATTAAGGAATAACAAGCCCCCACCCCCTTCCGACTTCCTCCACAAAGGGGAAGAAAGTGGGGATGTCTATGTTATTTGTATTAAAGAATGTCGTTTGGCACAAACAGAGGAAACTTCAGAAACAAGCGATTTATTTCGAGATACAAGACTCTAAGTTCATTAAACTTTCTGATTAAGAACAACACACAAAAAGAAAAATTATGAAATCTCTACGTTTTACATACCTTTTTTTTATTGCAGGATTATTCTTTTAAATATCCAAAATCTAAGCGCCAAAATTTATCCGGTAGTTATCTCGGAGGTATTTTATGATTCACCGCTGGAAGAAAACAGTGCAAATATTTCCGGACATCACAACGGTGAATTTATTGAGTTGTTTAATCCGACTACAGAAAGTATTAAATTAGATAACTGGAGAATACAAGACAGTAGTGGTTATACAAGTTACACATTCCCTGCAAACACAATCGTACCGGCACGAGGACTAATCATTGTTGCTTATCAGTATCCGAATTCAAACTTCAAACTAAGTGATTTATTTCCTTCCATTAACAGTTTAGGATTAAGCGCCGAGTCGTTACAGAAAAGCATACTGTATCAGTCGGAGATAATGTTGAGCAATAAATCGGAAATTATAAGATTGTATAATGAATATGATAAATTAGTTGACCAAATGTCTTATAACCATTCCAGTACATTTAATTCGCAAGATGGTTACTGGGATATTTGCGCTCATAATGGAAGTTATACCAACAAGAGCATCCCAAATCCGGTTTCGCTCCAAAGGAATAATATTCATTGTACCTATTCCTCTATTACGCCTTTAGCCTCAGATTTTACCGTAGCAAACGCTACTCCTCTGCAAAAAATTGTGGATGATGCCAATTATCCGACATTGGCAACGCTTTATGAAAACACTGAAACCAATTACAGTTCCAATGTGGAAGTAGGCAGTCTGCCGGGCACTTCCTCCGTTACTCCTACCGGAGCAGCAACTTACCAAATACCGATAGAAGTACCTCCCGGAACAAACGGGGCGCAACCCAACCTCTCAGTAACTTATAATAGTCAGGGTGGTTTTGGAGTGCTGGGACAAGGATGGGATATATCCGGACTATCTGTAATCAGCAGAGGAACACAAAACTTCTATTATGATGACCAATACGAGAAACTACTATCCACCACTATAGAATTTAACTCAAACGACAGGTTTAATTTAGATGGACAACGGCTGATATTTATTGGTGAAGACGGTGATTACAGATGGCAAGCGGGCGGGGAATACGCCTTGGAAGTAGAAAATTATTCCCGTGTGAACATTAAGAACAGCAGCGCTACAGGTCAAATCTACTTTGAACTAACTACCAAAGAAGGACAAACTGTAGAGTATGGTAATACCACAAATTCTATTGTGAAAAATGCTTCAAATACAACTGATAACAGAACATTAGCTTGGAGAATAAATAAAGTTACCGATGTTAACGGGAACAGTATCACTTATGAATACAGCGATAACGGGCAATATATAAGTAAAATATCGTATATAAACAACACTGTTGAATTTGCGTATCAAACCAATACTTTAAACCCCAAACAACATTATATAGGCACTTTTTTAACTAAACAAGACAAACTATTAAAATCTGTGACTACAAAACAAAATTCCGGCGTGGTTAAAACGTATCAGTTCAATTACCTTACTTCCGATATGGATCTGCGGTTAGACAATATATCCTTAACGGCATCGGATGGTAAAACCATTAACCCCACAAGAATTCAATGGGGAGCGGAAAGCAAGATAGAGGAAGTTAAATTGGATAAAATGTGGGATGGAAATTTAAATAATGCAGGTAATTGCCATCTCTATACGGGTGATATAGATGGAGATGGTTATACCGATAGGATAGAAATGTGGGAAGGCAGTCAAGGGACGAATGAACAAGGCTATATTGCAGTGACACTAAGAGGAAATAATATATTACCTCTAATATATTTTCCGGCAACCAATAAAACGTACGAACATTTCCACTCTTCATTAGTTATAGGTGATATTAATGCAGACGGAAAAGATGAAATAATGCTGTTTTTACCCTTTGCCTCGTATTTAAATGTTCAAAACGGAGAATTAGCGCTGTTAGACAACCCTGAATTAGGATTAAATGTTTTTAGAGTAAACGATAGTAATACTGAATTAACAAAACTTCAACATTTTAATTATAGTAGAGACAACTCTGTTTCTCTTTTACTCGGTTTACAATTCGGAATCAAGATGTTGGCGCCAAAGTGGAATAAGAATGAAAACTATAGTTATATCCCATTACTTTCAAATTTAAATAATGACAAGTATCCTGATTTAGCCATTATTCCTTACAAATATCAAGCGAAGATGGATGATTCTGATGAAAAATCTGAAAAGTATATTGTAGATTACTACTATGGCGGTGCAAGTGGGTTGGGACAAAAAAATACGATTGAAAAGAGCTACTATATGAATGGCAAAGGAATAGTAGTAGGCGATTTTTATGCTCAAGGAAAAATAAATGTTAGAGAAATAGGTATTTCCTGGAAAGATTATATGATAAATATTAATAATAATTTATTTACAGGCTATTTGGCTAATGATTACATATTTGATTGGATGGACAATAAAGTCTTATTTGAGGAATTGTATCCAGTGGATATTGACGGTGATGGAAAAACAGATATACTTGTCAGACAAGGTATAGAGGGAGGTAAACAATGGTTTAAAACCAATGAGTCTCGGGATAAGAACGTTTTAAATCTTCATAATTTTTCAAGAACGCATGAGCCTGAAGGCGATTACGCTGTACCTATAGACTATAATGGTGATGGATTAATGGACTTAATTATTGCTGATGATTGGAGGAATGCTCAATATGGGAAAATGGATTATGATGATTATGAAAAAACATATTGGTATTTTTACAGAAATATAGGTGGTAAATATAAACTTGATGATTCAAGAGGCGGATGGAGATATTTTAAAAGATGGAACAGAACAAGCAGGACTCTCCCGTTTAAACCCTGTAATTATGGATATTAACGGCGATGGTATTCAAGATTTAGTGTTTGGCGACCGTCAGGGAGACCAAAACGATCGCTATTATCACGCCTTTACTATGAAGGGCGCCAATAAGCGTAACGTAGTTCATTCCATCTCCAACGGTATGGGACTCACGGAGCAATTCACCTACAAATATTTTTCGGATTACAGTAAAGATGCCATAAACCCCGCAAACCCCGTGCGCGACCTGAAAGCGCCCATAATGACTGTGGATACCTATACCGATGCTTTGGGAAGCAAAACCGCTTATACGTACACGAAACCGAAAGTACATATTGACGGCAAAGGATTTCTGGGATTTGAAACCGTTACGGCAGTAAACGACGTGGCAAACACAAAGACCGTTACCACGTATGAATACGACCAAACCTTTTATAACGTAAGTTTAAA
Source organism: Paludibacteraceae bacterium (assembly GCA_049840795.1). Lineage (GTDB taxonomy): Bacteria > Bacteroidota > Bacteroidia > Bacteroidales > Paludibacteraceae > UPXZ01. Next base: position 70,777 of record JASGJK010000010.1, read on the forward strand.
ACATCAAGACACTTACAATATACATTTTGAAGGAACGAGAGTCGTAAATAATAGTATTTTATCTTCATTAGATATAACAAACGTAACAAAACGCGTTAGCGGCAAAAGACATATGCCGCTGGTTACCGCCCAAACATCTGTGGATTACCTGAAAAACATCACTCAAACAACACATAACAGTTACAACAACGATGGCGCTTTGCTGAGCCGGGAAGTAAAAACGGGAGATAACACTACTCTGACAGAATATCAAAATTATAAAAAACGCTCCAACGAAGGGGTGGTGGCATATTTGCCTCAAACAATAAAGGTTACCAACAAAAGATCGGGAGTTAATACCGATATTACTAACACTACCAATATAACATACAATGATAAAGGTCAGGTAAATACAAAAACAGAGAATGTGGGATTGTATGGAGAAACTGTTACCACTTATACCTATTATGCAAAAGGAAATATAAATACCGTAACTATTAAACCCAAGGACATTACCCCAACGGTAACAACATATAGTTATGCCGGCGATAACAATTATCTATTTCCAACGAATATAAAAACAACGGTCAATAATATTGATTTATCAAATACGTCATATACTTACGACTATGCCACCGGAAACGTAAAAACAAAGACCGACAATATTTTCAAAACAAACAGTGACTTCGGAGTATAATTCATTTGGAAGAAAAACCAAAGAAACGCAACCCAACGGCGCTGCCACTACATACAAAACAGGATGGAGCAACGCCCGCCCGAATGCCGTGTATAAAAGTACAGCCCAATCACTTAATATCAGTCAGACTGTGATTACGTATTATGATAAGTTTGGGAGAGAAGTTTACGGCACCGCTACCGGCTGGAAAGGGCAGCTGATTGCCACGAGTAAAAAATATAATGCCGTTACCGGATTATTGGAAAAGGAAGTTCATCCGCACTACGAAGGCGAATTGGAGAAATATACTGCGTATGTTTACGGAGACTTTGTGCGTCGTTTGACAACCGAAACATTCTTTGATGGAGTTAATTCATTGACCACCACTTACCTTTATCCTTACAACAGCCGTTCTACCACTGTTAAAGCCCCCAACGGGCAAACCAAAACCACCGTAACCGATGCAAGCGGATTGGTAATAAGTGTAACCGACGGTGGCGGAACCATTGAGTACAAAGACTTTAATGCCTCGGGGCAACCTCAAACCATCACCGCCAACGGCGCCGCTACTACCATTGCGTACGATGAGATGGGGCGGAAACAGTGGTTGACCGACCCTAATGCGGGAACAATAACATATACCTACTATGCCGACGGGCAATTGGACACCCAAACCTCCGCCAAAGGAGATCTGACAAAAATGGTATATGACGATGCCGGGCGGGTACAAACCAAAACCATTACCAATACCAACGGACAAACTCCTACATTAAATATAACCACCTATACCTATGTGCCGAACGGTGAAAACGGTGTAGGACAAGTACAGAAAATAGAACAGACATTGGACGGAGCCCTGTCGCACAAACAAGAATTTACGTATAACGCTCATCATCAAATAGCAACCGCTACCGAAACTTACGACGGGCAAACCGTAAGTACCGCTTACGGATACGATAATCTGTGGCGACCCACCACTACCACCACCCCAAGCGGATTGGTAACAACCGATGTGTATGATAACTATGGAGACGTGTATCAGGTGAAAGCGGGCGAAAACACAATATGGGAAGGCAAAGAGCAAAACAGCTCCGGGCAGTGGCTCAAATATACGCTGGGCAACGGTCTGCAAACCGGCAAAACATATAGTAACCGCCAAGAATTAGAGACCATTAAAACAGGGATAGAAAATAACGGCACGCTAACTCCGACCATTCAAAACGTAGCTTATGGATACGATGCCCCTACCGGTAATTTGCTTACCCGAAAAGATATGCTGAATAACCGCAACGAAGTATTTACGTACGATGCTTTAGACCGCCTGTTAACAACACAACTTACCGGTAGCGTTATTTACAGTCAAACAATGACGTATCAACCTAACGGCAACATTACCACCAAAAGCGATGTAGGCACGTACCGGTACAACACGCCCCGCCCCAATGCTATGAGCGGCATTAGCGGCGTGCAGGCAGGAGTATCTACCGATAAACAGTTTATCACTTACACCACCTTTAACAAAGTAAGCGAAATACGCCAGGGCGTAGATGAGGAGCATATTACCGAACAGTATAATATTTATTACGGATTGGACGAACAGCGGATAAAAACCGTATATACCCGCTACACAGAGGATGGAGAAACCGGACAAACCCGTTATTACTTTGGCGCTTATGAAAAAACGTACAAAGCCAATAATATTATCGAAGATATTGATTATATTTACACTCCGGCGGGATTGACTGCCATTGCACGCTATAATGACACAGAAGGCGTAAGGCAGACGTATTATGTGCATACCGACCGGCTAGGATCCATAGAGGCATTAACCGACCACAGAGGTGGTATTGTGAAAAAATATGCTTACACGCCCTGGGGAGGCAGAATAATGCTGTATGGCAATGATTTTGACATAACAGACCGCGGCTATACGGGACACGAACATATTTTTGCCCCGAATAACAGTACAGACGGCTTTGGGCTAATAAATATGAATGGCAGGGTGTATGACCCTGTATTGGCACGTTTCTTATCACCAGACCCTTATATCTCATTCCCTAATTTTAGCCAAAGTTACAATAGATATTCTTATGTGTTAAATAATCCTTTCCGTTTTACAGATCCTTCTGGAGAAAATCCAATTATAATTGCAGCTATTATCATTGGTGCATATTTAGGCGGTTCTTCCGTTAATGGCACTTTTAACCCTGTCAAATGGAACTATAATAATTGGCAAACTTACGCAGGTATTGCTGTCGGTGGTGTTGCCGGTTGGGCAGGTGCTGCGGTGGGTGCTGGAGTTGCCGCTTCTGCTATCGCGGGCGGGTCAAGTACCATAGGCGCAGGCATTGCAGGTGGAATGGTAGGTGGGATGGTGTCTGGAGGCATTAACGGTGCAGGGATGACTGCCGTAATGGGTGGCAGTTTAGACGACGTTATGGCAAATATGACCAAAGGTATGGTTATGGGCGGTTTTTCTGGTGCAATATCAGGAGGTGTAGGTGCTGCTATTGGCGATTTTTCTGGTGTTTCGGGTAGTGCTTTCAAGAATGGTGTTTATGAGTTGGGACATTCCGCATTGAAAGGTGCAGCGACAGGTCTTGCAGGTGGCGCTATGATGGCGGCAATGGAACAGGACGCAAGTTATCTGTGGAAGGGTGCAGCAATGGGAGCGGCATTGAGTGTTGGAATGGCGGGCGTTAGAATAGGATTGATGGGGAGTACAATTCTTCCTTCCGGTGCAAGAGAACGTTTTGCTGCTGACGATGCCGCTTTCGGAATAAAAAACGATTACCCTATTTATAGACGAGGAGGACTTTTGCGATATTTTACACCAGGTATTACTTTGGGTAGAAATATGATGGTGGATACGCGATATATGAAATCTGACCCTGCTTGGTACGATGAAGCATTAGCACACGAACGAGCACATATTTATCAGCAAAAAATTATGGGCAGTTTTAATTTCTACAAAAGAACCTTATACGAGTATCTTATAAATCCAGGCTATTCAAATAATCCTTACTCTAATCCAAATTGTTTAGAAATATTGGGCAGACCAATATATGCTTTTAACGCCATAAACTTAAAATTATAATGAAAAAAATAGTATTTTTAATTATATTATCGGTATTTGTTCTGACTTCGTGTTATCCTCCGAGAATAATATATTCTATAGAAGATATTCAACCGTCTCTGCAGGAAGATTCGATTGACATAAAACTAATCAAAGCCAGTACAATTACTACCGGAGGTCTATCTCTTCATATGAGCTTGTATTTCAGAAAATATTAAATAACAAAGAGAGTGTGATATTTATAGAAAAAAATTCCATATTGGAATTAAGAACAGATTCAGCCGTTTTAAGATATAAAATATACCCAGATTCTCTAACTTATCAGTTGAGAAAAAATGAGAAAAAATCATTACAGTTACATTTTACAGCAACAGATATTGAATATGTTGTTTATAAAACAATGAATACAGATAAGAAACATAAACTTTTATTATTTTTAGATTTGCAAGAAGAAAATGGTAAAAAGATAAAGAAATGCGTTATTTTGAGACCCACAGGCATAAGAAGAATGAAATATGAAACGTCACCATTTTAAAAGTAGATATTCCTGCAGTTGGTAATGTTCCAAATCGGGAGTTATGTAAGTAAGAGATTGATATTCAATTATAATTTATGTGGTTTTAGTAAAAAGTGTATAATGGTTCAGATGGGAAGTTTCCCCTATAGATACTTGACAATTGATAATTTTTTTCTGTTGCAATGATAGCGGGATTACTACCTTATTTTCAAAAGCATTCCGTGCTTTTTAAAATCGAACGGAGTACTTTTCAGACCTCACTCGTTTGAGATTATTTGGTAATGCTTCAGATTGGGGGTAAGCAAATATTACGGATTAGACGAACAGCGAATAAAGAGTGTACACCTCACCCCCGACCCCTCTCCCGGAGGAGAGGGGAGATTTATCGCCTCTCAAACCCGTTATTATTTCGGTAGTTATGAAAGAACCATCAAAAACAATGTAATAGAAGAAGTTGACTATATCAGTACTCCTGCCGGCATAACAGCGATGCGAGTATATAACGATGTTGAAGGATTGGAAAAATTATACTATCTTCACACCGACAATCTCGGTTCGATACAGGCAATTACAAATGAAAGCAAAAATATAGTTGCCAGTTACTATTACACCCCTTGGGGTGGTAGAGTTTTACTCAGCGGAGCAAACATTACAGATAGAGGTTATACCTTCCACGAACACTTAACGGAGTTTGGGTTGATAAATATGAACGGCAGGGTGTATGACCCTGTACTGGCAAGGTTTTTATCTCCCGACCCTTATGTGCAAGCGCCTGATTATACGCAGAATTTTAATCGGTATAGTTATTGTTTAAATAATCCATTTAAGTATGTTGACCCTTCGGGCGAACTCGTTTGGTTTGTACCTGTTATTATTGGTGCTGCGATAGGTGCTACTTCGGGTGCTATGATTGGACACGCTAACGGTGCAAGAGGTTGGAATATGGTTGGTTATATCGCAGGCGGGGCTTTGATTGGCGGTTTGTCGGGTGGTGCAGCAGCAGGAGCGAGTGTGTTAGGTTGGAGTTCTTGGACGGTAGGCGCAATAGCAGGTGGAATTAGCGGTGCAGGTTTCAACGGTTTGGCAACAAATTGGGACGGAATGTCAATGCTAAAAGGCGCAGGTATCGGTGCTTTGTCGGGCTTTGTCGGTGGCGGACTTGGTTCTGCGATTGGTGGCGGTTGGGGTGCTTTTGCAGGCGGTGCAGCAGGTTCGGGTATCAGTACTCTGTTAAATCAAGATTTTAAGCAAGGCATAAATTGGGAACAAGTCGGCATTTCTGCTTTGGCGGGTGGACTTCTCTCATATGGAACTTACGAATTAACTTCTTATATTGGTTGGAAATCCGGGGGGAATAGAATGGGAGATTTGGACATAAGTTATAAGCAATACAAAACTATGCAGGCAGATTATCAACGTTCTCGTTTTTGGGGTAAAGAATATGGTGGTTTCTTAATGAATGACGGTAGTGTTCAAAAGTTTCCTTCCTCGTGGAGAAATTCTCATGGCATACAGCCTCCCGATGGCAGCGGTATTACTGTACCCGAAAATGTTCGTGCGATGTATCACACTCATTGGGATGCTCCCGGAAAAACAATTTGGGTTGATGCTATGGGCAACAGAGTGGATAATTCTTCCAATCCACTTGATTTATTGAAGTCTGGTGTGTATCAAACCACAACTGCAAGAGGACATGGTGCATACGATTATGTTCATGTCAATTCTTTTGTCGTAAATCGTTACGAAACAACTTTTAACGTCGGTGGAACTTCAACTCTTTCTACAATAAATGATAATTTTTTAAGATATTTTACTTGGTTTTATTTGTGGGCAAAATGAAAAATAAATTAGTTATTATCTTATTGCTATTCTGTTGTCTTTGTAATGCTCAAACGACAATAAATTTGAATAGAAGTCATAATGATTATCAAAAACTAAATCATTTTGTTGTTGATTATTTACAACTTGATAGCACATTGTTTGCATTTTGCAAAATACAAAACGAGGATTGTGCGAGTATCAAAATTATTAAAAACAATTTTTCCATTGTCATAAAAACGAAACTTTTAATTATTCTTGATAGGCAATTATTATTACTGCCGAAAGAGAAAAAAATAGTCCTTTCTGCGATAAATAAAAACAGAATAAAATCAATAATAAAAATAGACAAAAAAGAGGCGCTTAGTTTGTATGGCAAAAAAGGGAAAAATGGTGCGTTAGTAATAACTTTGACCCCGCTCCGGTAATGGTAATGGGTAATGCTCCAAATCGGGAGTTAAGCGTATAAGTGATTGATAATCAAAAATAATTTATGTGATTTTAGCAAAAAGTGAGCAAGGGTTCAGATGGGGAGCTTCCCCTATAGATACTGGACAATTGAAATATTTTTCTGTTGCGATGATAGCGGGGTTACTACCTTATCTTCAAAAGCATTCCGTGCTTTTGAAAATCGAACGGAGTACTTTAAATATTTACACGGAATGCTTTTATATAAAAACACGGAGACCTTTTCATCAAAAGCACTCCGTGTTTTTAGAATTAGCACGGAGTGCTTTTCAGACCTCACTCGTTTGAGATTATTTGGTAATGCCTCAGATTGGGGATAAGCAAATACTACGGATTAGACGAACAGCGAATAAAGAGTGTACACCTCACCCCCGACCCCTCTCCCGGAGGAGAGGGGAGATTTATCGCCTCTCAAACCCGTTATTATTTTGGAAGTTATGAAAGAACCATAAAAAATAATACGATAGAAGAAGTTGACTACATCAGTACCCCTGCCGGCATAACAGCGATGCGAGTATATAACGATGTTGAAGGATTGGAAAAATTATACTATCTTCACACCGACAATTTGGGATCTATCCAAACTATAACGGATGAAAATAAAAACGTAATAAGCAGTTATTATTACACCCCTTGGGGCGGTAGAGTTTTACTCAGCGGAGCAAACATCACAGACCGTGGCTATACTTTCCACGAGCATCTCACAGAGTTCGGGCTGATAAATATGAACGGCAGGGTGTATGACCCTGTACTGGCAAGGTTTTTATCTCCCGACCCTTATGTGCAAGCACCGGATTATACGCAGAATTTTAATAGGTATTCGTACTGCTATAATAATCCGTTTAAGTATACCGACCCGAGTGGGGAATGGATACATTTATTGATAGGAGCTATTATTGGTGGAACAGTTAATTTAGTGTCAAATTTACTAAGTGGTAATGTTCATAACTTCTGGCAAGGATTAGGCTATTTTGGAGTAGGAGCTGTTGCAGGTGCTTTAGGGGCAGGGATTGGAGCAGGAATAAGCTCGGCGTTGGCTGGTGGTAGTTTTGGAGCTGGTTTTATAGGTTCTTCAACTGCTGCGACAGCAGGAGCTAGTTTCTTTACAAGTGCAGCTATCGGAGGTGGTGCCGGTTTAAGTAGTGGGTTTGTTTCAGGTTTTGGAAATGGATTATTGCAGGGTCAAAATTTTGGACAAGCTCTATGGAGTGGAACAAAAACGGGTTTGATTGCGGGTGCTTCAGGCGCTCTGATTGGAGGAGTGCTTGGTGGAATTGAAGCCGCAGATGCTGGTGCTAACTTTTGGACAGGTAATGCAGAATTAGATATTGATAATTACTATGGTTGTTCTGATTTAAAAGAAAGTTATCGTAAAACACTTGAAGAATTAAAGAAATCAGGAGAAAAATTAACAGGCAAGTATGTAAGAAAATTTGAAGGAGTTAACGTTTTTGAAACAGAAAAATTAGGTACATTTATTGATTCTAAAGATTTATTATCTGGTGGAATAACATTACCGGGAAGAGGTATAACAGTTGGACAAGGAGTTTTTTCAAGGGGATATGATAATCAGTTAATGGAACACGAATTTGGACATATTTTGCAAGCTCGTATGGTTGGGGAAACAAAGTTTTATACGGAAATTGGTTCAAGAAGTATTTGGAGTGCAAATAATGACGGGAAGTTGGTCAGTGGTCAAATATGGAATCATAATGAATATTGGACTGAAACTTGGGCTAATTATCTTTCAGCAAATTATTTTTATAATCAATATACTACTTTGGGGTGGGATTCTTTCACTTGGGATACAATTCGTTTTCCAATTAAGAACATCTCTCCAAAATTATGGAAAGCTTTATTTGGAAATTAAATATATTGGTATAGGCGCTTAGGTCGCTGTAATTTTGGATAAATCTGCTACTTTTGTAGCGTGTATATTAGGAAACAATATATAGGAGTGAATTCAATAGAGTTCAATAAATATTTTCAGACACAGGAGGATTGCTATCGCTATGTTTCAGAAATAAAATGGTCAGCCGAGCATCCTTACCAATGTAAGAAGTGTGGTCATTTGAAATTTGGCAAAGGCAAAAAGCCCTATTCACATCGTTGCGCCAAATGCAATTACGATGAAAGCCCCACTTCTGGAACTATGTTTGACAAGTTGAAATTTTCATTGCTTATCGCATTTCATATCTGTTTTAAAATTAGCACCAAGAAGAAAGGAATGTCTTCATTGGAATTGTCAGAGGAATTTGGATTGCGTTAGAAAACAGTATGGGAATTTAAGTGGAAAATCCAACAAGCAATGACAAGTAGCCGTAAAAGCCGATTGGAGGGCAAAGTTCAGGTTGATGAGTTTCTCATAGGAGAATACGAAGAAGGTAAAGTTGGTCGTAGTGGCGACAGTAAAAAGAAGTTAGTAATTGTTGGGCTTGAAATTTTGGAAGATAAAAAAGGTGTTGGTCGAGCTTATGCACAAGTAATTGAGCATGCTTCGAGCAAAGAATTTAGACCATTTTTTGAAACATATATCAGCAACGATGCAAATGTTATTACTGATGTTTGGAAAGGTTATTTACCATTGAAAAAAGACTATCCAAACTTAGAACAAATACCTTCGGAGAAAGGGAAAGGCATGCAGCAGTTGCATATTCACATAATGAACATTCAGGGATGGCTACGAGGAATACACCACCATTGTTCAAAAGAACGGATGCAAGGTTATCTCGATGAATATCATTTTCGTTATAATAGACGGACAATGATGGGGTCAATCTTCGATTTACTCATAAAAAGGATGGTTCTAAGCGAACCTAAGAGATTGATTAAAAATAAAATAACAACAGCGAACTAAGCGCCTATACCAATAAATATATATATTATGAAAGTAAAATACTTATTTTTTTTATTAATACTTTTGTTGCAAGGTTGCCCGGCGATAGATCTTCCTCCAAAATTTATAAACGTATATAATAAAACAGACTCTACAATCTTTGTCGCCTACTCATTTAATGATACTCTTGACTTGCTACGCCCATTAAATTTTTCAGACACAATATATTGGCAAGGTCATTTTGAGTACTATGAACCTCGATATAAAATAGAGGCGAACAAACAAGGAAGTATTGATACTTGTGGAAGAAGACAGTTACTTGAAAATATACCTGATAAAAGAATTAGACTGTTTTTTATTCGAGAAAGTATCTTAAATAAATATAGCTGGGCTGAAATTTGTAAAAATCAATTATTTGACACAAAAATAACTTTAACTGTTTCAGATTTAGAAAAATGTAAATGGAAAATTGTCTATAAAAAACCATAACGGATGAAAATAAAAACGTAATAAGCAGTTATTATTACACCCCTTGGGGCGGTAGAGTTTTACTCAGCGGAGCAAACATTACAGATAGAGGTTATGCCTTCCACGAACACTTAACGGAGTTTGGGTTGATAAATATGAACGGGCGTGTGTATGACCCTGTACTGGCACGTTTCTTATCTCCAGACCCTTATGTGCAAGCGCCGGATTATACGCAGAATTTTAATCGGTACAGTTATTGTTTAAATAATCCATTTAAGTATGTTGACCCTTCGGGCGAACTCGTTTGGTTTGTACCTGTTATTATTGGTGCTGTGATAGGTGCTACTTCGGGTGCTATGATTGGACACGCTAACGGTGCAAGAGGTTGGAATATGGTTGGTTATATCGCAGGCGGGGCTTTGATTGGCGGTTTGTCGGGTGGTGCAGCAGCAGGAGCGAGTGTGTTAGGTTGGAGTTCTTGGACGATAGGTGCAATAGCAGGTGGAATTAGCGGTGCAGGTTTCAACGGTTTGGCAACAAATTGGGACGGAATGTCAATGCTAAAAGGCGCAGGTATCGGTGCTTTGTCGGGCTTTGTCGGTGGCGGACTTGGTTCTGCGATTGGTGGCGGTTGGGGTGCTTTTGCAGGCGGTGCAGCAGGTTCGGGTATCAGTACTCTGTTAAATCAAGATTTTAAGCAAGGCATAAATTGGGAACAAGTCGGCATTTCTGCTTTGGCGGGTGGACTTCTCTCATATGGAACTTACGAATTAACTTCTTATATAGCATATAAAGAAGCGGGATTAAATATTGATGGTTATGATGTAAAATATAAACAATTTAAAACAATGCAGGCAGATTATCAACGTTCTCGATTTTGGGGTAAAGAATATGGTGGTGTTTTAACAAAGGATGGAGGTGTAGTAAGAGCGCCAGCAGCCTATAGACGCAAATATTATGTCGATTTTGATAAAGCTTGGACTGCTGATGCTGTAAACAGAGGAGCTGTGACTCATTACCACACTCATTGGGATGCAAATAATAAATTTTTAGGCTATGATATAAATGGAAATATTGTCAAAACTGCAAATGGACCTTCTAAAGATGATATGTTTTTTGTCGCAAAACAGTCTAAGTTTTGGTCTGCAGCATTTTTAATTGATAGACAATCATTCTATTATTATAATGGATCTGGTGTTCTATCGAATAATGGCTATACTATGTTACGTTATTTCCCATTTTATTGGTTGTGGTTTAATTCTGAAAACAACTAAATTTATGAAAAAGTATTATATCGCTTTATTTCTGATATTTTTTATTGGAAAAAACTATGTTGCTAGTCAAATAAACTCTCATAATGATTCTGTTATAAATGCTTTACAAGGTAGAACTGGTCCTGAAATAATTACCATATATCCCTTAGTCGGTGATAAAGAATTAATAAAAACAAATTATTCCGTTATTTATCCTATATTAATACTAAATGGTATTCAGATAAGAGAGATTACACTGTTAAATTGTTTTCGCAATTATTTTGATAAAACAAAAATTAAAAAAATAAAACACATTACAAAAGAGCAAGCAGCAAAAAAGGGCATTCTCAATGTGCCAAAAGATGGTGTGCTATTTGTTACTACCAAAAAAGGGTACTATTTTGATTTTTTGTGTGAGTAGGGTAATGCTCCAAATCGGGAGTTATCTAAGTAACAGATTGATATTCAATGATAGTTCTGAAAAATAAAGTAAAAGGCAGGGATATTTCCTTGTCTTTTACTATTTTTATGGAGTAAGAATTAAAATAAATGGCACACAAAGAAAATTTTGGCAGTTTATGCTCCAGATTGGGAGTTGAGTTTTGTTGTCCGCATTGTAAATCGGTAAATATTATAAAGAGTGGTAAAAACTGTAAAGGTAAACAGCGTTACAGTTGCAAACATTGCTCTAAACGTTTTATAACCGACTATAGTTATAAGGCATACAAGCCTGATATAAACGCCCAAATAATACAGTTTACCAAAGAAGGATTAGGTATCAGAAGTACGGCACGGGTATTAGCAATATCTGTTACTACACTGCTTAAACGCATTATACGAATAGCATCAGAGATTGAGCAGCCGGTTATAACGCAAAACAGAGAGTATGAGGTGGATGAAATGCGTATTTTTGTAGGAAGTAAAAGCCGACGGTGCTGGATAGTTTACGCTTTGGACAGAAGTAATAAAAGAGTTGTGTCATTTAACGCCGGAAGGCGTACTAATCGCACGTTAAATGTTGTATTAAAAATTTGCTGTTTGCAAAAACTAAAACCATTTACACCGATAAATTGAAAAACTACCGCTATTTAATCCACAAAAAGATACACCGCACTGTTTTTCGCTGTACTAATCATATTGAACGTCATAATCTTACGCTTCGCACTCATTTGAAAAGATTAAACAGAAGAACCATTTGTTACAGCCGTAGTTTAGTAATACTATTTGCTGTTTTACGTATTTATTTTTGGGGATAAGTTCATTCGTCTTTTTTATACTCATTCTTTTTACATACCCAAATACTCGCTTCATAGAGCATATAAAGCGGTATGGTAACTATCATTAAAGTAAAAGGGGTTATTACTGCCGCCACAACAAGTATAATCACAAAAGCGTATTTACGCCCTTTAGCCAACATAGTACGGGATATAATTCCTATCTTGGAAAGAAAATAAGAAAGAATAGGCATTTCAAAAGTCAATCCCAGAGACAATACTAAAATGACCAGTGCATTAAAATAAGATTGTACGGATTTGGTTGGGTATTAACTCGGATACTTGATAAGTCCCTAAAAATCGAACAGTAAGGGGAAAAATGACAAAATAACTCACTAAGGCTCCCAGATAAAATAGAAAGGAAGAAAAGAAGAAAATTTTTCCTACATTTTTTGATTCGTTATCGTATAATGCCGGTTTTACGAACTTCCACAATTCAAATAAAATATAAGGGAAAGCCACCATCGTTGCAACCATAACAGAAACACTTATCTGCATCATAAACTGTCCTGAGAGCTCATAGTTGATTAACTGAACATTAAAATCAGGTACCAGCGCCGGCGACAAGCCAATAAAAGATAACAGTGATTTTAATGCACGGTAAGTGATAAAGTCGGAATCAAGCGGTGAAAGAATTAATTGAGAAAAAATAAAATCATTTTCAATAAATACAACTATAAAAATAACAAGTACGGCAATCAAGATACGGAAAATAGTCCATCTTAATGCTTCCAGATGTTCCCAAAAAGAATATATCTGTTCTTCTGACGAGTTCTTCTGTTTCATATTAATAACAGCCCCCTAACCACATAGAGCTTGACTGCGGTAGGCAGGGGGGAATGAATATTAAGCATTTATTTAAGTTTCTGAAAACACAATTATTTTTTTGTTTCAGTAGGGTCTGACTTGATGTCATCGTCAATATCTTTCAGTCCTTTTTTGAAACTGCTTACTCCTTTACCTAATCCTTTCATCAGTTCAGGAATTTTTTTACCTCCAAAAATTAACAAAACGACTAATGCAATGATGATTACTTCGGGTGCTCCAATGTTCATAATGATAAATTTAGATTGTTGTTGAATGCGTAAAGATACAAAAAAAAGGAGAAAAAATTAAAAGAATTATAAGACTTTTTTAGCCTTACCTTGAATCTCTATCCTCATCCCGATAGCTATCGGGATAAATCACAGCAATCAATGCACAAAGTTTTTAAAATCAAAGAATAAATCTGAAAGAACAGATGGAAAATTGAATATTCAAACACCTTATAGAATATTTTATGCATCTTTGAATCAATTTGTCGCATTTGGAACTTGAATCTGAGCGTTACAAAAATAAAAAAAATAAAATTGGGAATATCAAGTAATTTTGACTTACTTTGTCTATTAGTTTAATTATTTGATATGAAGAAGTATTGTGTTTTATTCTCATATTTTCCTGTAAGGAAGAAATTTCAAATACAGGAACTGAAAATCCGCCCATTACAAAAGATACCACTGCCACAATTTCAGGATTAGAGTATGTTTTTGATATTGAAAAAGTTCCTACTCTATATGTTGACATAAGCACCGCCGAGTGGAATACATTTTTGAATAACTTTGATAAAAATTCGTACAATGAAGAATATATTCACGCGGATTTGGTGTTCAGAAAAGAACAAAAGAGCGATACGCTGAAAAATATAGGTTTCCGTTTGCGTGGAAACACCAGCAGATGCCGCCCCGAAGGTTCCACAGGGGAAACGCATAACTCCGTAAATCCGGATTGGCATCACGCCCATTTTTCACTGAAACTGAACAAGTATGTAAAGGGACAAAAACTTCACGGAGTGGAAAAAATCAATCTGAAATGGTTCAAAGACGACCCCAATTACGTCAGGGAAGTGTATTGTTACGATCTTTTTGAGCGTTTCGGAGTGTGGACAAGCCCGCAATCGAGCTACTGCCGGCTCTATTTAAGGATCAAAGAAGATAATAAATGGATTTATTACGGGGTGCATCAGCTGTTGGAATCGGTAGATGAAGAGTATTTGAAAAATAGAATATCCGGTTTCAAAGATGCTGACGGAAACCTGTGGAAAGCGAATTGGGGAGCCGATTTTGAGAATGCCGACATGTCGAGGATGGGAGTGGAAACGGTAACCTTGACAAGCACCTACCGCCCGGTGTACGATTTGAAATCGGATGAAGAAAACCTGACTTCTGCAAAAAATCAATTGGCTGCTTTTATCACAAACTTTAACTCCAAACAAGGCGATGAGTTTAAAACCTGGCTTAACAATGCGATGGATGTGCCGCTATTTCTGAAAACGTATGCCGTGAGTGTGATGTGTGGTATGTGGGACGATTATTGGAACAATTCTAACAATTTTTATTTTTACTTTAACGCTGCCGGAAAATTTTATTTTATTCCGTATGATTATGACAACACCTTAGGCACATCGTTACTGATGGACGATTCCGGCAAACAGGATTTGCTTAACTGGGGAAAATCAACCAATCCATTGGTAAAAAAAATCATCGGCATTGCCGAATACAAAGCGTTGTACGTAGGATACGTGAATGAACTTTGCCGTGCGGACAAAGATCTTTTTTATTCGGATAAAAGCATCACGCGAATCACGAAATGGCAAAATATGATACGCGATTTTGTGAGCAATGATACGGGCGAAGATATGAGTATCTATGATTCTCCGGCTTTTGGGGAAACTGCCCGCATTACAGGTTGGTTTCCGGCACCAATAATTACTTTACCGTACGCGCGCAGCATTTGCCGTAAAAATATTAGAGATTATATCATTTTATTTATCAGTATGCTGCTATTTTTTATCATTTTAACTTCATCCCTGCTTACGTTCGTAACAGTATATAGACTTTTTTCATAATTAAAGCATTTTAGTTTGATGTAGCTACAAGTGGCTGTTGCCAACTATAATAATTTAAAATCCCGCTCAACGGCGTATTGGTAAGGCTATTTTAATCTGTATATTAGTCCTATGGCATATTCATCCCTAATGCCGAATATGCTTTCGGTATGTAATAGATAGGCTGTGCACCGTTTGTAAGAGTAATGTAAATTCAGAGACATTGTAAGGAACGAAGGATCATCACCAACTATATAGGTTATTCCGGAGGAGCCATCTAAACCAAAGCTATTGTTCTTGTAACTAAATTCGTATCCGGAGATAAGGCTAAAGTTATAAGCAAACCGATTGGATGTAACCCCCGAAATCAGATGTTGTTTACCTGCATTTTCGCGAAATCTTCTGAAATCACCATCTTCATAATAAAATGACCCTTTAATACCGATAACTCTGAAATCGACATTTTTTAGTGGAAATCTAAACAAAATTCGCTTGAAATGCCCCCTCCATAATACATCTTATTCCCTTTTAAGTTATCTATTTTTGCTACTTTGTAATTTCCTAAATACCCAAAGGCACCATAAGAAAAATTGTAATATTTTAAAATATGAGTCTGCGAGCAACTCAATTGACCAAAGTAATTCACTTCATTTGCATGGCTATATGCGCTATCAACGCTATGTGTGTATTTTCCTCCAATGTAAGTTGTAACTAAAGCGCTGTCCTTATAAACAGGTTTAACAAATACAATTGGATCAATACCGTTGTTTCCCAACGCATAATAAGGGGTACAACTTTGCATCAGAGATAGAACGTAGCACACAAATCCTATCCCGGCAATTAGCTTAGTCGGTTTCATATTTTAATGTTATGTATTTTTTAAGCTTGTTTATTTCAATCATTTAAAATGCTCGTGCTTGACTCCATTGACCCTAACGAGTTTCTTCATCCGTTGCGAATCAGGCTGTAATACCGGTAACTAAGGATAAACGCTGAAAATATATCCATAAAATGATATAAAAACAGCTATGTAGATTTAGTTTAATGATTATCCGGTATTTCGCCTAAAATGATTATCTTTGTAAGAACTAATCATAAAAGACATGAATTTACTAAATTTTGTTGCACAATATCCAGACGAAACAAGTTGTAGAGTAAAATTTAAAGATTATCGCGACCAACAAGGCGTTGTTTGTCCTCATTGTGGCGGAACAAATCATTATTGGAAGAAAGATAAAGAATGCTATGAATGTAAAAAATGCGGTAAACGTCAAAGTTTACGTGCCAATACAGTAATGCATGGTTCACAATTGCCATTTCGTTATTGGTTTATAGCCATTCACTTGCTGACAAGCACAAAGAAAAGCTTTTTCAGCGGCTGAACTCCAACGACAGTTGGGTCATAAACGCTATGAACCAATCTGGACTTTGCTTCATAAGCTACGTGAGATTATGGGCAAGCGGGATGAAATATATTCATTATCAGGTGTCATTGAATTAGATGAAGGTTTCTTTTCAACAGAAACTCCTGACGATGAAAAGAAAAAGCCATTGAAAAGAGGTCGTGGAAGTCAGAAAAAAAGCAAAGTCCTTGTAATGGCAGAAAGTCAACCCGTTGAAGGACAAACGACCAAAACAGGTAAGCCAAGACAAGTGGGACATATCAAAATGATTGTTATAAATGACTTAAAATCAGCTACAATAACCTCATTGGTTGAAAACAATGTAACTAAAGAATCAACCATTGATTCTGACGATTCAACTTCTTACGTCAAAATAAAAGATATTGTCAAAGAGCACCGACCACAAGTAATACCAAAAGAAGAAATTGGAAAGGTATTACCTTGGGTTCATATAGCAATCAGTAACGCTAAACGAATGTTACTGGATATTTATCACGATATTAAACCTGAATATCTTCAAAATTATCTGAACGAATTCTGTTACAAATTCAATAGAAGATACTTTGGTGAAAATTTATTTGACAGGCTTATGATAGCATCGGTTACATACAAAAATCAATTTAGGTAACACAGCGGATAATCATATTTAGTTTTTAACAATTATAGCGTTAATTGTTTTTTACTACTTATGTAAATATGATGAATAAGATAGTCATTCTGCAACAAAGATACCTAAATTTTAATAGGAATGAGATTTCTTAATTTTCTATACGTGAAGTGGATTTGTCATAAATATGTGCGAGCGGAACGAAAAATTTGTTGAAATAGTTATCTTTGTAGTCTTAAAATTTTTTATCAGGATGCTTCGGTTTATTAAAACAAATATACTTTCGCTTTCAATCATTCTCGGATTGATTGTTTTGTCATCGTTCTATTTTTTCAGAATTGATTTAACGTCAGACAAACGTTACAGTATCAGCAAACAAACCAAGCAATTGATGAAGTCGGTGGATCAACCGATGGAGGTAACGGTTTACTTACCGGCGACCTGAATCCCGGCTTTTTACGATTGAAAAAAGCGACGATTGAGATGCTGGACGAGCTGAATATTTACAGCAGAAAGTCGATTAAAATTAGTTATGAGAACCCTTCGGATGCCGATACGAATGAAAAACGTGAAGAGAACTATCAGCGGATGGAATCTCGCGGATTGACTGCCACATCGGTATATGAAAAGGATAAAGAGGGTAAATCCATACAGAAGATTATTTATCCGTGGCTCGAAATTTCGTACAACGGAAAAACCATTCCGGTATCGTTATTGAAAAATTTGAGAGGTTTATCCGGGGACGAAAATCTGAATATCTCCATCGAAAACTTAGAGTTTCAATTGACCGATGCGGTGAGGCAGTTGAGCGCCAACCATATTTCCAAAATCGCGTTTCTCGAAGGGCACGGTGAACTTGCCGAAACTGAAACGTATGACATCAGCAAGTCGTTAAGTAAATATTTTCAGAATGAGACCGAGGGATTATAGGTACGGATGCTGCTATACTGAACGATTATAAAGCGTTGATTATAGCCAAGCCAATGTCTTCTTTTAGTGAAAAAGATAAATTTGTAATAGATCAATATCTGATGCGTGGCGGTCGTGTTTTGTGGTTGATAGACGGTGTTAGAGTCTCGCAAGAAAGTTTTCCGCCACGGGACAGTCGCCGGCGTTAGCGCTGGATATCAACTTGAGCGACCTGCTTTTTCGTTACGGAGTGCGTATCAATCCCGTAGTACTGCAAGACGTACAGAGTACGCTGATCCCGATGAACGTGGCGCCCAAAGGAGAAAAAGCCCACTTTGAATTGATGCCGTGGGTGTTTTCGCCACTCTTGCTCACATCCAACGAGCACGTTATAACCCGTAACATTGCTCCGGTAAAGGCGCCTTTTGCTTCGGTGGTAGAGATGGTCGGTGATATTAAAGAACTGAAAAGAAACTATCTGATGGCTACCTCAAACAATACGCACGTATTACAAACTCCAACAGATATTTTGCTGGCAGAAATGCCAAATCTGAAAGATACCGAATACTTTAATATGTCTTATGTACCCGTTGGGGTTGTGTTGGAAGGTCGTTTCCCATCAGCTTTTGCAAACAGAATGCCACCGCCCGAAGTCGTAAATCCGCCGATGATTGAAAAAGTGAGTGTTCCTACCCGTCAAATTGTAGTTGCCTGCGGTGACGTGATAAAAAACGAGATTGAGAAACAAGGCGACAGTATTAACGCCCTCCCGTTGGGGTACGACAAGTTTACAAATCAGCAGTTTGGTAACAAGGAGTTTGTAACAAACGCCGTACTGTATTTGACCGATCAGGATGGCTGGATGAATTTGCGAAATCGTACTATTGAACTGAGAATGCTCAACAAAAAAGCAGCAACGGACGAACGGATGAAATGGCAAATAATCAATGTAGCAGTACCCGTTGTACTGTTGCTCGGCATAGGATTTTTGTATCAGTTTCTGAGGCGAAGAAAGTACGCAAAATAACTTTTTCTCGTTTTTAGAACTCAGAACTAAAATGAAACTTGATATTCTTAAAATCGTTTTGAGCCATTTGAAGCACGTAATTACTGTCGGCTAAAAACACATCTCTGCCTTCCTTATCCACAGCCATATATTGCGCCTTACGTTTTTTAAAGTTATCTAATTCTACGGTATCGTCACTCTCTATCCAGCAAGCTTTATATAGCGAAATAGGCTCCCAACGGCATTGAGCATTGTATTCATGAAGCAAGCGGTATTGGATGACCTCAAACTGCAGTTGTCCGACGGTACCCACAATTTTTCTTCCGTTATACTGATTGGTAAATAATTGCGCTACCCCTTCGTCCATCAATTGATTGATGCCTTTATCCAACTGTTTGGCTTTCATCGGATCTGCATTTTCGATGTACATAAACATTTCGGGCGAAAAACTGGGTAATCCTTTGAAATGTAACTCTTCCCCCGAAGTCAATGTATCTCCTATTTTGAAATTTCCCGTATCGGGTAGCCCCACGATGTCGCCGGCATAAGCTTCGTCCACCGTTTCCTTTTTCTGCGCCATAAAAGCGGTAGGACTCGAAAAACGCATCATTTTCCCGTGGCGAACGTGTTTGTAATTAACGTTGCGCTCAAACTTTCCACTACATATTTTTACAAAAGCGATACAACTACGGTGGTTCGGATCCATATTGGCATGAATCTTAAATATAAATCCGGAAAACGATTCTTCGTAAGGATTTACAATTCGTTCCAATGTTTGTATCGGGCGAGGTGAGGGGGCAATCTCCACAAAGCAATCCAGCAACTCTTTTACTCCAAAATTGTTTAACGCGCTCCCGAAAAATACGGGTGCCAAATGTCCTTCAAGATACAAATTTTTATCAAAAGGTTCGTAAACGCCTTCGATCAATTCCATATCTTCACGTAACTTTGTAGCGTTTCTTTCTTCCACCAAGCTATCTAATTCTTTACTCTGAATATCGGCTAATTCTACCGATTCGCTGATGGTTTGTTTGTTTGGAGTATAAAGTTGTAAATTTTGCTCGAAGATATTATATACACCTTTAAATGTAGCTCCCATACTGATAGGCCAACTTAGAGGTCGTACATTGATGCCTAATTCGGCTTCGAGTTCATCAAGTAAGTCAAATGGGTCACGCCCTTCTCTGTCCATCTTATTTACAAAGATAATGACCGGCGTATTGCGCATACGGCACACGTTCATCAATTTACGGGTTTGAGCCTCAACTCCTTTTGCGGCATCTACTACAATAATAACACTGTCCACAGCAGTGAGAGTTCTGTAAGTGTCTTCCGCGAAGTCCTGGTCCCCCGGCATATCTAATATGTTGATTTTGTAATCGTTGTATTCAAACCCCATCACCGAAGTAGCAACAGATATACCGCGTTGCTTTTCGATTTCCATCCAGTCTGAAGTCGCTGTCTTTTTGATTTTATTTGATTTTACAGCTCCGGCAACATGAATAGCACCTCCAAAAAGTAAAAGTTTTTCGGTCAGAGTGGTTTTTCCTGCGTCAGGATGACTGATAATGGCAAATGTACGACGACGGTTTATTTCAGATTGTAAGCTCATTTTATGGTTGATTTGTAAAAAACGGTGAATTAATTGATTGGTGAATTGCTTTTATTTAATCGGTCTAACCATTCAACTAAAATGGCGACAAAGGTACGAATTTTCAGTAATGTGGACAAAAAACAGCCGAATCACTTTGATTCGGCTGTTGTCAATAGCTGTCATATAAACACGTTACGTATTAAATGTAAATCATAAAATATTGTCGCGCGAGTTTTATACAACCAATATGAGAAAATCCGCGGACAATATAGTTCAGAATCTAAGACCTAATGTTATCACCAAGTTATTGGAATTTGATTTGGAGTCGGCTCCGTATGCTCCTTGATATGAATAGAAGTTTTCATTTCTAACTCTTAAAGCATAAGCTGCGTCCAAATACCAGCTGGAAGTACGATAACCGGTACCAACTGAGAAATATTGTGTGTTCAAATGATCGAAATGTTCTGTATTGGTATTGGTTGTATAGAACTCAAGTGCTTTCCCATTTTTGTAGTCAGGATTAGTAGCGCCCGTAGCATACGAATAACCTGCACGCAATGCTACGTTGGGTGTCAATTTGTATTCGCCTCCGAATTTTATTTACATGACCGGCTTTCAATACATTGCTCATCCCATCGTTTTCAAGCTTAAAGCCTTCGCTGTTTCCGTTCTCATCGCTAAATCTCATACCCCGGATAATTTATGAAGTTATATTCGGCAGATAGTAAGCCTTTTTTGCCAAATAGATAAGCTATGCTTCCCTGAGCTTGAAATGCGCTGGTAATTTGAAACTTTTGACTTCCTATATGCGATGGAATTTCGGGCTGGTCTTTCGATTCCATTTTTGATGAATATAATTCAAAGTCGTTGAACTCTGAGATGGAATAAAATGTAGGTGTGTGAATAGACGCTCCTATTCTTAAATCATTCGTTAACAATGCTATTGCTCCAATTTTCAAATTTACCCCCGTACCAGATTGATTCAACGTGTTGTTTAATCTGAAGTTGTCTCCTGAATTATTTTTTTCAGAAATAATTGACTCCAATCGATATTCTAAAGAACTGATATTAAAATTAGCTCCCAAAAAGACACGGTTGTTGAAATTTCCAGCCCAGCCAAATCCGTATTCGCTAACAGAACCTCTTTCAAATAAATGGTGGTACAGATCGGGATTGCCACTGAATCCTGAACTCCAAGTCGTCTTATTGTTGTTTACTGTTGGATCGATTAAATATCCCCAATATCCTAAGATTGATACACCAAGGAGCAAAGTTTTGATCGCTATTTCTATCTATGTATGGATCGTAATCGGAGTTTTTTTAAAATCGTCTTCAATACGGTTGGCATCATTAGTAAAACCTGCAATGAAATCGGTAAACGATTTGTTAAGTGAATTTCCATTGAGGCTTAGCGTTCTGTTAAAGTCCTTAACTTTATTATACGTAAAAGAGAAGTTTGAATTTAACAGCCCTGAATTATTATAGGTTGGCACCGAAATAACGTAAGATAAATGATTGAATTTTAGATTCAAGTCACTTTTGTTAGTCTTGGTTGATAGCAGATTGGTGGAGTTTGTTTTGTAAGAACCGTCTAATGTAACGGCTAATTCCGAAGAACGAAAAACGCCTAATCCCGCCGGATTGTCTTTGATAGCTGAGGCATCTCCGCCAAGCGCTCCAAAAGCGCCACCCATACTCATATATCTCGCTGTACCTGTGATGTCGGTTTGAGTTAATCTAAGCGCATCATATTCTGTTTGAGCCGAAATAAAGGTTGCTGTGAACATTATTCCAAGCGAAAAATATTTTTTCATATCTATTGTCTATTTATGTTGTTTTGAAACTCTGTTTATTATCTTCTGCCTCCTCCTGATGAACTACCACTGGAGCGACCTCCTCCTGAACTACTGCTACCGCTCGAATAGCTTCCGGAGCTTCTCGAACCACTTGAACTATTGGAATATGAAGAGCTGCTTCTGCTACCACTGTCGTAAGAAGACGAAGATCTGGACGGTGTGTTGTTTGTTTGACTGCTTCTCGATTGATATGTAGAACTTCCCCGACTCGAATCATAAGTGCTGCTACCTCGCGAGTTACTGTTTGAACTTCTGGACGGAGAAGAAGCGTTTATCATCTCGTTTGAAGAGCGAGACGTGGTACGTGTAGAATATGTTTGAGCGCCGTTATACGAACTTCTCACCGAGCGTTCTCCCGATACTGCTGAGGATTGTCTTGTGCCGGTACTGTATCCGCTCGTGCCGCGCGAACCACTTACCACGGTATAAGGACTTCTCGAACGGCCTTCAGAGGATGTTGACGCGGTTCTCGTTGTGTTACTTACACCGGATGTCATTCGCCCG
This sequence comes from Paludibacteraceae bacterium, assembly GCA_049840795.1. Taxonomy (GTDB): domain Bacteria; phylum Bacteroidota; class Bacteroidia; order Bacteroidales; family Paludibacteraceae; genus UPXZ01. The sequence goes on from JASGJK010000010.1 coordinate 93,884, forward strand.
CTATAGTTTGATGTTTGTCTTCTGTATGAATTGTCGGCATCTCTGTTGTATAGGTTGCCATAATATCCACTACCTCCGTAGTAGGGACAATCCCATCCGTAATATCCTCCATAATACCATCCGTATCCATAATACCCTCCGTAATACGGGCACCCCCATCCGTAACACCCATAGTACATGGATAATAATATGAATAATACCAAGGATTATAATACCGTCCCCAGGCCATAATAAGGCGACCAAAAGAACTTCCCCAATAGAGATTCCAATTCCAACCGCTGTCAAAGTAGCTGTTATTCCAAGAGTCATCGTCATCATCTTCTAATAAAAAATATCTTTCATTGCTATGGAATCGCTTAATCCTGTCAGTATATTCTTCAGATTCAGTGTCGGTAGTTAGTGTATCCTCCGCTTCGTTGTTAACTACATAAACCGTATCGGAAACAATATTTGTTCTGTTTCCATTTTGGTCAATAAAAACAATCTCCCTTGCCCCGTTTTTGTAAACCGGCTTTTGGCGTTCGTTTTCTGTTTTTGTTTTTTTAGTCATCACCTCGTCATTGGGAGTTAGATATACATCATCAACGATTTGTCCGTTTGATTGCGCGGAAACAATTGCCAGCGAATACAATCAAAAAGTGAATGATAAAAGTTAGGCGTTTCATTTTTTAGTTGGGTATTAAAGGTTTTTATATACAATTTTCATCAAATAAAATCTCTCTTTTTTATACTTGCACAACAACCGTGCAATAGCATTATAATGACGCAGTATTAACATTTTTGAGGTAAATATTTATTGTCTTGGCAATTGAACATCGTTGTTATGAAACATTTGTGTAACTTTGCCACAGTAATGAAAATCTGACAAAAATAATGAAATATACGGTTGTAAGTTTGTTTTTTAACAAAGAAAGAGAGTTTGTTGCCGACATTTTGGCTGCGCGTTTGGGCAAAATAGGTTTTGATAGTTTTGTAGAGACCGAAGATGGATTAAATGGGTTTATCTTATCGTCAGTATTTGATGAAAATGCGTTGAAAAACCGGTTGAATGAATTTGAATATGATGAAAATATAACATACAAAGTAGAAGCGACGGAAGATAAAAATTGGAATGAAGAGTGGGAAAAAAACTTTTTTGAACCGATAGTTATTGGCAATGAGTGTGTGATTCACAGTTCTTTTCATCATAATTTTCCTTCTTGTAAATACGACATTGTTATTGATCCTAAAATGGCTTTTGGTACCGGTCATCACGAAACTACAAGCTTGATGATTGCCGAAATCCTGAAAATGAATGTGAAAAATAAACGTGTATTGGATATGGGATGCGGTACTTCCGTGTTGGCAATTTTGGCGGAAAAATGTGGTGCAAGAGAGCTAACTGCCATTGATACTGACGATTGGTGTGTTGAAAATTCATTGGAAAACATAATGCTGAATGAGTCGAAAAATATCAAGGTGCTGCTTGGTGGCGCTGAACTGCTTGACAATGAGACGCCTTTTGATATTATCATTGCGAATATCAATAGAAATATATTGTTGAACGATATGGCTGCCTATGCCGCTCGCCTTAAAGATAATGGTGAATTATACATTTAGTGGGTTTTATGCCCGAAGATATACCGATTCTCGAAGCAAAAGCAAATGAATTGAACCTGCAAAAAAAATATTCCACTGCAAAAAACAATTGGGCAATGATTAAGCTAACGAAGAATAGCTTGTGAGGCTTCAACGATGTCGGTTGTAGCTGTAATTGTTGGCAAAAATTGCTAACTTTTTGATCCCATAAGGAGCGTACATAAATCAAAACTCTTCCATCTTGATTTTTCTGAAATCAATCGGATACCCTTCGTATTGGAGCAATGTTCTACCTCTATTCACCGATGGATTGTTTGCTTTGTTGACCACTTTACCGTTAAGTTTTTGAGTGACAATGTTATCTTTAACGATTATTTCGATAGAATTCCATTTCCCCATTTTCTTTTCGGCATCGGCAGTTTTGCTGTATATCACGCTTTTACCGGCTGTGGTTGTTTTTCCGTCAATTTCACAGGTTACTCCGCATAGAAGAATAAAATCACCTGTTGAGCCGGATTTTATCTGAAATTGTATTCCTGCCGGCCACAACGCATCTTTTGCCGTGTCGGGTACAAGATACATAATGCCGCTATTTTTGGTTTTGGACGATTTGCTGAAACTGCTGTCGGTGTTCCATTTGAATTGAGCCGAGAGTTTGAAATTAGCAAATGATTGTTTGCTCATAAGGTAGCCGGCTTTCTTTCCATATAGCCGGAGGCATTTTTTTTCAACACTGAAAAGTTCCAAAGCAGACAAGCGATTTCCGGTTGCCGCGTCAAATGCATACCAATTATCCAACCCCTTGCAATTAAACAGATGGACGGTTTGAGCCGACAGAAAAATAGGAAATAGGGTACAGAGTAAAAGAATACGTGTTTTTGTTCGCATTATATTTTTATTTGAGTAATTAATGTATCGTATAAATAGTGAAAATTATCGTGACAAGAGTCAATGTTACCATAAGAATAAAATTCAATCCCAATAGAAACAGACTTTTCCATACCGTATGTTTTTTACTTATTTTGTAAACACGGTATTGTGCAATAAAAAAGTAACAAAAAGCATATAGAACCAATATGATTGAGGCAAAGGAAGAAATCGAATTGATAGCCGGTAGGTTTATCCATTCGCTCAACGCGTCAAATAAGAAAGCGAGCAAGCAAACCAGCAAAAGGAATGAAAAATAATGAAGCGTAAATATCCCGTGATCAAAAAACCACCATTTCTTTTTGTTATGAAAAAGCCAGAGGAAAAAAGCGAAGATAGGAAGATAGATAAACAACATTTTAGGTATGTTGTGCGTCAGATTTTCTTTAATTTTTTCTGAGAAATTGTTAATGCCCTTAACTTCAATGGCTTTTTTGTATATGGTGTATTGAAGCTGCCCCATATTACTGTTGATATTATACACGGAGTCCAACTGTTCAATTGTACGAATGGACATTTTGGCATCATTTAAATAAAACCCGCGATGTGAGGTGGCGGCTTTGGTCTCTTTTATAGTTGCATCAGGATAAGTGGTTTCCCCGTGCTTTTTTGTAGGAAAAACAGCTATCAGAAAAAAGGTAATGAAACTGATAAAAATATAAAGTTTGACCGGCGCTACATGCTGATTACGTTTACCTTCCAGATATTTTTTTGTCAATTCGCCCGGCTTGAAAAAAAGACTCTTTATCGTATGCCAAAAATTATTGTCGTAGTGTGTAAAATCTTCTACGAAGTGAGTAATTAAGTAGACGAAAGACTGTCTGGTTTCAATGTTTTCTTGTCCACAATGAGTACAAAAACGGTTTGTTACTTCGTTGCCGCAATTTTGACATATCTTTTCTTTTCTGAGTTTACCGTGGCTCATACCCTAATATAAAGTGATAATGAAATGATGGAGGACAGACAGTTTATCCGTTTTTGTCCGTATCTGTCCAATTGATTTTTTCTTGCAAAGATAAATTTATTTTCAATTTAATAAACAAAAAGCGAATATTGTGTGCTGTTTTGTTTTTAATATTGAATAATATTAAACATAAAATCAATTTTATATAATATTTTTTTTGAATAAATTAAAATTATATTACTTTTATGCTGTTTTAATTCATAATTCATAATTTTAATATGCTACCTACCTCTTGTCCGAGTTGCCGTGCGCACCTCAAAGTGAAATCATTAAAATGCGAAAATTGTGGCACAGAAGTGTCAGGCTCGTATGAGTTACCCGTTTTGGCACAATTGCCGGATGACGATCAGCAATTTATCCTTCGTTTTATAAAAAACAGCGGGAGTCTTAAAGATATGGCAGGCGAACTCAAATTAAGTTATCCTACCGTGCGAAATATGTTAAATGAAATTATTGAAAAAATTAAACAGTATGAAAAATAAAAGTTCTTGGACGTTGATTTGGAATCCGTTCACCCGTATTGCGGGCTGGCAAGCATTTTTTATAGGAATATTTGTGGTACTTTTTAGGCGCCATTATCGGTAAATTCACAAATTTGCTTTTCGATGGAGCGATTGATGCTCACTATTCTGGTGGACAATTTACTTTTATACAGGCAATCATTGTATCATTAGTCGATGTTACAACTCTTTTTTTGACTATGATCGCCGGCGCTTATGTGCTGACTAAGAATTTTCGAATCATCGATATTCTTGGAACGATGACATTTGCGCGTACTCCATTCTTGCTGATGGCGGTTTTAGCATTGTTTGTCAAACAGCCTGAGTACAGTGAGATAATCAAACAGCCAACGGTTATACTCACTTATCCAATGTTTTTAGTGTTCGTTTTGCTATCCATACCTATTATGGTTTGGATTATTGCGCTGATGTACCATGCTTTCAAGGTTTCAACCGGTACAAATGGAGCAAAACTGACAAGTGTGTTTATTGTTGCTTTAGTCGTAGCCGAAATTACATCAAAAGTTTTAATACTGCTATTTGTTCATAATTTATAAATGCAAAAATGAAAAAAACAGGTTGCTTTTTTTTAGTGATATGCGCTTCATTTTTCTCCGTTGCACAGGATATTTCAGGTCAATGGAGTGGATTGTTAAAAACCCAAGGTGTAGAGTTGCGATTGGTTTTTAATGTAAATAAAACGGGAGATTCATATACTGCAACGCTTGATAGTCCCGACCAAAACGCGCACGGAATTCCGGTTTCCTCCATTTTGTGTCAAAACGACTCGGTAAAGATTGAAGCTAAATCAATTTATGCAAAATACGAAGGAAAATACCAAATAGAAGACAGTATAACCGGCATTTTCTATCAAATGGGGGTGTCTATTCCGCTTAATCTTAAAAAAGGAAAAGTCCCGGAGAAAATTGTAATGCGCCCGCAAGAACCGATGAAACCCTATCTGTATTATACCGAAGAAGTTAAATTCTTAAATAAAACGGATGGAAATACACTCGCAGGTACGCTTACATTGCCTTCAAAGGAGGGCGTGTATCCGGTAGTGGTGATGATTACCGGAAGCGGACCTCAAAATAGGGATGAAGAGTTATTGGGACATAAACCATTTTTAATTATTGCTGATTTTTTAACACGTAACGGAATTGGAGTCTTGCGTTATGACGATAGAGGAACTGCTCACTCAACCGGAAATTTTAAACAGGCAACAACTTATGACTTTTCTAAAGATGTAGAAGCCGCGATTAATTATTTGCTGACACGCAAAGATATCAATAAGAAGAAAATAGGATTAATAGGGCACAGCGAAGGAGGGATTATAGCGCCAATGGTTGCCGCACGAAACAAAAATGTGGCGTTTATCGTGATGCTTGCCGGCACCGGTGTTCGAGGCGATAAGTTACTGTTGATGCAGTCGCAAGCTGTGGGAAAAGCTTCTGGAATAAGCGATAAGGAGCTGACATCGGCTTATAAAATCAATCGGGAAGTGTATGATTTGGTGCTGAAATCAACAGACGTGGAACAACTGAGATTGAATTTAAACGAATATCTGAGAAAAACAATGAAGAATGACACCACCAAATCTGTCAATCTGTCGAAAGAACAAAGCGAAAGTCAAATAAAAATGCTGACGGAGCAAATGACATCTCCTTGGATGCAATATCTTTTAAAATATGATCCGATACCGGCATTGGAAAAGATAAAAATACCAGTGCTTGCGTTAAATGGGTCGAAAGATTTACAAGTTCCTGCTGATGAAAATCTCCCGCCTATTCAACAAGCTCTGCAAAAGGGTGGAAACAAAAAAAATAGTATTGTAAAAATAGAGGGGCTCAATCATCTGTTTCAGGAGTGTGAAAACGGGACTCCAAACGAATATGGCAAAATAGAGCAAACTTTTTCGCCCGAAGCATTAAATGTTATGCTTAATTGGATAAATATGCAAATTAAATGAACGGTAATCGGCTGTCAATCAGCTGATTTTTTTTATCCTTACCACATCGGTAAAAAAACACGGAATAAAAGGCAAAATGAAGAAAAAAATCTGTAATTTTGCATCATTAAATTCGACTAATCATTCAATAATCTTATTTGTATGAAAAAACATAATTTTAATGCAGGACCGTGTGTGTTACCAAAACCGGCACTTGAATCGGCTATAGAAGCAATCCGTGATTTCGATGGAACGGGTATTGGAATCCTTGAAATTTCGCACCGTACTCCGGGTTGGGAACGTATTATGCAAGAAACCGATCAGTTGTGGAGAGACTTGCTCAGTATTCCTGACAATTACGCGGTACTCTTTTTAGGCGGTGGAGCTTCTTCGCAATTTTTATGAGGTACCGGCAAACTTATTGCATAAAAAAGCCGCTTATTTACAAACGGGGGTCTGGGCTAAAAAAGCCATCAAAGAGGCAAAGTTTTACGGCGATGTTGAAGTTGTGGCTTCTTCCGAAGATAAAAATTATTCCTACATACCTAAAGGCTATTCCATTCCTGCTGATGCAGATTATTTTCATATTACTACAAATAATACCATTTACGGAACAGAAATTAAAGAAGATATTGAAAGTCCTATACCATTGGTGGCGGATATGTCTTCAGATATAATGTCTCGCCCTGTTGATGTGAGTAAATATGCCCTCATCTATGGTGGAGCACAAAAAAATGTAGGTCCTGCCGGAGTTGCATTTGTGATTGTTCGCAAAGACCTTTTGGGAAAAGGCGAAAGAAAACTCCAAACAATGGTCGATTATCGCACACACATCGGTGATAGCATCAAAGATAGTTCGATGTTCAACACACCACCTGTTTTCCCGATTTTTGTAATGCACGAAACATTGAAATGGGTGAAAGAACTCGGCGGAGTTGAAGCAATGCACCGACTAAATAACGAGAAGGCAGCGCTGCTTTACAATGAAATAGACAGAAATAAAATGTTTGTAGGCACCGCAGCCAAAGAAGACCGTTCTATTATGAATGTGTGTTTTGTTATGGCAGATGGCTACCAAGACAAAGAAGCGGCTTTTCTTGACTATGCCAAAAGCAAAGGAATGGTAGGATTAAAAGGACATCGTTCCGTAGGAGGATTCCGTGCATCCATATATAATGCCTGCCCAAGAGAGTCCGTAGAAGCTCTCGTAGCTTGTATGCAAGAATTTGAACAACAACATTAGATTTACCGATGCTCTTGCCAAAGAGAAAATGGTATGCCATATATAAAAATAAATTATAATATAAAACCCCTTTTGAGGGGCATAAAGATTTTTTATGAAAGTACTTATTGCAACAGACAAACCATTTGCTAAGGTGGCAGTTGATGGTATAAGAAACGAAGTAGAAGGAGTTGGGTTTGAACTTGCTCTATTGGAAAAATATACCGAGAAACAACAATTATTGGATGCTGTAGCTGATGCTGATGCGCTAATTGTACGTAGCGATATTATCGATGCGGAAGTTATAGCAGCGGCTAAAAAAATGAAAATTATAGTTCGTGCAGGCGCAGGTTACGATAATATTGATCTCAAAGCGGCTACCAATGCCGGAATTTGTGTTATGAATACGCCTGGTCAGAATGCAAATGCAGTCGCCGAACTGGCTTTTGGTCTGATGATTTACGGCATACGTAATTTCTATAACGGAAGTTCCGGAACCGAGCTGAAAGGAAAACGGCTCGGAATCCATGCCTATGGAAACGTGGGGCGCAATATAGCCCGTATAGCCAAAGGATTTGATATGGAAGTCTCCGCTTACGATGTCTATTGTCGCGCCGAAGATATAAAATCTGAAGGTGTAAATCCTACTTGTTCGGCAAAAACCCTTTATCAAACATCGGATGTAATCTCGATCAATATCCCTTACACCGAAGAAACAAAGATGTTTATTAACAAAGAATTGTTGAGTCTGCTTCCTGCCGGAGCTATTATGGTAAATACGGCTCGTAAAGAAGTGATAAATGAACCGGAACTGCTCGAATATATGATAGAGAATCCGAAATTTAAATATTTGACAGATATTGTCCCTGACATGCACGATGAATTTAAAGCAACTGTGGACGACCGTTACTTCTCAACAGTCAAGAAAATGGGAGCGCAAACCTCAGAAGCCAACGTTAATGCCGGTATTGCGGCAGCACATCAAATAGTCGATTTTATTAAAAATGGAGTAGATAAGTATCGTGTAAACAAATAAACTTTTTCGTTTAAGCGATTTCTTTTGTAGAAGTCATCTTGACTTTTTATATTTTATTATGTGTCGTTCCTACGGAACTTTTTTGTAAGCTCATTATCATTCTGTTATTAAGATGTCGTACCTAACGGTACTTTATAGCCCCATAGGGGTGAAATCTTAATAATAAACGTACATCATTGGTTTCGAGCACCGTAGGTGTGATATCTGTTAAACGTTATTTATGCAAATTAAAAAGTCAAGATGACTTCGTAATATAATTCCGATATTTGTCTGAAAAGAACAATATTTTTTCCACAACAACGGTTTATTCTTCTCTGATTGCACAGGATATTATTATGTTTTTTGATGAAAATCGGATGCCTTTATGGCTAAAAGTTACAGAATTATTACCAAATAAAAGCTGTTTTGAAAAAACTACGAAGGACTTCGTAGTTTTTTTATGCCCTAAAAAGAAGAAAAAAGTTGTAAAATGAATATTTGTAGATAAAAATCATGCTCAAATATTGTTTTAAGACATAAGTTTATAATCAAAAATCAATAGGTTTTTTGATTCTCATTTATATTTTAGAGTTTTACATTTCAGAAAGTTTCTTTTTTTCATTTTATAATAATTTGATTATAAGTGTATTGTATGTATTTAATGATTTTCTTTACAAAAAAGTATATAATAATTTTGTATAGAATTAAAAAAGGTTTACCTTTGCACCCGCTTTTAGCGATAAGCGAGCCGTTTTAAGGGTTGTTTTGGTATTGAGTTTTGTGCGATATTTTTGGCGATTAATTTTGCAAAAAGTTTTGCAGTTTCAAAAAAAGGTATTACCTTTGCAGTCCGTTTTAGCGAATCGGTTTTAAGTCTTATCGAGCAGTCATGGCGTATGTCTCCGTTGATAGCGGTAAATTGTACGACTCAAACAATTCCGTTTTTGTTTTTGTGAAAAGGCATAAGCGCGTAATGGTGGAAATGGAATCCACATCGATCTTTAGAAAAACTGTAACAACTAAATGTAGTATAAGAGAATGGGAAATTTTTTTTATGCCACGTCAATTCAGATTTCCGTATTTTTTTTGAAGATGCGGTAATTTATAGGAAAAGAATAATGTAGGAACATCCGAGCTAAAAAAATAAAAGAGATACAACGAAGAGTTTGATCCTGGCTCAGGATGAACGCTAGCGACAGGCCTAACACATGCAAGTCGAGGGGCAGCACAAGGAGCAATCTGAGGTGGCGACCGGCGCACGGGTGAGTAACACGTATGCAACCTACCTTCAACACTGGGATAACCCGTTGAAAGACGGCCTAATACCGGATAATACAGGGGCTCCACCTGGAGATATTTGTTAAAGAATTTCGGTTGAAGATGGGCATGCGTATGATTAGATAGTTGGTGAGGTAAGGGCTCACCAAGTCAACGATCATTAGGGGTTCTGAGAGGAAGGTCCCCCACACTGGTACTGAGACACGGACCAGACTCCTACGGGAGGCAGCAGTGAGGAATATTGGTCAATGGTCGCGAGACTGAACCAGCCAAGTCGCGTGAAGGAAGACGGTTCTATGAATTGTAAACTTCTTTTGTAAGGGAATAAAGTTTAGTACGTGTACTATTTTGTATGTACCTTACGAATAAGCATCGGCTAACTCCGTGCCAGCAGCCGCGGTAATACGGAGGATGCAAGCGTTATCCGGATTTATTGGGTTTAAAGGGTGCGTAGGCGGGCTTTTAAGTCAGTGGTGAAAGTTTGCAGCTTAACTGTAAAATTGCCATTGAAACTGATAGTCTTGAGTGCAAATGAGGTAGGCGGAATGTGTTGTGTAGCGGTGAAATGCTTAGATATGACACAGAACTCCGATTGCGAAGGCAGCTTACTGGGATGCAACTGACGCTGATGCACGAAAGCGTGGGTATCAAACAGGATTAGATACCCTGGTAGTCCACGCAGTAAACGATGAATACTAACTGTTTGCGATATACAGTAAGCGGTACAGCGAAAGCGTTAAGTATTCCACCTGGGGAGTACGTTCGCAAGAATGAAACTCAAAGGAATTGACGGGGGCCCGCACAAGCGGAGGAACATGTGGTTTAATTCGATGATACGCGAGGAACCTTACCCGGGCTTGAAATGCAAAGGAATAATTTGGAAACAGATTAGTCAGCAATGACCTTTGTGTAGGTGCTGCATGGTTGTCGTCAGCTCGTGCCGTGAGGTGTCGGCTTAAGTGCCATAACGAGCGCAACCCTTATCATTAGTTACTAACAGGTTATGCTGAGGACTCTAATGAGACTGCCACCGTAAGGTGTGAGGAAGGTGGGGATGACGTCAAATCAGCACGGCCCTTACGTCCGGGGCGACACACGTGTTACAATGGGGGGTACAATGGGTTGCTACCTGGTGACAGGATGCTAATCTCATAAAGCCTCTCTCAGTTCGGATCGGAGTCTGCAACTCGACTCCGTGAAGCTGGATTCGCTAGTAATCGCGCATCAGCCATGGCGCGGTGAATACGTTCCCGGGCCTTGTACACACCGCCCGTCAAGCCATGGAAGCCGGGGGTACCTAAAGTACGTAACCGTTAAGGAGCGTCCTAGGGTAAAACCGGTAACTGGGGCTAAGTCGTAACAAGGTAGCCGTACCGGAAGGTGCGGCTGGAACACCTCCTTTCTGGAGCTTCTATGTTCCGTGTTCGTTTTCTATAAAGAATGATGAAGGCAATGAAAAAGAAATATCCATTGCTTTTATACTACACTAAAGTTGTTCATAAAATATATAGGAAGTTTTATTGGGGGATTAGCTCAGTTGGCTTAGAGCACCTGCCTTGCACGCAGGGGGTCAAGGGTTCGAGCCCCTTATTCTCCACCAAAACGAGAAAAGGAGTTAACCGGAAGACGAGTTAACAAGAGTATAAAAGTATAAAGGTAATAATGACAGAGGTTGTAATTACAATAAAATCAGAAACATATTGATTTTAAGTTTTTAAGTATTGGTTTGACTTACTAACATCTAATGTTCAATGGTGCCGTGATGGCCGTAATAATTAGTAACAGATAATTAGTTATACATTGACGAAAGGATCTTTGACATATTGAAAAGAAAGAGAAAAGACAAAAGTAAAGTAGAGACGTTATTTTATGTAGCGTTTCAAAACAAACAATAGAGCAAGGCATTTGTATTTTTACAATTTAATACAGATGTCCACACGAGCAAAAAGAAATAAGAAAGCAAATAAGAGCGAACGGTGGATGCCTTGGCTTTGGGAGGCGATGAAGGACGTGATAAGCTGCGATAAGCTTGGGGTAGGTGCAAATAACCTTCGATCCCAAGATTTCCGAATGAGGCAACTCAGTGCAGTGCAGCTGCACTATCCCGCGATGCGGGAGGCAAACGAGGGGAACTGAAACATCTAAGTACCCTTAGGAGAAGAAAACAAAAGTGATTGCGCAAGTAGTGGCGAGCGAACGCGCATTAGCCCAAACCAATGATGTAGTAATGCATTGTTGGGGTTGTAGGACTGCGTTATCGATTATATAAACGAATTGGAAGTAATTTGGAAAGCCACGCCATAGCGGGTGACAGCCCCGTACAAGTATGTTTATATAATTGTAGCAGTATCCTGAGTAGCGCGGGACACGAGAAATCCTGTGTGAATTAGCGGGGCCCATCCCGTAAGGCTAAATACTCCCCAAAGACCGATAGTGAACCAGTACTGTGAAGGAAAGGTGAAAAGAACCTCGAATAGAGGAGTGAAATAGACCCTGAACCCGTTCGCTTACAAGCGGTCGGAGCCCTGAGTTTGTCGAAGGGTGACGGCGTGCCTTTTGCATAATGAACCTACGAGTTACTTTTACTGGCGAGGTTAATCTGTTCAGCAGAGCAGCCGAAGCGAAAGCGAGTCTTAACAGGGCGTTTTATAGTCAGTAGGAGTAGACGCGAAACCAAGTGATCTACCCTTGAGCAGGTTGAAGTTTTGGTAACACAAAATGAAGGACCGAACCGTTGAACGTTGAAAAGTTTTCGGATGACTTGAGGGTAGGGGTGAAAGGCTAATCAAACTTGGAGATAGCTCGTACTCCCCGAAATGCATTTAGGTGCAGCGTTGTGATAGTTTACTACAGGTAGAGCGACTGATTGGATGCGAGGGTTTCACCGCCTATCAAGTCCTGATAAACTCCGAATGGTGGTAAATGTTTCACGGCAGTGAGGGCGCGGGTGCTAAGGTCCGTGTCCGAGAGGAGAAGAATCCAGACCATCAGCTAAGGTCCCCAAATATACATTAAGTTGCATTAACGAAGTCGAACTGCTTAGACAGCTAGGATGTTGGCTTGGAAGCAGCCATTCATTTAAAGAGTGCGTAACAGCTCACTAGTCGAGCGGTTTGGCGTGGATAATAATCGGGCATAAATGTATTACCGAAGCTATGGAATCCATTACGGATTGGTAGGGGAGCATTCCTGTCAGCTTAGAAGGCGTAAGATAACTTACTCTGGAGCGTCAGGAAAAGCAAATGTAGGTATAAGTAACGATAAGGAGGGCGAGAAACCCTCCCGCCGGAAGACTAAGGTTTCCTGATCAACGCTAATCGGATCAGGGTTAGTCGGGGCCTAAGGTGTAGCCGATGGGCGAAGCCGATGGACGAACAGGTTAATATTCCTGTACTACTTTATAGAGAGACGTGGGGACGGAGCAGTGAAAGTTCTGCGCACTGACGGAAATGTGCGTTAAAGGGTGTAGATAAATTTTTGGCAGGCAAATCCACCAAGGATGTCGAACCTGATAGTACCGGGCGTACTTGTACAACCGGATAATGAATGTAATCAGACTCCCAAGAAAATCCGCTATCATTAATTTATAGAGTACCCGTACTACAAACGGACACACGTGGTCAAGTATAGTGTACTAAGGCGCTCGAGTGATTCACAGCTAAGGAACTAGGCAAAATAGTCTCGTAACTTCGGGAAAAGAGACGCCTCGCGCAATCGAGGCCGCAGAGAAATGGCCCAGGCGACTGTTTAACAAAAACATAGGGCTTTGCAAAATCGCTAAGATGAAGTATAAGGCCTGACACCTGCCCGGTGCTGGAAGGTTAAGAGGAGAGGTTAGTAGCAATACGACGCTTTGAATTGAAGCCCCAGTAAACGGCGGCCGTAACTATAACGGTCCTAAGGTAGCGAAATTCCTTGTCGGGTAAGTTCCGACCTGCACGAATGGTGTAACGATCTGGGCACTGTCTCAGCTGTGAGCTCGGTGAAATTGTAGTATCGGTGAAGATGCCGATTACCCGCAACGGGACGGAAAGACCCCGTGAACCTTTACTGCAGCTTAACATTGAATTTGGGTAATTGATGTGTAGGATAGGCCGGAGGCTGTGAAGCAGGCACGCTAGTGCAGGTGGAGCCATCCTTGAAATACGGCCCTTTGGTTATTTGGATTCTAATTCCGCTGTGCGGAAGACACTGTTTGGTGGGTAGTTTGACTGGGGTGGTCGCCTCCAAAAGCGTAACGGAGGCTCCCAAAGGTGCGTTCACGTCGATTGGTAACCGACGGTAGAGTGTAATGGTATAAACGCGCTTGACTGAGAGACCGACAAGTCGATCAGGTAGGAAACTAGGGCATAGTGATCCGGTGGTTCCGTATGGAAGGGCCATCGCTCAAAGGATAAAAGGTACTCCGGGGATAACAGGCTGATCATTCCCAAGAGCTCATATCGACGGAATGGTTTGGCACCTCGATGTCGGCTCGTCACATCCTGGGGCTGGAGAAGGTCCCAAGGGTTCGGCTGTTCGCCGATTAAAGTGGCACGCGAGCTGGGTTCAGAACGTCGTGAGACAGTTCGGTCCCTATCTGTTGTGGGCGTTTGAGATTTGCGAAGGTCTGATACTAGTACGAGAGGACCGTATTGGACGAACCTCTGGTCGATGAGTTGTTCCGCCAGGAGCATTGCTCAGTAGCCACGTTCGGTTTGGATAAGCGCTGAAAGCATCTAAGCGCGAAGCCGGCTTCAAGATTAGATCTCATTGAGGGTCGTGGAAGACTACCACGTTGATAGGTTGCAGGTGTACAACAGTGATGTAAAGCCGAGCAATACTAATCGCCCGAATGCTTTTTTTAACAAGCGCTGCCCCCTAGCTTCCCTAAAGGGGAAACAAAAAGCGAGGCAGGCAACAACAATAACATAAGACTCGTAAGTTCTCGATTTGTACTTTACCATAAAGTTTTATCTTTTTCTTTTTGAAATGTCAACCTTATACGCTCTTTATTCCCCCTTTAGGGGGTTAGGGGGCAGACTTATTCAGGTGGTTTTAGCATTGGGGTTCCACCTCTTCCCATTCCGAACAGAGAAGTTAAGCCCAATCACGTCGATGGTACTGCGTAACAGTGGGAGAGTAGATAGCCGCCGTTTTTAATGAATCCCCGAGTACAGATAAGTAGTCGGGGATTTTTTGTGTATAATCGGTATTGTTCTGCTCCTCTGTAAGCCTACTATTCCAATCTGAAAGTAACCGGAACGAAGAATTTACATTTTACAGCCGATCCTCCCTGTTTTCCAGGAATCCATTTTGGCATCGATGCTACCACACGTCTGGCTTCTTTGTCCAAACTTGCATCAACACCACGTACCACCTGTACATCCTGAATAGTTCCGTCTCTTCCAACTACAAATTGTATAACTACTTTACCTTGGATATTATTTTCTTGTGCAACAACCGGATATTTGACGTTATTGTTCAGGTATTTCATTAATTCGTCATCGCCACCGGGGAATGATGGTGGAACTTCCACAACCTCGAAGATTTTTTCTTCTGCTTCTTCCAAATCGGCAATATCAATATCAACTTTTGCTATATCCAATCCGGTAATAACTGTAGGAGCCGAAGTTTTGTTCCGCTCTTGTTCCTTTTGGCGAAAATTCTTTGCCGCCGGAGATTGATTTTCGTAGATATAGTCATCATAACGGTATAATGATAGTGAAAGTAAAGCAAGTTGATCGTTATAAATAAAAAAACGAGGATTTGAAATCCCGTATGTACGTACTCATATTTTTTGCTTTATCAATTGGAATAGGTATCGGTATCCTTCCCCAGAATGTATTAACGATCAGGACTTCTTTATCCGCATCATACTTTCCATTCGAATTGAAGAGCCAATTATTTAATAGATAAGCTTCATGATAATCGAAATAAGATCCTTGTTCTACAACCCTCAACTTTCGCGCAAATTCATCTATTACGAGGTCGTGAATTTGTGCTTTCTTTATCGCGGTACTATCTGCCAAGCGCTTTTGCCAATCTACTGTTTTTTCAAATTCCCCTTTTTTCTTCCATTCCGTCAGCGTTTTTTCTACAAATGTGCTGTATCTGCTGTTTTTCACTTCGGTTAAATAAGCAGTCCTTCTTTCTGCCGTATTTCCAGAAAGAGAGCCAAGATCGTTGATAAATTCTGCAACATTCCTCATCTCGCGTTCCTGCTTCTCCCGATAGGTTTCGGGGCGAACAACAACCGTCCGGTTATTTTGGCTGAAAACTGTATGTGCCAAAGGAAGAAGAAATAGAATAAAAGGTATAATATATTTTTTCATAACGATAATATGTTTTTTTCGTCCGTGCCTTTTACACAGACCCTTAATTTATTTTTAGAATAAACACACCCTTAATGTAAGTATAACTTGAACTATTCAAGTTTAACGAAATGCAACTTGGACCGGAAGCGATTACACTTTTGAAACCGTACAAAATTGCAACATAAGTTTCCGCGGTGTACGCAAACTTGCGCTAATTGAAGTTTTCTGTCATTTCTACTGCACCGTTACATTGAAACTGCTCGACCAAGTGTTATTACTTTCATCGACAATACTAATGCTGATTGGAATTTGCGTGTTTGTCGGTGTGGAACTTGAAACGGTAAATTTAACAGTATAATAGTAGGCATATCCTTCGTATGTACCGTTGTTCCCCTGATAATCAGCCCACTTGATACCATAAGCGGCAATGTCGCCGTAATTAACCTGCGAAGTTGGCGTGAAACCTGAAATATAACTGCTTGTTGTTGAAAAAGTCGCTTTAACAGCTTTGGCAGCACCTGAACCTGTATTTTTCAGACTGACTTTTAATTGTACCGTTTCGCCTTTATTTACAATCTTATCGTTATCGGAATAAACACTGTATTCGTTGTATGTAATTTGCGCATTGGTGGCTTCTACTTTTACATTAAAATTGCTTGTCCAAGTGTTACCGCTTTCGTCTGTAATGCTAATATTTACAGGGATATTTGTGTTCGCAGGCGTTGTATTTGAAACGGTAAATTTGATAGTATAATAGTAAGCATACCCTTCGTATGTACCGTTGTTCCCTTGATAATCAGCCCACTTGATACCATAAGCGGCAATGTCGCCGTAATTAACCTGCGAAGTTGGCGTGAAATCTGAAATATAACTGCTTGTTGTTGAAAAAGTCGCTTTAACTGCTTTTGCAGCACTTGAACCTGTATTTTTCAAACTGACTTTTAATTGTACTGTTTCCCCTTTATTCACAATTTTATCGCCGTTATTATCGGAATAAACACTAAATTCATTGTAAGTAATTTGTGCATCTGTGCCTTCTACCTTTACATCAAAATTGCTTGTAAATGTATACCCATTTCCGTCTGTAATATCAATGTTTATTGGTATATTCGTATTTGCCGGAGTAGAATTTGACACAGTAAATTTGATAGTGTAATAATAAGCATATCCTTCATAACTTCCATTGTTGCCTTGATAATCAGCCCATTTTGTACTATTACCTGTAATTTCACCATAATTTACTTGCGAAGTTGGAGTAACCCCCGACACATAATCACTTGTTGTTGAAAAAGTCGCTTTAACTGCTTTTGCAGTACTTGAACCTGTATTTGCCAAACAAACTTTTAATTGTACTGTTTCCCCTTTGTTGATAATACCATCATCATTATTATCTGAATAAACGGAATAACTCTCAAACTTCAACGCCACACCGCCCTGCATATTAGCGTTGTTTTTTCCGTCCAACGGATTATCACGCTTGAGATTCAGGAACTCAACATCTTCGCAACCTGCGAAAAGCAAACTGCAAAGCATTATATAAACTATATTTTTGAGCGTTTTCATATTCTTAAAAAGTTATAGTGTAAGACAATCCTGTTGCATTTAAGTCGGGTTGATAGAACGCGCCCAAATGCGAGTTTTTGTACGCTTTGGCTGCTTTGGCATTTTTTGCGCCTATACTCCACACCCAAATAATATCCGAAATCCAAACGATACCACCTGCAATCACACAACCGTAAAACGCCTGATTTGAAATATTTGCCGTTTCATAATGTTTGTCCATTGCGGTTTGTTCGGTAGCGGCGTGATATTTTTTGTATTCGCTGTTGGAATACAATTTTAATCCAATGCCTCCGCCAATCAGTGCATAGGTGGATAATGCCACGCCAACGCCGTTTTTCTTGCCGTAAGAAACCCGGTGGTCGCCCAATCCGGGAACGAGTAAGGACAAAAAAGCATTTGACGGTCCGCCGGAGCCACTCATTTTTACAAGTTTATTGTTGTCAAATACTTGTCCGTTGATAGTGGTTTTGTTCATATCAAAGGTGTATTTGCCGTAAGGCGCATTGTAGCCCAATTCTGAATTGATTGCGGAACGGTAAATGTTGAAATCTTTGTTGCCCGAAGAAATGCCGTCGGGATTTTTCTTTGCCGTGATTACAGTGTGGTTATAGTCAATCGTGTAGGTAAATTCCGCTTTCGACAATACCTTGTAGCCGCTCCAAAATACTTGTTTGATTTTCAGGTTTTTGCAGATTTTATCCAAAACAGCGTTCAGGTTTTTATTCTGAACGGAAGTAGTGAATTTGGAAGTTGAAACGCCGAAAGTATCTACCTCGCAAATAATGCTGACGGTTGTTCGAGGCAAAGTTTCGCCTTTGGCAAGCAATGTCTTTTTCAATTCGTTTTCGATATAATCGTCTTTTGCTTCGTAATCGCCTGTTTCAAGCGTTTTGTAATCGTATTGTTTGTAAGTTCTTTCGCTTAAAAACACCTGAAAATCGGTTATTTCTCTGATTTTTAGGTTGATATAGTCCATTTGTTTGTTCGGCCTAATTATCAAGGCATTAGCATATTTTGCTTTTGCTTTGTCGTATTGGTGGGCTTTGAACAGAGTTTCGGCTTCCGCGCACAGAAATATTTATGTCTAACTCGACAAGTTTCTCTGAATACATATCTCGGTTTTCGGGTTTAACCGACAATGCTTTGTTGTAAAATTGCTTTGCGGTTGCGTATTGCTTTTGATAATATGCCGATTCTGCTTGCTGAATGGCGTTTTGATATTTTTCTTCGCGCTCTGCCGCTTCGCGGGCAAGGCGCTCCGCTTCGGCTTTGCGTTCTTCCACCTGTTTATAGTTGTAAATAAAGAAGTTGTAACGAATATCCGCGCCTTCTTCATTTCGTTTTTTCAACTGCTTTTTGAAATTCACTTCGTACAAACCGTTGCGATACACGCTTTCCAAACCGCGTTCTATGGCATCGGTCAGGAAAATGCGTTTGTAAC
The DNA here is from genome assembly GCA_049840795.1 of Paludibacteraceae bacterium. Lineage (GTDB taxonomy): Bacteria > Bacteroidota > Bacteroidia > Bacteroidales > Paludibacteraceae > UPXZ01. The sequence continues at coordinate 112,616 of JASGJK010000010.1, forward strand.
CGTTGGTTGTGAGTTCGGATTTCAGGCGGTCGAGTTGCTCATCATTGGCAATGGTGTAGGCGATGGCGTTGTCGAAAGTAGGGTACAGATAAAAGTAAAACCAACCCTTTGCCAAGTCGTTGTACGAATTTTTATCGAAAGCCCAAGTAACTTGCTTGTAATCGGTGGCAACTTCGTCATCGTACTCGTCTGTTTCCTTTATATTGGTAGAATAGAGTTTCCAACCTTTGTCGGTCAAAAACCTGTCCACATAATCCAAATCCTTGCTTTGCAGGAGTTGCAGCAAGTCGTTGAGGTTGAGTTGCGCTTTTCTGATACGCGCCTGCTCTTTCAACTCGTTTTCTTTTTGCTCACGCTCGTACTGCTGTTGGCGTTGCTTTTGTTCGAGTTGCCCTTTTATGCTTTGCGCGTTGGCGCAAATAGCAGTTAGCAAAACACAGCAAATCAGTGAAATGATTTTTTTAGTCGCCATATTCTTCTGTATCTGAATTGATTAAATTCTGTAAGTTATCTCTATTAAAGCCTACATACAACGAACACGAATAATCGCCGTAAGTAACGGCAAAACTTAAATTTCCGTCTTGATAAGCGGTGTATTGTCCGTTTGCCGTTTCCATTTTTACATTGTACCGCTTTTCAATTTCGGTTTTCAGTGCGTTTGCTACTGCACCGCCTTTATCGTTGGCTTCGCCCGACAAATAAAACTGATATTCGATTGTGACAAATTTCTCTGAAAATTTGTATTGCTTTGTCGTTCCTGTTTCATACCTATAACCGTAATATTCATTGTAAGTGGTTACATTTTCGTAAATGGGATTGATAAAATGAAACTGTGTTTTGCTAACCGAAATTTCATCTGTAATTTCTTGGTCGTCGCGAGTATATGCTGTGTATTTGTCATTTGCATTTATATCGTCGTACAACGGATTATCAATGATATTCTGCAAAGTAGAAGTTGCCGAAAAGCCGTCAAAAGAATTATTGTCGCCTGTTTTTTCAAAAAACTTGTTGATAAATTCCGTTGCATCGTAATAATCGCTTTGTACATAAGAGGTTGTTGCAAAAACATACTTTATTGCATCAAATTGCGGATTGACAAGGTATTTTCCTTTCTTGTCGATAACACCCCATTTATCCGCATTTTCCACTAATGCAATATCGCCGAAAAATGTAGAAGCGTTATCGAACTGTGGGTTGATTTCGATTTTACCCTGCTTGTTGATATAGCCGTAACGATCGCCCTGTCCAATTACCGCCAAACCGCTTTGAAAAACACCCGCCTCATCGAACTGCGGATTGATTTCAATTTTGCCACTTTCGGTTATGTAGCCATAAACCTTGCCTTGTTTGATGGCAGCCATTCCTTCGCTGAAAACTCCTGCTTGGTCGAATTGCGGATTAATTACATAACTGCCCTTGACATCAACGTATCCCCACAGTTTACCGTTGCTAAACAATGCCTTGCCTGACTTAAAATCACTTACAGCCTCAAATTGCGGGTTGATTACAATCTTGCCTGTTTTGTCAATAAATCCCCATTTGTCTTTTTGTTTGACAGCTGCTAAACCTTCGGAAAATGAGTTTGCAGCCTCAAATTGCGGATTGATAACGGTTTTACCCGATTTATCCACAAATCCGAATTTGCCGTCTGCTGTAACAATCACAGCCAAACCTTCGGAAAAAGAAACGACATATTTTGCCTGTTTCAACGAAAATTTTGTTTCGCCCGGTTTGTCGATACAGACAGGAAAACTACCGTCTGAAACTACAAAAGCAAGTCCTTCTGCGAAATGCGTACCGCTTTTGAATTTGGCGGGAATAGCATATTTGCCGTCCTCTTTAATGTAACCTGTTTTGCCGTCAGAAGAAACGACCTTTGCCAAGCCGTCGCGGAAAAATCCGGCATCTTGAAACTGCGGATTGATTACATATTCGCCTTTTTTGTTAATATAGCCCCATTTTTCGCCCGATTTTACAGGAATTAACTTCAAATCTACCTGATTTGAGTTGGAACACGATATGCATAAAATTATCAAACTACATATAATCAATAGTTTGAATGAAGAAAAGCTAGTCATAATGTTATCTGTTGAGCTTCGTTATTTATTAGTCGAATCTATTTAGTCTATGTCGGATTGTAAGTCTGCATGAGCAAAGTTCCTATCTTTTCGCCCCTCACATTTATTTGTTGTCAACCAACGGGCCAATATAATTTTTTCAATGGAATTAGTGCCCTTGTATCGGGGTCAAACTTGTCATAGTGCTGAACGATTAATAGCACAAGCAAATCCATATCAATTAATGTCAGCGGAATATTAGACCTGTCAGCCTCATACTTTGCTTCTTTGGTAAAACCTCCAGTTGAAACATAAAGAGCCTTGTCGTTTTCCCTTAAACCTCCAATGAAACTTCTTACATCCGGTGCGCTTATTTGACCTTTTCTGTGTTTTACTTCAACCATAATTTTAGGGTTTTCTAAACCCAGTCCATCCGGCGAAGCCGTTATATCTTTTCCTCTGTCTGCCCCTTTGGGACTTACCAGAGTTTTATAACCCATTCCACGTAAAATACCCGCAACCAAGTCTTGCATTTCGTATCCATCAAGTTTATATAATTTGTCTTTAATAAAGTCGTTTGCTTTAGCTTCGAAGTCCTCCTGTATTATGTATAGAGTTTGTCCTCCGTCATCCGGAACATCCGTTGAAACAGCTGTGTCTCCCTTTTTATATCTTCCTAAAACTTCTTGAACTGCCAAGTCGGGCAATTTAAAAATTGTCAGGACTGAACCTAAACTGTTTTTTGTTGCAGTTGTCAATTCGTCTCTTGAAACTTTTTCCGTCCACTTAACCTTTCGTCTATGTGGATAAGATTCTATAGTATCAGACGCATCGTCAGATGCTATTTCCTTCGGCTTATCGTATATGTAGTCAGATACTATTTCGCCAATCCAATAAACCCTTTGGTTTGAATCATAAGAAACAACCAATTGTCCTATCTCAAATTCTGTTTTGAAGCGTGTAAGCTGTCCTGCGAAATTGTTGATTTGTCCTGCCTTGTATTCTGGATAAACTTCACACAGTTTTTCTTTTATTTCTTCTACATCTTTGAGCAACGATAAGTCGCCAATCTCTCCCCAAGCAATTGCAACAACTCTTTGTTTCAAAAAATCTTCAATTAAGAAAGCGCCTTCGCCGGCTCTTACCATGTACATTGTTTGTTCTTTTGTCATTTTGTTTGTAAGTTGTACGTCCGTGCCTTTACACAGACCATTAATTTGTTTTTATTAATTAGCACTATCTACGCAAACCCGACAAACACCATTTCCCATTTACTTTTGCGAATATATAGCTGCGACTCTCACATGTTTCAGGAACCCCATTTGAGTACGTAATGGAGCCTTCTCTACTATTAATAGTCCATGTTCCGTAACGAGAAAGACCTTCAATATTCCGAAGTCCTGTTTCTATGAAAAAATCCTTATCTAAGAATTCCCAATTCTTCTCCAAATTTTCTTTATCCATATATTCTTCTTCATCAGTTTCATAGTTGAACGAAGTAACAGAAAGGCGTGCTTTAATCAAAGCTATTTGTGTTTTCCTGTCTTTTGTGAAATCTTCAAAGAATCTTTGAAAACTTTCATCAAGGTCTCTCAGTTTAAGATTATCTGTTGCGGTGTTATTCTCTTCGTATAAGTCTGTCGTTTGATTGGAATTAGCTGCCGTTTCTCTTAGATATTCTTTATCTGAATTAGAAAGACTTGCCATTGGTAAAACAATTAATGTATTCAAATTTTCATCACAAAAGTGTGTCTCAACTTGCGCACCATTGAAACAAGTTTCTGAAATTTCGGCAGCAAGTAATTTGCCAAGATTTCTGTTTTCCTGATCCTGTTCTATTCCTTTTTAACAACCATTCTAAATTCATACGTATTGCCTGTTTTGTTCAACTGTACAGTCTTTTCTTCACCATCGGCAAATTCATGGTCAATTAGGTATTTACCAAGCCTGTTAACTTCATCCAAGGTTATAGATGAAGTGTAAAATACTTCAGTGCCATTAAATGTTTTTGATTTACCATAAGCATTGTTGCCTCCAAAAAGTTCTACTTTCGGGTCAGAGGTCATAAAATCATTCCCTTCATCTGTGAAATAATACCAGGCAGAAAATACTCCTCCCAATAAAATTACTGCACATATTAATACTATTCCTAATACTTTCCAACCAGAATAAAACTCATTTCCTTCTTCTTTGTGCGTTTCCAGTATTTGTCCGTGCATTTTTTTTACAATCAAGTAGGTAATTCCTGCATAAATAAGAGGAATTACTGAATTCGGGATTCCATTCCCGAATTCGGTAAATACGATAATTAGGATCAGTAGTGTACTAATAATTATCCCGACAATTAAAGCTGTTAGTCCTTCTTGCTTTTTTCCAAGATTTAAGGAGTTTCTACGAATAAGAATACCTGCAACTAATGGTCCGCCTAAAAAAGTTGCAGCTACGATTGACCGTAAGGAATACAGTTTAAACTTTTCTTCTTCTTTTTTATTCGGGTTTTCCACCGCTACAGCAGTTTCAGTTTTTTGCTCATTTTGTTCATTCGGTTTTCCGCAATGTTTACAAAATTTATCTGTAGATAATACTGCTTCTCCACAAGAAGTACATTTCATTGCTTCCATAAAATTATTTTTGTATGTTTTAATTTAAAGTTCTGATTTTAAGTCCGCCGTCAAGACAGCTTCGGATTACAAACCTCGTTGCAAACGAGGGGAAGTGAGGTCAGGCGAGATTGCAAGAATCTCTCTTTGTTCTTATCGCTTCGTCGCGCCTTCTCGCGATAGTGAGCGTTTTCCGTTACAACTACATACGTATGTAAGCAATAGCTACTAACGTATGTAAGTATCGGCTACATACGTATGTAGCTGATACCTGCATGCGTATGTAAGTTTACTCGTCTTTTTCGTAGCGGATATTTTCTATGGACTTGCGCAAACCGGGCGAAGGGGTAAACAATACCCGTACACCCGATATTAAACCCACGTTAAACTCTCCGGGCGAAGCCACTCCCTCGCTCGAAAACGAAACACGGAGCGTTCCCAATTCGCCCAAGCTGACGCTTTTACCCATCAGCAGGTACTTGGGCACGATGTCGAGCAGGCTTTCGATAACGTTAGACACATCGCCGCGCGCCAACGACGAGAGACCTACGATTTCCGCCGCTATTTCCTTTTGCGACACTTTTCCGTCGTTTACCGGCGAGGCGTACAGTTTCGGCGCGTCGGTCGGTTTTTGCGGGTTAGCCCGCGGAATTAATTTGTACTTCATAAAAACCTCCTTTTTAAAAATTGTGTTACAGGTATAAAAAAAAATCCCGTTCGCAAGGAGTTCTCCTTGTAAACGGGATGCTTAATATTGAAATTATTACGGAAAAATTAGTCGCGGAATGTTGTGCAACTAATTGAATTTTAGTATATACGCGCGTAGCTAATTGTAGGTTAGTCTCTCTCTCTCTCTCTCTCTCTCTCTCTCTCTCTCTCTCTCTCTCTCTAACAAATATTCCGACATTACCAACACGAGAGCGTTAATAATATTTAAAAAGGAACGGTGTGTAGAGGAGTAAGACATTGTAATAAATTGTTTTAGAAATCAAGACAAGTTTACTTACTGAATAATTCAGGCGCAAATATATATAAAAAACTTTGAAAATAACAAAAAAAGAAAAATATTTCTTAAAAAATTTCATCTTGCAGGATTTATAATCGGGAAATTGTCTGTCTCTCTACCGAGAGGCACAGTTACGTTCTGTATAATGTATAACTAAATTTCAATTTTGTTATTGTTACCCGAAAATACATCGTTGTGTTTTATTGATATAACAAAAATACAACTTTGGGAAAAACAATAAGAATATTTTCTGAAGATTTATTAACAAGTAATCGGCTGTATGTGTATATTTTAACTTAAAAATATGATTTTAGGGTGTAAATTGCGTTAAAACTAAACATGCCCATCAAGCAGGTACTTGGACAGGTGTCTATAAGTGATTCTATAACGTTAGAGACATCGCCGCGCGATAGCGATGAGAGATTTATAATTTCGGAAGCAATTTCCCGACGGGTAATTTGCCTGTGAATGAGCGTTATGGCTCTTTCTTTTATGAGTGCGATGTGAAAATCTGATGGATAATACGCAAATTTTTACTACCTTTGCGCAAAATTTGGAGAAGGTTCTTTTTATCTATTTAATAAAGCTAAAATATGTTTTTTGATTCTATAAAATGAACTTTTTACAAATTTAAATCGTGGTCAATTTAAAATATATTTGAAGTTTTAACTTCATTGTAATGACACATCCTATTTGTATAGCTTTATCCGTTTTTTTGGTAGAATGTTTTTTGTGTGCGATTTAACCTGATTCTTTCAAAAATCTAAAAATAGCGGTATATTATTATATGTATTGAAAACAAATAATTACGATTATATGAATTTCTTTCAGTCAATTTTTACTACTCCGGGTCTTACCTCTACATTGCTAATATTGTGCTTGACGGCATTTAGCGGAATCTTGATCGGAAAACTTGAGTTCAAAAAAATTAAATTGGGAATTGCCGGTGTATTATTTAGTGGTATTCTTATTGCTCATCTCGGATTTCCTATTGACGAGCATACACTCCATTTTTTGCGTGATTTCGGATTAATTCTATTTGTTTATAGTATTGGTGTAGATATGGGACCACGCTTTTTTTCATCATTCAAAAAGGATGGTTTAATACTTAATGCGATAGCTGCAAGCATTGTTTTACTTGGTTTTGTGGCAGCATATATTATTTTTCGTGTAACAGGATTGTCGCCTGCGATCATTGTCGGTATTATGTGTGGCGCCGTAACTAATACACCGAGTTTAGGTGCGGCGCAGCAATTACTTACCGAGCAAGGGGGCGAACTGGCGCAGCAAGCTGCCAGCTCCGGGATGGGATACGCTGTGGCTTACCCTTTCGGAATTTTGGGTATTATTATAACAATGTTGTTAATTCGTCTGTTTTTCAGAATCAATGTTGATAAAGAAATAGACTCGTACAACGAGAGTTTGGGAGGAAATGAATCAAAACTTCAAAGTGTAGAGATAAAAGTAAATAATCCGAATATCTTTGGTAAAAAAGTAGCATATATCAAACAGGTAGTTGATAAAGAATTGGCATTGTCTCGTATATTACGAAACGGCGATTATATTATAGCTGCCGATGAAGAAACTATAGAGCAAGGCGATGTGCTGCTGGGCGTCTCATCTCAAAAACATCTCGAAAACTTGAATATTAAAATAGGTGATGTGACGGTTACGGGTAAAAAAGAGATCACCGGACCGTTAGCATCAGTCAATGTTTTGCTGACAAACAGAAAATTAGCCGGAAAAACCATTGAACAAATAGGTATTTACAGACGGTATCCGGCAAATGTAACAAGAGTTTATCGTTCGGGAATAGAGATTCTGCCTACTTTGAATACAACTTTAGAATTAGGAGATACGGTAAAAGTAGTTGGTAAAAAGGAAATTATTGATGATGTGAAAAAGGAGTTGGGCAATTCGGTGAAAGAATTGGCTAAGCCTAATATCATTTCGGTATTTGTAGGCGTTTTTATAGGAATTATCATTGGAAGCATTCCAGTTTTTATTCCAGGCGTTCCGGCGCCAGCCAAACTTGGATTAGCCGGTGGTCCCTTATTGATAGCTATCATTCTTGGCAACAGAGGCCGTATCGGCAAAATGAATTTTTATATGACTCCGGGTGCCAACTTACTTATGCGTGAAATGGGTATTATATTGTTTTTATCCTGTGTCGGTTTGTTGTCGGGAGGTAAATTTGTAGAAACGATTATGAATGGAGGTCTTCAATGGTTACTATATGGAGCAGTTATTACCATTGTTCCCCTGTTGGTAGTCACTGTGGTAGCAAGATTATTGAAAGTGAATTACCTGAAAATATGCGGATGTATTTCCGGCGCTATGACCGATCCTCCGGCATTGGAGTTTGCCAATGGAATTGCTCCGGTTCAGATTCAATCAACTGCCTATGCAACGGTGTATCCGTTAACAATGTTTTTAAGAATTTTGTTGACTCAGGTATTTATTTTACTAACGATATAAAAAAGCTTAATGGCAAGAAATCAATTACTTCGAACGTTTTTTCTATTTGTGGCATTATCTGCTAAATCTCATTATTTTTATGCGGCAGAGCCGTCCGTAAGTTATAAAATGTATGGCTTTATAAGAAACGATTTCTATTACAATAGCCGTCAGAATATGGAAGCATTGGATGGACTGTTCAATATTTTCCCGAAACCTAAAGAAAACGGAACAGCGGGGAAAGATAATAATGCAACCTCAAATGCGGAAATGTTGAGTGTGGCTTCGCGTTTAGGGATTGACTTTACAAGTTTACCACTGTTTGGTGCAAAAACGTCTGCGAAAATCGAATGCGATTTTGCCGGATTTTCTACAAACTATTATGTTATTCGTTTGCGTCAGGCATATACAAAGCTGAACTGGGAACACACGGAATTATTGATAGGACAAACGTGGCATCCGTTATTTGGTACGGTATTTCCTACTGTGTCTTCGCTTAATACAGGGGCGCCTTTTCAACCGTTTAACCGAAGCCCGCAATTGAAAGTAAAACAATCTTTGTTAGAAAATTTTTCATTGACGGCCGCAGCAACTTATCAAATGCAATATATGTCGCAAGGACCAAATGGAGCAAGTGTAAATTATCTCAAAAACGCTATTTTACCTAATCTATTTATTTCCTTAGAAAACAAAAGCGGAAATATAACCTCCGGACTTGGGCTTGATACGAAGACAATTAAAGTTAGCCACCAGCGCCACACGTCATTTGCTGCTTTAGCTTATGGACAGTATGTCGATAAAAAGTGGCAAGTAAAAGCAAAAGCGTTATACGGACAAAATTTGAGCGATCATTTGATGATAGGGGGATATGGCATAACAGGGGTGGATACTAAATACAGTGAGTCAACTTATACTAATTTCAATACATTTTCATCTTGGGTAAATGTGGTATATGGTTCTAAACTTCAAGTAGGGATTTTTGGCGGATTATCGCAAAATTTAGGAACAGAAGACAAGTTGCTGTCAGATGTGTCGGGTAAATTTACCGTTTACGGTTACGGTGTATCTATTGCCAATCAAGAATTATTGGATCGGATTTATCGGGTGTCTCCTCATATTTCGTATAATGCCGGTAATATAAAATTGGGATTGGAATACGAATTGACCGCAGGAAATTATGGAACTATTCGGGAAGATGGAAGAATCAATAATTCTTACGAAGTAACCAATCATCGCTTATTGGCTACTATCAGCTATAACTTTTAGAAACGAGCAAAATCAGTATAAACGAACATAGGTTTCTGTGCTTAGTTGCGAACATTTGCAAATATCAATCAAAATATCTATTTTTGTTATGAAGTTTGATTTGACACTTCAATAATATGGGAGAAAACGATTGTTCTAGTCTCAAATGGTTTTAACAGACAAACGCGTGTTTTTTAATTTGGGACATTTTTTTTTTACCGTAAAATTGTATAATAATGAAATATAAACGAATACTCCTTAAGCTAAGCGGCGAATCGCTCGCAGCCGAAAAGAAACAAGGTATTGATGTGATTCGACTCGAAGAATATGCGAGTCAAATCAAAGAATTAGCTGAATTAGGTGTTCAGGTGGGGATTGTTATTGGTGGGGGAAATATATTCAGGGGATTAAGCGGCGCTTCAAATGGCTTTGACCGTGTTCAGGGTGATCAGATGGGAATGTTGGCAACGGTCATCAATAGTTTGGCGCTTAATTCAGTATTGCAAGCTAACGGAACAAAATCTCGCGTGCTCACCTCGGTGCGTATGGAACCCATTGGTGAATATTATAGTAAACGCTATGCCATAGAGTGTTTGGAAAAGGGAGAAGTTATGATAATAGCCGGTGGAACAAGTAATCCGTATTTCACTACCGATACAGCTTCATCGCTTCGTGCCATTGAAATAGAAGCAGAAGTGATGTTAAAAGGCACTCGCGTAGATGGAATCTATACTGCTGATCCGGAAAAAGATACATCAGCGGTGAAATTTGATGAAATTACATACGACGAAATTTATAATCGTAACTTGAAAGTGATGGATTTAACGGCAACTACAATGTGTAAAGAAAATAATATGCCTATCTATGTGTTTGATATGGATACGGTGGGTAATCTGAAAAAAGTTGTTACCGGAGAAAATATCGGAACACTTGTCAGAAATTGAATGGTGAATCAACCGGTATCGATTTTTCAAAGAAATAAATTTAACTTGCCAATTGAAATCTCTCAGGGAGAGGATTCTCGGGCTTTTAGACAATATAAATATGCAAGACTATAAACAATACTTGAAAGATGCTGAGGAAATGATGCAGGCATCGGTTGAATATCTTGACGAGTCGCTGGCGCATATACGTGCCGGAAAAGCAAATCCACGTATTTTGGATGGAGTGAAAATAGAATATTACGGTTCACTTGTTCCTTTAAGCAATGTGGCGTCTGTAAATACACCTGACGCTAAAACTATTACCATTCAACCTTGGGAAAAAGCACTGATTCCCGTGATTGAGAAAGCCATATTAAATTCAGACGTGGGAATAACCCCGATGAACAACGGAGAGCATATTCGTCTCGGAATACCGCCGTTAACGGAAGAAAGACGTAAACAATTAGTAAAACAGTCGCGTCACGAGGGTGAAGAAGCCAAGATTAGTGTGCGAAATTCGCGTAGAGAAGCTATCGAACAACTGAAAAAATTAATAAAGGAAGGCTTACCCGAAGATACGGAAAAAGATGCAGAAGCCGAAGTACAAAAAATTCATGACAAGTATATCAAAAGAATAGATGAACAGCTTGCCGCGAAAGAAAAAGAAATTATGACAGTATAACGGGCAATTTTGTTAAAAATAAAATTAATATGTCTCGTTTGTTTTAAGTAGCCGTAAAACAAACTTATAAGTAGAAATTAACAAGTAGATAATATCTAATAGCGGTTGTTCCTTTGTAAATAATCGCTATTTTGGTTGAATAAAGCATTATACTAAATCAAAAATACGGTAGATTTTTTTAACAACCGAATGAAAGGATTGGTAATTAAAAATACAGGAAGCTGGTACACGGTAAAATCTGAAGACGGAAATCAAATTGACTGTAAAATCAAAGGAAATTTCCGTACGAAAGATATTCGTACCACCAATCCGATTGCAGTAGGCGACTGGGTGGAATACCTTCCACCGAAAGATAACTCTGCTCCAATGATTTAGAACATTTGCGACCGTAAGAATTATATTGTCCGTAAATCATCCAATCTATCGAAGCAATCGCACATATTGGCTGCCAATCTTGATTTGGTGGCGCTGGTGGTTACCGTAAATTATCCGGAAACTTCTACCGTTTTTGTCGATCGTTTTTTAGCGGTTGCCGAAGCCTATCGCGTGCCGGCTTGCATTGTAATCAATAAAATAGACCGTTATTCTGACGATGAAATAGAGTACTCCAAAGCATTAAAAATACTTTATGAAACCTTGAACTATCCGGTATTTTTAATCTCAGCATTGGATGAAGAGTCATTGGCTTCCTTCAAAAATTATATAAGCAATAAAACAACTTTAATTGCCGGAAATTCGGGAGTTGGAAAGTCAACACTGATTAACGCGTTGATTCCGCATACAACCGTAAGAACCAATGCAATCTCAGAATATCATAACAAAGGGATGCACACCACTACTTTTTCCGAAATGTTTGAACTTGATAGTGGTGGTTGCGTTATTGATACACCGGGTATTAAAGGTTTTGGCACAGTCGATTTCAAAGAAGCGGAAGTCGGGCATTTTTTCAAGAAATATTTCCAGTATTCTCGTCACTGTAGATTCAATAATTGTACGCACGTACACGAGCCAGGATGTGCCGTAAGAGAGGCGGTAGAAAAAAGTCTGATAAGTTCTTCACGCTATTCCGGTTATCTAAGTGTATTAGAAGATAGTAAAGAAGGCAAATATCGTTAATATGATAATAACCAATATGAAAATGTAATAATTTGTAATAAATATTAGGAAAAATCGAAAATAATCGATACATTTGCACACAACATTATTTTATTTCAAAAAAATATACCATGGGACATCATCAGATAGATCGTTTAGACAGAAAGATTTTGCAGCTTATTTCGCAAGACGCGCGGATACCTTTCCTTGAAGTGGCTCGCGAGTGTAATGTGTCTGGAGCGGCTATTCACCAGCGTATTCAAAAACTACGTAATTTGGGCATTATCAAAGGTTCTGAATTTGTGATTGATACTTATAAGATTGGTTATCAGACATGTGCGTATATTGGTATTATTCTGTCAGATATTAAGAAATTCAACAGTGTGGTCGATGAATTAAAGAAAATTCCCGAAATAGTTGAATGTCATTATGCTACCGGAAAATATTCGATGTTTTTGAAGATATATACCAAGGATAATCGTCACTTATTACGTATCATTCTTGATCATCTTACTTTAATCGATGGGGTAGAGCATACCGAAACTTTCCAGCTTTCGTTAGATGAGATATTTCACCGTCAACTGGCAGTTTTTGATGTTGCCGAAGAGGATGATGAAGATGACGATGTGGCAGAGGACTAAGATATAAAAAGATTGGTATAGGCGTTTAGTTCGCTGTAATTTTGGATAAATCTGCTACTTTTGTAGCGTGGATATTAGGAAACAATATATAGGAGTGAATTCAATAGAGTTCAATAAATATTTTCAGACACAGGAGGATTGCTATCGCTATGTTTCAGAAATAAAATGGTCAGCCGAGCATCCTTACCAATGTAAGAAGTGTGGTCATTTGAAATTTGGCAAAGGCAAAAAGCCCTATTCACATCGTTGCGCCAAATGCAATTACGATGAAAGCCCCACTTCTGGAACTATGTTTGACAAGTTGAAATTTTCATTGCTTATCGCATTTCATATCTGTTTTAAAATTTAGCACCAAGAAGAAAGGAATGTCTTCATTGGAATTGTCAGAGGAATTTGGATTGCGCCAGAAAACAGTATGGGAATTTAAGTGGAAAATCCAACAAGCAATGACAAGTAGCCGTAAAAGCCGATTGGAGGGCAAAGTTCAGGTTGATGAGTTTCTCATAGGAGAATACGAAGAAGGTAAAGTTGGTCGTAGTGGCGACAGTAAAAAGAAGTTAGTAATTGTTGGGCTTGAAATTTTGGAAGATAAAAAAGGTGTTGGTCGAGCTTATGCACAAGTAATTGAGCATGCTTCGAGCAAAGAATTTAGACCATTTTTTCAAACATATATCAGCAACGATGCAAATGTTATTACTGATGTTTGGAAAGGTTATTTACCATTGAAAAAAGACTATCCAAACTTAGAACAAATACCTTCGGAGAAAGGGAAAGGCATGCAGCAGTTGCATATTCACATAATGAACATTCAGGGATGGCTACGAGGAATACACCACCATTGTTCAAAAGAACGGATGCAAGGTTATCTCGATGAATATCATTTTCGTTATAATAGACGGACAATGATGGGGTCAATCTTCGATTTACTCATAAAAAGGATGGTTCTAAGCGAACCTAAGAGATTGATTAAAAATAAAATAACAACAGCGAACTAAGCGCCTATACCAATAAAAAGAAATAAAAGAATAGCTCGTTTTGTATTTACAAGCGGGCTATTTTCTTTTGGTTTTGTTCATTGTTGAAATAGTAACTTAATATTTCCGATATTTTTTGTTCTTTAAATTTATCTATCGATTTTCGCAATATCTCAACACTCGTTTTGTACGTACAGTTGTCCGTCTTTAGAAATGAATTTTTTACGGGAATGTACCGAATTTGACTCATCAACGAATCATAGCGCGATGGATTATCTGAAAAGTAATCATCTTTTTCAAATTTTTCTATTTCCACTTTTGCTAATCCATAACCGGCAAATCCCAATTTTTGTGCAGCAGCATACGAAACATCAATAATCCTTCCTCGTGTGAAAGGACCTCTGTCCGTAACTTTAACGACCACTTCTTTATCAATTTTTAAATTCCGGACTTTAATCAATGTGCCGAAAGGAAAGGTGCGATGAGCGCAAATCAAACTATCTTTGTGATAATGCTCTCCATTGCTCATACGGCTTTTGTGCAGTTTGTTGCTATAATATGATGCTGTACCTCGGTTTTGGCTTTTTACTCCAAAATTTAATGTAAGCATAAAAAGAGCCATAAATAATTTCAAAACTTTTATCATAAGCTTCGTTTTTTGTTTGACATTCTAAAATCTGCAATGGGTACTATGCCAAACCGGTTTTTCATTATCAAATAATTTTTCATACACAAAACTATACAAAAAAACTATAACAGCAAGTAAATTTGTAATTTACTTTTTTTTCTTGATGTTTTTTAGTAAAAAAAATGAACCACATTGTTTTGTCAATCTAAATAAAAGCGTTATATTTGCACCCTCAAAATCTAAATAAAAGAAGTTATTCATTAATCATTAAAGGAGGAACCAAAGTATAGCTAAACAACTTATTATCAGACCTCAGAAGTCAAGAGATAAAGAACAACCGCACCGCATTAACGAAAAAATCAGAGGTGTAAAAGAAGTTCGGTTAGTTGGCGATAATATTGTGCAACAGGGTGTTGTTTCTATCGAAGAGGCAATGCGTATTGCAGATGAATTGGAATTAGATTTGGTGGAGATTTCACCATCAGCAGTTCCACCCGTATGTAGAGTGATTGATTACCAAAAATTTCTTTATCAACAAAAGAAAAAAGAGAAAGAAATCAAGGCTAAAGCAGCTAAGGTAATTGTGAAAGAAATTCGTTTTGGTCCACAGACTGACGAACACGATTACAATTTTAAGTTGAAACACGCTATCGGTTTCTTGAAAGAAGGAAGCAAAGTTAAGGCATTTGTGTTCTTCAAAGGACGTTCCATCCTTTTTAAAGAACAAGGTGAAGTACTTTTGTTGCGCTTTGCTAACGATTTGGAAGAATACGCTAAAGTAGATTCGTTGCCGGTATTAGAAGGCAAAAGAATGATTTTGATGCTTTCTCCTAAAAAACCAAAATGATTGAATTTCAATAATATATAAAAGAAAAGTAAAATGCCAAAAATGAAAACTAACTCCGGTGCCAAAAAAAGATTCGCTCTTACCGGAACAGGGAAAATCAAAAGAAAACATGCTTTTAAAAGCCACATTTTGACAAAAAAAACCACAAAACAAAAACGTAACCTGACACAAACAGGTTTGGTTAGCAAAGTGGATGTGAAGGAAGTGAAATCATTACTTTGCCTTCGTTAAGTCAGGAAAAACGATTTAAAAACAAAGATTTCTTTTATTGTAAAACCGAATGCTTAGCCAACAAGACCGTAAAATCGCGGCGCTAACATTCATAATTCATTATTTTTATGCCAAGATCAGTAAATCACGTTGCTTCACGTAAAAGAAGAAAAAGAATTTTAAGTCTTACCAGAGGTTATTTTGGTGGACGCCGTAATGTCTGGACGGTTGCTAAAAAGCACATGGGAAAAAGGATTACAATATGCTTTTCGCGATCGTAAAGCTAAAAAACGCAGTTTCCGTGCTTTATGGATTCAGCGTATCAATGCTGCAGCAAGATTGGAAGGTATGTCATACTCACAATTGATGGGTGCATTACACAAAGCCGGAATTGAGATGAACCGTAAAGTTCTTGCCGATTTGGCAATGAATCATCCGGAAGCATTTTCTGCCATTGTAAAAAGTGCTAAAAACGGTGTTGCAAAACCGGTTGCTAAAAAAACCGTAAAAGCTCCAAAAGTAGAAAAAGCAGCATCTGCTGAATAAATTGGAAAACAAGCACAAAAATGTTAAATGAAGTCGCTATTCACTTGTTGAAATAGCGATTTTTTTTTGTTTAAATAGTGGTTGTTCTTCTTATCGTTTTTGAATACTATTTTACTATGATTTAGAAAAAAATCGAGACACTTTTTCTGACTTTTCTCGCTTTTGAACAGCTGTTTACAAATCCTATAACCAACTATTTCAAAAGTATTATTTTATGGGTGAAATTTGTAAAAGAATCCACTCCGGGATAATTTTTTCATCTTTTCTTTGCAGGGCAAATGCATCTTAATTTGTAATTATTTTCAACAAATACTCATTATTCCATCCGGTATCTAATCTTTTCCCTTTTACGCTTCTTGTTTTAGAGTTTTCTTTTTAATCAAATTGTTTTAGCGTCGGCTTTTAAACTTGTAATGTAAAGACGTGTTTCTTTTTCCTCTCTTCCCGTTGACTTGGTAAAACGCACGGTGCGTTGCGTGTTTTCTTGTAAAGAACCTTGATTGCCTTTCAACGCTAAAATATAGTCCGCCTCTTTTTCTGTTATTTTTTCGGCTATCTTTTTTTTGACAACCTATGACATCAATAGAAACAAAACATTCTTTCAAAACCAGTATTTCCAATAACTTGGGTCGAAAGCCATTGCCCTGCATTGTCCACAATCCGACATATAAAAATTCATTAAGTTACAAAGCTAACGTAAAAAATTAGCACACAAATTCGAGAAGAAATACAGATTTATAACAACCTGATTATCAATGGTAGTTTTTACCGTTAGTCAGAATTGATTAATAAGTGTAGCATTAAAGTTGAAAACATTGAAATCACCTTCAAATTGCTGTCTATAGCGCTGTTCACTATATTTTCCGTATCTGCCAGGTTGCAAGAAATTGCCAAGTGATTTAATACTCAAAAAAAGCCAAAGAACGTATATTATAAAGTTCCTGCGCCATTTATTAAGTGATTTTGGGAGAAATTAAAACTATGCTCACATAGCGAGTGCTATGATAAATGAGTCTTGGAAATTATGTCTTTATAGGGGTTGGATTATCTGTAAAGATACTGATTTTCTATGACTTATACAAATGAAAACAATGTTATTGTGTTGATAATCAATATTTTAATGTAAATATTTAACGAACTATGTAAATGCAATTTCCAGAAAGCGTTAAATCAGGAAATACATTTTAAAAGATTTGGCACTTTTTTCTATCCCTCCGAAGCTTAAAATTAAACAAATAATGATATTCCACCAAATTTTCGTATTTTTGCATTATATAATTTTTGGATATAAGAAAAAGAACGAATGAGATTCGATGAACTTCCACTTTGCGATGCCATACTTGATGGCTTGGACGCAATGAGTTTTGCGGAAATGACTCCCGTGCAGGAACAAGCTATTCCGCTTATTTTGAATAAAAAAGACATTATAGCTTGCGCACAAACAGGTACCGGAAAAACGGCGGCTTTTCTTTTGCCACTGATAAATAATCTACAGTCGGAGAAACATACCGAAAATGCCGTAAACGCTATTGTGATGGCTCCAACACGTGAGTTAGCTCAACAAATAGATCAACAAATGGAAGGCTTTTCCTATTTTGTATCGGTCTCGTCCGTAGCGGTATATGGTGGAAACGATGCGCAAGCATGGGATGTCCAGCGGCGTGGATTGCAAAAAGGGGCCGATGTAGTAATCGCGACTCCCGGAAGATTAATTTCTCATTTGAATCTTTCTGAAATTGATCTGTCGCATGTGCGCTATTTTATACTTGACGAGGCCGACCGAATGCTTGATATGGGCTTTTTTGATGATATTATGTCTATCGTAAAGAGACTTCCGAAGGAAAGGCAGACCATTCTGTTTTCGGCTACGATGCCTCCAAAGATACGACAGTTGGCAAAAACCATTCTTAGCGAACCGGAAGAGATAAAGATTGCTATTTCTCGTCCACCGGAAAGCATTATGCAAACGGCATATATCTGCGAAGAGGGTCAAAAATTGGGCATTGTTCAACATTTGTTCTCTGAAAATACACCGAATAAAGTTATTTTATTCTCAGGTTCTAAAATCAAGGTAAAAGAGCTTACAAAAACACTCCGCAAAATGGGGCTCAAAGTGGGAGAGATGCACTCAGATCTGGACCAAACCGAGCGGGATAAAATAATGCACGAGTTTAAAAATAATCGTGTAAATATGTTGGTTGCCACCGATATTGTTTCGCGTGGTATTGATATTGACGATATTACGTTAGTGATTAATTACGATGTTCCGTATGAAGTTGAAGATTATGTGCACCGTATTGGACGTACTGCGCGTGCCGGTGATGAGGGAATGTCTATTACACTTGTAGGCACCGACGAACAATATCGATTTAAACAAATTGAAGATTTTTTAGAAAAATCGATATACAAAATACCCCTTCCTGCCGAACTTGGTGATGCGCCTGTGTATGATCCTATTGCAAACAGACATAAAAAATCCGGTTTCGGTAAACGAAAAGGAGGATTTAAGAGAAAACGGTAAGCGAATCAACCATTTAACTATATTAACCAATCAACTAACAATGGCAAAATTTCCAGATTTTTTGAAGGATGGCGACGAAATTCGTATTATATCTCCTGCGGGTGCAATAGACCCAAATTATGTGGATGGCGCTATCAAATTGATTTCGGAGTGGGGATTTAAACCTACCGAAGGGATGTTTACACGTTCTGTTTATGGGCGTTTTGCCGGAAACGAACAAGAACGGTTTACTGATTTGCAACAAGCAATTGACGACCCGAATGTAAAAGCCATTCTTTGTAGTCGAGGAGGATACGGTGTAGCCCAAATCATCGATAGAATAGACTTCAGCCGATTTATTCAACATCCGAAGTGGATTCTTGGTTTTAGTGATATTACAATTTTACATCAGGCGTTGATTACAACCGGTTACGTTTCTGTACATAGTTCGATGGCAAAGCAATTTACAGAACTAAATAAGAGTGAATCAATAGCGCTTCTCCATAAAATATTACAGGGGAATATGCCTACGTATAAAGTGGCTCCTCATCCATTGAATCGTACCGGAAAAGGAAAAGGACGATTGATAGGAGGAAATTTATCAGTATTCCTCGGAATGAGAGCTACTAAATTTGATTTACCTTTCAAAGATGCAGTGTTGTTTATTGAAGATGTTGGAGAAAAACCATATCAAATAGACCGAATGATTCAGAACTTAAGAATTAGCGGTGCGTTGTCAAAACTCTCCGGATTAATTGTAGGCCAATTTACCGAAACTGATGAAGACCCGGAAATGAACAAAACCATCTACGAGATCGTAAATTATGCTGTAAAAGATTATGACTATCCAGTTTGCTTTAATTTTTCGGCAGGGCATATTGATGACAATTATCCGTTGGTGCTCGGTGCTGATGTGACACTTGAAGTTGAAGCGACAGAAGTTGAAATAACGTTTCAAACTACGTTTTGGAAAAAAGCGAAAGATTTGTTTAAAAAATGAACTATTTAACTATTTAACCAATATACAAATTAACTAAATATAAAATGTTTTCAGGAATTGTAGAAGAGGCAGCTACGATTGTAGCTTTAGAAAAAGAACAAGAAAATCTTCATTTAACTCTATCTTGTTCATTTGTAAATGAGTTGAAAATAGACCAAAGTGTGGCACACAACGGAGTTTGCCTTACGGTGGTGAAGAAAACGGCTGATAACTACACCGTTACCGCCATCAAAGAAACATTGGAACGCTCTAACCTTGGTGTGTTGAAAGTTGGCGATAAAGTGAATTTGGAGCGGAGTATGATGATGAACGGACGTCTTGACGGACATATTGTACAAGGGCATGTTGATCAAACTGCTGTATGTACGAATGTGGAAGAAGCGGATGGCAGCTGGTATTTTACCTTTGAATATGCGTTTGATAGAGAAATGGCAAAAAAAGGATATATGACTGTGGACAAAGGCTCGGTAACCGTAAACGGCGTAAGCCTCACCGTATGTAATCCGACTCATAACACGTTTCAGGTTGCAATTATCCCATATACATTTGAGAATACCAATTTTGGGCAAATACAACAAGGAACGATTGTTAACTTAGAGTTCGACATTATTGGAAAGTACTTGAGCCGTATGGTTGAATTGAGCCAAAATAGTTAAACGTATTTTAAAAAGCTACCGGCAACTTTAATTACAATTGTCGGTAAATATATTAAGTAGTGAAAGTGGATTCAAATTTCCATCGACCTTAAAATACGTTTTATTTTTTACATATTTATAAACTATCCTCCGTCATTTTTGTTAGTAAATTTGACAGAGGATTTTTTTATCGTATGGACAAGCTGAAAAAACAAATAGGAGAATCGTTTTTTAATCCGATATTATATTTTTTACCGTTGATATTTTTTATCATCAGTAATAATCTGTTCGGATTAAATACTGCGTGGAAAATATCTTTTCCGGTGGCAATAGCGACTATTTTATATGTTAATATGTTTTACAATAGGTTATTTGTTTGGTATATTGTACTTGCAGCGAGTTATATTTTTATAGGATTGATTTACAGCTTAATACACGAATACAACTTAATAACGCCGTTTTATTATTACACCGATGATTTGCTATTTCTCTCATTAATGATTTTGATACTCTCGTTTCGTAAATTGATGCGAAATATGGCTCGTAGGACGTTACATCCCTGTATGCCGATGACCAATAATTTAGATGAACTTTTCAGAGTTACCCGAATTTTGCTTGTTGTTGTCACGTGTTTCACACTGTTGTTTCTTATTTTAGAATACAAATACGGTGAATTAAATCATGAACGCATTCAATGGCTGAACTATGCGTATTTGGTTGTGATGCTTTTGATTATACTTTACGAGACCGTACGTGTGTTGTACATCCGTAGCCGCCTTATCAAAGAGAGTTGGATACCGATTGTAACAAGGCAGGGTAAGATTGTCGGAAGTGAATTGTATTTGGAGCGTTTTTTTGGAAAACATAAATACTTACATCCGGTGATACGAATGCACGTTGTAGAAGATGGCAAAATTCTGTTAAGGAAAAATACCAAAGACTCTTATGCTGCCGATTTTCAGCTATGGGATGCGGCGTTGAGCGATTATGTTCGTATGGGAGAGTCAATCCAACAAGCTCTGACCAGAGTAACTAAATCAATGTACGGCGTGGAGTTTAAAAAGGTAGCATTTCTTTCCAATTATTCGTATGAAAATAATGCAAATTACGAATACGTTTTTTTATTTGTAAGTTGTAATATTCCTCCTGTCAACATCATAAATGAAAGTATTGTAACCAAATGGTGGACACCAAAGCAGATTAAAGACAATTTTGAAAGTGGAATTTTTACCGAAGAGTTTAAACATGAGTATCTGCTACTTGAGCGGGGAGGTTTAATATCTTCAGTACATTGTGTTTGCGACTGTGAATTAAAAGATTTATTTCGGCATCAGAGACAAACCGATCTCTCTTCGCAAATATCCGCTCAGCCTAATTTATTGTAGCGCTTTTTATCTTGATTTGGTTTTGTAAGAGAGAATATGGATGGTTACTGCCAAGGCTATTACAGCTAATATTAGTTGAACATACCATTTATTATTCACAATAAAAAAGATGCAATATCCCATCGTGATCCACATTGTGGATATAGCTACAATTTTCACTTTTAATGATATTGCTTTTTCTTCTCTAAAACTTCGGATGTACCCTCCTAAAACACGATGATTCAACAGCCGATGGTATAACTTCTCGGAACTTTTGGCGTAAAGTGCCGCCGAAAGCAAAAGGAAAGGGGTAGTAGGTAAAAGAGGAACAAATATGCCGTAAGCCTCCCAAATCAGCCGTATATAGTATTCAAAAAAAACAGTCTGTTTGGTTTTGTCAAATCTTGCAGGCTATTTTTTTATTTGTTATTATTTGGGAGAAGTTCGTCCCAACCTATCGGATTTTGTAGAGTTGGGATTTTTTCGAGTGTGGCATTGAGCCATTGATAAGGTTCAATGCCTGCCTGGAGACAACTTCCAATCAGGGTGTAGAATATACAGTTGTCTTCAGCTCCGCTGTCATTTGCGGAGAATAGATAGTTTTTACGTCCCAGCGCAATGGGCCTGATGGCATTCTCAACGCCATTGTTGTCGATATGGAAATATCCTTCCTTGCAATAGCGGCTCACACGCGGCCACATGCCGAACGCATAGCTGATGGCTTTGCCAAGCGGACTTTTGGGGGTGCAGTTATCATAGGTTTGCTTCATCCAGCTTTCCATCTCTTGTAATATGGGATAGGCTTTTTGTTCCCGTTCCTTTCGGATTTGTTCGTAATCGGCTCCTTCTGCCTTGAGGTTGCCCTCGAGCATATAAAGCAGGGCGATGTAGTCGAGTGCTTTTTGTGCTTGGGGCGTAGTTGCGAGTGCGGTCTCGAACTTGCGTCTCACGTGAGCCAGGCACCCTAAAGGCAACACACCCTGTTTTTCTTCGTAAATACTGTAAGCGGCATAACCATCGGTTTGAAGTGCCCCCTTGTAGTCTTTGAGCATTTTAAAACCACATCTTGCGAACGGGAGCCTTTGTCGTAGTGGAAAAACACACCCGGAGTCAACACCGAACGAACTACCCAGATATACCCTTTGCGTGCCGAACCCGAACGGTCGGTTATCGAATGGCTTGTTTCGTCCACCTGAATATAATCGGTTGCAAGCACCCGGTTGGTCTGTGCCAGGTAAAGCGGATAAAGCTTGTCCGCAACATCGTGTACCCAACGGTTGATGCTCGAGGTGCCAAGCTCCACACCAAAATCCTTAAAGCGTTTGGCTTGCCTATATTCAGGCAAATGGTAAAGAAACTTGTCTATGATAATTTGGCTTAGAAGCGACTCGCCTGCCATACAGCCCGGAAGAATGGTCGGGTGAGGGGGGGCTTGAATAATCATAGTAGAAACGGCCTGTTGTTCCTGCATCTTTTTGTACACCGGGCGGACAATGCGTTCTACCCAAAACCTGGAAGGCTCAATCATCAGTCGTTCGCTCACATCCTCGCCTATTTTAATCACATCTTCCAAATCAATTCCGTCAGGATGAATGATTCTTTCACGGCGTTCAATATCGGCAGGGATTTTATAGGGGCGTTTTTGTGATACCGCATTTGATTTTTTAGCATTCACACGCTGTTCTGCTTTTTGCTTGATCTCCTCTGCCAGCGTTGAAAACACCGAAGCCTCCTGTTCCAGCACGGCAGAGCCTTGTTCCGTGTCAAATAGCGATAATTGCGCGTCAGGGTAAGTAGGTAGGCTTTTCTCCGAACGCCGCCCGAATAGCTGGCGCTCCAGATAAAGTATCCGTTCGTTCTTGCGGGCAAGCTGCTCGTCCTTGACCTTGAGTAGCTCTTTTAATCGAGCATTTTCCTGTAGTATTCCTTGAGCCTTTTTCATCGTTTTGTACCATAAAGATACTAAATTACAATGATATATACAAATATCTCAACTACAAATCATACCTTTTTCTTCGTCTTGTTTTCACACTTATTCCTTCCATAAACAGCACCAATTCATCCCACCGAAGCGTGCGAAATCCAACACCCGCCTTGATGAATATCTTATGACTGACACGCCCGCTTTCCAACCGCTTGTAATAAATTACAAAACCGCCACGCTCCCAGTGAAGCAACTTCAAGGTAGTGCGCTGCTTGTTTAGAAAAACATAAACATCGCCATTGGTGGGACTTAGGGAGAGATAGCGGATCAATCCGCACAAGCCGTCCAAACCCCTGCGCAAATCAACGCCACTTAAACAAACTACAAACCGATTTCCTTCGTTCAAACTAAACATAACTTTTTTTTCGACAAAGGTCTCGCTTTTGTTTAATCTTGACAATACGGCTGATTTGGGAGGCTTACAATATGCCCACTACTCCCAGCGCCAAGCTGATAGACGCTATGATGATAAATATAATTTGGTATAGGCGCTTAGGTCGCTGTAATTTTGGATAAATCTGCTACTTTTGTAGCGTGTATATTAGGAAACAATATATAGGAGTGAATTCAATAGAGTTCAATAAATATTTTCAGACACAGGAGGATTGCTATCGCTATGTTTCAGAAATAAAATGGTCAGCCGAGCATCCTTACCAATGTAAGAAGTGTGGTCATTTGAAATTTGGCAAAGGCAAAAAGCCCTATTCACATCGTTGCGCCAAATGCAATTACGATGAAAGCCCCACTTCTGGAACTATGTTTGACAAGTTGAAATTTTCATTGCTTATCGCATTTCATATCTGTTTTAAAATTAGCACCAAGAAGAAAGGAATGTCTTCATTGGAATTGTCAGAGGAATTTGGATTGCGTTAGAAAACAGTATGGGAATTTAAGTGGAAAATCCAACAAGCAATGACAAGTAGCCGTAAAAGCCGATTGGAGGGCAAAGTTCAGGTTGATGAGTTTCTCATAGGAGAATACGAAGAAGGTAAAGTTGGTCGTAGTGGCGACAGTAAAAAGAAGTTAGTAATTGTTGGGCTTGAAATTTTGGAAGATAAAAAAGGTGTTGGTCGAGCTTATGCACAAGTAATTGAGCATGCTTCGAGCAAAGAATTTAGACCATTTTTTGAAACATATATCAGCAACGATGCAAATGTTATTACTGATGTTTGGAAAGGTTATTTACCATTGAAAAAAGACTATCCAAACTTAGAACAAATACCTTCGGAGAAAGGGAAAGGCATGCAGCAGTTGCATATTCACATAATGAACATTCAGGGATGGCTACGAGGAATACACCACCATTGTTCAAAAGAACGGATGCAAGGTTATCTCGATGAATATCATTTTCGTTATAATAGACGGACAATGATGGGGTCAATCTTCGATTTACTCATAAAAAGGATGGTTCTAAGCGAACCTAAGAGATTGATTAAAAATAAAATAACAACAGCGAACTAAGCGCCTATACCAAAATATAATTTTCATTTTCGATGGCAAAGATAGGTATTTTTTCAATTGTATCATTTCCGTTTTTCTCGTATCTTTGCGTTTTGTAAAAAATAGCAGGTCTGAGAATCAGTTTCCTGTCGGTTAAATTTTTAAACTCGTAATTTGTAACTAAAAATATATGTCAGACGATAAAAAAATTATTTTCTCGATGGTAGGCGTAAGCAAAACGTTTCCGCCACAAAAAAAAGTATTAAACAATATCTATTTATCTTTTTTCTACGGAGCTAAAATCGGTATTATCGGTTTAAACGGTTCAGGAAAATCTACGCTGATGAAAATCATAGCCGGAGTTGAAAAAAACTTTGACGGAAATGTGGTGTTTTCTCCCGGATACTCGGTAGGTTATTTGGAACAAGAACCGAAATTGGACGAAACTAAAACCGTAAAAGAAATTGTGCAGGAAGGAATGCAACAGACTGTGAATTTACTGAAAGAGTTTGATGAAATCAATGAGAAATTTGCAGATCCGGATGCCGATTTTGATAAATTGATAGCACGTCAAGGCGAATTGCAAGAATTGCTCGACCATGCTGATGCTTGGAACTTAGATAATACACTTGAACGCGCTATGGATGCGCTCCGTTGCCCGCCTGAGGAAGCGCTTGTGAAAAACCTTTCAGGAGGTGAGAAACGTCGTATTGCCTTGTGCCGATTATTATTACAACAACCGGATATATTGCTTCTTGACGAACCAACCAACCATTTGGATGCCGAATCAATTGAGTGGCTCGAACAACATTTGCAACAGTATGCCGGAACGGTAATTGCTATCACGCACGACCGTTATTTCTTGGATAATGTTGCAGGCTGGATTCTTGAATTAGACCGTGGCGAAGGTATTCCATGGCAAGGAAACTACACCTCATGGTTAGAACAAAAAACTGCGCGAATGGCTATGGAAGAAAAGCAAGCCAGCAAGCGTCGCAAAACACTCGAACACGAGTTGGAATGGGTGCGGATGGCGCCCAAAGCCAGACATGCGAAAGGAAAAGCTCGTTTGAACGCTTACGATAAATTGATTAACGAAGATCAAAAAGAACGGGAAGAAAAATTAGAACTTTATATACCGAATGGACCAAGATTAGGTAATAAAGTGGTAGAAGCAACCGGAGTTGCTAAAGGTTATGGTGATAGACTATTATTCGAAAATCTTGATTTTATGCTTCCTCCCAATGGAATTGTGGGAATCATCGGTCCAAACGGCGCAGGAAAAACAACCCTTTTCCGTTTGATGATGGGATTGGAACAACCCGATAAAGGAACATTTGAAGTAGGTGAAACCGTAAAAATTGGTTATGTTGATCAAACACACGCCGACATTGATCCTAAAAAAACGGTTTATCAGGTGGTTTCGGGAGGCTCAGAGTTAATCCGTATTGGTGGAAAAGAGATGAACGCCCGCGCTTATCTTTCACGCTTTAATTTTACAGGAGCCGACCAGGAAAAATTAGTTGATATGCTTTCGGGGGGTGAAAGAAACAGGCTCCATCTGGCACTTACTCTCAAATCGGAAGCAAATGTACTTTTGCTTGATGAGCCTACCAACGATATTGATGTAAATACATTACGCGCTTTGGAAGAAGGATTGGAAAGTTTTGCCGGATGTGCCGTAGTGATCTCACACGACCGCTGGTTTTTAGACAGAATTTGTACACATATAATGGCTTTTGAAGGCGATTCTACTGTATTTGTATTTGAAGGTAGCTATTCCGAATATGAAGAAAATAAAAAAGCCCGCTTAGGAG
>JASGJK010000011.1:0-61425 GCA_049840795.1 Paludibacteraceae bacterium
CGCATCGTAAGGTTAATAGGGAAACACGATAGAATCCGAACAGCACCTAAATCATACTTTGATGCGGATAGCATTGTGAATACCGCAAGCGAGTTGAAATACTCCAATGAGTTGAACAACTTTTAAGTCAGGAACTAAATAATCCAAGCCCCGAATTTGTAAAATACTTTGCAAAGCAAGTTTATCCCAGCATTGTAACCGCTAAAGTTTTAGAACAATTCACTAATCTCACTAAAAAAGCCTCTCAAGTACTTATCAGCGAGCTAATCACGGAAAGACTAAGACAGCGCTCAATAAAGAAAAAGAAACAACGGCTGTTCAAGAAAGTACTCCTCTGCAAGCAGAAAAACCAGAAAGTAAAATTGAAACCACAGCAGATGAACTCGAAGGATTTATGATTGTAAAATCAATCTTGAGACAAAAGGTAGATATTAAACGCATTACATACAGAGATGCACAATCTTATTTTGCAATCTTACTTGATGATAATAACAGAAAACCTGTTTGCAGGCTTTATTTCAATGGAGTGAAAAAATATTTTGTGGTTTTAGACGAAAATAAAAAAGAAGTAAAAACAGAAATTGAAACTCTGGATAACTTATTCGATTTTTCCGAAAAACTATTTGAAATAGTAGAAAAATACGAAAATAAAGGATAAAAAATAACTTTTGCTCGCGCAGATTTGTAATCTGTGCGTTGTTTGTTAGAACAATAAATATTTCGCTTTTTCAAAGCAAGGCACAACTTGTCCCGAATATGGGGAAGTTACAAACTTGCGCAAAAACGGATTTAAAATTTACACTTCAATAGATTTATGGAATATAGCGAGAATGATATCATATATAATACGTTAATCAGCGTAGTAATCCCGGTTTTCAATTCTTCCGGTTTTATCTGTGAATGTATTGACAGTGTATTGAATCAAACTTTTCAGGATTTTGAAATTATTATTGTGGACGATGGCTCTACCGATAATAGTGTTGATATAATAAAATCGTACAAAGACACGAGAATAAAATTAATATGCAATACCCATAATTTTATCGAATCATTAAATATCGGGATGAGTAAAGCACAAGGTAAGTATATTGCCCGGATGGATAGTGATGATATTATGCTTCCTGAACGTCTGCTGCTTCAATACGATTATTTGGAAGCTCATCCGGATGTAGATGTTTGCGGAGGGTTTGCTCAATGCTTTGGGGAGTCTGACCGGCAAATCAGTTTAGCAACCTCTCATAAAGATATAATTTCAGGTTTTATTTTGCATAATATGATGGCACATCCTACTGTGATGTTGCGAAAACGCATTGTTTTTTTGTTCCCGAAAGAAGATAATATATACCAATGCTATAATCCGGAATACCAATATGCCGAAGATTATAAACTTTGGACTGAACTTGCTATGAAAGGATGCCGGTTTGCAAATATTACTACTGTAATACTAAAATACCGGATAAGCGTGAACCAAGTAACCTCTCAAAAACAGAGTGAAATGATGGCAAGCAGTTATAAAATTTCGGCAGAATTTGTCGAATTTGTTGGGGAACTTATAGTAAAACAAGACAAAGCGTATGAGAATATATTAAATGAAGCCATTGAATTACATAATAATGATAAAATACAATATTATACTTTACAAAATATTTTATCAAATTTACCGAGTTTTATAAATAACTAAATCAATTCATAATTAAAAAGACCTTTGAAAGAATATGTTTCAATTTGCAAAAAAACCGGATAATCTTCTCTCTTCGTTTTTGAATTTATTACAAGTTCAATACACACCACATTATGCATCTAAACTCTATTACGAACATCCATATTACAATAGTTTATTTGGCATCTCTCAAATGTTATTTGCGTACAATATTGATAATTCTGCCATAGAATTAAACAAAAAAGAAGATATTCTCTTGCTTGATATGCCTTTTATCGCTTGTTTTCAGAATGATTTTGTACTGGTTTACAAAATCACGAGAGATAAAGTTTATTATAAAACAACAGATTATAATATTAATATTACACTTGATTTATTTTATGAACAATTTACGGGAGTGGTGCTTGTAGCAGAAAAAACAGATAACACTATCGAGCCTGATTATAAAATAAATCAAAAAAAAGAACGGTATAATTTAATTTTACGAGTGGCTTTATCAGTCTCCGTTATAGCTTTAATTTCAGGTATATATGTTTATAATCATTTGTATGTTAATCTATGGGAGCAACTTGCCTTATTGATAAACTTTGCAGGTATTTATGTTGGTTTCTTATTAACTAAAAAATCATTGCATATACAAAGTAAACAAGCGGATAGAATATGTTCTTTATTCAAACAAAGCAGTTGCAATAATATTTTGGAATCCAAAGATGCCAAATTTTTAGGATTGATCGGATGGAGTGAGATAGGATTGGGATACTTTGTTTCAAATACCCTTATTTCTTTTGTTTGTCCCGTCTTTATTTTTAGATTTAAGCACTTCGGGCATCATTTTTATCAATTCATTATCCAATCATATTTTCCTTCCACTACTGCCGGATGATAATACTTTAAATACCCCCAAACTTTGCATAAAACAGCTAAATCAGAAGTGTTTTTAGAATTATAATGCGTTATTCCTGCTATTTGCTTGTATTCGTTGTTCTTTTGAACTTGAGAATACCCCAATATACATAACAACAAAAAAACGCTTACAGATAAAATGATGATGTATTTTCTTTTCATCGTAGTTTTTTTACAAAATTATTGTTTTTTGTTGAATTTGAATTATATTTGTGAAATATTTAATTAGTTAAAATTAAAGATGACTAAATCATTAGAATTAAAATTAGACGAAATAGCCGGAAGTGTATTTGACAGGATTGAGAGGAAAGACCATTTCCCATCTTACGGTTTGTATGATAGTAAATTCGGAATTTTATTGTTTTTATATTATTATTCCAAATACACCAATAAAATAGAGGACATATACAAAGCTGATTCTTTTGCGGAAGAATTATTAGCAAAAGCATTTTCTAATAATCAAACATATACTTTTTGTAGCGGAAATGCAGGGATACTCTACTTAGTCAAGTTTTTAAAAGAAGAGAGTTTTATAGACATTGACATTACTGAAGCTGAATTGGGGTTGGATAATTATCTTATTTCTTCTATGCGAAAGGATTTACAAAATGGGAATTATGATTTCCTACACGGGGCATTGGGTGTAGGTTTGTATTTTCTGAAAACAGGCAAACATACGGAAAGAATCGCTGAAATTATAGATTTTCTTTACAGTACTGCAGAAAAGGATACTGTGAATCAAGTTTTCAAGTGGAAGTCAATTATATCTTTGGAAGAAAAGGAAATGGGTTATAATATATCGTTATCTCACGGGATGTCAAGTATTATACTTTTTCTTTGTCGTGTTATAGATTCCGGTTATAAAGAAAAAAACAAGGTATTAGAAATACTCAATGGGACTGTAAATTATGTTTTATCACAAGAAATAGATGAAAATGTATATGGCTCACACTTTCCTTCTCATTCATTAGACAACAACAAACCTGTAACTGCTAGTCGTTTAGCTTGGTGTTATGGTGATATGGGCGTGGCTTACGCACTTTGGTATGCGGGTAAAACAACAAAAAATATTAATTTGCAAAACAAAGGGCTAAATATTTTATTAGACTCCACAAAAAGGAGAGAATCACAAAACACCAATATTATTGATGCCGGAATTTGTCATGGAAGTGTCGGGTTGGTAATGATGTACCGACACATGTATATAGAGACGCACGATGAAATATTTCAGGAAGCTATAAATCATTGGATAGAAGTTACACTTTCTTTTTCAAAGTTTGAAGATGGCTTGGCTGGTTATAAGGCTTATCGTGCAAGTGGTTGGGAAAATGATGAGGGGTTATTGACGGGTATTTCGGGTATAGGGTTGGTATTTACATCTATATTGAAGGATGATGCACAAAGCTGGGACGAAATGTTTTTGTTGTAAATTTTGATAAATGGAGATGAATAGAGGTTAAGATTCGTATGAATGATATTCAAATAAGAAAAATTGTATAATACACTAAGAGTTATCCGAAAATCTTAAAAAGAGTAGGAAATTTAAAAGTTAAAAAACGTTTATCTTATGAAAAAATTAAAAAAATTGGTCTTACGAAAAGATGTAGTTGCTGATCTCAGCCAAAATGAAATGAAAAATATTAAGGGGGGGATTCAAACCATCATTGACGTTACTTGTACAGGTGGAGGATTATGCATAGCTACCTACCTGACTAGCTGTACAAACGTTTGTAACACACCTACACCTACACCTACACCTACTACTCCACCTACACCTACTACTCCAGTTGCCGGATGTATTTATACACAAAATTCATGTAATAATTGTGGATGGACGTATGACCAGGGACCTCTTACTTGTGGTGGTAAATAAATAATATCGACTATCCGTAAAAAGACCTGTAAAAATTTTCGTTTTACCCCCTGTCCGCCAGCTGGCGGAGGTTCTGAGGATGTAATAGTTGTTACGACGTTTACTACCCAAGAGTCCCTTTCCGGAGCCTATCTCGATAAGTCGGGAGGATTTAGGGGTAATTAGGTCACTTTGCGGATATTCATTTGAAATAATTGATTGTTTCATTATGAAAAACTTATATCAGATTGATTTTTCTTAAAAAAGTCAATCTGATATAGTATAAATAGATATGCAATACTTACCCTTTTCTACTTTTATATTTCGTTGCCCAACTTTACCTTTATCTAATTTGAATAATGTTTTAAAGAGTCAAGATGCACTTTTGGAATATTTGTCGTTACCAAATATAAGTGAAGCTATTTTTATAGCTTCACCTGTTTTATTTGAAGAATTACAAAAACTGCAGACAGGCAAAATAAAAGACAAAGAAAACGAAGAACAAATAATCCTTTCTTGCACCAGATATATTGAAAGGATGTCAACCAGATGTACTCCATTTGGTACTTTTGCAGGATTAGGAATAGGTAGCTTAAACGATAAAACAAATATAGTGTTGAGTAAATCTATAAAAAAGAATGTAAGATTAGATATGTTTCTTTTTATCAATCCTATATGATAAAGTTATTAGTAACTTAGAGATAAAAAATAAAATAAGATATTTCCCAAACAATAGTATTTATAAATTAGGCCGAAAGTTCAGATATATTGAAACTTCATATGAAAATAATAAGAGAAGATACCAGATAGCAGAAATAGAACAATCATTGTATTTAAATAAATTATTAAAAACTTCAACAAATGGAGTCACAATTGAAGTTTTAAAAACCGCTTTAATTAGTGATGAAATAACAGAACAAGAGGCAATTGATTTTATTGAAGTGTTGATTGATTCAAAAATTTTGATTCCTGAGTTAAATCAATCGTTGACAGGTGATGATTTTTTATTTCGTCTTATCCAATTATTAGAAAAATTTGATTTGAATGATAAAACTCTATTAAACAAGTTAAAACAAATACAGTACTTATTGTTAGAAATAGAACAAAGTACATCCAACTTGGAATTGTATAAAGAGGTTATTGAAATAATAAAATCAACCAATATCCCGTACGAGGAAAAAACATTGTTTCAAGTAGATATTCAACAAAACAAAATAAAAGCGTTTTTAGGAGACGATATCCTAAAAGAATTAGAGTCAGCATTAATCTTTCTCAACAAGATTAACCTAAGCAGTACAAATCCACAATTAGATAACTTGAAGAATGTTTTTAACAACCGTTATGAAGGGAGGGAAGTACCTTTAATGGAAGTATTAGACCCTGATATTGGTATAGGTTACCCGATAAATAATAATAATAATACAGTTCCTTTACCCTTAGTTGATGATTTAGTAATGCAAGGAAAACCACAAGTTGAAGATGCATATAATACGTTTCAGTCCAAATTATTTCAAAGCGTTCTTAAGGTTAATGATAGATATACTGATGAGATAATTCTTACCGATGAAGACGTTAAGGAATTAAAAGAAAATTGGGATAGTTCTACTTCAACAATACAAACTTTGTTTGAGATAGTAACTACTAATGAAGGAGATCATTTGCTACTTGTAAAAGCATTTGGAAATATTTCTGGAGCCAATCTATTAGGACGTTTTACATATATGGATAAAGAAGTTGAACAGTTAGTTAAGGATATAACATCTAAAGAACAAGAATTACACCCCGAAGCTATATTGGCAGAAATTATTCATTCACCAGAGTCCAGAGTTGGTAATATTCTTTCCCGTACGCATATTAGAGATTATGAACTTTTATATTTATCAGATACCGATTTGCCTAAAGAACAACAAATTCTTTTATCCGATTTAATGTTATCTGTAAGAAGAGAACGATTATTTCTGCGGTCAAAAAAAATGAATAAAGAAATTATACCCAAATTAACAACGGCACATAATCATAACAATGGTAACTCAATGCCTGTATATCGTTTCCTTTGTGATATGCAATCTCAATCATACAAAGTATTATCTTTTATGTGGAGTCAACAATTACAAAACGAATTGTCTTTCCTTCCCCGTGTACGTTATAAGAACACAATTCTATCTTCAGCAATATGGAGAGTGAAAATAGAAGAAATAAAACATTTTTTTAATATACACCACGATGAAGAATTAATTAAATCCATTGAAGAATGGAGAAATAAAAGAAATATACCAAAGTTTGTTTTAATGTCAGATTTCGATAATGAACTATATGTAGATTGGGAAAACCCGTTGATTATCCGCTCTCTGTTTAGCATTATAAAGAAGAAAGAATCAGTAAAATTTACAGAATTTTTATTCAGTTCAGAAAAAAGTATTGTAACAGATAGCGAGGGCGCTGTTTATACAAATGAATTTATTGTTCCATTTTATAAAAATTTCAACGATGAAACAAGCAAAAAGGGTATTTCTTCCGGGAAGTGAATGGCTTTATTTTAAAATATATGCAGGAAACAAAACTATAAATAAGATATTATCAAATGAAATTCCTGCAATCATCAAAATATTAGAGCAAGAAGATATTTTATCCAAGTGGTTTTTTATCAGATATTCTGATCCTGATTTTCATCTTAGGATTCGTTTCTTGCTAAAAAGTAATGACTCTTTTAACAGAGTGATGGAACTGTTTAATAAGAAAATGGATAATTTGAACAAAGGCGGATATTTGTGGAAACTACAATTAGATACCTATACAAGGGAATTAGAAAGATATGGAAATTTTTTAATTGAAGAAGCCGAATCCATTTTCTATGTTGATAGCAGATGTGTAATGTCAATTATCAAAAAGGCTGAAATTTACAAGAATAAGAATTATAGTTGGATGATCGCCTTAAAAATGACCGATGCCTTACTGAATGATTTTTCTTATGATTTACAAGCGAAACAGGTTTTTACTGAAAAAATGAGCGATTCATATAAACTCGAATTTGGTTTCAATCAATTTAATTCCAAACAATTTAATTCTTTATTCAGGGATAATAAGAATAATATAGAATCTGTTTTGAATAACAAGATTTCTGAAAATGAGTTTAAAAAACTATATATATATATCAACAAAAGATCTAAAGAATTAAAAACTATTGTTGAAAAAATTGTAACTATTACCAACAACAAAAAGACTAAAATATCTTTGGATAATTTAATATCAAGTTATATTCATATGAATCTAAACAGATTATTTATATCGCAAAACCGGACTTATGAGCTAATATTATATGATTTTCTAAATCGTTTCTATAAAAGCGAAATAGCGAAGTCAAAGTATAGAACAATAAACGAAGATGAAAAAAAGTAGAATCTATTCATTGCTTTTCGAGCAACTCTATTGCTTTCTCTAATACCTCATCTCTTCCTTCTTTTATACCTTTTATGGTGGGTTTAACTACAATATCAGGAATAATTCCTACTCGTTGTGTTTCTCTGCCGTCGGGATAATATACGCCAATACCAGAAATCAGACTACTTAAGCCGCCAGGTAATAATATGATAGAAACATTTCCGTCTGCACCAGCAGTGGTGCTTCCAATGATTTTTGAATTCTTTACGGAGCGAAATGCCATAGCCGTATATTCTGCTTGACTTTGTGATTTTTCATTGACTAACACAACTAATTTTCCTTTATAATAACTACTGTCGACAGGAATCAAGAGATTGTTTGTGTATGTAAATTCTCCGGGATTATCGGGATTTCCGTGTGTGAATTTTACAAAAGCCGTAGGTTCTGACATAAAAAATGATCCTAAAGCAAAAGGAACAAATGTTGAAGGATAGTTGCGGATATCAATAATAATTCCCTTTGTATCTTTAAGTATTTTTTTTATTTCGGGAATGTCCTTTTGTTGGATATTTGCCAAAGTAAGGTAACCTATGTTTCCATCTAACATTCTATAACATTTCATATTTTCATTCACTTTAAAGCTCCAATACATATTTAACTTCTGCTTCGAATACAAATTAATTTTGTTTTGTTTATTTTGATTCTCAGAGATGTATTGAAGATTGATTGAATTTTGACTTGAACGCAATATGTCGTCTGATATGTCTCTTAACCTTGCAGCATTATTGGAAGCGGGGTAATAAATTTTCAAACTGTCAACAAGATATTTCACTGTTCTACCATTGATGTGAGTAATTATATCTCCTATTTTCAATTTTGCATCACTCTGAAGTTTAGGATTATAATAATCAGTAACTACCAATTTGTTTTCAATAAACTCAACTTTAAATGGTGCATAGTTATTACCTCTTAATTCATTAATTTTGTTACCACCATTCCACAGACTTGCATGTGTATCATTGATCTCGCCGATAATTTGAAGTACTACAAGCTCATATTCCAATTCATTTTTAGCATTTATAAACTTTGGAATGTATTCTTTGAGAACTTTATTCCAATCTTTATTTGTTAAGTCTTTGTTAGGAAAGAAATAATTTATCATATTCCAATAACGGTATAGTGATAATAGTCTAAACCCACTATCAGGATAAGGCATATTAGAATAAGTGTTTTCGTTTTTAAAATCTGGATTTTTTATTGATGGTTCAAGTGCTATGTAATATTGATTACCCTGAACTCTATTATTGTAAATTTCTTTGAGTTTGTTTTTTAGAGAATTGGAAATATCAGATTTGTTTATCCAAGACAAATCGGGCTTTATAACAGCCTCTTTTGATGTGGGTTTGCAACTTTCGCAAGTAGAAACTTTTCCAAATTTGTCAATCCAACTGGAAAGTACTTTGTCTCTTTCTGTATTTTTTTTTTGCGTTTAAATAATCAGGTAAAATTCTAAATAACTCGTAATCCCAATTATAATTTCCCTTTGCTATTTCCGGATGATGATATTTTATAAAGCCCCATATACGACCCAACAGTTCCAAATTAGATAACCAAATTTTATCAATTACAGGAAAATGGATATTTGAACCATTGTCAAATTCTTTATCTTTTTGTGCGGAAAATACTTCTTTTTTGTAGATTTCCAAGTCTTTATTGTATAGTTCTTTCCCATCTACAGTTATACTTAAGTTATCTACCCACATTTTTCCATTTCCAGCTAATAGACCTCCTATTACAATATCATCAGTTTTAGAAGGATTGAGTGGTAAGACAATCTCATATTCTTTCCAATCTGTGGTACCTTTTATCCCTCTGTTTTGCATATTATCAAAACCAACACCAGGATCAATACGCATCCAAAGACCGGCGTAACCGTTCGTTACATTTTCTGTCTTAATGTATCCTGATAAACGAATGGACTTCCCAATATAGTTATGAGGTATAGTAAAAGATAATGCCTTAAAATTTGCATCTTCGCTTGTGTTTTCTATAACGACGGAATATTTACCATTTTTCACGCAAATAGAGTCTGCATAAACTTTATAGTAATCATTACCAAAAGTTTTCCAATTTAATGGTGCGCCATTGCTGAAAAATTCAAAATCAAGGTTTAGTCCGTTGTCTTTTGAATCCTGAGCATACGTAACCGTATCTAAAAATAAGGTAAAAAGAATCAATACAATAGTTTTACTGATTAGCACATTTTTTTTCAAACAAACAACAAATCTTTGTTTGTTTTCTAGTGAAAATATCAATTTACACTCTTTGTAAGTGCTTATGTTTTTTAAGATACTTATTCGTCTCATAAACTCTAATATTTTTTTGATTGCTTATTTTAGATATAATTATTCCGAGTCTATTTTTTCTCAATTAATTCTATTGCTTTTTCCAATACTTCATCTCTTCCTTCTCTGATGCCTTTTATGGTGGGTTTTACTACAATATCAGGAACAATTCCTATTCGCTGTGTTTCTCTGCCGTCGGGATAATATACGCCAAGACCTGTAATTCCTGTTTGTACATTCCCTGGAAGTGAAATAAAAGAAATATTTCCATCTGCTCCGGCAGTTGTACTTCCAATAACGGTAGCTGTTGGTGAACATCGATACATCATTGTCATAAATTCGGCATGACTTTGAGTTAATTCATTCACCAAAATAACAACTTTACCTTTATAAAAGCCTTTACAAAAGAACTTGGCAGTAGTATCAGTTTTTGCTATGTCGGTGTAATATTCTTCAAAGCATTCAAATAAGCCTGGATGTTGAAAATTTGTTGCTGTGAATTTTGCGAATTTCTTGGGTTTTTCATAAAGTTCTTGCATATCCATATATCCTTTAACTTTTTCTGTTGGATAACATCTCAAATCAATGATTAATCCTATTGTGTTATGTAAATCAGGCACAGTACCTCCAATTGAACTCCCTAAATATAGATAACCAATATTTCTATCTTTAGACAATACTTGATAAAGCGGTTTGTTCTTTTGGAAAACATTTTGAAAATTTGCCTGATTATTCAGATTACAAGGAATTTTTTTTGTGAGAATCTTGTTTGCCCGTGTGAAGCTAACTGTAATACTGTTCGATTGACTTCTTAGTAGGTCAAAAGCCAGATTTCTTAGTTGACTTGGAAGATTTGAACCTGATGTGTATGGAAGTCTTTCCGAAATAATATTTTCAATTGACTTACCATTGATTTTCAGAATAATATCTCCAACTTTTAAAGGATATTGTTTCTCTATATTATAAACCAACGTATCTGTAACGATAAATTTATTCTCAACATAAGAGCAAAGCAAAGGAACAATGTAATCTCCTTTGTGCTTTTCTATTGTCGGATCGTACAAAAATGCGTGAGAATCGTGAATACGCGCAATAAGTTTAAGTAAGATGAGTTTGTATTCCAACTCATTTTTAGCATTAATAAATTGTGGAATAAATTCGGGTAATTCTTTCTTCCAGTCTTCTCCTATTAAGTATTTGTATGGGAAGTAATATTGAATGATATTCCAATATCTGAATAAAGATAACAATCTGTAACTTGCATCAGGATATGACATTTCCGGATAAAGTTTTTCATGAAAAAAAGGATTTTGCGCTTTTTTGAAACCGACATAAAAACTTGTATCATTT
Organism: Paludibacteraceae bacterium; assembly: GCA_049840795.1. Classification (GTDB taxonomy): domain Bacteria; phylum Bacteroidota; class Bacteroidia; order Bacteroidales; family Paludibacteraceae; genus UPXZ01. Next base: position 11,489 of record JASGJK010000011.1, read on the forward strand.
TGTCTTTTCGCCGTTTTAATTTTTTCAAGTTGGTCAGAAAGTTTCCCTAACTCTTTTTTGTCTTTTATCCAATCCAAGTCCGGATGCATTTTTACACTATCCGGATTTATTTTAGGCAACGTGTCTTGTGTAAATTCACCCAAAGAAGTTACCCACTCTGATAAGATTTGGTTTCTGTTTTCTTTATTCTTTGATTTCAAGATTTTCTGCATCATTTTAATGAGTTCATCATCCCAATTATACTTACCTTCCACAACAGCCGGATGATAATACTTCAAATATCCCCATACTTTGCATAAAACAGCTAAATCAGAAATATCTTCAGAGTTATAATGCGTTATTCCTGCTATTTGCTTGTATTCATTGTTCTTTTTAATTTGATAAAATGTAAATGAGAATAACAATACAAACAAACCAACTGATGTAATGACGATGTGTTTTCTTTTCATATTTATAATTTTTTACAAAATTATTGTTTTTTATTGAAATAAAAAATTATTCTAAGTCAAAATAACAGTGTTATAGTGAATTTTAAATGAGATGAAGTATGTTAAAGGGAGAAGTCTATTGAATTCATGTCATATAGAAAAGACTACAATTTTCTGAAAAATAAATAAATATAAATATTTTGCGATTTCTATGAAGTCGTCTTGACTTTTTTTGAGATTTTTATCAAACAGGACATTAACTCTTTTAGCGGCATTGTCCATACTTTGAAGAATGAAAAAATTCTGCAAACTAAATGCCACTGAAAGCGTCAATTGGTTGTTGTTAAAAAGTCAAGATAACTTCTATAACAAATTTTGAGATTCATACTTCTACTTATAGAAGTTGATAAAATAATAGAATTAGCACAACACTAAATCGTAAAGGTTTTGGTAGTTTAACTATGTACATCTTTATTTAATAAAAGAAAGTCTTTGTTGATACAATAAATGATTCTTAGCATCATGCTATGTGAGATTTTATTTGAGTTATATAACTTTATTGTTTCATCAATAAAGTTTTCATAACTGTCGTCTTGTTTAATTATTTTGTTAATAAGCTGCTCACAATACTCAAAAAGATATTTTTCTTGAATTAATAAAATTATGGTTGTTTTTTATTAACACAATTCTTTGATCTGCATATGAACTAATTATTTCTATGCTTTTATCTATGGAACCATCATCAGTTATTATTATTTCAAAATCATGAAATGATTGTCCTATAATACTATCAATGCATTCATTGATATATTTTTCACTGTTATAATTGGGTATTACGATACTAATTAAAGGCTTCTTTTTCATGTCTTGACTGTATATCTTAAACAATTATATTTATATCAATTAAAGAAAGAATTTCCGTAAAGTCATCAGAAGCATAAATCAACCTTTCTCGCTTTAGTTCTTCAATTACACTTATTAATTCTAATTCTAAAATAATACCATCTTTTTCTTTATGATAAGCATCAAATAATTCGGGAAATGATAATATTTGTTCGTTAGTCGAAATAAAAACAAATAATTCCAACGATTCTATTTCAAATTCTATCTCTTTTAAAAGTTCATTGTTAATATATTCTCTATAAAAAATAATAGAATTATTTTTTACCAGTTTGTAAGAATAAACATTCTGAATATAATGTTTGTGTGTTTCGGTATATGTATCCCAAAACTCTTTTTTTTCAGAGAATAAAGTTCCTCTCTTCTGTTTGTTTTTTCCTTTAAATTTAGAATAGTACTGTGGCAAATATTTGAATATATTTTCAGATTCTTCATCAATGAAACTTTGTATGTTTTTTTCATTCAGAAGAGCCATGGAGTTTGTATTTGAAACATAGAATCGTAACATATGTGTATAATCAATAGATTTTAATATTTCCTCTTTGGATAAATTTCTTTTAAAATCAGCTTCTTTTATATGAATGTCGTATTTGATAGCAAATTTTGTAAAAAGCAAATTCGAAGCAAAAGAGTTTGCTTTATTTGAATTTGAAAAATAATATTTTAATCTTACTTTTTTGATCCCAGCAAAAGACATTTTTCTAATAAGCGTTTTATTTAATCCTTTAGTAGAAATATTTTCCAACGAAAGTGAAAAATCCGAATACTCATCTTTTATTTTTATCAACTCATTCAAATAATGAGGAAGTTGCTTTCCTAAGATATCAATAACATCGTTTTCAGGAAAAATAAATTGATTTATTTTGAACTTTTTAATTAAGTACTTAAGTGTTTTTATTGTATTATTTGCATAATCTTTTCTAAAATCAAATCGGGTTTTATAATTTGCTGTTTCGAAATGAATAGGAAAATATATTCTTCTTACAGATTCAGGTATTAATTTTACTTGTTTTATATAATCCGAATAATCAAACTGAGATCTCATAACCAATAAACTTGTCTCTCCGTCCTTGAAATTATCTGAAGAATCTGTTATATAACTCGTGTTTTTATAAATTATATTTGGAATTCTTTGCGTATTTTCATTGCTATTTTCAATCGCCCTGCACAAATGATACAGAGTCTCTTTATTTTCATCCAATAAGGCAAAATCAAAATGTTCAGAATATTTTACATACAAAGTTGCAAATGATTTTGTTTTAAAGTATCCAACAATAGGGATATTGCTATTTTTCTTTATTTCCTTGGGAATAATTGAAGCTGCAATCCATTGACAATCATCCATTAAGAAACAGAAATAAAGAGTATTTGGAATATCTAAAATATTCTAATTCTTTGTCAATAAATTTTTCTAATGCTTCTTTATATTTAATCATATGCCTATCATAAAAGTTTTAAATCCGGTGCGTCGTTATAGGGATATATCTTTGCTAAATATGCTTTGATATACAAATATGCATTTTCGTCTTTTTCTTGTATGGCTAAATAGTTAAGGTGCAATAAAGTATTACTTATTCTGTTGTTTTCAATAAACTTTTCAGGAGATGTCCATAAAAAGTCTGCTTGTAATTTTACCAATTTTAAATTCCAGTATACAACTTCTGCTTTTATTTTTTTCTCAATTAAATGAGTTTTTAGTGTTGAACTAGTATGATTTGGCATTTGTATAGATGATGAAGACATCCAATTTATAATAACTTTTTTCATATGTTATTTTTATGTTTAATGGTCACGTAGAATCTTTGATGGCTAAAATAATCATTTTATTATATCTTTAATGATTATTTTAGTCGTTTCTACTTTATAGTTTAAAATATTTCTTCAAAGATAATTATTTTAAATTAAATGTTAACTTTGCATTATAATATTCTCTTGTATATATATAATGGTCCAATTAAATCCAATAAATAACTCTCATTAATGCGAATCAGGAGTAGCGACTCCGAGATTCAATTGATTTATTTTGTTGAAATAGAACAAATTAGTTGTTAAATAATTTGCTCATTTCATTGAAAATCATTAACTTAGAAGAAAAATAACCACATTTTTCATAAGTATGATCTCCAACGAAAAAGAGCAAAAATTAATAGCCATTTACTTTTATATTTGTGATTTATACGATAAAGAACTTTGTTTTCTCTGTCAAAGAAACAGCAATAATTTTCGACCGGAATTCACCGATCAGGAATTAATGACAATTTATCTTTTTGCAGGATACGAACAACGGTATTTTCAAATCAATGAAATTCATTCATTTACAAAAGATTATCTTTTGGGTTGGTTTCCCAAATTACCATCGTATCAAACATTTTCTTATCGTTTAAATTTATTGGTCGGTGCTTTTCAGGCACTTGCCAACAAACTTATTGGTTCATTTAAGCCTGAGAATTGTAGCAGTTTACTCGCATTAGTGGATTCAATGCCAATTATTACCTGTGCAGGTAAAAACAGGACTGGAAAAGTAGCCACTGAGTTGACTGCAAAAGGATTCTGTTCTACCAAAAACTTGTATTATTATGGATGCAAAATCCATACGCTGGCAAGTGTTAGGCAAGGAACAATTCCTTTTCCTGAAAGCATTATTATTACTCCCGCCGAAGATAACGATTTAACCGTTTTCAAGCAAGCATGGGGTGATAAAATCTTATCTAAATTAATCTTTGGTGATAAGATTTACTCTGATAAAGAATACTTTAATGACAATAAAAGAAAAACTCAAAATATCGAAATGCTAACTCCTGTAAAAGGAATTAAAGATCAGGCTGAAGAAATAAAACAGAAAAATAAAGCTTTTAATGACTTGTTCTCTCAGGCTGTTTCTAAAGTAAGACAACCTATTGAGGCTTTCTTTAATTGGCTTAATGAAAAAACAGAAATTCAAAGAGCGATGAAAGTCAGATCTGTTGCCGGATTACTTAACCATATATACGGTAAAATATCGGTGGCTTTCATTTATCTAATTTTTTAAATACTGATTCACATCATTAATTATTGATTATGAATAAAGCAGAACTCACTTTAATCATTCCCTTTTTAAATGAAGGAAAAGAAGTGTATGAAACAGTGAAAAGTTTCAAACAAACCGCAGATGTAAATATTGATGTTATACTAATAAATGATGCTTCAAATGATGGATATAATTACAAAATTATTGCTGATGAATTTTCGGCTGTGTACATTGAACATCAAATAAGGCAAGGAGTTGCAGTCTCCCGAGATGAGGGTGTAAGTGTTTGTAAAACAATGTATTTTTTAATCTTAGATGCACATATGAGGGTAACGCAAAGTAATTGGGCTTCTTCTATTTTAAATGCTATTAAATCTAATGATAGAACAGTAATTTGTTGCTGTACTGTTGCGCTAAATGAGAATAGAGAGTTTGAATGTTCATTTATAGGATATGGTAGTAGTTTTGATTTTTCTAATTTAGGAATAAATTGGATAGCTAAAAAAATGTTTGATGATGAATCAATGATTGAAATTCCTTGCGTATTAGGAGCATCTTATATTTGCAGCAAAAATTACTGGGAATACTTAAAGGGATTATCGGGATTAATTGATTATGGATTAGATGAACAGTTAATTAGTCTAAAAGTCTGGTTAGAAGGGGGAAGCTGTCATTTGTTAACAGGGGTTACCTTTGGTCATTTGTTCAGATCTGGTATGGAAGTACCTTATTCAATTAAATCAGTACCTTTTTCTTACAATAAATTTTTGATTGCTGAATTATTTCTTGAACAGAACCATAAAATTCAAATTTATAATTCTGAAAGGAATATCAATGGATTTGAAATTTGTAATCAAGCAATGGATATTTTGATAAATAAAAAAGAATCTATTTTTTATCAAAAAGAATATTATAAAACAATTTTCACGCGAGATATTCATTTTTTAATAAATATGAATGAAACTTTTTTATAAAAGCTTATATATAAAGTTATACTTTGAAATGAGAATAATTATTGTGCTAAACATGCAGAACATTGCAAATATTATTTATTGACTTTTTAATGCATATAAAATCATTTCCTCACTATCGCCAGCTTGATGCAATGGATTGCGGACCCACTTGCTTGCGTATGATTGCTAAACATTACGGACGTAGCTACACTTTGCAAACCTTGCGTCAACAATCGTTTATTACCCGAGAGGGAGTATCTATGTTGGGTATCAGCGATGCGGCGGAGCATATCGGATTCCGTACACAAGGGGTACGCATTACGTTTGAGCAATTGGTAAATGATACTCCATTGCCTTGTATTTTACATTGGAATCAGAATCACTTTGTGGTTTGCTATAAGATTAAAAAAGCAAAACGAAGCTTGTTCAAACAAAAGAAATCCAATACCGGTACCGAAACTCCCCCTTTAGGAGGTTGGGGGGCGGAGGTTGATTACAAAATTTATATTTCCGATCCGGCACAAAATCAAGCTGTATTTACCAAAGAAGAACTTTTAAAATGTTGGCTGGCTACCCGAAAAGATAATGAAGATAAGGGTACGACATTGGTACTCTACACAACTCCGGCATTTTACGATGCCGAAGATGAAAAAGAAAAATCGAAAGTAAACCTGCGCTATTTTGCTCGTTATCTGTTACCACATCGTTCGCAGATATTCCAGTTGGTATTGGCTATGTTGTTAACAAGCGGATTATCATTAATATTTCCTCTTGTCGCAAACAATGGTAGATAGCGGTATTGGTAATCATAATTTAAATTTGATAACGCTGATACTTATCGCTCAATTGGTACTCTTTTTTACTCAAATGGGGATTGAATTTCTGCGAAGTTGGATAGTACTGCATACCACCACCCGCATTAATATTGCATTAATATCCGATTTTTTGATCAAATTGATGAAACTTCCATTGGGGTTCTTTGATACTAAAATGTTCGGTGATATTATGCAACGTATCGGAGACCATAGTCGCATTCAATCGTTTTTGACCGGCACAAGTATCAGTATGGTATTTTCCTTTGCTAATTTTATTGTTTTCGGAATTATATTAGGATTTTATAACCCGATAATATTAGGAATTTTTATTGTAGGAAATACGTTGTATGTACTTTGGGTACTTTCATTCTTACGCTATCGAAGAGAGTTAGATCAAAGACGCTTTTCTCAGGCATCAGCCGATCAAAGTAATATGGTAGAACTCATACACGGGATGCAGGAGATAAAATTAAGCAATAGCGAAAAACAAAAACGGTGGCGCTGGGAACGCATTCAAGTCAAACTTTTCAAAATAAGTATGAAAGGTTTAGCATTAGGGCAATACCAGCAGCTTGGTTCTTCATTTTTCAATCAGACAACAAGTCTTACTATTTCATACATTGCGGCACGATCTGTGGTGGAAGGGCAAATGACATTGGGTATGATGATGTCATTAAGCTACATCATCGGACAACTCTCAGCGCCTATCAGTCAGTTTATAAGCTTTGCCCAATCGTTGCAGGATGCAAAAATCAGTTTAGAACGCTTAGGCGAAATTCATAACAAGGAAGATGAGGAGGATTTGGATGATATAAAGATGACAGATTTACCGAATGACAAAACAATACATATCAAGGATTTATATTTTAGTTATGACGGTGCAGACCGTGATTATGTTCTGGAAAATATTACGTTAGATATTCCTCAAAACAAAACAACAGCCATTGTAGGAGCAAGTGGCAGTGGCAAAACAACATTGATAAAACTTTTGCTCGGCTTTTACCCGCCTATTAAAGGTTCTATTTTGATAGACCAGGTTCCACTTAAAAATATAAACAATCATGTGTGGCGTCAGAAAACGGGGGTAGTTATGCAGGAAGGTTATATTTTCTCAGATACTATTGCCGGTAATATTGCTGTGGGTGAAGAAGAAAACATTGACAAAAAGAAATTACTCGAAGCCGTAAAGGTAGCTAATATTCGTGAGTATATAGAGTCATTGCCTCTTGGTTACAATACCAAAATAGGTATGGAGGGAAAAGGTGTAAGTCAGGGACAAAAACAACGTATCATTATAGCTCGTGCTGTATATAAGAATCCGGATTATCTTTTTTTCGATGAAGCCACTAATTCACTTGATGCTACTAATGAGCGTACTATAATGGATAATCTCACCTGTTTAATAAAGATAAAACAGTAATTATTGTTGCTCATCGTTTAAGTACCGTACAGCATGCAGATAATATTGTGGTGTTAGACAAAGGACGCATAGTGGAACAGGGAACGCACAAAGAACTTACTGCCCAAAAAGGAGCGTATTATCAATTGGTAAAAAATCAATTAGAATTAGGTAATTAATTGTTAAAATGAACAATAATAAATCTTCTGATACTGCGATGAGTAACTCTGTTGATTCTGAATTAATATCACAAAGTGAAGATATTCATGACATAGAATTGAGAAGTGAAGATGTGCAAGACGTGTTGAATGCTACACCAAGATGGATATTGCGGTGGGGAATTACATTGCTTGCTTCAATAATACTTATTTTAATAATAGGTAGCTTTATCTTTAAATATCCTGAAATAATACAAGGAGAAGTAACTGTAACCACTGAAAATCCACCTGTGTGGCTTGTCGCTAAATCTACCGGACAGATAAAAGAATTAGAATGCAATGATAAGCAGTTTGTTGACAGTGGGAAAATATTATTAACGCTTGAAAATTCAGCTGAGACAAAAGATGTTGTTCAATTGATTGATATGCTGAATACAGTACAAATTTCCGACTCAATAATAAATATACCCAACCAAATAACGCAAACTGCTTTTGTATTGGGAGAAATACAATCGAGTTTTTCAAATTTTGTTAAAGCTGTGATAAACTATAATAATATGAAATCGTTCAACCCATCAATTGATGAAAAAAATAATATCATCAAACAATTGGAAGAACGAAAAAAATACGTTGCTAATTTAAATAAACAATTAGATTTAAAAGAGAGATTTGGAGTTGTCAACATCTATTTTTGAAAGAGAAAAATCGCTTTACGAAGGGAAAGTAAGTTCAAAGTATGATTTGGAAACCAACGAACAAAATTATATAAATAAAAAACAAGAACTCCTCCAATTAAATACAAATATCTCTTTGGCAGAGATGGAAAATTCTCAACTTCAAGGCTCGATAAGAAAACTCGGTACTCAACAACTTCAAGAAAAAAATCAAATAATTACGGATTTGAAAGTCTTCTTACAGAGAGCTTAAAACGATACTTAACGCTTGGGAACAGAATTATGTACTTGTTTCACCCCAAAAAGGGATTGTGACTTTTAATTCTTTTTGGAAACAAAATCAGTATGTAAAAGCTGGCGATAAGGTTTTGGCAATAGTACCTAATAACAGTGGAAAATTTATTGGAAAAATAAAACTTCCAATAGCAGGTTCGGGAAAAGTAGAAATAGGTCAAAAAGTAAATGTAAAAATAACGGGTTATCCTTATATGGAATTTGGAATGTTGAAGGGAAAGATTAAAACTAAATCGTTGGTGTCAAACGATAATTTTTATACTTTAGAAGTTGAATTAACCAAAGGCTTGCACACCACTACAGGAAAAATCTAAAATTTACGGGTGAACTAACGGGTACAGCTGAGATAATTACCGAAGATAGAACATTATTTGAACGTTTTTTATCTCCACTAAAATATTTTACAAATAAAGCAATAGATTAAGTTGATCAGAATCAACTCGCATTATTTTAATTTTATATCGAACTCACGTTAGTTTAATATAATATCTGCTTATAACCCCGTTCATACGGATATGCAGAATAAACGAGCAAAGAATGGCGCTGGTCGTTGGGAAACAACGTTCGGCGTAAGCCAATTTTAATCCCAACTGTATGTACTATAAGGAATTGTATTCCGTAAAAAAAACAAAAATAATTCCATATGTTTGCTGTGGAAATTTATTACCGGATTAAAAATCCTCATAATACAAGAACTGGGATGACCGCTCGAACTTGTTCGCTTTGCTCGCAAAGAAATCCCAGTGACAAGTGCACACATTTTTTTACAATTAAAGAACATATCCGAAAGGACGAGGGTAATGATAAAATACAATATTACACTTTACAAAATATTTTTTATTTACTTTACAAAAATTTTCTAATACAATACTATATGTAAAAAAACATAATCTTCGAAAAAAATAAACTCACATCAATGCGCATCAACATTCTCATATTATTTTATGTTTTGTCTATAACTGTTTCTGCACAAACAATTATAACAGGAACTGTTACGGACAAACAGCTAAAAGGAGTTTCAGATGTGTCAATTACTTTGTTATCTATAAAAGACAGTTCTATTGTGGCATATTCGATGAGCGATGAAAAGGGATTTTACAAAATAACTTACACAGGAAAAGAACCCGAATTACTTATCTCCGCTAATAGTTTCGGAATAAAAAGACAATCAAAGAAGATTACCAATAAAACACAATCTGTTGATTTTATAGTGGAAGAAGGAGGTGTTGAACTTAAAGAAGTTATTGTTAATTCTAAAAAAATATATGGAGTCAAAGATACAATTAATTATTCCGTATCTGCATTTAAAGACGCGAAAGATGTTGTGATTGGTGACGTACTAAAAAAAATGCCGGGCATCGCAGTTTCTGAAGACGGACAAATAAGCTATCAGGGAAAACCGATTAATAAATTTTATATTGAAGGAATGGATTTGTTAGGCGGGCGTTATGGAATTGCCACCAACAATGTTTCGGCAGAAGATGTTGCTACCGTACAGGTACTTGAAAACCATCAACCGATAAAAGCACTTGAAACCACTACTATTTCCACCGATGCAGCAATTAATCTAAAAATTAAAGAGGATAAAAAAGGTATTTTTACATCGCGTGCAACTACAGAATTAGGTTATGGAGATAAACTTTTGTGGCACGGAGAATTAAATGGAATGTATTTTGGTAAAGGATTTCAGCACATCTCAACTTACAAAGCAGATAATGCCGGAAGCAATATTGCGAGGGAATTGAACTCGTTCTATTCACAGGGAGGACTAAGCGGAATGCTTATGACCGGAATGCAGCAACCGTCCGCACCGGGCATAAACAACGAACGATATTATTTCAACGACAGCCACGCTGTTACGCTTAATAATCTGAAAAAACTGAAAAACGATGCCGAACTGAATTTTAACCTCATATTTTCTAACGATCGTAATCGTCGACACGGTTTCACACGCACGGACTATGTACTTCCAGGCGACAGTATTGTAACTATTTCTGAGGATATTTCCACTTGGAACCGTACCAATCGGGTAGAAACCGAATTTCGTTACAACCGAAACAAGCAAAATATCTATTTTAGTAACTACCTGAACGTTAGTGCAGGATGGAATGACGGTACGGGCGAAATCATTACCGACAATCCTATCGGAAATCGTTTTGAGAACCGTATCTTCAAAGCAAGCAATGCCACACATTGGATAAAAACCAAAGAAGAAGGGCGTGGCTTTGAATTCTTGTCTGTAAACAGTGCGATAAGCCAACCGCACAGCCTAATAATAACTCCCGGACTGTACCCTGAAATCTTCAACGATAAATTGCCCTATCAGTCACTTACGCAACAGGTACGGGTCAATGGTTTCGCTTCAAACAATCGTTTTTCGAAACTCACGGCGTTGATGCTCGGCGATGTGCGGATTAATCCTGCGGTATCGGTGAATGTAGAAAGACGGACATTTGTTACCGAATTTGAACTGATGCAACCCAACAAAGAAATAACCGCCGTTACAGATGCAGAAATGCGTAACAACTTGGGTTGGACACATTTTAATTCCGCTTTTGATTTAGGGGCAAGTTACAATGGCGAAACGTTCAAGTTCAACCTTTCACTGCCCATAGGCTACAATCACACGTTGATTAACAATGCTTTCCGTTCCCAGCCCTACAAACGAGACAAAGTTTATTTTCAACCTTCTGCATCCGCAATTTATTCATTTTCAGAAAATTGGGAATTCTCTACCCGATACGGTTTCGGTATCAATTCCCCAGGGGCTGTCAACGCTCTACACCGGTTACATCTTGTCCGGCTACCGCAGTTTGAATCGTTACGATACGAACATATTCGACACTTACAACCAAGGTGGCACACTCGGCATTTCGTATAAAGACATTTTTTCGATGTTTTTTTTCAATGCAAGCGTATCGGCAAGCCGTTACCGAAGCGAAGCAATGTACGGACAGACAATAAACGGCGTCCTAACTGTAACTACGCTGAACGAACAACCCAACAGCGGAAGTTCCCTTTCGGTAAACGGGGAGTTAAGTCAGGGATTTGATTGGAAAGGATTAATTGTAAAAGCGAATGTCGGTTGGGGAAGAAATATTGCCGGACAGCTTCGTCAGAGCAAACTTGTGGATTATAATAGCCAATGGATAAGCGCAGGCGGAGCATTCAATATGAGAATTGCAAAATGGCTTTTTGCCGATTACGCTGTCAATTGGGGACGAAACAGCAGCACGGTAAGCACGGGCGAAACATTTCCCGTGATGCAGTCACTCAACCAAAAAGGTACGCTGACGGTGGAAATGCCATTCGGTATGGGTATCAATGGAACGTACGAGCATTATTATAATAACGCACTGCCGGCGGGAAACCGTCATTTCTCTCTTGCCGATTTGGGAATGACGTATGTAATAAGCGGGATTACTTACTCGCTCAATTGGACAAATATTCTGAATATATCCAAATTTATCACTTCTTCTTATGGAGACCTGAATCGCTATTATTCTGAATATGACATACGTCCCACGCAGGTAATGCTGAGTGTAAGATTTAGACTGAAATAGAATTACAAAAAAAACAGTTAATCATTTGAAATTAAATTTATTATGAAAAATTCAATTATTTCGTTTCTTTTTATATCAATGATTTTTTTTATGGTAAGGCAAGAAGTGTTTGCTCAAAAAGATGTTAAGATTGTTTCGCCAATGCCGCCTCTACCGCATGATGTGCGTAAATTCACGGTCATTGATACGGCAAAATACGTTATTACTTATTCAGTAGAAGCGATAATCAATCCCGTGAAATACCCTGATGACAAGCTAAAAGAAGTTTTAACCTTGCAAATAGGAAACAGAATGTCCAAATCGTACAATCAAACGCTTTTCAACGCCGATTCCATTCTTTTTTATCAATACATAGCCAAAGGAAAAGATGGTCCGTATGGAATAGCACCTATCTTATCGGTGGATATTTATAAAAATTATCCCAAAGGAACTACCATGGTAAGCTATCGGCTGACAAAATACACCTATCGTTATAAAGACAATTATCCCATAGAATTTAAGTGGCAATTAGGTCGTGAGCGTAAACAGATACTTTCATACAATTGCCAAAAAGCGACCTGCACATTTAGGGGCAGAAACTACACGGCGTGGTTTGCCCCCGAAATTCCCATCAAAGAAGGTCCGTATAAGTTTGGCGGTTTGCCGGGTTTGATTCTTCAAATCAGCGATGATAAAAACCACTATCTTTTTACCTGTACGGGTATTCAAAAGCCCAAGTTTGTAGTCCCGATTAAATTATTCAAATGGCAATATACAGATATTACTAGAGAAAAATTGAATGCCAATTTAATTAGAATACATAACAATCTGGGGCAGTTTATGGATTCTTCAAATTGGCGAGTGGTTACAAAAGATGATAATGGTAAAACGACAGATGTTACTGCACGGATTCCAAATATATTTTCATATAATCCGATTGAGTTGGAATAACAATACTTACTTGTATTTTTCTCTTGCCAGGAAAAATACAAGATATAATTAATAATTAATATATTATTGCCGGCAAATAAAATAGAATAATTTATGTAAAAAAAATGAGAAGATGACGGTCTTTATCACACGCATCTTAGGTTCCTTTAAAATGTTTATATCTTAATTTTAGTTTATCTAGCATCTGATGTTCCACGCAGGTAATGCTGAGTGTAAGATTTAGACTGAAATAAGAATTGCAAAAAAAATAGTTAATCATTTGAAATTAAATTTATTATGAAAAATTCAATTATTTCGTTTCTTTTTGTATCAATGATTTTTTTTATGGTAAGGCAAGAAGTATTTGCTCAAAAAGATGTTAAGATTGTTTCGCCAATGCCGCCTCTACCGCATGATGTGCGTAAATTCACGGTCATTGATACGGCAAAATACGTTATTACCTATTCGGTAGAAGCGATAATCAATCCCGTGAAATACCCTGATGACAAGCTAAAAGAAGTTTTAACCTTGCAAATAGGAAACAGAATGTCCAAATCGTACAATCAAACGCTTTTCAACGCCGATTCCATTCTTTTTTATCAATACATAGCCAAAGGAAAAGATGGTCCGTATGGAATAGCACCTATCTTATCGGTGGATATTTATAAAAATTATCCCAAAGGAACTACCACGGTAAGCTATCGGCTGACAAAATACACCTATCGTTACAAAGACAATTATCCCATAGAATTTAAGTGGCAATTAGGTCGTGAGCGTAAACAGATACTTTCATACAATTGCCAAAAAGCGACCTGCACATTTAGGGGCAGAAATTACACGGGCATGGTTTCCCCCGAAATTCCCATCAAAGAAGGTCCGTATAAGTTTGGCGGTTTGCCGGGTTTGATTCTTCAAATCAGCGATGATAAGAACCACTATGTTTTTACCTGTACGGGTATTCAAAAACCTAAGTTTGTAGTCCCGATTAAATTATTCAAATGGCAATATACAGATATTCTAGAGAAAAACTAAATGCTTATTTAATTAAAATACATAACAATCTGGGGCAGTTTATGGATTCTTCAAATTGGCGAGGTGTTGCAAAAGATGATAATGGTAAAACGACAGATGTTACAGCACAGATTCCAAATATATTTTCATATAATCCGATAGAATTGGAATAATAGTACACTTACCTTTCTCTTGCCAAGAAAGGTAAGACGAACAATATAATAATAAATTAATTTTAATGCCGGCAAATAAAAGATAGAAATTTAGTATACGGAAACGTAATAGGCTGTTTCTTATAACAGTAAAAGATGTACTATGAGTTACTTTTTATAATTTATATTTATAAAATATACTTAATATCCAAGTGTAATAGGCTGTTCTAATTAAAATTGGGGAAGAAATATTGCCGGACAGCTTCGTCAGAGCAAACTTGTGGATTATAATAGCCAATGGATAAGCGCAGGCGGAGCGTTCAATATGAGAATTGCAAAATGGCTTTTTGCCGATTACAAGGTAAATTGGGGACGAAGCAATGGCACGGTAAGCACAGGCGAAACATTTCCTGTAATGTTCTCGCTCAACCAAAAAGGTACACTGACGGTGGAAATGCCATTCGGTATGGGTATCAACGGAACGTACGAGCATTATTATAACAATGCCTTACCCGCTGGAAACCGTAATTTTTCTCTTGCCGACTTGGGAATGACCTATATGATAGGGAGAATCACTTACTCGCTCAACTGGACAAAATTTTCTGAATATATCTAAATTTATCACGTCCTCTTATGGCGACCTTAACAGCTATTATTCTGAATATGACATACGCCCTGCGCAAATAATGCTAAGTATAAGGTTTAGATTGAAATAATAAACGATTAATCATTTAAATTTTATGAAAAAAATTATTCGAGGTATCTTTTTACTTTTTATTGTCCTTTTTTTGCAAACGCAATCAATGGATGCACAATTATCCAATGAAAAAACGATGCCAAAGATCGTGTCACCATTTGCATCTTTTGTGCATGATGTACGTAAATTTACAGTAATTGATACAGCTAAGTACGTCATTACTTATTCTATTAAGGCAATTATTAACCCTGTAAAATATCCTAATGATACACTGACAGAAAAATTGGCTTTACAGATAGGTAATAGAGTGGCCAAATCATTTAATCTCACGCTTTTTGAAGGCGATTCTATTATATTCTATCAATATATTGCTAAAGGAAAAGAAGGACCTTACAAAGAAAATCCTATAATACCGATAGAGATTTATAAGAATTATCCGAAAGATGCTACCACCGCAGTATATCGTTTAACGAAATATAACTTTCGATATAAAGATGATTATCCCATAAAATTTAACTGGCAATTACATAATGATAAGAAGAAAATTCTTAATTATAATTGTCAGAAAGCGACCTGTACCTTCAGAGGCAGAAATTACACGGGCATGGTTCACTCCTGAAATTCCTATTAAAGAAGGTCCTTATAAATTTAGCAGTCTTCCAGGTCTTATTCTTAAAATCAGTGATGACAAAAATCATTATATTTTTACCTGTACAGGTATTCGCAAACCAAAGTCTGTTGTCCCGATTAAATTTTTCAAATGGGAATACAAAGACATAACAAGAGAAAGACTAAATGCTTATCTAGTGAAAGTACATAATAATCAGGCACAATTCTTTGTGACAGCTACCGGATTAAGAGCCTATGAGGGAGATAAAGATGTCACGACAGAAAAATGCCAAATATATTTTCTTATAATCCGATTGAGTTTGGAATAACAATACTTACTTGTATTTTTCTCTTGCCAGGAAAAAGACAAGATATAATTAATAATTAATAGTTTGAATCATCAAATCTCGACAACGAGATTGTATATGCCTTTCGATACATCGATATCTATATTTGGTTATCCAAACTATATGAACACTCAAATTACTTACGGTCTGAGAACTATTTCTATTTTACATACAGCAAATATAGAAAATTTATAGAAACAAAAAGCTAACCGCAATAAAATTGCGGGGTTTTAACCTATTACTGAAAAATAAAATTATCAAAAAACTTACAACTATGTTAAAAAAAACTTATTACTTGTATTATCTCTTATGTTTTACAAAACAGTACTTCAATTGATGGTGAATTTCAGATGAAAGGGACAATAAGTCCATATTTTGACGGCAATATGTTTATTTGCAAATTTTAGTAAGTGATACCTCAAGAATAACTTTGGTTGATACGATAAAAAACGGAAGTTTATCTTTCCAAGGACAACCATATCCTGATAAAACTTTCAAATTTATTTTTTGAAACGAAAGGTTCATTCGAAATTTCAGATTTTTTTTAGTGCCAATTTTAGAATCAGGAGATATTTATGTGGATATTAATGATTCCAACAGTTTGAATTCCACAGTTAAAGGCACTTATTTTAATGATGAGATAGCACTTTATCTAGATAGCACTCGGGCATTTTCAAAAATAAAAATAAAATTTTCTGCATCATTTAGGTTTAAACAGTTCAGAAAACGGTTTTTAACCAAACACAATGATGATATTGCGGGTTATCGAATTTTTTCAAACTTTTCTACAAGCGAACCCAACTTTTTTGAATGTTATGATGTGTTGTCAGAACGATTAAAGCAAATGCCAAGTATAAAGAGTTAAAACAACTAAATGAAATTAGCATTCAATCAGGGCAACTAATTGGTCAGAGAATTCCTGATTATCAATTTGCAGATATAGATGGGAGCAATCGAAAGTTGTCCGATTATATTGGTAAAACAACTTTTTTGTTTGTTTGATATTTGGGCGAGTTGGTGCTCTCCTTGCAGGGCAGATATACCAAATGTAAAAAAGACGTATGAAAAATATAAAGATAAAGGATTAACTGTGTTAAGTATATCCATTGATGAGGATAAAAACAGGTGGAAAAATGCTTTGCAAGAAAGAAAATATCCCTTGGGAGCAGTTAGTGCTTAAAAATAGCAATGAGAAAGATGCTCTTTACCGGAAATATTATTTGACCGGAGTTCCATCCACTTTTTTAATAAATAAAGATGGATATATTATACAGATAAACTTTCATGGCAATGATTTAGAAAAATGGTTGGATAGTAGATTTAATGCGAAGTAAATACTGAAAAATAATTATGTTTATGGCACTCTCACAAAAAATTAATAGAGATTGGCATGATATTGAAATAGCTAAAATAAAGCAATTTGAAGAAAAGTACAATCTTGATATAAAATCTCAAATTATTAATGAACAACAGAAACATGATAATTTCACGAAGACGAATGATATAACCTTAATGCCCACTATTCTGATTAACGGATATTTATTACCGATAGAATATACCATTGAAGATGTGATGACCTATATTGAATAATGTTTTTCGCAAAATATTTTAGATAATGACTGTTCCACAGATAATTATTATATGATTATGTAAATATTTCTAAGACTTTTAATGCTACTTATATAGAATATCTGTGTTTAACCGTTTGGATAAAAACAATGCCAAAATTTGCCAATTGTATGCACACCAACAAGGGAGATTAATATATGTATCAGATGATTATAATGAAATTCTTTCAGTAGTCAATCTAAATTTCAAATAAATATAAAATGAGTAAAAATAAAGTTGTCATCTATTTGTTTTTCTTGTTGCTTTTTAATAGTGTTTATTCTGTTAATTATGATCAAGAATTAGCTAATCTACTTGCCGCAAAAAAATGGTTTGACGTTGAAAAATACTATCAAGCACATAGAGACAGTATTCACAATGATTTTGTTTTGCTTTGGTATAAAGCTGAAACAGGGAGAGTATTTAACAAACCTCAACAAGCAATAGAAGCCTATGAAAAAATCATTGATATAAATCCAAAATCTTCCTTTAATAGTGCAAATCTAATATCATTCTTCGGGCAGCCGTTATTGAATTTATATTGGGATAAAATGGATTTTCACAAAGGAATTGAAACAGGTAATAAATTAATTGAAATCACAAAAAAAGATACGACAATTGATAATAATTACCGTCAGGCAATGATTACCTCATTAGAAAATAATGTTATCAAATCCTTTGGACAAGAAAAAGAAAAGAATCGTCAGAAAACCTATCTTAAAGAGATAGAAAACACAAATAACAAGGAAATTGAATTAATAAGAGGTGAAGACAATAATGGGCTTTTTGTTACATCTTTATGGAATAACAAACCGTTAAAATCACTGTTTGATACGGGAGCCGGTAGTTGTTATATCTACAATAAAGATATTGCAAATAAAATTAGCCTAAAGTTGAATGAGAAAGATACTATTTATGTGAATAATAACACAATAAAAGCAATATCTGGAATAGTTGATAGTGTTGAGATAGGTATTTATAAATTCAGAAATGTACCTGTAACCATAAATGTCGAAAAAATCGATAGAAATGATTCAGCACAAGTTAGATGCGACTCTCTATTGTCAAAAGAATTTGATGTAATAATTGGTCTTCCGTTGATGAAAGAATTAGGACAAATGATGTTTGATTTTTCTAAAAAAACAATGACGTTTTTTCCAGACTCAATAAAAGATAGAGTTGATAATAGAAATATGTATATTGAAAACAATGGTTTATTTTTAGAGACATGAAAGTATTAAATAATTCATTTTTAGCTTTTTTTGATACGGGATATTTTGGAGGGATAGGAATTAATTCTATCTTTTATGAGAATAATAAGATAGATTTTCCACCTCTTATAAAACAGACTAATGGAGTTTTTTTTGGAGGAGGTTGTTCAGAATCGAGCAAGTTTACGAATAATACTTTGGGGTGTAACATCTTAAATATTAACATTAACGATAAAAATATTACATTGGGAAACGATTGTAGTGTATCAATAAATGGAGACGATAATTCTCAAGATAAAAAAAATGCAGACGGAGTTCTTGGGAATAATATTTTCAAGTACGTAAAAAGTGCTTCTCTTGATTTTAAGAATATGAGTTTTGAAATCATATATTATTAACTTAATTTTTTACAAAATAAAAAAAAGAAGAACAATTTCATTGGAAAGTTTAGAATTTCTTTCCAATGATGAAAAAAGAGATTGTTAGGTGGAGCAGATACAACACCAACAGTAACACCTACGATAACACCAACAGTGTATTTTGATCGCAGTTAGCCCCCTCCGTTAGCAGCAAGCTGGCAGAATGAGAGTAAAATAAACTGTGAAGAAGAATAAATGAACTGCGGAAAGGAATAACGCCTTGTAGAAAATATATAAGCCACCGTAGAAAAGGTATAAGGCTCCGTAAAGTTTGCATAAGACACCGACAAAGTTGCAGAAACGACAGATAGAATTGCATAAGACATAGATAAAATTGAATAAACGTCAGATAAAGTTGCATAAGACATAGATAAAGTTGTATGAACGTCAGATAAAGTTCGATAGAGCATAGACAAAAAGAAAGATAACTTCCTGATTTTAGAGAAAGACTTCCTGATAAATATATAATCCTTCGTCATTTTTGCATAAAACATTCTGAGACAGAAATAAAACAACCGGGAAAAGAAAAATAAGTTCAAGAGAAAGAATAATCATTCGGTGGAAATTAAAACGCGAAAAGTTTAGAAAGAACAGCCAGCTGCTAACAAGGGCTATCTGCATTGGCGGGGTCGAAAAGTATTCACATTGTCAGATTTACGCTCGCACATTTCTGTCTAACGACAGAAAAGCTCCCGCAAATCTGCCAATGGCAATTAGCCTCATTCGTTGTGTGTCATACTAAAACCGCAAATTGAAAGCCTCTGTTTTACCAAGAAAAATGAGTATATTTGTAAATTAAATCAATAGACTAAATGAGAGTTACAGATAAAAAATATTTAGACAAATATATCCATTCAATTGGACAGGAAATTCCTTCACTTATACACAATCACGATTGCTTAAAAGATAAAGTTGGTTTTGAGTATCTAACAAAATCATCAGCAGTATTTTCATCAAATATTGAGGGGAATAGCATCGATTTAAATTCTTATATGAATTATGAAATGAATAAGGATAAATTTAAAGTCGGAAAAGAGATTGAGGAAATTGAAAATTTGATTAAAGCTTATGAATTTGCTCAAAACAATACATTAAGTGAAAGTAATCTCTTGAACTGTCATAAAATTCTCTCTGAAACCTTACTCATAAAAAGCAAACGAGGAAAATATCGCATTGAACAAGTTGGTGTTTTTGGAAAATCTGGATTAGCATATATAGCTGTTGAACCTGAATTCGTTGATAAAGAAATGAAAGAATTTTTCGATGATGTTGACGAGCTTCTTTCTTCCGAATTAAATGAAATAGAAGTATTTTATTTTGCATCATTAATTCACCTAAGATTTGTACATATTCATCCATTTAGAGATGGGAATGGTCGAGCAGCACGATTATTGGAAAAATGGTTTATTGCCGATAAATTAGGAAAAGACTATTGGAAAATTCCATCCGAAGAATATTACAAAACAAATCAAGCAAAATATTACGAAACAATAAATTTAGGAGTTAATTATTATATGCTGAACTATGATAGATGTTTAGGATTTTTAGAATGCTCCCAAATTGTTTAAAATAAAGTACGAACACATAACACAGGCTATCTGCACTTGCAGGAGATTCTTTTTTTTGCAATAGAAAAACATTATATTCAAAATATTTATGAATATAGTTTTTTCGAAAAAGATGATTCTATTATTTACAGAGAGTATCTTAATAGTGCTGTTATTAATGAATTAGAATTTTTGAAAGAATCAATAGAGTTGTTTATTCTTAATAAAGTTAATAACCAAGTTGTTCAATAAATGAATTAAAATCTTTGTATCAAGAACAAAAGGGAGAAGCTTTGCTGGAATTAGAATTTGAAGTCATCTTGACTTTTTTTAAAAGACATAGAAAACATAGTTTTCATTATTATTTTCTCTTATTTTCGTGAACATAGAGAAAAATATCTTCGATATTTTTCTCTATGTGGTCGAAATGCGGTAAAAATGAAATTAAAATTGACTTAAAAAGACTATTGTTCACTATGTTTTTTAAAAAAAGTCGAGACGAGTTCTATATTAATGCAATGGAAGAATTAAAAAATGAGAGATTAATATATGTATCGGATGATTATAATGAAATTCTTTCAGTAGTCAATCTAAATTTCAAATAAATATAAAATGAGTAAAAATAAAGTTGTCATCTATTTGTTTTTCTTGTTGCTTTTTAATAGTGTTTATTCTGTTAATTATGATCAAGAATTAGCTAATCTACTTGCCGCAAAAAAATGGTTTGACGTTGAAAAATACTATCAAGCACATAGAGACAGTATTCACAATGATTTTGTTTTGCTTTGGTATAAAGCTGAAACAGGGAGAGTATTTAACAAACCTCAACAAGCAATAGAAGCCTATGAAAAAATCATTGATATAAATCCAAAATCTTCCTTTAATAGTGCAAATCTAATATCATTCTTCGGGCAGCCGTTATTGAATTTATATTGGGATAAAATGGATTTTCACAAAGGAATTGAAACGGGTAATAAATTAATAGAAATCACAAAAAAAGATACGACAATTGATGATAATTACCGTCAGACAATGATTACCTCATTAGAAAATAATGTTATCAAATCCTTTGGACAAGAAAAAGAAAAGAATCGTCAGAAAAACTATCTTAAAGAGATAGAAAACACAAATAACAAGGAAATTGAATTAATAAGAGGTGAAGACAATAATGGGCTTTTTGTTACATCTTTATGGAATAACAAACCGTTAAAATCTCTGTTTGATACGGGATTTGGAGGTTGTTTTATTTATAGTAAAGATATTGCACATAAAATAGGTGTGAAATTCAATAATAAAGATACGATTTATGTCAATAACAAAACAAAAGCAATATTTGGAATCGTTGATAGTATTGAGATAGGTATTTATAAATTTAGAAATATACCTGTGTTCGTTAATATTGAAGAAATTGATAGAAATGATTCAGCACAAGTTAGATGTGACTCTCTATTGTCAAAAGAATTTGATGTAATAATTGGTCTTCCGTTGATGAAAGAATTAGGACAAATGATGTTTGATTTTTCTAAAAAAACAATGACGTTTTTTCCAGACTCAACAAATGATAAAGTAACAAATAAAAATATTTACATTGAAAATAATGTACTCTTTTTAGATATGAAAGTTTTAAACAAGCCATTTATAGCTTTCTTTGATACGGGAGATTTTAGAGGCTTAGAAATATATTCGACTTTCTATGAAAAAAACAAAGATTATTTTCCTGTTCTTGAAAAAAACAAAAGTTATTTAACTTTTATGGGTGGATGCTCTAAGGAAAGTAAGATTGTTAAAAATAATATCGGAAATTTTGATCAACTAAAGATAAAAATAGATAATAAAGAGATAACTATAGAAAAAGATTGTAGTGTGATAAAACATACTCAGGACGAAAAAATAACAGATGGAATCCTTGGGAATAATATTTTCAAGTACGTAAAAAGTGCTTCTCTTGATTTTAAGAATATGAGTTTTGAAATTAGATATTATTAACTTATTTTTTTTGCAAAATAAAAAAAATTGATACGCTTGTAATAGTCTAAGAAATAGGATGTCCAATAATAGTCATCCTATCTCTTAGATGCTGTTGCAAAAAAGCAAATCACTATTTTACTTGCTAACAAATTATTATGGATAGTAAATTAACATTGATTATACCTTTTTTAAATGAAGGGCAAGAAGTTTAAGATTTCGAAAAAAGTTCTCCTCTTTACAAAGGAAGTAGTTAAAACCTGACTGGTTTGGTGTTAACTAAACTACAACACCACCTTTGCCACGGCGTTGCCGCTGCGGACAATCAGTACCTGACCTTTTGGCAGGCCGCTGATGACCGTTTCATCCCCATCGGCTACCTTGCTTTGAAGCTTGGTGCCCACAACGCTATACACCTCCACGGTTTTTCTTGCTTCGGTGCTTACAATCAGGTTGCCGTCTTGAACACGGATGGGCAGCTGGGCGCGCACTTCGTTGATGCCGGAAGAGCCGGCTTCGGTAACAGAGGCGTTGTCGAAATAGGCTACAATATGATATTGTGTAAAAAATAAAACTTTCAAATAAACAGCACCTGTTGGAGCCGTTATGTTTGTATGCTTAAATTCCCGCCATGTATTTTTAGTTCTATCTTCGTTAATATAGTCAGCTTTCGGACTACCAACATTTGTTCCATTAGCATCTGTAAACTGATAGCCAAAGCTTGCATAAGCCCCGTACTCTTCTTCGTAACTTTCAATATTATACCAAATGGACATATTGTATTGCTTTCCAACTGTTACCGGAATATATTGGTATGCAACTACATCAAGATAATCCGTAGATGTGAGTTTTAAACTTTTGCTGCCTGCATATACCGGACTGGTTGCCGATGCAAAAGTGACAGCACCCGAGCCATTACTGGGGTCGTCCAAAGTCCAATCAGCAGGAACACCATCAGTAACGGTTTCAAAGCCTGGATTGAATAATAAATTGGTTTGCGCCTGTAGTCTTGTGAGGCCGCACAATGCCGTCAGTACGCAGACGGCGAGAAAGAGTCGAATTGTTTTCATTTTTTGTTTTTAAAATTGGTTTTTAAATGATTTATCTGTTTGTTTATTGATATTGTATGAACTATGATTTATGTGATTGTCCTGATTGTTTTGTTTTAATCAACGGAATCATAACCATCTTATAAATCAGGGTTCGGACGTTTTCTTCGGGCACAAAAAAAACGTGCAAACCGTTTTATATTGGTTTACACGTTTTATAGTAGAATAATAAATGTATTATACGCGCCGACTGAGGCGTTATCATTAAATTATGGGAGCATATCTGACATTCAAATTTTTAATATCTTCATACCGTATGACGAAAAGATTGCTTTCAAAAGAACGAAATCCTTTACCGGTGGCATTAAAAGGCCTTTTATGAACATTGTTCAGAATAATTTTTTCCAACGAATTATCCTTACCCAAGAAGTATTTGTATACTTCGCCCCTGTACAACATATCGCCTCCCGGCAAAGAGACAAGAACATCTACATAAAGACGATTCGGATTGGATTTATTTTTTATCCTGTTGTTTATATCTTTTATTAAAACCTTTGTGTCGCTTACCAGCTTGTTGGTTGTTTCGATTTTCTTTTTATCCTTTTCTTCATTCTTTTTTAGATCCTTCAATGTAGATTTCATCTCTTTTCTTTCCTTGTACAGGCTATTCTTTTGATTCCATTCGAAATAGCGTCCCGAAAGAAGTTTGTCCCATTCGTTAACTACCGGAAGAAAACTGTACCGGATATCCAGAAAATAGTTTAGTATGACTTGTCTTACTGCAAATGCCGCAAGGATAGCGAAGAAAGATAGCGGCAGAATATAAAAGATAAAGAAAGGTATAGCAGAGGATTGAAATATCCGGAAGTCTATTTTATCGCTGTTTCCAAGCAGAACTAAATACAGCTGTGTTATATCCACTTCATAAAACAATGTTGCGACAAAATATCCCAACGCATTTAAGCATATCGACGAAAACAAGATGATACCCGTTTCGGTACTGAAAGACGTGTCCAACGGATTTTCCAATGAATCGGCACGTATCATAAATGCCCGGAATAATATTCCGGGAAGCAGCAAGAACAACAATATCAAACCGCTCAAAGCTATATTGCTCATACCTACACTTGAGCCTTCTTCGAAAGTTCTCTGGCCCTTGCTTTGATTTCATCTGCCCTTTCTCTGATATCATCGATGGCGTTGTCAACTATTTTATAGCTTTTACCGTCATAAAATAAGACCGTTCCGGTAATAGATCCACCTTTTTTCATCCGTTTGTCAAGTTCTTCCCGGTTCTCCTTTACGGATACGAGCTTACGGAATAATTCTGATTCTAATCCATCCATACTATAGTTTATTAAATTATTGATACTGTTTATTGTAAGTAACTCAAATGGAAATAATCTATTGCAATACAATCAATGTTGAAAACAAATATTCAACGGATAATGTTTGTATACCGCCATAAATAAAATTCGCAAAGAATGATACCGCAAAGGTAATACATTTTTTATAATTACGTGTAAACCAATATGTCAAAGAACGCTTTTTTTGGTATTTTCCTTATTGTAACCCCTCCCCCTCCTTCGTCGGGTACTCCCCTTATGCTAATTCTCCTAACCCCTCCGGGCTGCGCCCTCGTCCCCTTATGCTAAGGGGACATTTGGCGAGTGGGTAACATCGTGTTTTGCTTGTTGTCTGAACTATGATTTGTTTTAATCATTGGAATCATAATAATCCTATAAATCGTGGTTCAGACGTTATTTGCGGGCGACGGTATTATGTCACGGGCGAATGCGATACGCCCCTACCGTTATTTCCATTTGGAGCCGAACAGGAATTTCCATTCCGAAGTTCCTAACTGGAAGGTGGCGAACTTGTAGGTCGCCCCCGTGATGGTGCCCATCGCCGTCTTGGTGCTGCCCGTCCACGCCGTTCCGTTCCAAGTCTGGCGTGTGTAATAGAAATAGGTGTTGCTGCCTGCTGCCTTGTACTTGTCGGTGTCGAACTCCACGTAGGGACTCAGCTTGCCCTTGTGCATCACGATGGTGTCGAAGCTTGGCGCCGTGGCGCCGGGCAGGCTCAGGCTGGCCTTGGTGCTGCTCATCCATACGAAGCGGAGCGAGTCGGCGGCGTGGTAGTCCGCCTTGTAGATGAAGCGCGCCTTGGTGCAGGTGCTGTCCGTGGGGGCGGGTTCGTCGGCGGCAGCGGAGGCGTCGTAGAATTTTATCTTTTCGCCGGGCAGCTGGATGAAGGTGAACGCCTCGATGGGGCTAACGTGCAGGGTGGTGTCTAACTCCAGGGTCTTGCTCTTGTAGGCACGCAACACGCCCACCGAGTCTTTCCGCAGGATTTGCAAGGGTATGTAATAGGACTGGTTGTATTGCACCGTGTCGCCGTTGTAGGTGAAGGTGTAGGTGGTGTCGGAATACACCACGCTAACCGAAAAAGTGGTGAAGGAGATGGAGGCGAGCTGGTCGCGTGTGTCGCTCAGGTCGCAGGAGGTGAAGGCGAATGTGCCAATGAGGCAACAGGCCAATATGCCAATATGAAGCCCCTTCCGGCTCCCCCAATGGGGAAGAGAAAGGAAATGCGATATTGAATGTTTTGTTTTTTGTTCCATATTTATTTTGTTTTTAATTTGATTCGTTGTTGTCGGATATTTTATTGTTGTTGTTTTGTCGTACCGTATGCCGTTATATTATGGGCGTATACCATACGCCCATACGATGCATTGTCGGTATAATCGAATATATTTTGTACATTTTCATTGTTATTGTCCTTATAATTAACCGTTTGAATTATCCCAATGATATGTCGAAAAATTATCCTGAACGCCGTTCCATCCGCCTGTGGGGATATGATTATTCGCAGGACGGATTGTATTTCATTACCATCTGCACCTACAACCGCGAACCGGTTTTCGGGCAAATTGCCGATGGAGAAATGCAATTGAACGATGCCGGAATAATTGTCCGCGATGCGTGGTTGGAAACCGTCCGTATCCGCCCGAATATCGTTTTGGGCGATTTTGTCGTAATGCCCAACCATTTCCACGCCGTTTTTGCCATTAACAATCCCATATCCGTTGATGATACCCGCCATCGTAGGGGCGTATTGCATACGCCCGAATTGTCATCCCATACGCCCACGTTGCAATTATCCGACGATACAATGTGCCGGAATGAATCATCGGACGTATGCCGTGGATTAACGGGCGTATGCAATACGCCCCTACCACCGCCGTCAATGCCAACAACGTTGCAATCGCCGTCACAAACGGTGGGTGCAATTGTCAGGGGTTTCAAATCGATGGTATCTAAACGTGCCAGTTATTCGGTTTGGCAACGTAATTACCACGAACATATCATCCGCAACGAACAGGCGTTGCACCGTATTTCCCAATATATTGTTTCCAATCCTGCCCGCTGGCAGGACGATTGTTTTTATGCCGTTCAAAATTTATACGACACCGACACCGAATAATTCACCCCTTTGTTTGTCCGGCTTATCACATAGTCGCCCGGATTGTAGTCCATTCCCAAACTTGTGCGGTCGTTGAAATCACCGGGGTCAGCATTGGAATCTTCTGACCCGACATAACCGCTGTTCCGGTAAACGATGAAGTCTTGGTTGAGCAAATCGCTGACGTTGAACTTCACTTCCATCCGCTGCTTGAGGAAGCGGGCAGATAGCTGTAGGTCAAGCACATTGCGGGGATTTTCGTAGGTGTCGTTCTTGGCAAACTCGCCGCCAACCACCAGGGTGCGTCCCACGCGGGTGTAGTTGAGGGCTACACCCCAACGCTTGCCTTCGTAGGTAAGCGACCCGTTGACATTGTAGGGCGCCAAGCCCTGCAAGGGACGCTCGCGCGTGCCGGTATAGTTGCTGGATTCTATATTGCCCTTGAGAATGGTGCCGTTACCGCTGAGCCAAAGGTCTTTGAGCGCCGGAGTTATAAATCCGAAAGATTTGCGGAAATTCAGTTCCAGTCCCTTCACGATGGCGCCGTCGAGGTTCACCGTCAGCATATCGTAATTCTGTCTGTCGGACCGCAACCGTATCATTTTTTCCACCGGCTTGTAGAAGTCCTTGTAGAAGGCAGACAGGGAGACCACCTCACCCGCCGAAGGATACCACTCCAGCCGAAGGTCGTAATTTTTGGTGGAGGATTGCTCTATTGCCGTTTCATTTATGATTTGGGTGCGGTCGCTAACGTTGTAATACTGGCAGTCGGTCAGTTCGCGGAAGTCAGGTCGGGCAAGGGTTTCGCTGTACGCCGCCCTCAGGTTGAGCTTCGGGGTAATGGAGTAGATAAGGGTCAGCGAAGGGAGCCAGTCGAGGTCGGTACGGGTAAAGGTGCTGTCCTGAAAATGGTAATGGGCATTGCTGTCGTACCAGGAATAGAACGTATTTGTCTTGGTTACGGAATTTTCCCTGCGTACCCCCCCTATGATGTGCAAGGGCTTGACAGGGGAAATATCCGCCATCAGGTAAGCGGCATCAAGGGTTTGCCGCCCTGTGTAGGCATCGCCGCTCCGATCCATAAACGCCCCTTCTTTGTAGTACAATTTGCCATTAGAGAAGTTGGCCGGATCGTAAAACTCGTGGAGGCTTGAGCCGATAATTGTGTTTATCCCGGTTGCTGTTGCCGTGTAGGCGTGCAGGTAGAGCTGTTCGTATTCCGCCTTGCGGAAGGAGTGGAGGTAGCCGGCTTTCAGCTTCTGCTGTTGCTGCAGGAGTTTGAACTTGTACTCGGCATTGGCACCAGCGTTCTTTTTGTTTTCCTCCAACCCACTGTACATCACAAACTGGCTGGAGACATAGGGGGAAGACGGGCCGATAAGCCCCCAGTTCATTTTGTATTTGCCGTCGGCGGAGGGGGCTACAAGCCCTGTCCCTAAATCATATTGTAAGTCTGCCAAGGCAAAGCGGTCGTCGGGATTGATGCGGGAGGTGCTGTTGTAGTCGGCATTCCAGGTAAACGTGAGCCTCTGCCCGAAGAAGGCGTGTTCCCCGTCGAGCTGGGTTTGCCTCAGTCGTGCCTGCAAAGGGGTGCTGTACACCTCGAACTGCGTTTTCATATCGTAGTAGTCGTGCATCATGCGCTGCGTGGTGGTGGTGGTGTAGCGGTTGTTGTAGAGGTTGCGCCAGGTAACGGCGTGGTCGGCGGTTTTCCAGCCGAGGTTCGGCCACGGCCCCTATGGCGGTTACAAACTTGTAGCTGTAGTTGTAGTCCGACCCGAGGTTCGAAATTAGCGAGTCCACCGAGAAAGTGTGCACTTCCTTGATCTTTTCCCTTGTTTCTTCGTGGCGGTAGGTGAGTGCAGCCACCAAGCCGAGGCTGTGCTTTTCGTTTAGCTTGATGGGCAAGCCGAAAGAAAGGGAATAGGCCTGCAAGGGTACGGCGGTGTATTTGTAGAGACCGAAATGGTTCATCTGTCCTGCATTGGTTTTGGACTGCGGCAGGTTTCCATCACCACTTCCCGCATACCAGGTGCGTTGGTCTATTTCGCCCAGCAAATAATCAGCTGCATAGCGCTTGTTGGTCTGGAATTCCTTGCCGGTGCTTTCTGTATTTCCACCTGTGCCCACGCTGATGCTTAAAAACTTAGTCTCGGGGATGGAGAGGGTTTTCACCTGCACCAATCCGCCGGTGAACTCCCCGGGCAGGTCGGGCGTGAAGGTTTTGTTCACGGTGACGTTGTCGATGAGCGTGCTGGGGATGATGTCGAAGGAGAAGTTGCGGCGGTTGGGTTCGGTGCTGGGCAGGGAGGAGCCGTTGAGCTGCACATTGTTGTAGCGTTCGCTCATCCCGCGCACGGTCACGAACTTGCCTTCGTTGATGGTGACGCCCGCCACCCGTTTCAGTACTTGGGCGACGTTGTTGTCGGAAGTTTTTTTTATCAGGTCGGCGGAGATGCCGTCTATCATCGAAATAGTTGATTTCTGCAGATAGAGCATACCCGCTGCCGAAGCGCGTTGCACCTGCGCGGTAACGGTTACTTCGGTGAGCTGCTTACTGTCTTCGTTCAGGGTAATGTCTAATTTTTCGGTTTTATTGGGTTGATATATTGATACCCGTAATCTTCTTTTTCTGGTAAGAGAGGAAACTGACTTCGATGGTGGTTTCGCCCGCCGGGGTTTGCAGGGTATAGTTGCCGTCCACGTCGGTAACGGTGCCCTTGCCGTGCCGGGAATAAGAACGGCTGCTCCGGGGATGGGTTCGCCTTTCTCGTCGGTAACACGGCCGGAGAGGCGGCCGGTGCCAGTGGCTTTTTCTTTTTCTGGAAGTTCTTCCTTTCGGATAACAACGGAGCCATCGGGCATTGTTTTCATCATAAAACCGGTGGAAACCAGACTTTGTTTTAATGCCTGTTCCATATCACCATTGGAAATTACCAAGGCTGGAACTTCTACTTTATTTAACAGTTCTCCGGCAAAAATGATATTTTTACCACTTTTCTTTGCTATTTGCTGTACGCGCGATTTCAACGTTTCCTTTGGAAATTTTATTTCTTTACTTTGCGCGTAAGCGGCAGGAAAAATCAACAGCAGCGAAAATATAGATACGAAACAGCTTTTTAATATCTTTGAATTCATTTGTATTTTCTTGTTTGTTCTTTTGTTTTACTTTTCTACTCATTACCTGTGCAACGATATGGTTTTGCTTGTGGCATCGAAGCTGTAGCTTATTCCATAGGCTTCGCCAATGCCACTTAAAACATTGTCGAGACTTGCTCCCTTGCCATAGGAAGCGTTCAACAAACTTTTTTCCAACAAATTTTCCTTATCCACCAGCGTGACATCGTACAACTGCTTCAGGCGCAACTTCAGTTCGTTAACGCTTGCGTCTTTGAGTACCAGACGTTTGTCCATCCAGGCTCCGGCATCTTCCCAAGGGCTCTCGGTAATGGCGTGTTCGTTTGTTTTTTCATTGAAAACCAGTTGTTTGTTCTGTGTGAGTAGTCCGAATGTTTCGCCGCCGGTTCCTACTTCCACTTTTCCGGTACGTACGGATACGCTTATTTCACCGATTTCATCATAAGCCTTTATATTGAAACTTGTACCGCGAACGACAGTTTGTATTCCCCCTGTATGAATGATAAAGGGTTTGTCGGGGTTTTTCGCCACTTCGAAGAAGGCTTCTCCGCTGAGCCATATTTCCCGTTTGTTTTTATTGAACTGCTTTTTATCGTACTCAATCCGGGTGCCACCGTTCACATATAATTTTGTGCCATCGGAAAGGGTGAGTTCCCTTGTCCCGCTAAAAGCCGTTTGGAGGATGGTTGTTTTATTTATGCGGTTGGTTGAGTAATTGGTCTTTATTGGGGGATTGCTATCGAAAAGCATAAAGTAAGATATGGCTGCAACAAAAACGAACATTGCCGCAACAGCCGCATATTTCCTTATCGACAGAGGAAATCCGACTCTTTTTTGTGATCTATCCCGTTCAATATCACATGCCAACAATACGTTTTGGCGGACTTTTTCGCCATGTTTTTCAATTTGTTTTTTACTTAGCTTTACTTGTTGTAGGGGTGGGATCATACCGTCTGGATTCCAATTGCTCACGATCTGTTCTTCCTCAGGATTTAATTCGTCATTCATATACCGCTTCAATATATTTCTGACCCACAACAGTTTTTCCCAATAATTGTCTTGATTCATTTTTCCTTTCTTCATTTTTTTATTTATGGGGATTCCTATTTCCCATTCAAATAAATAAACGATTCTCAAAGACCTTTTCGGGGCAACAATTCGGTTACATAATTATTACAATTATATTTCGCTTAGCATTGCCTGATTATCGGAAGTTAAAACAAACTTTCGATTATTAAATAAAATGTAACATCGCCGTAATATTATTATTGTAAATTTGCAAACTGAAAAACGAATAATGGTGAAAACTACTGATAAACAGCTGATAGAGGCTATTTGCCAGAAGAAGGAAACGGCTTTCAATGAGTTTTACGAGAGGTATTACCGCCTTTTGTACGATTGGGCATTTCGCCGTACAGGTGATTTTGACATGACAGACGAAATCACCCAGAACTTCTGGATAAGCATTTGGTCGGAACCCGGTTTGTTAAAAACAGATGCTGACGGCTCGGCCAACAAATTTCTGCTTCATCATTTCACCTACCGTATGCTTGATTACCTGAAATCATCGTATGTGAAAACTTTATCGGATAAAAACAGGGTTCTGTTTGAAGAAATAGAAAACGAACTCATCAACACTTCCTCATCCGAGGAATATGACATACAAGATTTTGAAAGAGTAATCACCGAAATACTTCATGAAATGCCGGGCAAGATGGCGGAGATATTTATCCTTCACCACCGCGAAGGATATACGATCAGGGAAACGGCAGAGAAACTTCAAATGAATGAACGTACCGTAAAATATAAATCGAAAGAATGTATGTCCGCGGTAAAGAAAATCTTGGAAGATGAGGAGATCCATTCCGCTTCGTTCAGGGTGGTGCAGGATGCTACTTCCGTGGTGGTTTATGTGATGTTTTTGTCCGACAAAATGATGCAGTAGATAAAAAAGGAATAGTTGTTGGAAAATTTTTGTCCACAGATTGCACAGATTATCGTTTAGTGAGGGTTTCACTTGAAGTGAAACATTTTACATTAAACTGATTTACAGTACGATAATAATTTAGTGAGGGTTTCACTCGGAGTGAAACCCTCACTTGGAGTGATCAGAGCGTTTCCTGTTTCTCGGTGATGTGTCCGGGAAGATCGGAAACTTCAATAATAATTTTGTCGCCACTGAGTGAACTGTTGGCGGCAGTGGCGGTGTAGAGCCATTGCAGGCCTCCGGCGGCGGATTGCGCCAATCCGTGTTCTACTTCCGACCCGTCTTCGTTAAGGATGGTGACGGATACTTCGGCTACCTTAAAGTCGTCGGTGACAGTGACGACGATGATGTCGCCCACCTTGCCGGTGTACTTGCCCAAGTCGATGGTATCGATGTCGGGAGCATTCATAAAGTCGGCAACGGCTACGTTGTAAGCCGACTCGCCTCCGGCGGCAGCATCTTTGTATGCCTGCTTGGTTGCGGGGTTCGCGAGCGCCGACTTGGCATAAATGACGGCTTGCTGGAAGAACTTTTGATGCTCTTTTTCGGCTTCTGTCGGTTCACCGGTACTTGGACGAGGTTTACCCGATACGAACGTTTTGCCATTACGGTTACGGAATACGATCAAATCGCCTACTTTGCCACTTAACCCGTGGGTGATGATGTTGTTTTTTGATTCTGCCATACGTTTTTTATTTGATAATGAATAATCGAGAGATTCGGACAGAATTGCAGAATTTACAGAATCGATCCACATTCCTGCAATTTTGTATATCTATGCGTTTTTAGTTGTATATTATTTCACTGCTTGCTTGTCTATCCTATACTCATCCTATATCTATCCTATACTTATCTTTTACCTTAGATATATACGAGAATTTATGCAAAACGTGTTTGTATTGTCCGCGGATTGCACGGATTTTTACAAATTATGCCATCCGCATTTCATATCTTCGTTTCCCGCGGATATAACCAATCGTCCGCAGGTTTGTTTTGTGTCGTTTAGTGAGGGCTTCACTTGAAGTGAAATCCTCACTAAGTCCATCCCCAAAGGGAAGACTTGGCACAAAAAAAACGTGTAAACCTTTTTGTATTGGTTTACACGTTTTCAAATTATTATAGCGTCGAAAAATATTAAATGAGAGCGTTTTTATGTCCAATGTTTTTTCATCACGCCTCGTATCCCATATCGTTAATACAATCAGTTCAGTATCATTCGTTTCATAAAACAATAAATAATCACGCACCATTTTAACGCGAACATTCTCCATTGTCGTTTTACTACGTCCCGTATCGGGGGTATTGTGCCGATTAATGTAATGTCTCCCGTAGCAAGCGGTTCAGTTTCAAACTGTATGCCTTCGATTTGTTCCGCCAAATCCAATAAGCCAGAATTTCTTTCCACTCTTCGTTGGCTTTTTGTGTCCAGATTATTGTTCGTCCAGCCATTGCTTTATCGCTTCGTCGGCTTGTTGCCGGGACAGAACATTTCCGCTACGGTATTCGATTTGAGCTGCACTGACCCGTTGCAATTGCAGGGGATTAAGTTTATAGGCTTCTTCATTGAGCTCAAAATCAAGCAACCTGCGGAGTTCTTCTATTATGCGGGGTTCTTCCGTATTTGCGATACGGCTGATTAAATCTATCTTCAATTCGGCTGTACTCATAACACTCATTGTTTGAATTTATACTTTGACAAAGGTACTATATTTTTTATATTTACTTGTAAACCAATATGTCAAAGATCGTCTATCTGTTCCTGCGGACAAAACCAATCGTCCGCAGGTTTGTTTTTTGTCGGGCGTGTGCCGTGTACTTACGGGCGTATGCAATACGCCCGTACCGCCACAACGGGTAGATTACAACACCACCTTGGCCACGGCATTGCCACTGCGGACAATCAACACCTGGCTTTGGGGCAAATCGCTGATGACCGTTTCACCGCTTGTGGCCACCTTGCTTTGCAACTTGGCTCCCACAACGCTATACACTTCTACGCTTTTTCCTGCTTCGGTGGTTACAATCAGGTTGCCGTCTTGGACACGGATGGGCAGCTGGGCGCGCACTTCGTTAATGCCGGCAGCTCCGGCTTCGGTAAGCGAAGCATCATCAAACAATATAGATGTACCTTCGGCTCCGTTAGCCTGTATATCGAACCACATATAGACAGCCCCGGCAGGCGCAACAATTGTTGATAGTGAGCCTTTGGCCCAAGCACCTTGTGTAGATGTTATCGGAACAGATACAAACTCATTCATATTCGAACCGCTTTCATCTAAAAAAGCATATCCTAATATAGCAGTTCCATTTCCACCATCATTCAGCAGTTTATTATACACAGACAGGGTATAGGCTTTACCTGCCGTAATTTCTACCGTTTGATATACTTCTGATAATTGTCCTGCATCGGTAATCAATTTACAAGATTTTGTGCCGCTGTAATGGTCGTCCGAAACAACACTGACAAGATTCCCAAAATAATTTGTCCAGACATCTGCAAAGTCATCCGTTTCAAATCCGGGGGATAGCATAGTTGGGTTTTGTGCGTGGACAGTGGTTGCTCCCACAAATGTTATCAAGCATACCACCCATAATAGATTCGTTTTTTTCATTCTGTTTTCATTTTTAAAATTATACTTATTTTTACTTTTGCTTATTTTCGCTCGTTTAATACGGGGTGTCAACCCTATCGTACGCAGTTGTTTTTGTGGGGTTTTATTCCCATTTGGTTCCGAAAATGAAGTCTGTACTATAAGTTGAGACTGATTTCGTGAGTTGTATTGTTTGTAATTTGTAACCGACAATGGGCCCGTTTGTATCGGTACTTTCGCCGGTAGTATTATAATTCAGTGTTTGTTTTGTTGAACTTAATACCGTAGGTTCTTGCAGATTAATATAGTCGTAAAGCAGGTATCTGAATGTTGCCTTTTTCTGACTGTTAGCTGTCCAATACTTACTTAAATTCAGTTCGATATAGGGACTGATTTTATTCTTGATAATATTGATCGTACCTACCGTGTCGTATTTTGAAGAGGGCACCACACTGTATGCCTGCGACAGCATAAGCATCCGTACCGAATCGCTTGTGGCAATATTGGCGGCACTGTAAAGGAAACGAACTTTCACCCTGTTCCGGGTAATGGGATCGGCTGCAGCGGCTTCGGTTCCATACAGTTGCACGGTTTGTCCGGGTAGCTGTATCAGACTGATGGTTTCTCCCGAATGATGCTTGATGGTGGCGGTCAGTTCGGGTGTTGTTTCCGTACCGTTGTACACCTTCAACACCCCGCTTGTATCGGTGCGGAGGATGCTGTAGGGAATGGAAATGTCTTTATCGTTGTAGGTGATGACCTTATACTGCTTGGCGGCATCTGCCTGAAAGACGATTTTTGTACTGAATTCCATATAGGGTGCATCCGAAAAGGTATCCCCTTTGTCCAGGGTATCGCTTACATCGCAAGCCTGCAAAAAACAGGAAAGGACTATCAGCAGAGAAAAGGCAAGTTTGTCCATATAAAATAATTTTTATAATTTCGCCGCCAAATCGTTTTTGAATGGTGGACTTAGGGGAGGCAGCGTTTGGCCCCTTTGTCCATTTATTTTTTTGTTGACGGAATCGGCATTCCGCCCTCCCTCTAAAAATTATAACTCACCGACAAGGAATAACTCGTTCCTTTTTTGATTTTGCTCCGTAATAAATCTTCTCCTTTATTGTAATTCAAGTCGTTGTCTGTACCAGTACTACGAAAATTATCATATTGTATAACCGATTGATTAAGCAGGTCGCTGGCGTTGGCTTTTATTTGCATGCGTCCGCCGAGAAGTCGGTAACTGATTTGGAAGTCGACTACATCGCGTGGTGCCTCGTAGGTGTCTTCCGATTCCTTGCCGCCTGCCATCACTATTTTACGTCCTATTCGTCCATAATTGAGAGCCAATCCCAGCTGCTCGGCTTGATAATCGAGCCCGGCATTGACTGCATAGGGCGACATACCCTGCAAGGGGCGTTTGCGGTCTATGCCAGCAAAGTTTTTGGGGTCTAAGCCCTGTGCCGCAGTCACAATTTTATCGAAGTTGTATTTCACTTCACCTTGCAGTACGGTGGCATTGGCAGTCAGATAAAGGTCTTTAAGAAAACCGGCGGGAGCCAGAAAACCGAAAGATTTGCGGATGTTTAGCTCTAAGCCTTTAATGCTGGCATTGTCCAGGTTGGCAGGCATTAAAATATAGTTACCGGCATTAGACTGATTGTAAGCCAACATTTCCACCGGACTGATAAAATACTTATAAAAAGCGCTGAAGGAAAGTAGCTCACCTGCTTGCGGATACCATTCCAGCCGCAGGTCGTAATTGTGAGTATAGGTTGTTTGCAGCGGCTGGCTACTTTCAACTTTCAGTCTATCATTAGCATTATAATATTGATAGGGAGTGAGTTCCCTGAAGTCGGGACGTGCCAGCGTTTTGCTTATAGCTCCCCGGATATTTATTTTATCCGTAATGTTATAAATCAGTGTAAGGGCAGGTAGCCAATCGTTTTTTGTGCGTATAACAGTAGAGTCTGGCATATGAGATTTTCCACTTGTATCGTAATACAGATATCTGGTATCTACCTCTGTGTTTGCTGCTTCCATACGCACTCCTCCGGTAAGGTGTAGTTTATGGAAAAAGCTGAAATCTCCCATTAGATAGGTGGCGTGTATTTTCTGCCTACCGTTGTAATAATCGCCGTCACGTCCTTTGGTTGATCCGAAGTCGTAAATTAAATAACCATTGGTGAAATTGAGAGGATCAAACCATTCGTGTAAGGAAAGTCCGTTTAATTCAGAATTTGTCACTAAGCCATTTGTAGGAACAATAAACTGCTGGGTATAGCTTGTTTTGCGAAAGGTGCCCCAATAGCCGACTTTCAGTTTCTGTACATTTCCGCCCACTGTAAATGGATACTCGAGATTTCCGCCCATATTTTTTTTTATTTCATTTAGTTTGCTATTCATAATATGTCCATTCGCGATATTTTTTGAGTCATCTATTTTCCAGCTACTTACGATATATCTTCCATCTTTAGTGGGAACGGCAGGAAATGCTCCCTGAGTTGCATTACTTGTCCCCAAAGTGCCTTTTATTAATCTGTCTTCGGGCAAGGAACGGGTTAGGTCATTATAGTCGGTAAACCAGGTAAGGGTGATGCCGGATAGTTTATGTTCACCTTCCAGTCTGCTTTGCCATAAGGTGTTGCGCATGGGCGAGCTATATTGTTCCAATGATAAGGTACCATCGTAGCGGTTGAAAAGCACCCGTTCTATATTGTCGTGGGTAAAGCGGTTGTTAAACAAGTTGCGCAGGGTGATTTTATGTCCCGGGCGTTCCCAACCTATATTGGCCACT
Organism: Paludibacteraceae bacterium; assembly: GCA_049840795.1. Lineage (GTDB taxonomy): Bacteria > Bacteroidota > Bacteroidia > Bacteroidales > Paludibacteraceae > UPXZ01. The sequence continues at coordinate 49,179 of JASGJK010000011.1, forward strand.
GCTCCCACCGCGGTAGTAAATTTATAGGTATGACCATTTTGAGTTTCGTTTGGTCCACTTCGATACATTGCTTCTTCAATGGTTTCTACAGTTTCCTCGTGGCGGTAGGTGGCAGCTACGGTTGCTCCCAGTGAGTTACCTCCACCCAAATTAATTGATTTACCCATGCTGAGGGCGTAGTTTTGCAGCGGTGCGGCGGTATAGCTGTTCAGCCCCCAATGGTTGGGGATGTTGGCGTTCATGGCATACGCTTTTTCGGCATATTCCGGAGCTACTCCTGTACCATCAGTTTTTAAATAACTTGCATAGTCGGAGTTTATCCAGTCACGGTTGTACCAGTTGCGTTCGGTCGGGTTTCCCAGAAAGTAGTCGGAGGTAAAACGTTTATTGGTTTTAAACTGCTTGCCGGTGCTGTTGGTATTCATACCGGTGCCCAAGGTGAGGTTGAAAAAGTTTTTTTTGGGTATAGCCAGCGTGCTTATTTCCACCATACCTCCTGTGAACTCGCCCTGCAAGTCAGGCGTGAAGGTTTTGGCTACGGTAATATTGTCCACCAATGCGCTGGGGATGATGTCGAAGGAAAAGTTGCGGCGATTGGGCTCCGTGCTGGGCAGGGAGGAACCGTTGAGCTGCACGTTGTTGTAACGTTCCGCCATACCGCGCACCACCACGAATTTATTGTCCTGGACGGTGACACCTGCTACTCGCTTGAGAACCTGCGCGATGTTATTGTCCGAAGTTTGTTTCATTTGTTCGGCAGAGATGCCATCGGTCATGGAGATCGTTGACTTCTGCAGAAAGAGCATACCCGCCGCCGAAGCGCGTTGCACCTGTGCGGTAACGGTTACTTCGGCGAGCTGCTTACTGTCTTCGTTCAGGGTAATGTCTAATTTTTCGGTTTTATTGGGTTGAATGTTGATGCCGGTAATCTTCTTTTTCTGGTAAGAGAGGAAGCTGACTTCGATGTCGGTTTCGCCCGCCGGAGCTTGCAGGGTGTAGTTGCCGTCGGCATCGGTGATGGCACCTTGGCTTGTTCCGGCGATACGCACGGCTGCCCCGGCGATGGGTTCGCCCTTGTCATCGGTGACTCGGCCGGAGAGGCGCCCGGGGAAGATGGAGCGGGAAGCATTATTGGGAGAAGAGTTGGATGGCTTTTTTAGTGCAAACATCTTTTCGTCTATTACAGAATAACTTATACCTGTATTTTTCAGAGATTCGTTCAACCAGTCTTCCGGTTTCGCACTTTGAAGTTTCAAAGCAGATACCTGTATGCCTTTCACAATTTCCGCCGTATAACTAATGGTTACTCCTCCGGATTTACTAATCCGCTCTAAGCGGCTTTGCAAACTTTCTTTCGGAAAAACGGTGGTCTTGTTTTGGGCGAATGCCGGGGGTGTTCCCATCCACTCTAAAAATAGTGTGAGTAACAGGACGAAAAGGATTTGTTTTGTTTGTTTCATTTGTTATTTGAATATTACCTGATTTTTATCGATTTCATATTGCACCCCATTGGTAAACGCAATGGTTTTTACGATTTGTTCCAGCGGGGTTTGAGGAGGATAGGAAGCTATAAAATGGATGCCGGTCAGCACATTGTTCTGCATTACAACCTCCTTGCCGAACTGCTGCTGTATGCGGAACGCTATTTCGTCCCTGCCTGCGTGGTCGAAAACAATATTGCCTTTGCGCCAGGAAGCGGCAAGATCTCCGTCGGTAATACCAGTTGTGAGGGTGTTGTTTTTCCTGTTGAAAACAGCTTTCCGGTTTGGAGTGATTTGAACTGCCCGACCGTTCTCGTCGGATACCTTTACTTTGCCTGTCCGCACCGAAATGACTTGCTCGTTCAATCCGGGATAGGCTTTGACATTAAACGATGTGCCGAGTACCTGTGTCTGCATTCCGTCCGGAGAGTGGATAATGAACGGTTTTTCGGGGTTCTTGGCTACATTGAAGAATGCTTCGCCTTCGAGCCATACTTCACGATTATTTTTATTGAAAGCACCTGCTTTGTAAGACAATCGACCGCCTCCGTTTAAATATACTTTCGTTCCATCGGGCAGTTGTTGTGTTTTGAGTTCCCTGTCTGCTGTTTGCAGGATTAATTCCGGTTTCACGGACCAGGAGAGGTATTGCTGGCGAAAACTTGATTCGGTGCGAAGTCCCCAATACGAAAAGCCGATCAACAAGAAAAATATAGCTGCAGTAGCATATCTTGAATGCGGGATGATCGGGTAAGATTTTTTCCCTTGCTTGATTTGCGGCAAGCCCAATTGTTTCAATACGTTTCCCCGGATAATGCAGTCCGCCTTATCGATCTGTGCCGGAGAAAGGTTGCCGGCTTCTTTTCCCAATACATTTCCGGCAATAGCATCGAGCTGTTCCTCCACGTTCTTGTTTTCAGGAGAGAAGAATTTCCCTTCAAAGTATATTTCCAAGGTATGGGTCATCCAATAAAATGAGCTCCAGTACTTTTTATTCTCCGCTTTTAACTCAACCGGTTTTCTTTTTTTCATTCACTTTTGTTTTTCTTGTTCTTCTACTAACTGATCGTTTGGAAAAAGAAAAAAGCGGGTTTCAAAACAGTTACATTCCGGTAATAAAAATATTACAGTCTAGATTGATGGTCGAAAATAGCCTGCAACGCAAATTTTGGCATTAGAAAAGGTGGAGCAAACCTTAACATTGATGTAACATTAATCGGCTATCTTTGTGGCGATTTTTTTGTGTGGTAATGGAAAATGGCATTGCAAATAAAACGGATGGTGAGCTTTTTGAAGCGATCTCCCGGCAAGACATTGACGCTTTCAATGCCTTGTATGGAAGATATAACCGCTTGCTGTATAAAAGAGTGTACGGCAGGTTGGAGGATGCGGTCCAATCGCAGGAGATCATGCAGGACTTTTGGATTACGATTTGGACGAAACCCGATTTTGTGAAGACAGCTGATGATGGATCGGCCAAAGGTTTTTTATACCACTACCTGGCGTACCGCGTTTTGGATGCCATCCGCAAAGAAAATTTCAAAAGAATAGCTTCGGCTACCCACACACCGCTGGAACAATTAGAGGAAAAACTATCCTACCTGCACGTTTCGGAAGAATATGAAATAAAAGAGCTGGAGGTGCTTATAGATGCCGCTTTGAGGGATTTGCCCGGACAAACGGCAGAAGTATTCATCCTTCACTGGCGCAAAGGCTACTCGCTCAAGGAAACGGCAGACCTGCTTCACCTGAATGAGCGCACCGTGCGCCTAAAATCAAAAGAAAGCATTGCTGCCCTGAGAAGAATGATTGAAAACGGAGACATTGATGCAACCTCATTCAAAATAATGCGCGACACGTCTTTGGTGATAGTGTATGTTGTGTTTTTGTCCGACAAAATGATGCCGTAGCAGGATTTATAGCATTTACAACCGTTTTTGCAACTTCCGGTATTCTTTTCTGAGCAGCGAGGCTTCCTGCCTGTATTCTTTTTCATTCCGTTTTAACTGAACCTGTAAATTCAGATTTTCCACAAATAATTCGTGCAAGCGGTCGGCGGATGTACCTAATTTTTCGTTGTCTTTGCTTTGATGGGTGGGCTTTGTCCGTAAAGCCTCGCAGGCTTCCAGTATTTTGAGATGGTGCTTGGGCGAAAGGAACTTCATATTTTTGGTTGTTGGTAATTTGTCCACGGATTAAATATTTTTAACATAATATTTTTTATATTTTTATATTAGATTGAGTTTATATTTTAATTTTTAAACTTTTTATCTATATTTGTTGTTTTACATCAAAATAGGCAAACAAAACTAAATAATTATCCTGATGCTCTCAGCAAGCGCAATAAATATAAATTTGATAAAAATTCTATTGAGCTGTTGGATATGAAGTCATCTTGACTTTTTTTGAAAAACATAGAAAACATAGTTTTCATTATTATTTTCTCTTATTTTCGTGAACATAGAGAAAAATATCTTCGATATTTTTAGATTATGTGGTCGAAATGCGGTAAAAATGAAATTAAAATTGACTTAAAAAGACTATTGTTCACTATGTTTTTAAAAGTCAGAGACGAGTTCTATAAATAGGGAACCCATTACTGACCTTAATTTTAAAAATTGTTTTTAGTAACGCAAACAACAAAATCATTGGTAAGTTAAAACTTACATTGATTAAAATCAATCTCTAACAAATACAAAAAAAAAAAATTATGAAAACAAAGCAAATCAGCACTGTTATTAACAGTAGGTTTAGCCATATTATTTATTGGCAGAGATGTAAAAAAGTGGACATTGATGTAACCGACGGAGGAGAAGGTTATATCCTTTACGAGGGAACAAAATATTCGCTCAATATACTAACCATTATTACGACCGAATCCGGAGGTATTTTATCTGCATAATGCGATTATGACGGATAAAGAAAACGCGAATAATGTGTTTAGCTTCGCAATAAAAGACGAGAAAGCGGCGTTATCTGCCGGAACTTATCTCATAGAAGTACAAGGTGGAAGTACGGCACGGTATAAATTGGGAGATCTTTCCGAAAACTCGTTGGAAGGTACCTTGACGGTAGAAATAGTCAATGATGTTTACACGTTCAATTTTACCGGAACTACGGTTATTATCGATCAAAGTCCTGAGGCAAAAGCGCTAATAGCGACGTACAAGGGGAAAAAGAAGAAATAGTGATCGTCTCAAGAGTGGTAATTATTGAAATAAACAAAATGAGCAAGATTGGCAACCTGAAATAATAAAAGTATGTGAGTCTTGTTGATTTTGTTTTAGCAAACAGTTTGTACATTTTTCATTATCAATCGCGCATGTTCGTCAACAAATACGGATAAAAATTCATATGCAGATTTCATCCGACCTTAGAAAAAAGCACTTACAAATGAACAAATCGAACCTTTATATTTTAACGACACTTTGTTGTTTGTTATTGGGAACGCATAATGTCTTTTCTCAAAAAGTGGGGCTTGTATTAAGCGGCGGAGGTGCAAAAGGTATAACACACATTGGGCTTATAAAAGCTTTGGAGGAAAACGGAATCCCGATAGATTATATCGCAGGTACTTCGATGGGCGCTATTATTGGTGGTTTTTATGCAGCCGGCTTATCACCCGACGACATGATCAAACTGTTAAAGTCGACTGATTTTAAGAGATGGTCAAGTGGAGAAGTGGAGCAAAAATACATTTATTATTATAAGGATGCGGACCCGTTCCTGCGATGTTCAATGTGTTTCTGAAACTTAATCTTTCACATGGAGTGGATTCTCTTTCGCTAAAGCCGATTTTTCCGACAAATTTCATTTCTCCCATTCAAATGAATTATGCCTTTTTCGAACTCTTTATGCAGGCAAATGCTGTAGCAGATAACGATTTTAACAAATTATTCATTCCTTTTCGTTCCATTGCTTCGGACATTTACAAAAAAGAGGCGGTTGTTTTTCGTAAAGGAGATTTGAGTAACGCCGTTCGCGCTTCAATGACTTTCCCTTTTGTGTTCAGACCAATCGAAGTTGACGGACGTTTGTTGTTTGACGGAGGAATTTTCAATAACTTTCCTGTTGATATAATGAAAAAAGATTTTAATCCCGAATTTATGATTGGAAGCGTAGTGGCTTCGGCTCACGATAGGCCTTCGGTTGACGATGTTTATGGACAGCTACAAACAATGATAATGAATGAAACAAATTACTCTATACCCCAAGACGAAGGAATTTTATTTACATTCGATATGCACGACCAGCCTCTTTTTGATTTTTCGAAAGTGGATGAATTGGTAGAAATCGGATATAAAGGAACGCTGCAACGGATAGATGAAATAAAAAAACGTGTTTCGCATCGTGTCAGTTCCCAAGAGATGGCTGATAAACGCAAGGAGTTTTATGCGAAATTCCCTGATCCTGTGTTTCGAAAAATAACCATCAATGGTATTGATTCTTTACAGAAATCGTATGTGAGCCGTGTTTTCTCGCATAAAAAAGATACATTCGGATTAAAAAAGATAAAAGATGCTTATTATGAATTAGTTTCTGACGACAAAATTGCTGAAATTATTCCTCATTCGAGTTACGATAAAAAAACAGGTTACTTTGATTTGCGGTTGGACGTAAGAACCAAAGAACATTTAAAAACTTCAGATAGGAGGCAACATTTCTTCCAGCCTGTCGAATCAAGCCTATGTCGGGTTACAATATCAGAGTTTGGAAAAATACGCTCAAACTTATCAATTAGATACGCAGTTTGGGAAAATATATAATGCGATAAACCTATCCTCCCGCATAGATATCCCGTCCGAACACAACCTATACTTTAAACAAATTTGACTTATCATCAATATGATTATTATGAACCCGTGCGTTTCTTTACGAAGAAAATAAAATATCGGAATTCACTCAGAAGGAAACTTATGCTAAAATAAGAGTGGGAATACCGTTTACGTTGAAAGGGCGAATGGAATTTGGCGTGGGCTATGCTTTTTTAGCTGACCACTACATACAAGGCATAACCGAAAGAGATACTCGTTTGAGAACAGACAGAAGTACTTATTCTATAGCCAATGTGTTTTCTCAAATAGAAAGTAACACGCTAAATAAAATTATGTACCCCACTTTGGGTTCAAAAACCTTTGTTTCTTTACAAGGCGTATATGGTATGGAATCTTTTAAATCCGCAAATACTCCTGCTCAAAATGTTTCCGGCATTCAGGATTGGTGGATTATCTTCAAGGCGAATCACGAACATCATTTTCCTGTTACATCAAAGTTTGTATTGGGCAGTTTTGCAGAATTTCTTGTTTCTACACGTAAATTTTCTCAAAATTACAGGGCAACCATCATTCAGGCACCTTCTTTCGAACATACACTCCACAGTCATACTATTTCTAACGAAGCTTTTTCTGCCAATCAATACGTAACGGCAGGTATAAAGCCCATATTCAAAATTACTGAATCCATACAAATAAGAAACGAAACCTATGGTTTTCTGCCTTATCGTAATATTCTTCAGGAAGTAAACAACACAACGATATACTCCAAACCCTTTAGCTCTTTTCAATATTTGTCGGAAGTTTCATTGGTCTTCGATATATTTAAAGTGGCTTCTATCTCAGCTTTTGCCAACTATTATTCGGCAGGTCCAAGCCAATGGAATTTTGGAATCAATATCGGCTGTTTGATGTTTGGATACAAGTTTCTTGAATAAAAACAAGATTTTAATAATTCCAAAAATAAAGTAATTACGATTTTTTTTGATTAAAGTACTACCCAAAAGGAGGTGGATTTTGTAGAAGAATGAGGGCATAGCCGTCAAAACAGGCATTGAAAAATATAAGGTTAACAAAATGACATAAATCATTTATTATCAGAATATTACTTTTTATACTACTCCTATTGGTAGTCATATAACATCGAATCTTTGTATTGGCTTACACGTTTTATTGAAAAGTGATTTGTCTGTTGATTTATGTTTCGACACTTACATTTCCTCTATTTGCTTTTTTTGTAATTTTATCGAACGGCATTCTGCTTTCGGCATTCAGAGACGTTACCACTTTTTTCCCGGTTTGGACTTCCAATTTAATACGGACTACCTTGGCTACATTTCCTCCCGTTCGACAACCATTGCACTCTCTTTGAAAGTAGCAAGATTGGTATCCTTCATCAGAAATATTTTTAGTATAAGCTTTTGCCAGCATATTGATTATCAATTTGGTGTTGGTCATATTGCTTAGAAGGTCTTCCTTTTTCAATCCTTTGAACGTTTTGTATTCTTTTGTTGTTTTACCTGCCTACATTTTGGTGATGATGTCGGTAAGGGTTGCAAACTGCTGTCCTTCTTTCATTCCCCGCCTTTTCCATTTACCTTGTGAGATAGTAAACATCCAACAGGGTGAATCCGTAAGTTCTTTATGTACTTCAATGCTTTTCAGGTGTTGATTAATCCAATTTCCGAATAGCCTAATAGCCTAATTTCAGATATTGCTCCAATACTCTGTCTATAGTGATTCAGGGTCTTGCATCTCGTTCTGACATTCAAAATCCAACTCCACCGACCACGAATTAAAAGGCTCTGACTTGGGTAAGGGAACGGATTGCATCAACCGGAATATCTGCTCCGTGTCGGTGACATTGGTGTCATAATACTTATCGTTTACCGACTGCATTTTCAGTTGTCCGAAAAATCGGACAACTACCTGCCTTTTATAGTTTGGCTTTCAAATTGCATCAATATTTTCTCGGTCGATAGCTGTTAACACCTTAATAGCCTCAGGAACAAATAAATACCACCTTGCCGCTTCCTCGTCGCAATGGATACGGACTTGCTTTTGTCGAATAAACAAGTGTTGTTTTCTTTGGACATTAAGTACTAAATTTAGTGAGCCAAAGATAACATTTTTTTGTTTATAATAACGCAGACAGCAATATGTCAACAGTGCAAACTCATCTTAATTTATTTTAAATAATTATTCAGGCAAAATTTCCGTTTAATAGAGAAAGCGGATAATGAAGAATCCTATGAGTTATTTTAGCAGTTTACCCGATCCTCGATTGGATCGAACAAAAGAACATTTGTTGGAAGATATCATTTTTATCACCATAGCGGCAGTTGTTTGCGGAGCTGAGAGTTGGAATGATATTGAGAATTACGGTAAGTCCAAAGTAGATTGGTTACGCCCCTATTTACAGTTACCAGGTGGAATACATCCGTCTTGATGGCAAGACAATGAGTGGAACTCGAGAAAGGGGTTCTAAACGTGTAGTTCATCTGTGAGTGCTAACGGTTTGAGTTTGGGGCAAATTAAGGTAAACGAAAAATCGAATGAAATCACCATCATTCCCAAGTTATTGGAAATACTGGTTTTGAAAGAATGTTTTGTTTCCATTGATGTCATAGGCTGTCAAAAAAAAGATAGCCGAAAAAATAACAGAAAAAGAAGTGGACTATATTTTAGCGTTGAAAGGTAATCAAGGTTCTTTACAAGAAGACGCGCAACGCACCGTGCGTTTTACCAAGTCAACGGGAAGAGAGGAAAAAGAAACACGTCTTTACATTACAAGTTCAAAAGCCGACGCTAAAACAATTTGATTAAAAAAGAAAAACAAACTACGACCGCCTAACGCACGCCCATGTCCATTAACTGCTGAAGTGTATTTCGGCAGTTTTGCACCCTCATTAGCTTCGCTGATTTTCGATTCACCTTGTCGCTGGGCGATAGCGAATGCTCCCGCAAACCACCACCAAATGTCCATGACCTCGGTCGTTATGGGCAGGAATGAAAAAAGAAGGTTAGCAGTTTGTCAGGTTTAATTGGCGAATTAATTACTTCGAATAATTTATACATTTAAACTGACTCAAAGACTCTTCGGAGTGGTAAAAACACACTTTTGAGTGATTTACAAACCCAAGAAATACACTAAATAATAGCCGCTTTCACGGTAGAAAACGGCTATTACGCTATTTATTCAGAAAATAATACATTTAATATGTATTGATTAACTTGCTTTTTTTGCCCCTTTTTTGCAGCAATCGCCTTTGGCAGCTGTTGTACTTTCAGTTGCCGATTTGGTACAGGTGCCTTTTTTATCTTTACAGCAGGTAGCTCCTTCTTTTTTGCACTCTCCTTTTTTCTCTTTGCAAGATGTTGCTGCAGTTTCTTTTTTGGCATCATATTTTTTACATTCGGTTTTAGCACCTTCTTTTTTGCAGCAAGAAGATTTTTGAGCAGTAGTTTGTGCATTGGCTACTGAAATCGAAATGAACATTGCCATTATGGCAACTAAAATTTGTTTTGTTTTCATTTTGAAATAATTGTTTAGTTATAAGTAGTTATTGATATGTTTCTTTAATTATTATTTAAGCGATGTTTAATTGTATTCGCAGTATATAGTATATTTTGAGATACGATAACAAGTTGCGTTCACCGTTTCTATCATAACGTCTGACAGTGTAGAGTATCAAAAACCGAAATCCGTAACATCGTTGCTCTAAGGTTTCACCTCCTTCTTTTCTTTGACTTTGTAACCTAATTTTTCGATATTGGCTTTCAATTTCTCCGTATTGGTTTTCAGCGAATCAAAAGTTACCTGAACCGTTTTTTTATCGAGATTTACATCCAAGTCTTTCACCCCTTTTTCAAAACTGATGTTTCGTTGGATAGTCTCCACACACGATTGACAATGCAGCGAAACCTCAAAAGTCACACACTTTTTTGTGTTTTTTTTATCCTTAGCATTTGCCGTATTTACAATAGCAAACATAGTAATAAAAGCGAATATAAAAAATTTGTTCTTCATTATTTTTGAGTTTTTTGATGTTTATTAATAAGATTATGAGTAAATTATGGCACTTGTTATTTTTTCTTCAAATCCCAACGGTACCCTATGTAAAAGGTACGTCCGTGCACCGGTCCCCAAACCATCGACGCATCAAAATTGTCTCCGAAAGGATTTTGCACATCTACGATCGGATGCTTCTGAATAAAGCCTCCGATATTTTCAACGCCTGCGTACAATGAATTGTTCTTGAAATTTCGCGTCATTTGCGCATTTATCACGGCAAAAGACTTAAATTTATATTGCCACAACGGATTCTCTTTTGCCGGATCGGGTAATCTTCCGCCACCGTTGAATTGTGTGGTAAAATCAAACTGCCATTTTCTTAATTTGGTAAGATACGAGAGTGTTATTAAACTTTTACTGCTGTTGGTCAACGGTTTATCGCGTAATGTACCCTGAATAGTCATTTTCACATCATTTATTCTGTGCGCGACCGTTGCCGTAAAGTTTCTCATTAGCTCTATATTGGCTTCTATCTGAAAACTGCTTGAATAAGAACATCCGTTCAGTTTATAAAAGCGTACCTCGTGCGGATCGGTATCTACATCGGCCACTATCTGATTGTTGAACCGGGTGTAAAACCATTCAGTCATCACATTAAGCGTTTTACCGAACATCGGAATAAAATTATGAAGCGTTATACCATAATTCCAAGCATCTTCCACCGGTTTGAGTCCGGCAGGAATCACCATTCTTCTATTACTTGCTAAGTAAAAATTGTTTTCGGCAAGAAATATTGGGCGCTCTAAATCCTTTTCCTGCTGACAGACGCAGGTGCGCATACTCTTTTAAGGCGTACCTGAAATGAAAACGAGGAGATACAAACGTTGCCGATCAGCGAGTTATGATCAATCCGGATCCCCGACATTGCTGTGATATTTTTATACACGATGGAATATTCGGCAAAAGCCCCCGATGTGTATTCATTTCTCCCATAACTGGCCGGTAAAAGCCCCGACGACAAGATTTCATCATACACATCGGCATTAAAACTTGTTCCTACCGAAAGTTTGTGTACTTTCCCAAAGCTCATATCGTAAATCAAATTCGCATATAGATTGTTCTCTTTGCCGTCATAGTTTTTCAATCCGAACGAGGCATCCTGACGATGAACCGAACCACTCAAAATAAGTCCTAAGCTGGAGTTAAACCCGTTTTCTTCGCTTTCTCCTTCGTGCGAATACGTGTTAAATATCAATCCGTTTTTTAGAAAAAACTCATACCGTTCCGTATTTACACCTACCTTGTAACTCCGGTCAATAAGCCCTCCCATACGTTTTTCGGACAAAGCTCTTATCATAGCCTGCATAATATATCCATCGTTCTCGTAATGCCAGCGGTTGGCAAAATTGTACTGTTTCACCATCGGCATATCAATGTATCCGTCTTTATTTATATCTAATTTTACGAGTTCGTCCGATACGTGCATAAAAATGCCTGTAAAAAGATTTTCTTTTAACTTCAAACCGCTTGTAGCGTTAAACTCTGTTCTTCCCGCGCTGTTCAGATACGCGTTTAACGACAAAGGATCGCTGTTTTTAGGCTTTTTATATTCTACATTTATTTGCCCGGCAATGGCTTCGTACCCATTTTTGACCGATGCTACCCCTTTTGATATTTGAATACTTTCCATCCAAGGTCCGGGAATAAAACCCAATCCGTAGGAAGAAGATAATCCGCGTAAATTAGGTACATTTTCAGTCAGTATCTGAACGTATTTCCCGATAGTCCAAGCAATTTTATCTGTTTGGCGCCCGTTACTACATCATCGTAAGATACATGGACCGAAGCATTTGTTTCAAAACTCTCCGAAAGATTGCAGCAAGCAGCTCTTTTCAGTTCGTGTGATGTGACCGTTTGCACATTGAGCGGTGTAACATAATTCTCTTAACACACCTTTGCTACGGGCAGTTATATCCACC
>JASGJK010000012.1:0-93084 GCA_049840795.1 Paludibacteraceae bacterium
AATGTTATTTTCCAGTCGTTCACAAGTATCTTTGTGTGGGATGGTAAAAATGTGATTGGTAGCCGGTATGGTGTAACCTTTCTATATGCTCAAAAATTTCAAAATCAATTATTTATATATTCACATCAAAACGGATTATGCAAGCTCAATATAAATAAACGTCGCTTGAGCAAATTAGAAAATGTACCTTTTAAGAGCGCTGTTATTAAAATCCTTCCGGTACGGACAAATTTTTCGTATGTCGTTACAGAGACTGATGGAATATATACTTTTGATGGTCTTCAATTTAGAAAGTTTGATACCGATGCTGAATTGGGATTATCAAAATGGGGAGTAAATAAAGCGGTTTTCACACAAGATTCCCTTATTGTAATTGGTACCATACAAAATGGCGTTTTTGCTCTGAATACACGAGGAAGAAAGGTGTGGGAACTTAACACGACCAATATTCTTCAAAATAATACCATACTGGGAATGTATTGTGATAAAGAAAATAATGTATGGTTGACATTAGACAAAGGAATATCGATGATTAATCTTGGAAATACCTTGCAATTTATTCATTCGTTTTCGCCTTCGATAGGCTCTGTTTATTCGGTAGCGTATCTCACTCCTAATTTATATTTGGCTACCAATCAGGGATTCTACAGAGGTAAGCTCTCATTAGCAGATAAAAAAATCACCGATTTACATTACGATATGCAAACGCGCGGACAGGTGTGGGATATTTTTCAGGCTGACGGACAGCTCTTTTGCGGAAACAATAACGAAACGTTTGAAATACTTTCCACCGGACTTAACAGAATAATGTCTTCCGACAAGGGTGGTATGTGTATGACCAAAGGGAACATATATAATAAAGAAGTGCTTGTACAAGGGACTTACAACGAGATATGTATTTATACCAAAGAAAACAGCAAGTGGAAATTCAGTCATTCGCTCTCCGGCTTTTTTAATCCGATAAAAACAATACAGGTCGATTTTCAGGGAAATATATGGGCTTCACACTTGCATAAAGGCTTGTATAAGCTGACTCTGAAAGAAGACTTGAAAACGATTGAAAAGGTGATGAAGTATGAGTCTTTGGACGGAGAGAACGAATTGCCCATCAAAGTATATGCCATCAATAACCGAATGGTGTTTTCAGACAATACTTCATTTTATATTTACGATGATTTGCAAAATAAAATAGTTCCTTACAAAGATTTGAAGAATGCGCTCGGCAAATATTCGCAAGCACACAATATCTGTTTTTATAAGCCTATGTTGTATTGGTTTATTTGTAACGAAGAGGCTGCATTGGTTAGAATAAAAGGTAACGATATCAAAATAACAGACCGAATCCACTTTGCTTCACTTCAAAAACAAACGGTGGACAACAGTGAGCGATTGTTCCGATTTTGAACGATTTTTACAATCCTGACGCTTGAAAACGGAGACCGGATTATATTCGTCAAAAACGGTTGCGTTTAATCATCAAATACCACATTTGAGAATCGAACGTGTGGATGTGAGAGATAAGAAAACTTACCAACGTCAAGATATTCAAGTTTCTGACAGTCTCAAAGTGAAAATACCTTTTGCAAAAAACAGCATTGCGTTTACAGTGTATTTCCCGTATTATTCCAATATGAACGATGTTATGTTCAGGTATAGGTTGGACGGATTGGGAAAGAAATGGGGCGCTTTAATTACGCAGAACGTAAAACAATATGAATACCTGTCACAGGGGAATTATACGTTTCATGCGCAGGTGTTAACCAACGAGGGTAAAATAGTGGGAGAGTTGCAATACCATTTCACCGTAAAACCACCTTTCTATTGGAGTGTTTCCTTTCGATTAATATATTTACTGATATTCCTTTCAAATATTATATTTTATTTTTTATAGTGTGAGAAGGCGTTATGCTTTGCGAAAAGCAAAATACCTTCAAGAGCAGGAAGAGTTACGAAAAAAAGAGATAGAGAAACGTGAACAGCAAATTTTAGCGCTTGAGAAAGAAAAATTGGAGTCGGAATTGACTCTGAAAAGCAAAGACTTGGCTGCTTCTACAATGAACTTGATTAAGAAAAACGAGCTGTTGAATACCATAAAAGAAGAAATCGGCAGCCTGAAAAAGACATTGGGTAATCAATATCCCGATGAATACTTACGATAAACTTATTCGGCTATTAGATGAAAACATCTCTTCTGAAGATGATTGGGCAATTTTTCAAACCAATTTTGACCGTATTCACGAAAACTTTTTCCGGAATCTGCATCAGAAATATCCTGAACTTACCTCCAACGATCTCCGTTTTTGTGCTTATTTGCGTCTCAATTTATCAACAAAAGACATTGCGCACTTGATGAATATATCTCCCAAAGGGGTTGAAGTGGGGAGATATCGTATCCGAAAGAAAATCGGAATCCCTTCTACCAAAAGTTTAACTGAATTTATGATCGAATTTGAAATAAAAAGTATTAATTTGCTTACAGTTTTAATTGATTGTATTACAGTTGTATATATGAATATTTTTTTTGTTCTGTAGTGGTAAAATAGTATATACTACTTACATTTTTTTCGGTAGTAGTGTTTCTATTGGGTTAAAAAATTTTGAAATCCTTGTGTCGGTGATGTAGATTTGCATCGTGAACACGTAAAAATGTAAAGGCAAATTCCATTTGTTTTGAAAACCATGAAAAACACGGTAAATTGTATATTGATTCCATTCAGTTTGTGTAACTTTTTAGGTACAAACATTATTACATTTCCTTTTTATGGTATTTCTTACAAATGTTTCCTATACGCTTGGTGTGTGTAGAGATTTTTTATGTATGACAACGCGTTGTCGATTTTGCTATAACAATTCTCGATATTTAGACATAAAGATATGTTTCATTGATAAAATATGTGATTGTTTTTTGTTAGATTAAATGATTAATAAGTTTAGTTTTTTCAGTAGGTTGGAGGGTTTTCAAGGAACTGTATTCAGACTTTAAGCGTATTGAATTTAAAAAATTAGAGCGAGAATTTACTTTTTAGTTTTGCATGCGAATGCAGTTTCCTTGAAGACCGATTTCTCTCGTTTAGACCAAAATAGAAACTGAAGGTAGTATATTTATAAGAATGTTTATACAAATAATTAACCAAAATATGACTTTTATGAAGGGAAAACACGTTACGTTCATTGTTTTGTTTTTTCTTTCCGTTTCAACTCTGTGGGCACAAACTATCAAAGTGCAGGGAGTTGTAACCGATAAAAAAACGGGTGAAACGCTTATTGGCGCCAACGTCCTCGAAAAAGGGACAACAAACGGCATCATTACTAATTTTGATGGAAATTTCGTCATCACTGTTCCTACGGGGGCAACGTTGGTGATAAGTTATGTAGGTTACGAACCGCGGGAAGTGGTTGCAACATCTGCCGGTCCGATAGCCGTAGCGCTGTCAACCAACGACAAGGTGTTGGACGAAGTGGTTGTGGTGGGATATGGTTCCCAAAAGGTGAAAGATATGACCGCCCCTGTTGCTGTGGTAAAGGGCGAAGACTTGGTCAAACAAATTACCGCTAATCCAATGTCGGCATTACAAGGTAAAGTTTCCGGAGTACAGATTATCAACAGTGGCGCTTCCGGGGCAGGTCCTTCGGTAAAAATACGTGGAGTTGGTTCCATTGGCGACTATGGTAATCCTTTATATATTGTTGACGGAGTGTTTGTGGACAATATAGATTTTTTGAGTAGTAGCGATATTGAAACTATGAACGTGCTCAAAGATGCTTCAGCCGCCGCCATTTACGGTGTAAGGGCAGCAAACGGAGTCGTACTTATTACCACAAAAACGGGAGGACAAGGACGCGCCAATATTAGCTACGATGGTTATTTTAGTGTACAGAATCCGACCAATGTAATGAAATTGGCTAATACGGAACAATGCGTACAAATGCAAAACGAAGCGTATGCAAATACTAACGGATACGTTCCGAAGGTTGCAGCCAATTATCCCGGAAGTACTGATTGGTATAGCCAGCTATTACGCAATGCTACGATGCAAAGTCACGCCATTGATATTTCGGGAGGAACAGATAAGACAAGTTATTCGGTGGGAGCTAATTACTTCTATCAGGAAGGTATTATGGATGCCAAAAATGATTACAATCGTTACAATCTTCGTGCACGTTTAGATCAAGTGGTTAACGCTTGGTTGAAAGTGGGTTCTAACTCTGTATTATCCAATTATAATAAGAATAATGCCAATAACAATGCATTCTTTCAAGCATTTGTAAATCCGCCGGTATATAATATCTATAATGAAAATAACACTGCGGCTTATCCTGTACACTTCGATGCTCCTCAATTATACGGATTCGGTAATTCTTATGCCAACCCTGTTGCCGTAGCGTATTACAATAACAATAGCGAAAAAGGATTAAAGTTGATATCTTCAACTTTCGCTGAATTATCTTTTTTTAATAATCGATTGAAGATAAAATCTTCGTACAATTTAGATTATGCCAGCTGGCAAACGCGCGACTATGTTCCCGAATTTTTTGTGGGAAGTTCGCAGGGGTTAACCAACTCTCGCCTTACAAAAACATTTATTGTCTCTTCAAAGCAAATTTTCGATAATATATTGACTTATACCGATAAAGTAGGATTACATAGTTTCAGCGCAATGCTTGGGCAATCAGCACGTATCGAAAAGTTGTCAGGGCTTTCAGCTACGGCATTGAACGTGCCTGATTTTGATGAACAGTCGATGTATTTGGGATTGGGTTCTTCTCAAAATATTACAATCAACGATACCAAAGACGCGGTTAATCCGTATCAGAATAATGGTGTATCAGCTTTTGTAAGAGGTACATACAATTACGCTGATCGCTATTTGGGAACTTTCACGTTTCGTGCTGATGGAAGTTCTAAATATCAAGAAAAATGGGGCTATTTCCCCTCCGTAGGTTTAGGATGGATATTGACGGGTGAAGACTTTATGAGTAAACAACAGTTGTTCAACTTCCTTAAATTTCGTGCCAGCTGGGGGTTACTTGGTAACGACAATGTGCCTGCCAACTCAGCCTTGACATTAGGCTCTACCGGGGTAAGCAGTTCAGGAGTATTTGGCGATAAATTGGTTGACGGAGTAGGCTCGCAAACGGTTATTCAGAATTATTTGAAATGGGAAGTAGTAAATGAGGCTAACGCCGGATTTGACTTTACATTACTCGGGCAGCGTTTGAGCGGAGAATTGGATTATTATAACCGTACCACATACAATGTTGTATTTTATGCACCGATAGCTACCGGAGGAGGAACGGCTGAATTACTTTCAAATAACGGGACAGTACATAACCAAGGTATAGAATTAGGATTAAACTGGAACGATAAAATTAACGATAATCTTACCTATCGTATCGGATTTAATGCCACTACCATTAACAATAAAGTGCTTGCACTGAACGGACGCTCAACACCTATACCGGGCGCTTCTATCCGCGGTAACTATGCTACCCAAACGAAGGTGGGCTATCCGATCGGTTCTTTTTGGGGATACGAAGTAGAGGGAGTGTATGCCAGTGAAGCCGAAGCACTTAAAGACCCCGTAAGTCAAACCATCAAGGATGCCGGATACTTTAAGTATAAAAATCAAAACGATGACTTGGTTATTGACGAAAATGATAAAGTTTATTTGGGGAGCGCCATTCCTTGGCTTATAGGCGGTATCGATTTGGGATTAGACTATAAAAACTGGGATTTAGGATTAACCTTACAAGGTCAGCTTGGCAATAAAGTGTTGAATGCTAAAAGGATGAATCGCGATGTGTTTCCGGATGGTAACTACGATCTTGACTTTTACGAAAACCGTTGGACGAAAGATAACAAGTCAAACACGTATCCTTCAGCCGAAGCTTATACATCATCGTTCACACAACAACCCAACGACTTTTTTATCGAAGATGCGTCGTACATACGCATACAAAATGTACAGTTGGGCTACACGCTAAAAACACTACCTTTTGTAAAGAGTTTACGGGTTTATTTGTCGGCACAGCGACCGTTTACATTCTTTACATACAAAGGGTTTACCCCCGAAGTGAGTGGCTCGCCGATTAGCGCAGGAGTCGATACCAATGTGTATCCAATGCAAGCGGTATATACATTGGGAGCAAAAGTGAATTTTTAGATAAGAACGTTTTCTAAAAAAGTGAATTAAACAACTATTGAAAATAATGACTATGAAACAAGCACGGCAAATAATCCCGGTTAATATGGAAGAATATACACAACGAGATGCCTGTCTGCAAGTTTTATCAGACAAATGAAAAAATAATTATAAATACATGAAAACAAAAATAATCATACAGATATTAACCCTGTTACTTCTTGCGGGATGCGATGATTTTTTGAATATTCGTCGCGAAGGCACAATGCCTTCTACCGGGTTAGATTATACGAAAGCTGAAAATATATTTTTGCCGGTAAGCGCCGCTTATGCTAAAATGCGTAGTGGGAACGTACACGCTTTCTCTTATATAGGCGCTTTTGAAATTACATCAGACAACGCCGACAAAGGAAGTTCGCCCGAAGACAATCCTACTATGAAAGAATTGGATGAATTTACCTACGGACCATCCAATACGCTAATCAATAATTTGTGGGTCGGATTTTACGATATTGTCAGCGCCGCTAACAACGCTATTTATCAGATGCCTTTATTTGAGGCGCAAATGTTGAATGACGAAAACAAAAAATACACACGCGAATGTACAGCCGAAGCCAAAACAATACGCGCTTACGCATATTTTAATTTGACCCGCTTGTTTGGTAGCGTGCCGTTGATTGATACCCTGATGACTTCCGAACAGCTGGCTGCTCAAAAGCAAGTGAGTAAATCCGATTTATATAAATTTATGGAAAAAGATTTACAGGCGGCTATTGAGATATTGCCTACTTCTTACACTAAAGACTGGGCGGGACGTATCAATAGATACACAGCTATGGCCATTAAAGCCAAAGTACATCTGTATCATGCAGCTTTTGAGAATGCCACTGCAAATTGGGACTCGGTAGCATCGCTTACCGACCGTATTATGGCTTCCGGCAAATATGATTTGCTTACCGATTTTCGTTCTGTTTTCTCTGTGGACGAAGAAAACAGTAAGGAATCGTTATTCGAGATACAAAGCTCCTCGTTAGGGAAATCGAGTGGCGAAGCTCCCTATATGGAATATGCTTATGTACAAGGACCGCGTAATAATACGCCTTCCAATATGCAAGGTTGGGGATTTTGCACGCCAAGCGATAACCTAATCGCATTTTTTACTGCCAGAGGAGATGTACAACGTATGAAAGCTACTTTACTTTATAGGGGAACTAAAACTCCTGAAGGAGATAGTATCAAGGCAGCATGCGCTAACCCGGTATATAACGGTAAGGTATATACTCCTTCGAGCTACAATAAATGGAGTTACAACGGTTACGGTTTTGACCATAATCCACGCATTCTTCGCTATTCCGATGTGTTGCTAATGTTTGCCGAAGCTAAGTTAAATGGAGCTTCAGCAGGTACTACCAGTGGATTTACGGCTGAAAGTGCCTTGAATAAAGTGCGCAACAGAGTAGGTTTACTAAGCATAGCGCCGTCATTGCAGGCGGTGTGGGACGAACGCCGTGCCGAACTGGCTTTGGAAGAAGACCGCTTCTTCGATTTAGTGCGTACCGGAAAGGCAGCAACCGTATTGTCAAGTCACGGATTTCAGGCAGGAAAAAACGAACTGTTTCCTATTCCCACGCAGCAACGTCAGCTAAACGCTAATTTAGGGCAGAACACGGGATATTAACGGATTCTCTTTCAAGTAAATATTTTAGGAGTGCCGAAAGGCGAAAAGTCCTCTTTGGCGAAAGGGGATTTAGGGGAATTGAAAGCCGCTGTATATTAAACATATAACATTCTAATTTATATAATCTCTAATTAAAACATAGAACAAAACTAAATTTTTTAATTTATTACGTTTAATTTAAAAACAATTATTTATCATGAAAAAAATCAATTTATTCGGCGTACTCGCCGTAGTTTTCGCCTTAGTAGTAGGCGTTTCGTTTACTTCTTGTAAAGACGACAAAGAAAAAACCGATCCCGATGCAGGAAAAACCGATCCAAGTACCATTGCGTCAACCAATTTAGTTGCTTATTTCCCGTTTGACTCGGAATCTGCATCTATCTCAAAAGGAGATGGTCTATCTTTTGTAAAAAAAGCAGGTGCGGCTTCTTTCGTTACCGGTAGGCGTGGTAATGCTTACAAAGGTTCAGTTTCTCAAGCTTATTTAGAATATAATGTTGCAGCAACAAATTTATTTAAAAGTTTGAGTGAATATTCTTATTCTGCATGGATAAAATCTCCTAAAGCAGAAGGTGGTGCCGCTTCTATCTTCTTGTTAAATGGAGGTGATCCCGGTATGGGAAATTTCTGTTTTGTACTTGAAAGTGGTTCAAATGCTGATTCATTAGCATTAAAATCTTATTTATATAACTCTACAACAAATTGGCAAGGACAAGATCTTTATGGTCATAGTCCGGCTTTTTTATCGGATAAATGGGTACATATTGTAAGCACATACAATAAGACTACTTCAACAATGTCATTTTATGCTAATGGCGTTTTTGTTAAAGATCAAGTTAAGTATTCTAATTCTGTACAAGAAAATGGAATTCAACCTCTTTTAGGGGCACTTACATTAAAGAGCGATATGACCAAGTTTTATGTGGGTGCATGGCATCAATTGGTTGCCGGTGTAGAAACAGATTCTTGGAGAGTATATTATCCGGGATTATTAGACGAACTTCGTATTTACAATAAAGCACTTACTCCTGCAGAAATAAAAGCGCTATACGATGCCGAAGTAACACAAATCAACTAATTGATACAATGTTTTTTTTCAAGGAGAATGGAAACATTCTCCTTGATTTTTCAACGAGTTCTTTTGATAAAAATTAAATAATCTACATACTACTTTACAACCTCGCTAAGGTTAAAAGTGAAACAACTATAAACAGATGAAACGAGCACGACAAATAAATTCTTACATACAAGGAAATGCTTATGTGCGAGTTCCATGTGACAATTAAAAATTATAAAACACATGAAACGAAAACTCTTTTTCCCCTTGTTTTTTTTAATACTGCTGTCCGGATGTAAGACAACGGATGAACCTGTCGTGACTCCGCCGGTAAACGCGTACATTGAAAGTGCCGACATTAACGGTTATGCTCTTTCTAATGGACAATCGGCATATAACGTTCCGGCTGATTCGGTTGTTTTTCATCTTCGTTTTTCTGCTAATATCAATACAAAAGCGATTGATCCTGCCAAACTTTTTATAAGCAATGGGATAGATACGGCTTTTGCTCTTCTAAATACTACATCGCAACAAGAGCTGAGTTTTCGCGTCCGTAAAACGTTAAACAAATTTACACCATACACTTTATATGTAACAAGTGGAGAATATCTGGGCGTAAAGCTAATCGACGATTACAGTTATTCGTTCATTACCGAACTGGATTCCACCCCAAAATATCCTGCCGTTTCGGACGATGAGTTGCTTACCCTCGTACAAAAGCAGACATTTAAGTACTTTTGGGATTATGCTCATCCTGTATCAGGCTTAGCCCGCGAGCGCTACGGTTCCGGCGAAACCGTTACTTCCGGCGGCTCTGGGTTTGGTATTATGTCTATTCCGGTTGCTATCGAAAGAGGGTTTATCACCCGTGAGCAAGGCTTGGAGCGAATGACCAAAATCGTAGGTTTTCTTAAAAATACAGCCGAGAAGTTTCACGGCGCTTTTCCACATTGGCTCAACGGCACCACGGGTAAAGTAATACCTTTCAGCGCTAAAGACAATGGAGCGGATTTGGTGGAAACCGCTTTCCTTATACAAGGATTGCTCGCCGTGCAGC
The DNA here is from genome assembly GCA_049840795.1 of Paludibacteraceae bacterium. Lineage (GTDB taxonomy): Bacteria > Bacteroidota > Bacteroidia > Bacteroidales > Paludibacteraceae > UPXZ01. The sequence continues at coordinate 9,936 of JASGJK010000012.1, forward strand.
AATACTTTAACCAAAACACAACGGAAGAGACAACACTTTACAATAATATAGAAAATATTTGGAGAGGAGTAGAGTGGAGCTGGTTCCGGCGAAACGGACAACAGAAATTATATTGGCACTGGTCGCCAAGTGACGATTGGGCTATGAATATGCCCATCACCGGATGGAACGAAGGATTGATTGCTTATGTGCTTGCGGCTTCATCTCCAACATATTCCATCGATAAATCGGTGTACGACGAAGGATTTATGCGAAACGGAGGAGCAAAGAACGGTAAATTATTCTACAATATACAACTTCCGCTTGGCGAAGATAGAGGCGGTCCGCTCTTTTTTACACATTACTCATTTTTGGGGCTCGACCCCGTGGTTTGTCAGATACTTATGCTAATTATTGGACACAAAATACGGCACACGCAAAGATTAATTATAGTTACTGTGTTGAAAATCCACGGAAAAACTTCGGATACAGCAACGAGTGCTGGGGGCTTACAGCCAGCGATATACCTAATGGATATACGGCCTCATCTCCGAATAACGATGTAGGAGTGATTGCCCCTACCGCCGCACTGGCATCTTTCCCCTACACACCGGAAGAAAGCATGCGCGCGCTCCATTTCTTCTATTATACGCTCGGAGATAAAATGTGGGGCGAGTATGGATTCAAAGACGCTTTTAGTTTGAACAAACGATGGTTTGCCGATTCGTATTTAGCCATTGATCAGGGACCGATTATAGTGATGATAGAAAATTATAGAACAGGAATGCTGTGGAACTTATTTATGCAAAATGCCGCAGTGAAACAGGGATTGATAAAATTGGGATTTCAGTCAACGCAACATTATTTTTAATAGAGATTATATAGAATAGAAGATTATAGCAGTGATAATCAGTTAAAAGCAAATCAATCCCCTTGCCCTCTTTTCAAAGGGTGAATGCGGAGTACAATGGACGGATGTCTTCAATACTACTTACGATGCAAAAAGTCCCCTTTGGCGAAAGCGGATTTAGGGAAATTAAAAGCCGCTGCATATTAAACATATAACATACTAATTAATATAATCTCTAATATTCTTCAATAAGAAGTCATCTTGACTTTTTTTGAAAAACATAGAAAACATAGTTTTCATTATTATTTTCTCTTATTTTCGTGAACATAGAGAAAAATATCTTCGATATTTTTAGACTATGTGGTCGAAATGCGGTAAAAATGAAATTAAAATTGACTTAAAAAGACTATTGTTCACTATGTTTTTAAAAGTAGAGACGAGTTCTAACCTTATAGATTGCCATATATAAATAATTTACAAACATTAAACAAATTAACATCATGAAAAAAAGTTACTTATTTTTAGCCGCGTTGGCTATTGCAGTAAATGTAGAGGCAGAAAGCACAAAAACTTACTTCTTTGATTTTGGGTTTACCAATCCTACAACGGAATATAACAACAGTAATTTATATGATACCGCCCCGTTTTTTATCGTGGATAATGCCGGAGTTACTTCAGCCATCACGCTGACTACTACCGATCCATTGTTTAGCGGCGAAAATTCAAATGGAACAACTGCACCGACCGGAGATGCTGCGATTTTTCAAAATAACTCAACCAGAGACAATGTATTTGGGTTTACCAATTGGGGCACAAACGGTACACAAGACCGGGGTGAATTTACACTTACCGGACTCAATCCTTCCAATATTTATACTTTTGACTTTTTTGGATCGAGAACAAGTGTATCGGATAATCGCGAAACGTTATTTACCGTAACGGGAGCAACTGCTTCGTCGGTAGCGTTAAATACATCGAATAATACTTCGTCGATATGCACAGCCTCCAATATTCATCCCGATGCTACCGGAAAAATTACCGTTACCATTACGGCAGGTCCTAATAATACAAATGCATCTCTATTCTTTTATTTAGCCGCGATGAGATTAACGGAGAATATAGCTTCCGCTGTAAATCATCTACAATCTGATAACGTTCAATTATATTACTCAAACGCTTCCGTTTATGTAAATAACCTATCAGGGAATATTAAAATATATAATTTGACAGGTAAAAAAATTGCGGAAGGTACTACCAACGGAGGAAAATTCGATGTTCAATTGAATAAAGGAATTTATTTGGTGAAGATAGGAAGTATCGCACGAAAAATGGTAGTGAAATAAATTTAGACACTTTTTATATACACGGCAAATCTATAAGGTATAACACAATTTTCAGATTTGAATATCTCGTTTATACGAAGGCTTATTAGAGATTATATAGAATAGAAAATTATAGTAGTGATAATCAGTTAAAAGCAAATCAATCCCCCTGCCCCTTTTTCAAAGGGTGAATGCGGAGTACAATGGACGGATGTCTTCAATACTACTTACGATGCAAAAGTCCCCTTTGGGGAAAGGGGATTTAGGGGAATTGCAAGCCGCTGTATATTAAATGTATAACATTCTAATAATATAATCTTTATTGAATAAAATTATTAACTTATAAAAAATTATATATACATGAAAAGAATTTTAATTTCTACGTTAACATTATTACTTGTCATCTTTACTTCATACGGACAGTATTCGCGAGCTTCACTTTGGACAAGCAATATGGCTACTTTTGCTTCTGAAGATGCAACAAACGGTGTCAAAAAAAATGTCGTATTATTTACAGGGAGCTCAACATTTACGATGTGGTCTTCTTTATCGACAGATTTTCCGAATTCTCCCGTGCTAAACAGAGCTTTTGGTGGATCGTGGATGACTGACTTGATATACTATTTTGGTAACGTGGTTGAACCGTATGCGCCTATTCAGGTTGTTTTATACGAAGGAGATAACGACCTGTATGGAACTACAAAAACAGCAGAAGAGTTTCTTGATGACGTTATTACTATGACCCGAATGATTAATGTGTATTATCCTGCTGCAAAAATATTGCTTGTATCTATAAAACCAAGCCCTTCAAGGACTTCGGCTTTTGCCAAATATCAGGCAGCTAATGCGCTGATGAAATCGTATGCCGATAAAGTAAGCTACATTGATTATGTTGATACATGGACTCCAATGCTTAATGGAGATGGAACACCCAATACCACACTATTTGGTAGTGATATGTTACATATGAATGCTTCGGGTTACGCACTATGGAAGTCTATTTTGGAGCCACTCTTGTTAACAGGTAAAAACTCATCAACCTCAGATGCAAATATCTATATCGATTTTGGATCTACTGCCTTACTAAGTGGTGCAGGTTGGAATGACATAACCGATACGCAAACAGCTAATGTTACTTTAAATGATAAAAGTGACGTTAGTACCGGTATTACACTTAAAATTACAGACCCATTCTATAATGGATATAACACTGCAGGTTCGGCTGTAACATCGGACGCTGCCGCTGATATTGTAACAACAGCTTCACAAGATAATTTTTTCGGACATACACTGGCTTGGGGAGCTACCGCCGCTAATCCTTTAGGCGAAATCGAATTAAGTGGATTAAATCCCAACAAGTATTATACATTTACCATTTTTGGGTCGAGAGCAAATTCTACCGATATAAGAGAAACCTTATACACAGCGGTAGGATTAAATTCGACTAAAACAGCAACACTCGACTGCTCCAATAATACTTCTAAAGTGGCTGAATTGAAATCAATCAGCCCCAATAGTCAGGGAAAAATTATAATTAAAGTAGAAGCCGGTCCCAATAATAATAATGAAACTAAATTCTTCTATATTGGCGCAATGAAAATTTCTATATCTGACGTCCCAAGTGGCGTGATTGCCCTATCGGTAGATAAAACGGCCGTGTATTACAAAAACGGAGTACTGAACATAGGTGATATTACCGGTAAAGTATCTGTTTTTGATACTACAGGAAAGAAAGTAGGTGAAGGGCAGTCTGTTTTCGGCAACTTTAAGATCAACTTGAGTAAAGGAATATACATAGCAAAAATGGATAATTTCAAACGTAAATTTATAGTGGATTGATAACTGGTTGAATAATTGGTTGTTGTGATAAATTGTTTTTATTTGAACACATAACTATTAATACAATTCACTGTAAATGTGAATGTATTAATAGTTATAAAGTGACATAAATATGTTGATGATCTTCGGTGGGGATGAGGTCGGTAACAAAACAAGTAATCTTGATTTTAAAAGATCTGCGTCTGTTGTCTTTATAAGATGAAAAAGGCAGTGTCACACAAATTGGTAGCGATATTATAATTACTTTGAAATGGTAAATCAGCGATATAGGTTTTGATTTGTGCTACGCGGAGCTTTTATGCCTAATTATGTTATTTGTCTGTCTGACGATTATTGCAATGCCTCGAAGCAAGTCTTCCGGTTTTACCCTTACGAAGTGTCTTAAACCACACTTAATTTGTAGGCTATGTCTGATAGCGTAGTTACATTAATAATTGCTTTGCAGTTGTAAGATAAAGAAAAAATAGATGATTATCCGTAAAACGACCTAAAAATTAATTGCCACGCCTTTTAAGGCGTGGCAACTGAAGAAACATACTATGTCGCTTTGCGGATAATCATTAAAAATTTATGTAATCATTAAAAAATAAAGATATGCTAACTAAATTTATACATAGTTGTTGCTTGCTGTTACTTTTAATTTTATTTCAAAGTTGCAACCCGCCAAAAGACGTAAACAAATACAAATCATTCGGTAAGATTGACTATACACTTACTACCGACGATGAAGCTATGTTGGACTCCATTCAGTACAAAACATTTCAGTACTTTCTGAACGAACACCATCCCGAACACGGTATAATGAAAGACCGCGCTAAAGCCGGATCACACGCAAGCATTGCCGCCACCGGATTCGGATTACCGGCATTTGCTGTTGGCGTTGAGCACAACTGGATTTCGCGCGAAAAAGCGGTGGATATCACGCTTAAAACATTACGTTATTTTGCCAACTCGGTTCAAAGCGATACCGATTCTTTAGCCATCGGTTACAAAGGATTTTATTATCATTTTATCGGGATGGAATCAGGCAAACGCGAATGGAATTGTAGTTATCTTCCATTGATACTGGACTGTTGATGATGGGGGTTATTTTTGCCCGAAATTATTACGACAAAAACACACCGGAGGAAAAAGAAATCAGAGAATTGTCAGAGAAATTACTCGGAAGAATGGATTGGAGCGTGTTTTATATGGATGAAAAATCGAATCATCCTTTCACCATTTCGATGGCGTGGAAACCGGAAGAAGGCATCACAAACTGGGGCTGGCACGGTTATACCGAAGGGTTGTTTCTCTACATTCTGGCGGCGGGCACCGGTATCGAAAACCCCGAAAAAGCATACAATGGCTGGCTGCGTACTTATACGTGGAAAACGCCTTATCCGGGCTTGTCACACGTTACATTTCCACCGCTTTTCGGACATCAATTTTCACATACATTCATTGATTTTCGCGGATTGGCTGACCCGTATCTGAAAGAAAAAGGGATCGATTATTTTGAAAACTCAAGGCGTGCCACACGCACACAGCAACAGTATGCCATCGAAAATCCCAAAGGTTGGGTGGGATATGATTCGTTAACGTGGGGTTTTACGGCTACTGATGGACCCGGAAGCGCTTACAACTTTGGTGATAAAAAGTTTGAAGGCTATGCAGGGCGTGGATCAAGCGGAAAAGACGATACCGTAGGCGAAGACGGTACGTTGGCACCTTATGGAGTACTTTCATCGTTACCGTTTACCCCCGAACTTTCGTTAGCCACTATCAGAAATATGAATGCAAAGTATGGCGATAAAATCTGGGGAAAATATGGATATTACGATGCCTTTAATCCTACAGCAAAATGGGTGGATGACGATTTCATCGGTATTGACCAGGGACCGATGCTGCTGATGATAGAGAATTTACGCACCGGTTTGGTTTGGAATTATGTAATGAAAGATCCGGTCATTCAAAAAGGTCTGAAATCGCTGCATTTTGAATACATTAAATAATATGATTATCCGTAAAACGACCTAAAAATTAATTGCCACGCCTTTTAAGGCGTGGATCCAATATCCGGAATGAAAAATGGCTTTAGCCAAAATATATGATTATTTCTATAGATTTAGGATAAACTTGGACTGGAGCCCACAAATTACTATTTTGTAATCCACGCCTTAAATGGCATGGCAACTGAAGAAATATACTATGTCGCTTTGCGGATAATCATATTAAATAATCGAATAATATCTTTAGTAAAAAACACACATTAACAACAATGAAGATTATTTCAAAAAATATTATACTTGTGATAATTAATCTATTATCTGTCTCTTTTGTTTCGGCTCAAGTTACAACGCTTGATGATTTTAATACTGTTGACGGTTGGAAATACATCAAATCGGAAGGTGGTGATGTGAAAATGAATATTGCTACCGATCAGGGTCGCACCGGAACAGCTATTCGTTTAGATTACGATTTTACAAAAGGAACGGGTTATAGCGGTTTTCAGAAACTTTTTCCTCTCAATTTGCCCGATAATTATGAAATCTCGTTTTGGATGAAGGCAAATTCGCCATCAAACAATTTTGAATTCAAAGTGGTCGATGCTTCGGGCGATAATGTTTGGTTTGTAAACCACCGCAACTTTGTTTTTCCTACGGAATGGAAAAAAATTAAAATCAAAAAAAGAAATTTAGAGTTTGCTTGGGGACCCAATCCAAGTCCAAAACCTCTACGTATTGATAGAATTGAGTTCACCATTGCTTCTCTGGTGGGTGGTAAAGGCACTATTTGGGTCGACGATTTTGAAATTTGAACAACTTCCTCCCGAAACGGCAAATTATCCACAGCCGGTAGTCACTTTTCTGCCTAAAACTAAAAAGAGTGCCGATGTTTTGTTTGATGGAAAACCGGAAACTTTTTGGACATCTAAAAACGGCAAGAAACAGTCTGTTTTAATTGATTTGAAACAAAAAAAGAGAAATAGGCGGATTGGATATTCAGTGGTTGAAGAATCTTTACGCATCTGATTTTGCCGTTCGATTATCGGACGATGGAAAACAGTGGGAAACCGTTTTTGTCACTACTAAAAACGCCAATCAGAGAAATATCATCCGCTTTGAGGATGCCGAACCCGGATACATCCGAGTAGATTTGAACCAATCGGTCGGGAATAATTTTGGTATAAGCGAGTTAAAATTTATAGATGCTAAAGAGGTGGATAGTAGAAATAAATTTTTGATTTACAGTGCGTCGAATGCTGAAAAAGGCGATTATCCAAGTTATTTTCTTAAGCAAGCATCATTTTTTACTCTTACCGGTGTGAACAACGATACGCAAGAAGGTCTTTTGAGTGAAAACGGAATGGTAGAAGCTGAAAAAGGAGCTTTTTCGTTGGAACCAATGATTATGCAAAACGGTAAATTGTATAATTGGAGCAATGTAGAAGTATCGCAAACGATGGGAAATTCAACCAAATCACAAGATTTTCAGTTTTTACCGGGCGTGAAATGGAAATTGGATAATTTGAATTTTACCACGCAAGTGACCTCTGCCGGCGAAGCTAACAAAAGTTCAAACTTGTACATCAAATACTCGTTTACAAATACCACATCGCAAGCACAAAGCTTTGATTTTTTGGTACTTATAAGACCTTATCAGGTGAATCCGTATTATCAGTTCTTAAATTTAGAAGGTGGAGCGGGTAAAATTAAAACTATTCAAGGTGTTGATAATAAATCGGTTGAAATAGATGGGAAAACAATTTATTCTACACTCCCGTATCAGGATTTATCCACTTACAGTGTGAACGATGGCAATGTGGTAGCTCTGCTGAAAGATAATAAATTCAATCATCAAATATCTGTTACTGATGCTTCGAGTTTTGCCACAGGCGTTGTGCGTTATGCAATGGCATTGCAACCCAACGAAACAAAGGTGATGTATGTGAAATTGCCATACTACAACACAAAATCGAGTTCATCGGAAATAACCGATAATTTGGTTGCAAAAGAATTTGATGAAGGTGTAAATTACTGGACAAAACGAGTTGACCACGTAAAATTCAATTTGCCTGCTTCGGCTGATAAATTGATTGATACCTACAAATCGCAATTGGTTTACATTTTAATCAACCGAGATAAAGCCGGTTTCCAGCCAGGCTCACGCAGTTACGAGCGCAGTTGGATACGCGATGGCTCACTAACCTCATCGGCATTGCTGAAAAACGGCATTGTTCCCGAGGTGAAAGATTATTTGAATTGGTACTCAAATTATTTGTATGAAAACGGTAAAGTTCCTTGCGTGGTGGACAAACGCGGACCCGATCCCGTACCTGAAAACGACAGCGAAGGACAATTCATTTACGCCATCCGCGAGTATTATAATTTCACCAAAGACTTGGATTTTCTCAAGAGTCAGAATAAAAATATTTTATCGGTTGCAGGCTACATAAAACAGATGATTGACGAACGTAGTACCGATCATTATAAAAATGGCAACGACAGTGTAAGATCTTTATATGGACTTGTGCCCGAATCTATTAGCCACGAAGGCTATTCCGCTAAACCGATGCACTCGTATTGGGACAATTTCTTCACCATCAAAGGGTTGAAAGATGCTACTGATATTCAGCATATTTTGGGAAATACTTCGGATGAAAAACGCATTGCCGAAATCCGTGATACGTTTACTGAAAATCTGTATAATTCTATCAATTTGGCAATGAAAAACAAAGGAATAGATTACATCCCGGTGTTGTGCCGAATTAGGCGATTTTGATGCTACTTCCACCACAGTGGCTCTCACGCCTTGTAATGAATTGCTGAATCTTCCCAAACCGCAGATTTACAATACATTTGATAAGTACTACGATTACTTTACCAAACGTAAAAACAATACCATTGATTGGATAAACTATACACCGTATGAAAATCGTGTCATCGGTTCATTTATAATGTTGAACGAGCCGGAACGTGCCCACGAACTCATCGCGTATTTCTTGCACGACCAACGTCCGCAGGCGTGGAATCATTGGGCGGAAGTTGTTTGGAAAGATTACCGAAACGCCGGATATGTGGGCGATATGCCTCATACGTGGGTTGGATCTGATTTTGTAAATGCCATCCGTACGATGTTTGTGTATGAAAATGAGTATGATAATGCGCTGGTTTTAGCATCTGCTTTGTATCAGGATTGGATTGACACACCCGAAGGAATGTCGGTAAGCAACTTGCCTACTTACTATGGAGAAATTTCATACAGTATTAAAAAAAGTGGCAAATACATACAGATTTAACATCGTAGGTGATTTGAAATTACCATCAAACGGAATAAAAATCCAAAATTTCAACGGCTCGAAATTGCCCAAAAAAGTAACCGTAAACGGTAAAGAAATTAAAACATTTACAGACAAATACATTCAAATATTACAATCGCCCGCTGAGGTGGTGATTGAGTATTGAGTTTATATTTCGCTCGGAGAGCGATATATACTTAACCCCATACGACAAATTCGTGTGGGGAACATAGAAATCAAAAATAACTTTATCCAATATGGAAAACAAACAAATAACAACAAACAATGCTCCCAAAGCGGATAAAATAACATTTACTCAGCTTGCCGCTTATGGTGCAGGCGGTATTATTCCAATCGCGTTGTTCAATGTTGCCGGAATTTTGGTTGGATTGATGGGGAATATCAGTCTGGGATTAAGCGCTTTCTGGCTGGGGCTAATCCTTATCGTTCCCCGTTTATGGGACTCTTTTTCCGATCCTATCATCGGTCACTTGTCCGATAACACTCGTTCGCGTTGGGGACGCCGAAGACCGTTTCTTTTGATAGGAGAGATACTTTCCGCCGTGTTTTTTGTAATTATCTGGTATATTCCAAAGGGAGAAACTGTGCAGCAATGGTTCCCAACCGAAGCCGGCTATCAGGTGTTCCAGCTTCTTTATATTTTGGTGACTTTGCTCTTGTTTTTTACAGCGGTGAATTTGTTTGAAATACCTCACGGAGCGTTAGGTATGGAAATGACAGACGATTACCACGAACGGACACGTCTTTTCAGCGCCAAAAGTTTTGTGGGAAATCTCTTTGCAATGAGTACGCCGTGGCTTTTCTGGTTGGCAAATTTAAAGGTTTTCAAAGGAACCGGAGGAACTGAAATGGACGGAATGCGCTATGTGTCGTTAATGATTGCGGCATTGATTATTCCTCTCTCCATATGGTGGTTTTTGAAATTGAGAGAGCCCCGATTCAAGGAAATTGCCAAAGTACAGGAAAAATCCAATTTTTGGAACGATATGAAAATGGTCATCACTAATAAAAACTTTGTGGTTTTGACGTTAAGCGTATTTACTTTAGCGATGGGTTTCAATTTTGTATCGTTGTTAGGTTCTTATATCCCGATTTTTTATGTGTTTGGTGGCGATAAATTAGAAGGGGCTAAAATTTTAGGTATCAACGGAACGTTGTGGGCAATAGTAGGTGTACTGGCGGTATTTCCACTCAATATTATCAGTCCGAAATTGGGTAAGCGCAAAACGCTGATGCTGGCAATGATATTGATGATTACGGCACAACTTTCTAAAATTGTGTGTTACAATCCGAATTATCCTTATTTGGTACTTGTTCCCACAGCCTTACTTTCTGCCGGAATGTTGTTTTTCTTTACATTGGGTTCGTCGATGGTGGGCGATATTTGCGACGAAGAGGAACTCAGGACAGGGAAGCGGACGGAAGGCAGTTTTTATTCCGTTTTTTGGTGGTTTATTAAACTCGGTACTGCATTAGCCAGTTTCGTGGCGGGTGCATTGATTGTGTTCACCATGTTTGATGAGGCACAGGTGACGAAAGTAGATAAATATCAAAGCAATATCGATGAAATATCCACTTGGGTAACAAATTATGATAAGTCAGTAAAAGAAAATAAGTTGAACTCACAGACATTATTAACGTATAAAAACGAAGCGCTTACCGAAGCGAAAGAGTATCAGAAACTTATGAATAAAGAGCACAGCAAAAAATTTGAAAACACCTTTAAGTATGTGCCACTGTTTACAGTTCAGCGTGATAGCATCATTAACAGAAATCTTCTCTCGCTGCAAACGACAATTGGTAACTTGTCAGGAAATCAAATTGTGATTGACTCGGTAATGAAAAACAAGCAGATTGTTCCACTGGCGTTTATTCAAACAAAATTAGATAAACTATCGGTAAATGTACTGGAACTTCAGGCATATCTTACCAATAAATCGCTTGATCCGAAGACGAAAAACAAAGAGCATTATTTAGAGTTAAATCGTAAAATGGAGTTGGTTCAGAAAACGTTGATAAAATCAAAAGGGAATACCAATATTGTTGAATTACAGGCAAATGTGAAAATGATGGTAAACGAGATTGTGGCGTTGAAAAAGCAAACGCCCTACACATTATTGATGATGCGCGTAGTAGAAATCGGACTTCCAATTCTTTTAAGCATCATTTCTCTATTCCTTATTTTCCATTACACTTTAACGGAAAAACGGTCGTTGGAAATTAAAGAATTATTGAAAAAGAAAAGCCCCCCAGCCCCCTAAAGGGGGAGTTATTTACATTGTCAAATTCAGAAACAGGTTAAATTTATATTAAAACTTCTCCAATACTCCCTACCGATAAATCTGGACGGGTTTTAAAGGAAGATTGAAAAAAGATTTTCAGTGAGTTAAATTAAAATAATTAATATATCAGAATGTATAGAAATCAAAAATTCCCCCTTCAGGGGGTTAGGGGGCAGTTCTCAATTAAAGATGAAAATTTTGTATTAGATGGAAAAAAAGTTTTTTTGAATTCAGGAGAAATCCATTATTTCAGAATAAAAAAAGAACGTTGGGATGAGCATTTGAAATTGGCAAAGGAAGCAGGCTTAACCACCGTTAGCACTTACGTTCCTTGGGCGTGGCACGAACCGGAAGAAGGTCGTTTTGACTTCGACGGGCATACGTATGCTGAGCGCGATTTGCTGGGCTGGATTAGAAAATGTAAAGAACACGGATTGTTGTGTACGCTGAAACCGGGTCCGTTTATTCTTGCCGAATATCGTGGAGCAGGCTTGCCCGATTGGTTTTTAGAAAAATATATTCCCGAGGTGAAAATGCACAACAGCAAAGGCGAACCTGTGAACAGCGACGGTGTAAGTTTATTTCACCCGGCTTATTTAGAAAAAGTGCAGTTGTGGTACAATCAAATTATGCCTCTGATAAGTGCAAACGAATACTCAAAAGGCGGTCCGGTGATTTTGATGCAGATTTGCAACGAAATCGGTGTGTTCTCTTGGCTGTCGCATCAGGCAGATTACAACGAGGAAACCAGAAAACGTTTTATTATCTATCTAAAAGAAAAAAACAACGATATAAATCGTTGGAATAAACTTTGGAATACAAATTATACCGATTTTGAAGATGTTCAACTTCCACCCGATGGAAGAGAACCTTATGTGTCGGTGGCTGATAGAGGTCGTGATTACGAATGGACGATGTTTTGGCGCAGATATTATGCCGATTATTTGCGTATGCTGACCAAAATGGCACGAAATTTAGGCGTTTTACTGCCTTTCTATCATAATCTTCCGGGATGGATTTACGGAAACGGATACGAATTTCCTGTTAATATAACGATGTACGAGGATTTGTTCGAAGACCGTAGTGAAATTATCTTCGGTGTGGATCACATTCCTGAATTTATGTCGTACCGCAATTTACACGACGACCGAATCATAAACGACATCACTTATGCAATGCAGGGAAATAAACCGTTGTTTGCCGCAGAGTTTCAGAGCGGTTCGCGTGAATACCACGTGGTTACAAACCCAGTGGAAATGGAACTTTTCTACAAAGCGAGCGTAGCAAACGGTTTAACAGGCTGGAATTATTATATGTTTTCGCAAGGGCGAAACCCCGAACGAAAAGGCTACAGCGGTTCAACTTTTTATTGGTTCAATCCGTTAACGCCCGAAGCAGAAAAAACGTCAGCATATCCGTTGGTGCAACGGATGAATAAAATCATCCAAACATCGGAAGATATCATTGTTGAAGCTAAACGCAAGGCTGAAGTGGCTGTGTTGTTTTATCCGCCTTATTATGCAACAGAACTTGAAAGACCCGTTGGGGCAGGCGATATTGTGTTCAATTTTTCAGCCATCCGCAGAGGAGCTTATTTTGATGGATTGCTAAAAGCCTTACAGGTGCTGGATGTGGATTATGATATGCTTGATTTGAATAAACCGGCATCAAATTGGGATAAATACAAACAGATTTGGGTTTTTAGTACCGATGAAATGAACGGTGCGGAACAGCAAAAAATCGTTGGTTACATTCAAAACGGCGGAAACGTGGTGCTTTATCCAATGATGCCCGTTCGTGAAATGAACGGAACGCCTTGCACCATTATTCGTGATGTTGTGGGTGTGAAACCAATTGGTACGGATGCGTTCGATAGCGCTTTAATTGACGTGCTCGGTTCAAAAGATATTAAATGTGCTAATCCTCAAATGATTTATTCTGCTGATGATTTGAAAGATGCCGAAATTATCGCTCAAAATATCAGAGGAAAAATTGTAGGTTTCAGTAAAAAAGTAGGAAAAGGAATGTTTGCACACGTTGGAACATGGTGGGGCTTTGATACTGAAACACACAAAGATGTATATATCAAATTATTACAACTTTCTGATGCGAAATTGCACAATGCCGAGTCCGATAATTATTTTGTAAATGTGCGTGAACGGTTTACGCCGGCGGGCGAAGCTCTGTTGTTTGTAGGCAATTATTATAACGAGGAACAAGCTGTTTCCATAACCTATACTCATCCATCAACAAGTGAAATAGTGAAAATACCTTTGAGTGCTGAAACAATGGAAATGCCGAATTTATATGCCGTTTTATCGCCCATCGGATTGAAAATCAATGAAGATTTACAACTTCTGCATACAACTTCTGATGTGTTGAATATCGAAAGTTCCGGTAATGAAATATCTATACAACTTTACGGACACCGTGATTTAATGGGTGAACTTGTGTTGGAAGGAAAAAGCATTGATAATATAAAATCTGTGTACAGCAATGAAGTTTCAACTGCATTAAAAATAATTGATGATAAAGTAGTTGTAACTTATACGCATCCTCACAAAAAGGAGTTCGAATTAAAGATAATTTATTGATGTAACAAAATTTGATGAATAATTTATGACATTTAACACCACAAAGTGGTAGATTAATTCAACTCAACGTAAAACGTTGGGATATAAATAGATATTTGCTTTTTGCCCTGAGAGGGCAATTTAAATTGTCCTTTCAGGACTTAATATATCATTATGTGCATTTTACCCCTAAGGCGATGCCATTGGGCTGAATTAAATTAGGCTTCCAGCCTAAAGAACCTAAAACATTATGTAATTGAGCTAATTAAGAATCCCTTAAATGTCCCTTAATGGTTTCAATTTTAATAAATAATTTGTTGTAAAAAATGAATATGAATTTCAGTTTTACGAAACGATGGCTATGAAACTAACAAACAATAACGGATTAACATTCAGTTTTTTAGAAAACGGAAATGTACAAAATATCGATGCGGATAAAATTAGAATTAATCTGAAACCGGGTAATCTTTTTGCACAACCCGGAACACAGATTTATTTACGTAAACGCACCGGAAATTCAATTGAGTTTACCTCTTTGATGGGGATGAACAACGAAATTGCAATTTCAGATAATCAATTTGCATCCAAAGGAAATTGGAACGGCATTGAATATGTTTGCACGCTTCAACTTTCAGAAAAAAGCAGTTCTTGGCGATGGAAAATTGATGTTGCCAACAATTCAACCGAAAACGTGGAATTGGACGTAGTTTTGATGCAGGAAATCGGTCTGAAAAATAGTAACGATGGTCTTGTAAACGAATATTACGTTGCCCAATATTTGGAGCGGATACTTTTACAGGATGCAACACACGGAACAGTTGCTGTTTGTCGTCAAAACACAAAAGAAGCCACAGGATATCCTTGGTTGATGATGGCAAGTACAGGCAGAGCCACTTCGGGTTTAACGGACGGAATGCAGTTTTATGGAAACTCATTTCGTGCTACAGGAATTCCCGAAGGATTGTTGCAAGCTCAGCTTGCAGGAAATATGGCTGGTGAAAGTCCGGTTATTGCTCTGCAAGAAATGCCTTTCGAGCTGAAAATCAATGAGAAACATACTGTTACATTTATTTCAACTTTCTTACCAAATCATTCGGAGGCAACTTCCGAAAAAGATTTAGAGGTTTTAGATGAAGTTATTTCCGAGTTTTCTTCTGAAAAAATAACGGAAAATGTAAATTGGAGCAAAACAACGCAGAATTTATTTCAATCGGCACCGCTTTTTCCTTCATCAGATTTAACTACAAATGAAATTGAAACTTATTTCGGAACAGAAATCAGATTAAAAGAACAAAAAGATAATCAGTTGTTGTCTTTTTTCTCGTCTGAAAATAAGCACGTTATCCTCAAAGCAAAGGAGATGTTGGTCGATCGTCCACACGCACATATAATGCAGGCAAATTTGGCCGATGTTCCTACAGAAGAAACGCTTTCAACTACTTGTTATGCCACAGGAGTTTTTAATTCGCACATTTCGCAGGGAAACACCAATTTCAATGTATTTTTGTCGATTAATACCAGCCAGTTTAACGCAAATTTAAACTCGGGACAACGTATTTTTGTCGAAATTGATAACAAAATTTACTTACTTGGCATCCCGTCTGCTTTTGAAATGGGCTTGAATTTGTGCCGATGGATTTATAAATGGAACGAAACTGTGTTGGAAGTAGTAACAGGAACCTACATCAAATCGCCCGTTGTGCAACTTACATTTAATGTGCTGAGTGGAAACAAAGTGAAACTCATTGTCACACACGATTGGGATAAAGTAAATACGTGGAATTTATCTCAGACCGGTAACGGTGAATTTGAAGCAAAACCTACGAGAAACTCAATGATTACTGAAAAGTTTCCGAATGCAGGTTTTAAAATCGTTGTTGAAAATTCTGTGGAATTGAAAAACTCCCTTCAACATACATTTTCTTACGGATTGGATGAATTATTTGTATTAGAAACAGCTCAAATTTCCACTTTTGAGATGAAATTAGTGGGCGAAGTAAAGGAACAGTTCGATCTTACAAAGATAAAAAATGAAGATGTAAAACATTCAGGAACGGATTTTTGGAACAACTTGAGCAATCATTTAATGCTAAAATCTTCTGAAAAAAACATTTCAGCCTTCAACGAAATTCTACCTTGGTACGGTATGAATGCCATTACGCATTACTTAACGCCTTACGGCTTGGAACAATTCAGCGGCGCTGCTTGGGGAACGCGCGATGTTTCGCAAGGACCGATTGAGTTTTTGCTCTCGTTGGAAAAATTCGATGCCGCACGTAAAGTATTGCTTACCATTTTTGCAAATCAAAATCCTGTTGGAGATTGGCCTCAATGGTGGATGTTTGATAGTTACAGCCACGTTCGTGCAGGCGATTGCCACGGAGATATTTATTACTGGGTCATTATTTCGTTGGCAAGCTATGTGAAAGTAACAGGCGATATTGCTGTTTTGGATGAAAAAGTGCCTTATTTTGGTGGAAGTGAGTTGTTCACTGTTAACGAACACACGGAACGGTTGATTAAAATGATTGAAGATTCGTACATTGGTGAAACGGCGCTTGTCCCTTTTGGCGGTGGCGATTGGAACGATTCGCTACAACCTAAAAACGAAGAATTAGCAAAACGTTTAATTTCAAGTTGGACGGTGGAAATGAATTATCAGGCATTTAGCGATTATGTGGAAGTATATGAAAAAGCTGGAAATTTGAGACGTGCTAAGGAACTGAACAAAGTTGTACAACAAATCAAAGCCGATTTCAATAAATATTTGATAAAAGATAACATTGTAGCTGGTTATGGATATGTTGAAGATAATGGAAGCATCAGCGTTTTGCTTCATCCAACCGATACACATACCGGAATAAGTTATAGTCTTCTTCCAATGGACAGAGGGATTTTAAGCGGAATTTTCACCAAAGAACAAGCTGAATATCATCAAACCATCATAGATAAACACTTGAAAGGTCCTGACGGTGCACGTTTGATGGATAAGCCGTTGAAATACAAAGGCGGAATTCAGGAAATTTTCCAACGTGCCGAAAGCAGTACATTCTTTGGTCGTGAGATTGGCTTGATGT
Source organism: Paludibacteraceae bacterium (assembly GCA_049840795.1). Lineage (GTDB taxonomy): Bacteria > Bacteroidota > Bacteroidia > Bacteroidales > Paludibacteraceae > UPXZ01. The sequence goes on from JASGJK010000012.1 coordinate 27,160, forward strand.
ACATTCACGAACATATTCGTTATACCGAATCGCAAGCCGTTCTCGGCAAAGCAGACGAATTTGTAAAAGCATTGCGCCAGGCAATTCCCGTTCATTATCAGGAAGTTGTTCCTAACAGCAACCTGCGCCAAGCAAATTGTTATTATTCGAGTAGTGATGTAACTTTCAAAACTCGTTATGAAGCTGATGAAAAATACGAAGACGTTATTTCTGGAAAAATGCGTGTAGATGGGGGATGGAGAGTGTACTCAAGCGGTCCCGGAATTTACATTAGCCTGATTATCAAGAAACTCATTGGTTTCCGCGCTTTTAATGATTATGTGGTTATTGACCCTGTTCTCACTGATGAAATGAATGGTTTAGAAGTATCGTTTAAATACAAAGGGTTTGATTTGGATTGGAAGTTTATTGTAAACGCAGAAAATCATTCTCCCAAAAGTCTGATTATCAATGGAAAAAGTGTGCCGTTTACCAACGAAGCGAATCCGTATAGGGCGGGCGGCGCTCAGATACCGGCGGATACTTTCTTGAGCTATTTGAAACCGGATGAAAACACTATCGAGATAGAATTATAAAAAATAACGTTCAAAATATTGCCTTTATGCGCTACATATTTATTTCAATGTTGTTGATAACCGTTTTTAGTACTAATTGTTTGGCTCAACACACTCCTTCGATTGTTAACGATAATAAGAAGGAGATTTTTATCCACGATTTGATGTTGAAAATGACTATGGATGAAAAGATCGGTCAGTTGAATTTGCCTGCAGCGGGAACTATCCAAACCGGTGAAGCAAAGAGCAGCAATATAGCACAAAAGATTGCCGAAGGAAAAGTAGGAGCGATTCTGAATCTGAGTTCGGCACAAAAAGTGAGAGAAATACAGGAAATAGCTGTTACTAAAAGTCGTTTAAAGATTCCGTTGCTTTTTGGTATGGATGTAATTCACGGTTATAAAACGACCTTTCCTATACCTTTGGCTTTGGCAAGTAGTTGGGATATGTCTTTAATCGAGAAAATGGCGCGCGTTTCGGCACAGGAAGCCAGCGCCGACGGCATTTGCTGGACGTACTCACCTATGGTTGATATTTCGCGCGACCCACGCTGGGGGCGAATTGCCGAAAGCGCCGGAGAAGATGCATTTTTAGGCGCTAAAATCGCCGAAGCTTATGTGAAAGGGTATCAGGGGATTGATTATTTTCAAAGTAATAGTATAATGGCTTGTGTAAAGCATTTTGCTTTGTATGGTGCTGCCGAAGCAGGTAGAGATTATAATACTACCGATATGAGTTTGAATAGAATGTACAATGAATATTTTCCCGCCTTATAAAGCGGCTATTGACGCGGGTGTTGGAAGCGTAATGACGTCGTTTAATGACATCAACGGTGTTCCGGCAACAGCCAATCGTTGGCTGATGACTGAGGTTCTTCGCGAACAGTGGGGCTTTAAAGGCTTTGTGGTGACTGATTATACGGCTATTGATGAAATGGTGCAGCACGGCATTGGCGATATTCAAACGGTAGCTGCGCGCGCGCTTCGTGCCGGAATTGATATGGATATGGTAGGCGAATCTTTTTTGAATACTCTTAAAAAATCATTGCAGGAAGGAAAAGTTACCGAAGATGAGATTAATCAGGCTTGTCGTCGGATTTTGGAAGCAAAATACGATTTGGGACTTTTTGATAATCCGTATAAATATTGTGACCCTAAACGGGCGGAAAAAGAATTGCTCACACCTGAAAATCTGCAAGCCGCCCGTGAAATGGCAACTCAGACCTTTGTTCTGCTGAAGAATCAGAACCAATTACTTCCTTTGAAAAAAGAACAGAAAATTGCATTAATAGGTCCTTTGGCAAATTCAAAATACGATATGCCCGGTATGTGGGCGGTTGGAGCTGATCATGAGAAGTCGGTTACCGTTTTACAAGGATTTCAGAATGCTTTGGGGTCGAACGCGAAAATTCACTACGCCAAAGGTTGTAACATTACCGACGATAAAAATCTTGATAACTGGATTCATTGGGGGAAATCATCGATAGATTCGACAAAAACGCCGGAAAAACTTAAAAAAGAGGCATTGAAACTGGCTAAAAAAAGCGATGTTATCGTGGCTGTTATGGGCGAAGGAGCTGAAATGTCAGGTGAAAGTGCCAGCCGTTCAGATATTTCTTTACCGGGAAATCAACCGGCGTTGCTCAAAGAATTAGTGAAAACGGGTAAACCGGTGGTGCTCATCCTTTTTACCGGACGACCGTTAACGATTCACTGGGAAAATGAAAACATTCCCTCCATTCTCAATGTTTGGTTTGGAGGTACAGAAACGGGAAACGCCGTGGTCTGATGTCGTTTTTGGAGATGTCAATCCTTCCGGAAAATTAACTGTGACGTTTCCGCAAAATGTAGGACAAATACCGATTTATTATAACCATAAAAATACGGGTCGTCCAATTCAGGATGGCGAGTGGTTCAAGAAATACCGTTCAAATTACCTTGACGTCTCAAACGAACCGTTGTATCCGTTTGGTTATGGTTTGAGTTACACCACTTTTGGTTACTCAAATTTTAACCTTACGCCAACACGCTCCAAAGCAGAAGGAGAAATACTTCATCTAAAAGGCAACGAAACGTTGAAAGCTACGGTAACACTCGCAAATACCGGTAAATACGATGGCGCCGAAGTGGTGCAACTGTATATCCGCGATGTGGTGGGAAGCATCACACGTCCGGTAAAAGAATTGAAAGGTTTCCAAAAAGTATTTTTGAAAGCCGGTGAAAGTAAAAATATTTCTTTCGATATAACACCCGAACTTCTTAAATTCTATAACAAGGATTTAGTGTATGATTGGGAAGCGGGCAAATTTCAAATAATGATTGGTGGAAATTCACAGGAAGTGAAAATCCGAACGGTATATTGGGAAAAGTAACCGATAAAGTTTGTCATTATCTTTTCTGTTTTTTTATAAATTAAAATCGGTATGGTATGATTTTTTTGCTATTTTTGTCGCCACTTAAATCATAACAATTATTTACCAATGAAAAAGAAAATCATCTTTTTATTCATTTTCTTTGTGCCTTATTTCTTAACAGCCCAGAGTATTGATTCTTTACTAACCGTATTGGACAAAACGGTTGAAAATTACCACATTTATTCTGATAAGAAGAAGAAGAAATGAGCAAATTGAAAGATTTGTTGAAATACACTTCTTCCGAAAACCAGCAGTACGAGATTTGTGAAAAGCTTTTTTATGCTTATAGCTCATATAAGTCTGATTCAGCATTGGTTTACGCCCGAAAAAATGTGCAGATTGCCAAATCATTAAACAGTGCAGAAATGCAAACTAAATCTCGACTTCATTTGGCTTCGGTTATGGCAACTTTGGGTATGTACAAAGAAGCACTCGATGTAATCAATGAATTAAAAGTAGACGATTCCCCCCAATTAAAAGGGTATTATTTTCATCTTTATCGGATTATTTACGGTTCGATGACAGATTACAGTGTATCTATGCAAAGTAAAATACAATACAACATACTTACCGAAGCTTATCGAGACTCATTGCTCACGGTACATCCATATATGTCAAGTGATTATGTTACCGTAAAATCAGATCAGTTGATCGAAAAGAAAAATTACGATGAAGCATTAAAATTATTACATACTTATTGGAAAAACATCACCAACGATACCCACGAAAGAGCTATAATGGCTTATAGCATTTCAAAAGCGTACAAAGGTAAAAAGGAAAGGGAATTAGAAAAAAAATGGTTAGCTGTTTCTGCTGAAAATGATATTAAATCAGCAAACAAAGAATATGTTTCCTTGCGTACATTAGCTGTTTTATTGTATGAAGAGGGCGATATCGACAGAGCCTACAAATACATAAAACGCTCGTTGGATGATGCTTTGTTTTGCAATGCAAGATTACGTACCCTTGAAATCTCGTCGATTATGCCGATTATCGACAAGGCATACCAGCATCAGGTGGCTTCACGGCAAAGGCTGATGTTTATTTCGTTGCTAATTATCAGTACATTGACTTTGTTGCTTTTAATAGCAGTGTTTTATATCTACCGACAAATGAATAGATTGTCGTTGGCACGAAAAAATCTGGCAGATGCCTATGAGCAACTTAATAATCTAAATCACGAATTAGCCGAGACAAATATTCAACTCAAAGACGCAAATGAAACACTCAAAGATGCCAATCTGATCAAAGAAAAATACATTGGTCGCTATCTGGAACAATGCTCAATTTATATCAACAAGATGGATGAGTATCGTCACCAACTAAATAAGACTGCTTCCGAAGGAAAAATGAGTGAGGTCATAACTGCTATAAAATCGACCCGCTTCATTGATGCCGAGTTGAGAAATTTTTATTCGGATTTCGACCATACTTTTTTGCAATTATTCCCTACTTTTATCGATGAGTTAGGCGAATTAATGGTTGATAAAGATGAACTGCAACTAAAAGAGAGCGAATTACTTAATACAGGTTTAAGGGTATTCGCTTTGATACGTTTGGGGATTAAAGACAGCGAAAAAATATCTTCGTTTCTACGATATTCAATTTCTACCATTTACAATTGCCGTACCAAGTTCAGAAACAAATCAAAAGGTCAGCGGGAGCTGTTTGAGGAAAATGTTACGCATATCGGCACAACCATAAAATAAAAAATGAATATCTGCTTAGCCACCTCATATCTTATTCATAAAAGATTATTAGGCAACCAAACGGATATTCATTAAAATCAATTCACCAAACCACAAATCGCTAACAGATGCTATCCGGATATAAAGTATTATCTTATGTAAAAATACAATATTATGAAGCAATTGGTTTATTTGGGTTTATTCGTTGTTATATTTATAAGTATTACGGCTTGTCCGCGCGAAAAAAACAATGCCGACACGCAAAAACTGGAGCAGTTAGAAAACTTATTATCATTACAACCCGAAGCGGTATTAGATAGCCTGAGACAGATAAACCCGCGGCTGTTAAACGACTATAACAAAGCATACTATCAGCTTATAGAAGTGATTGCTAAGGATAAAACCTTTTTTCATTTTACTTCGGACAGCCTTATCAATTCAGCGGTTGCAGTGCTGTCAACACGCCGTTCAAAGCACCCCAATAACTATGCACGTGCGTTAATGTATCAGGGCATTGTGCGCTACCGTATGGGGGTTACCGATAGTACGGCATTTTTACCGTTAAAAAAAGCAATAGATATTTTTGAAAAACAACCGATCGCAGATAAAAAAAACATTTATTTATCCTATTTGTATGCAGGACAGATTCATGATACTTATAATAATGTGGATGAAGTCCATTATTATTTTACGGAAGCATTAAAATATGTGAAGATGAATAAAGACACCAGTCAATTTAATTATATATACACAGAATTAGCTTGGAATCGGTTAAAAGCAAATGAACCTAAAGAAGCGAAAAAATACATTGATTTATTTAAAAAATTACGTTTTAACGCAAGAAGATAAAAAAACATTAATGTATCTGTCATTTGTGTATTTGAGTTATAACAAAGAATATACAGAATCTATCAAAATACAGAAAAACTATCTCAATCTAACGGATAAAAAAGATTCAACCATTCTTTACAAAATTTATTACAGCTTATCTAATAATTATGAGGCTTTAAAAGATTATAAGAATGCCTATTATTATGCACAATTATCTAAATCGTATTTTAAAGACACGCTTAATTATGCCGATTTTTTACTTTATAAGCATTTGGGCGATTTGGCGTTGAAAGCTGACGAATTAAAATCGAGCGCCTATGCATATCAAAAAGCATTTTTAAGACAGAATGAATCCATAACAAGGCAAACGGACAAAAAAGTATTGGAAATAGAAAAAAAGTATCATTATCAAAAAAATGAAAACGAGCAACTAAAAGCGCAAAAAACGTTGTATGTTCTTCTGTTTTTGTGCATTCTGATGGCGCTTATGCTCTTCATAGGTTTGTTACTTCGCAACCGACACTTGATAAAAGAGAGAAACGGGAAGCTAAAAACCGAAAATGACCGCATAAAGTTTGAAAACGAAGAGAAAATACTGAAGCAAACAACATTGCAGAAAACCTGGATTAACACAGTTTACGCCTACATAGTGGAAAACAACAGCGAGCAAATGGATGTGTATTATAAATTAAGAATCCACCCTCAAATAAAAAAAGATAAAAGTTTATCCGAGTTGGTTGACAATATGGAGAACAACTATAAGATCCGAACAAACAGTGTCAGTAAATTGCAGCTTGACGAATATACTTTTTCTCAACTGACCGGTATGACTCCCGAGCAAGCGCAACTGCTTAACGATAGTGACAAATTGCTTTTTGCGTTATTAAAATGTGATTTGAAATATCGTCAGATTGCCGCTATTTTGGGCAGCTCTTATGACAGCATAAGGATGAGAAAAAGATATATCTTAGATAAGCTATCCGCAACCGAACAAAAATAATCCCCCGAAAACAGGTTCATTCGACCGAAAATTTCACTTTGATAACAATCATAAAATCATTGATTTACCCATTTCAAAATACCGAAAATATTTTAAATGGATAAAAAATATTTGTTTATTCTTCATAACTTTAACACCTCAAACATTATAAAAACGTAAAGTTATGAAGAAATACATTTCCCTATTATTTTTCATCTTACTATCTGTTCCTTTTCTTACAGCGTTTGCAGATAACGGACCTAAAGACATCGAACTTTTTAAAAAAACCGACGACGATTCCGCGTTCTCCCGCACTCAATCCCGTTAGTTTTCATGGCGTTATTTATCTTGAAGAATTGACGATTACAGCCCAAAACTATTCAGGAAGCATCGAAGTAGCCATCACCGGCACATCCACATTAACACAAACACTGCAAATTGACAGTTCCGCCGGCTACGCTATATTAGACATAAGTTCATTGCCTGTCGGTGATTATACTATTACCGTCGGAACGGAAAGCTCGGGAACATTTGAAGGGGGATTTACTCTTTCAGTTTCAGAGTGATTTTAGGTGCAACGTTCAGTGAACGATTGCAGGATTGTCTGGGTTAAAAAGCCCACGTCCAACACATATACTTTAATGAGCAAATCCGAAAGGATATGAATTTTTCCAGTAATATTGTTTTCAAAGTGAAACTATATAGTCTTCAAAAAGATATTTATCTGTTATTTTAAGGGTAAATTCTGCCTGTGAAGGTAGCTTGTATTGTAAATTTTGTGAAAATTTCCGGCTCACAATCAACCGCTCTCTTTAACGAGGGGCGGTTGGTTGAAGTTGGAAATGAAAAAAGTCGATAATCAATGACAAATTTATAAAAACAAATTATCAATTCATTCACTTTATTTCCAAAGAAAGGAGGCAAAAACAGAAATAAAGCTAAATTGACAAGCAAATACTATTTTTTCAACAAACGTATTTATAAACAACTAAAATTTTACGACAATGAAAACAAAAATGTTTATATTTGCGATAGCAATGGGAGCTATATTTGCATCTTGCAATAAAAATGAGGTAAAAGAAGACAACTTTCGTATTGAGACATCCGATAGATTTGAAAATCTTTATAGTCAGATTAACACCTTAAACGCATCATATGTTTCTGAATATCCAATAGAAGGAAAACAAAAATGTAAATTTTGGAAAAGGATAAAGCTTATCGCATTATGTGACCTAACTGGTGCAATAGTGGGAGGGAGTGTTGCAGGAGGGGCTGGTGCGATTGGGGGAGCTATTTTATTATCCTTGGGAGGTGCAATTGGTCCTTTACCTAACGTTGAATATACCACGGCATACAACTCCAATGAAGTAGGTCAATATACGCTTGAAACTTATGATGTAGGTTCAATACATAATACACTAATTTTAGAGATTTTAGAAGAAAATCCTGATTTATATGAGCAGAATTTTGATTTTACGCATTTAACAAATTTAGTTGAAGCAAAAATGTTGCAACATGGTCTTGATTTTTCAAGAGAACAAATAGGTGATGTTTTGAACCAAACAACAAGTATGAGAATTATAGAAGATGTTCTTACTGCAAACGATGAGAATCAGGCTATAAATAGATTAGTATCCAGATATCCAAACTTAAAAAGTGAATTTCAGGTTGTTAATTTATATTTAGAGCAAATAAAAACTATATCCAACGAAGAAGTTGCAATAAATTACACAAATGATGTTATTAAAATTATTGAAGAATCAGCTGTACCTGTCGAAGCGAAAAAGCAAATTAATTCAGGAATTGCTGTATTTGCAAACAGTACATTGTTGTGGAATGACAATTAATTTAATTCGTAATCTTGTATTAAGAAACCTCATTTAATATACTAACCACGAGTATTCTAAGGACATAGTTTTAATCGAGTATCCGTTTCTTTGCCTAAATTCTAAAACCTCGCCCTCCTTCGTTGGGTAAACCATAGGCGAGCTTTGCGTTATATTCTGCGTTTTTTGCGAGAAAAGGTTCACGCAAAGTTTGCAAAGTGTCGATGAATCAGGATCGCAAAGTACGCCAGCCCTGCTACAGTATGCAGGGAATACGGAATAATAATAATGTCATACTAATTAGGCAAAGCATCAGATAATCGTTGATTTTATATTCTTAGAATACTTCTAATTCAAAGTAAAATGAAAACAAATAATCAAATTTTAATTCTGTTGTCTTTTCTGCTTTTTTTAGCGGTTAATCCTTCTAAGGCACAAAATGAAAAGAACTTTTTGCTTGAAGCAGCCTTGGGGAATAGTTCTTTTGTGGGACAAAGCAACCTTTCACCTTTTGGAGCACATTATCGTGATAATCACAATAACGGACTTTCCCTTGATGCTAAAGTGCTTTATGTTTTCAGCGATAATACCACAACAGGAATCAAATATAATTCATTTTCGGTATCCGGAAACTACGAGTTAGATTTAAGTAATAAAATAGCTGACAATGTAAATACATTTTATTTAGCGCCTCAATTGGGTACAATATACTTTATTAAAGAACAATTCTCTTTTCGATATCTTGTAGGGTTAGGATATTTGTATTATTTCAAACAAAGGACTAATTTCTGCAAGTGAATTTAATATTAATTCTAACTTTTTAGTGGGTAATGTTGATTTCTCCTTTAATTATTTTATAAAAAATGACCTATCAATCGGAATCAATTCCTCTATATTAAAAAGCTTTTGTGGCGGTAAAAAATTGAGTAGAGAAATAAGCGGAATTAAAGACACCGTGGAACTTGATAAATATGATAGACTTAATATCTCTACTATTGATTTGTCTTTATCGTTAAATATTTATTTTTGAAATTAACCTCGTCCAGCCGGATTGCTTATTAAACGAGCAAAGAATGAGGCTGGTCGTTGGGATTTGTAATCAGGAGTGGTCGGAAGATAACTTTTATTAAGAAATGCCTCTTTTTTAAAAGATATTTTAGATATTCCGAGATAATTTAGTTGTTGTTTTTCTTCTGTTTTCAACTAAATGCATACATATTTCTTAAATTTTTTAAGGAATAAAGATCTTCCGACCACTCCTGATTACAAATCCCAGTGACTAATGCACAAATTTTTTACAATTAAAGAGCATATCCGAAAGGACGAAGTAAAAATATATCACATTTTTTCACGTTTATTAAAATACGATATTAAAATAGATAAATTATGCGAATCAAGGGTTGAACTCATACTTGACTCAGTTTAATTTAATCGTTTGATTTATAGGTAATTACGCATATAAACTTTGTTAAAATATTTGCTCAATTCGTTGGAAATCAGTAATTTAGAATATTATTCCATTAATTTTCTAAACTTATGACTCCCAACGAAAAAGCATTAAAACTAATTTCTATATATCTGTATATTAGCGAATTGTACGAATCCCAATTAATATACCATTGCCAAAGGCATTCTAACAATGCAAATCCAAAATGTACTGATGTCGAAATCCTGACAATGTATCTTTTCGTTGTTAGCGAACAACGTGGATGTCTTGTCAAAGAAATATACAGTTTTATTAAAGATTACTGGTTGAGTTGGTTTCCAACACTGCCATCTTACCAGGCTTTTAATAACAGGCTCAACGGGCTTGCTTGCGTCTGGCCAATAATATTCCAAAGATTTGCTCGAAAATTATGCGCCAGCCGACTGTAGCCCGGATGTCAGTCTCATTGATTCTTTTCCCATCGTTACCTGCAAAGGCAGAAACAGGAAGGGAAAAGTAGCACGGGAAATCGCTGACAAAGGATATTGTTCCACCAAAAACATGCATTATTATGGTTTGAAATTGCACAATTTAGGCTTTCGCCGAAAAGGAACGATTCCTTTTCCTGAAATGATGACCCTATCAGCTGCTTCCGAGAACGATTACAAAGTGTTTGTAAGGGAATTTGATCCCTATTTGAACAATAGAACTGTCTTTGCCGACAAAAGCTATGTGGATGATGAATTTTTCAGTAACCGAGAGATCTCTCAAAACTATCAAATTCTCACCCCTGTCAAACTTGTAAAAGGAGAAGCAGAATGTATCCGTCAAAGGGAAAAAGCTGCCAATGATTTATTTTCTTACGCTGTTTCCGCAGTGAGAGAACCCATTGAGTCATTTTTTAATTGGCTTAATACAAAAACAAAAATTCAAGCTGCACAAACCGTAAGGTCAACCGCTGGTTTGCTTGTGCATATCTTCGCTAAGATGGCAACAGCTTTTGTGTATTTAATCTTTTAACTCTTGATTCGCATAAATTATGAACAAATTCTTTTTTAGTTGTCTGATAACAGCATCAGTCTGTTTTGTTTCGGCGCAAACAGTGGTTCACAATTCTGAAGCCGGAAAACTGGCGGAAGTATTTGACAGCAACGGCATAGACGTAAACACATTATTGTCCCTCAAAATCACGGGCGAAATGGATGCCCGTGATTTCAGAACGCTGTGGGGAGGACAATACGGTGTCAACGGGGGCATGAAGTCCATCAAATTTCTCGATTTGGGCGAACTTACCGCCATCAGAGCATACGAGGGAATAGGAGGAACCAATAGACTGGCGAGTTTGTCCGGATACGGGAATGAAACGTCGGAAATATACAGGGATAATGAAATCCCCGTTATGGCGCTCTGCCTCAATGACTGTTTGGAACAAATTGTTCTTCCGCCGTTTATTACAAGCATTGACGGATATGCTTTTTGGGGAGCACACGCATTGAAACGGGTTTCCATTCCCGGGTCGGTAACCAAAATTCACGCTATGGCATTTTCCGGCTGCATCGGCTTGGAAACCATCGAACTTCCGCCATACCTCGAATATCTGTACGGCACAGCGTTTGAAAATTGTGAAAAGTTGACATCGGAGATAACGCTGCCCAAAACGTTAAGACATATAGGCGGTGGAGTTTTTACCGGTACGAGGGTATCTAAGATAACTCTTTCGGAAGAAAACAGTTATCTCTTTATGGATGGGCAGGACGTGATATACAAAGCCAGTATGGATACCCTACTGACATTCCCTCCTTACTTTAAAGGAAGATATGCTATTTATCCCCAAACAAGGCATATTCAACACATTGCCGCCCGTAATCTTATCGGCATAACGGCGGTAACATTCCCCGATATTATAGATACGTTGTCGGTAAAAACCTTTGACGGATGCAGTAACTTACGGTATATCAACATAAAAACAATTAAGCACCTGCAGCCTCCTTATTCCGCATTCAGAGGTTGTCCGTTTGACACCATCTGCATATCTTCCCGCTTGATGCCCGAGAGATGGGCTTCCGCATCATTTAATACGGGAGCGGCGAATAGTGTGGACGTAAATACTTGCAAATTGCTTGTTCCCGAAGACAGCGTGGAGATATTTAAAAACGCCTACTTCTGGAAAGATTTTAAGTATTTAATTGGAGTAAAAGGGACTTCAACTTCTGTATCGGATGTAAATAATGAAGATAATGATCTGTTGATTTATCCTAATCCTTTTTGGAATATTCTTAAGATAAAAGGTGGCAAAGACACTTACGAAATGAGTCTGTTTAATGCCCAAGGAATGGAGTTGATTAGAAAAAATATATCAGCCAATGATATAATTGAAACATCTAATTATCCTTCGGGCGTATATCTAATTACTTTGAAAGACAAAAATACATTGGTCAAAAGTCAGAAGTTGATTAAATAAATTATACCCTTTATGTCGAGGTAATTTAATTATCGGAATACGATTATAATAAGAACTGTTAAATTTCGTCTAATAAAAAACATAATTTTACAATTTTATGAATAAGAAAATATCATTGTTGCTGTTTGTTGCAATTTCAATGTTCGGTTGCAAAAGTGAAGATCCTACTGTAGTAAAGCTACAGATTATCAGTCCACCGGAAATAACATCACAAGTATTAAATCCGGAAACAAGCTATACTTTCGGTATAAACCAATGCCCGTATGATTCGATTGTTTTCAGTGCCGGTTTGGTAAAAAAAGACGGGACGTTATTTGATATAGCTGTGTCAAAAAGTCATTCCCTTATTGTAGCGTATAAATCCGACACTATTCCTGAAGGTGAATGGACCCGCGGCAAAGATGACAATACTTATGTGAAAGGCGTAGTATTATGTTGCCGGTTTTATCATAATATTAAAGATACCGCTTATTATGAATTTTACATTCCATTTAAACCGGATAAGCCTCAAATTGCTTTGCTGGACACTACGATGCACGCCAAAAACATAACGGCATTTATTGGATTTAGTGCCGCAGGAAGTCTCAATTATAAAATAAATTATGCTGTTTATGGCGAAACTTCCGATAATGTTATCGCCTTAAATAACAAGGAACAATCGGTTTGTGTTTTTTCTAATCTTAACCCCGCAAAAAGATATTTAGTCAGTGTACAGGCTATTAATAATTTTGGGAGTGCTATGAGTGACACTATAACAATAGGAAGTACCTATACAACTGCATCCTGTGTTTTTACAAAAACAGGAACGGATGCCAAATATCAAATCAAGGTTGGAGAAACAATAATGGATGATTTAGTTATTACATCGGCAGCAATATATGATTCAAGCGGTGTGTTAAAAATGAATGTATCGACTACTCCAAATCAGACTTTTAGTATAGCATCTCTAACACCGGGTGTGTATGTATTAAAGGTTATGGTAAAAGACTATGGTCAATGCGGTAAATCGTTTTTAAAGTAATTTTATTCAATCGCATCCCTCGTCCAGCCGGATATGCTTATTAAATGAGTAAAAGGTGGCGCTGGTTGTTGGGATATGTCATCCCAACTGTATGCACCGTTAGGATTTTTAATCCGTTAAAGATTTAGAGCGAGAAATAACTTTAATCCACTTAAAGTGGAAAAGGATTATTGAATGTAGAAGTTGTTTGATTTTTTTTTCGGACTACAAGTCCTTGTAATACAGTTTAGCTGGGATTACCGCTCGAACTTGTTCGCTTGGTTTACCAAGGAATCCCAGTGACCAATGCACAAATTTTTTACTATTAAAGAGCATATCCGAAAGGACGAGGAGAGAGTCTTCAGCACAGTTGCGAAAAGAGCTTTAGGACCTATTGGGGTCGCGATAGCGATAGTAGAATTTGGATTATGCTTAAACAATATTGATCTTTAATTAATTAAATATTATGGCAAGAGATTATTTTTTATTATACTGGCCCATTTTATTGGCTGTATTATATAAACAAGTGCCTATAATGGTTAAAAGTATTAAAAATAAAGAATATCAGCGACTTTCAATCTCTCTTTTTTTTATTGTCTTAGCTCTTGCAGTGAGCGGTATTCTTTTTTATTTTAGTGAAATAATTTGTTGAATAAACATTTACCATTGCCAAAGTTTAATGTTTTGGCAATGGTAAATTAATTGAAAATTAACCTCTGCCCCGTCCAGCCGGATATGTAAAATAAATGAGCAAAGAATGGCGCTGGTCGTTGGGATATGTCATCCCAACTGTATGTAATATAAGGATTTGTAATCCGTAAAACAAAGAAATGTGCATAATAACCTGATATGCTGCTGGATTAAAAATCCAAAGAATACAAGAACTGGGATTACAAATCCCAGTAACCAATGCACAATTTTTTACTATTAAAGAGCATATCCGAAAGGACGAAGTTAGGCGAGTATGGCGGATTTGAATTAACTACGCTACAAAAATAAATATTGCACAATTTTAGCCGAAAAATATACTTTTTCGGCTAAAATTAAAACACAAGTTCACTCTACAAATAAAATTATCCATTATGAAACTTTACACATTGCTTTTTATCCTCCTGATAAGCAGTTCGCTTTTTGCCCAATATGACAGCTGCGGCATTCAGAAAAGCCAATACAGTGACTTGTATGCCGTAATACCGCAAGATATTTCCTGCATTGCCCGCCACTCGGATAAGGACATCAGCTTGTTTTATACTTTCGCTTCGTGGTGCATTCCGTGCCGCGCCCATTTCCCGGCTATTATTGATATTGTAAAAAAATATGACTTAGATTTCTATATTGTTATACCGGAGAGAGAAAATGACAGTATTATGGTAAAACAGACTACCAACTATCTAAATAAATTATTAGGAAAAGACTATAAAGGGCTGATTGTGTCAGATTCATTATACAGTCTAAAAAACAGATATAAAAAACAAAAGAAATTTGTTTTGATAAAAACTTATGGAGTAAAAGAGCGAGAGAAATACGCCAATTTTATCACACAAATTACCCCGCCGCAGTTTGAAAATATTGATGATATGGGCAAAGTAATTCTTGTAAACAAAATGGGAGAAGTGTTTCTGATCACTACTTATAAAGACGCGGAGGGCGATAAAACGAACGAAAAAACATTTGTAAAAATCAGAAAATATATTGAAACGGAAAGAAATAAAGAGTAAAGTCCCTGCTCCCTCCTCACGGATATGCAGGATTGGTTGGAGTGGCAATAAAAAGAGAATCTAAAATTAATTTACCAAATATTGATTGTAAAATTATTAACTCTAAATTTAAGAAATTATGGCAACAACTGAAAACACGCAACTCATTGTGGAATTGTTTGATTTGGCAATTACCGAACAAAAAGACGACCGCTTCGGACGAAAAATCACCATCGGAAGCGAAAACATCGACAGCCTCGTAAAAATAGCCGTCACCCGCCGTACCGATCTCAATCCCGAAACCATCCGCACCGCTTTTATCCTGTTGAAAGACATCGCCATAGAGCGTTTACTCGCCGGCGCGTCGGTAAATTTCGGACTGGGTCATTTTAACCTCGGGGTAAACGGTGTATTTATGGGCGATAACGCACAATGGGACAGCACCAAACACAGCCTCTCCGTAACCATATCGCCCACTGCCGAGCTGCGTGACGCGGTACGCTCCGTAAAAGTGAATGTGCGCGGAATGGCAACAACGGGCACCGTGATAAATACCGTTACAGACGTAGCTTCGGGCGAAATCAATACGCGCCTGACACCCGGCGGCGGCGTCAACGTTACCGGAAGCAAGATAAAGGTAGCCGGAGACAATCCCGCTTGCGGCATTATACTTATCAATGAAGACAACGGCACAAAAACTACCGTCCCTGCCAATGCCATAGCAGTTAATAATCCGTCGAAGATAACCTTTGTGGCTCCGGCAGCATTGCCCGCAGGCAACTACAAACTGAGTATCTGCACACAGTTTTCGAATACAAGCACCCTGCTCAAAGAGCCGCGCGAATACGTATTCGATTATACATTGACGGCGTAGGTAACACGCGCCCCTAAGCGTTTGCTTTGAACGCTTAGGGGCGTCTGCCATAGACGGTTAGGGGCGTTGGGCTTAAACGCTTAGGGGCGTTTACTCTAAACGGTTAGGCTCGTCGGGTGTAAACGAAACCATCCTTTTAGAGAATATACAGATAAGTGCGCAAAGAGGGACGCGGGTGGGTGAAATTTGCAGTTACACTTGAGAAATAATCTAAGGATTTGTAAATCTTTATAATAAAAGAGCTTCGGATTGCAAATTCCAGTGACGGATTGCTTAGAACTTGTACAGTAAATCCTAAACTGATACGAGAATGAGTTCTATCAATAGCGAATATATATCATTAAACTTATAAGTCAGAATGACTATAATCTAATTAATAGGAGGAGTATTTATGAAAAAACCAATTATGCGTAAACTTTATGTAATTACCGATGTACAGGTTTGGGATATGAAAACTGAAAAATTCAATGATTTCGACTTATACACCGGTATTGCTGCCAACAAGCAAACTGACCCGTTTATACCCGGGGTAGTGGGAGAATGTATTGCCGCTACCGATGTAAATCACAAGATTGGAGGACATACAGTCGGCATATATGTTAAATACCAAACATTAGATACTTCCAATGCCGATGATTTAAAGGTAAATGTTCTTACAAATATCGAAGTGCAACACTGGCCGGATTGGAAACCGGCTCTTCCTGACGGATGGATGAGGGCAAACGGGATTGTTAGCGGAAAACAAGGAGCATTAACCGCCGGCACAAAAAGCGCTTGCTGGTGTAACGGGCTTATTGTTCAGTATAAAGAATTGGGAGGATATTTTAAATTCAGCCTCTACATTAATAACGAATCTGTACCTGAGTGTAACAGATGGCGGAAAGGCTAAATTCCCGAAATATGCCTATGCCAATGATGGATGGTGGCCAATGACAGTAAATGGAATTGATATTCACAAAGCCTGTGGAGGCGCTTCCGATTATTACTTTTTAGCACATAGCAATGGGAAAATTGCTCCCCCTATGCCCAACCCGCTTCCTACATTTTCGGATTCGATGAAAATAGATTTAATGAATAAATATGCTCCTTATGTTTATATGGACGAAAACGAAAGATTTTATCCGTCAACAGTTGAATTTACGTTTCCTTTTCTAACCAGATATAAAAATGAAGATGGAAATTACTGGGTAAAAACCATAGAACCGCTAAGTTCCCCTTCGGCTGTATTAGATTATTTCAAAGGAGATATTGATAATGCCAAAGTGTATGCTTTTTGGGTAGAAAAGGATTACGGGATAGCAGAAATTACTTATTTCTTCTATTACCCATATAATAGAGGAAAACAAATAGATATCATAGACACGGTTGTTGGTAATCATGTAGGAGACTGGGAGCATGCTACTGTCAGATTGGGTTGGGACTATTTAGACGGCTCCTGGAATATGTTTCCTATAGAACTTTATCTTTCTGCTCATTCCGGAGGTAACACAGAAACTTGGGATGAATTGAATTTTAAGCAAGACTCTTTTTCTCCTATTATTTATTCTGCACAAGGTTCGCATGCCATGTATTTTGCGGCGGGAGAATATACATATAAGAAAACCCCATTGTTTTCTTTAACAGATATATGCAGTCAGGGGGAAGTATTGGATTGCTCCATTGGCGATAGGATTGTCCCTCTCGACTATGCAACAAAAACTAATTTAGGTACAGGTGCTAAATGGCCATTATGGATGAATGATAATTTTACCGTCGCTGGGAATGAACCGTCAAGTGATCCTGCCAACGGAGCTATTTACAGATGGGGAAATGTACATGAGGGAAATATTCCTCTTTCGGATCAATATCGTTTAGAAAATGGTCCAACCGGACCAATAAGTAAATCGGATGTTTGGAACCCAAATGTTTTTGAATAATACACATTAAGTATGGGTAATGAGTAAAAAAACGGCTTGTTGCGTTCAAAACTTTGAATCATCATCTCCCTGTCTGAGCGGATATTTATCTGTATCTTGTTTGTTAGAATAAAACATTTGGCTGTTTTATCAAAGTAAGGCGCAGGTATATTTCAGAAACAAATCCAAAGATCAGCGGGATATGTTTGAGGGAAACGTTACGCATATCGGCACAACCATAAAATCACATCACATTATATGTTGAAAGACCTTCATTGTAATTTTACGATGAGGGTCTTTTTTTATTCTTGTTTCACTACTTTTTTTATACGTGTTTGTTTTTTTAATTTGCTTGAAATCAATTGAATAATATTCTTGAATTTGTTTATCTACTACTTTTAGAGATTAAAAAAAGGTCTTGGTAGAAGATGAGTATATCTTTGCTTCACAAAACCAAAAAACACAATTATATGATTGCAAAAAAATCAAGAAAAATGAAATCCGGCATCGCAACACTACTATTTATAACGATGTTTGTAACCGTAACAGAGGCAAGAGACAGTCCATATACCCGTAAAGGAACAGGACCAAAATACTGGATTGCCTACGAATACTGTTACGATAGTAATAAACCGATTCCGGAATCTGTTTGGAAGTCGAACATTGACTGGATTAATGATAATCTCAAATCGTACGGTTACGATATGATTTGTAACGATGGCTGGATTGAGCAGGCTCAAACGACAAACGATTACGGATTTATAACAAAATATAATTCAGACTGGGAGAATGGTTTTGATTACTGGTATAATTATTTATCAGAAAGAGGACTGAAAATGGGAGTCTATTATAATCCGATGTGGTTGACGAGAATCGCTTACGAACAAAACCTAAAAGTAAAAGGGACTAATTATCGTACAAAAGATATCGCCGGTGAAAAATCGTTTAACTCGGACTTGTACTGGGTGGATGTAGAAAAACCCGGAGCAAAAGAGTGGATTCAGGAATATGTAAGGTATTTTAAGAACTTGGGAGCAACTTATTTAAGAATCGATTTTTTAGAAAATTACGAAAATAATTACGGTACTGCAAAATATGAGTTAGCACTGAAATGGATTGAAGAAGCCTCCGGTGATAATCTATTTTTAAGTTTGGTGATGCCAAATTGCTTCAATCACGCCACTACAGAGCTAAAATACGGCGATATGATGCGCATTGACGATGATTGTTTTGACGGCGACTGGAATTTTGTAAGTAATCGCCGCAGAGGAACACGGAAAGAAAACTGGCCTCAGTTTGGAAATGCTTTTGATGGTTTTATCGGTTTTGCTGATGTAGGCAAAAAAGGACAAATGATTTTGGATGGAGATTTTATGCGGATGAACAAGTTGGCAAGTGACGACGAAAGGCGTTTTTTGTTTTCGTTGATGATTATGGGGGGCTCAGCATTGGCTATTGCCGATCAGTACAATACAATCGGCGAACATATTTGGGTTTATCAAAACAAGGAATTGAATGAATTGAATTCACAAGGCTTTGTAGCCAAGCCGTTAAGTTACTCGTATTTGGATGCCGAAAATAGTTCGCGTTGGGTAGGAAAACTCGAAAATGGCGACTGGATTGTCGGGCTTTTTAACAGAGAGGAAACGCCACAAGTGAGGAGTATCGATTTTGAAAAAGAACTCAACATAAAAAATGGAAAAGTCAGGAATGCGAGAGACTTGTGGGAACATAAAGATTTAGGCGCAATGAAAGGATATTACTCGCTAACGCTGAAGCCGCACGAATGCAAAGTGATAAGAATTACTCCCAAAGGGATAAAACAAGGACGTGCCAAAGTAAAATAAGTCGCTTTTGGGGACAATGCCAATGGCTGGTAATGGTAATTAGAGATTATAGAGAATAGAAGATTATAGTATTGTTAATCCGTTAAAAGTAAATCAATCCCCCCGCCCCCTTTTCTCCCGATAGCTATCGGGAGGGGGAATGCGGAGTACAAAGGATGGATGTGTTCAATAATACTTACGATGCTAAAAGTCCCCTTTGGAGAAAGGGGATTTAGGGGAATTGAAAGTCGCTGTATATTAAACATATAACATTCTAATGTGTATAATCTCTATTGTACAGCGATATTTCAATAAAACATGATTATCCGTAAAGTGACCTAAAAATTAATTGCCACGCCTTTTAAGGCGTGGATCCAATATCCGGAATGAAAATGGCTTTAGCTAAAATATATGATTATTTCTATAGATTTATGATAAATTTGGGCTGAAGCCCACAAATTACTATTTTGTAATCCACGCCTTAAAAGGTGTGGCAACTGAAAAAATATACTATGTCGCTTTGCGGATAATTATTCAATAAAAACACAATATTTTTCAAATAAACACAATTATTAATCTTAAAATTAAAAACATGCAAAACATTAAACAAAAGATTTTAAGTGTATTGCTTTTATGCGGTATTTCGCTGGCACTAACCGGCGGAATAGCTCAAACCGCCGGCAAAACTGTATCAGGGAAGGTAGTTGATACTAATGGTGATCCGTTGGTGGGTGTGAGTGTCCTTGCAAAGGGAACATCTATCGGCACTGTGACCAATGCAACGGGAAATTATCAGATTACCCTTCCGGTTGACAAAAAGCAAGTTTTATTATTTTCATTTATCGGTTACATATCCCGCGAGGTGGTTGCCAGTGGTCAAATACTCGATGTAGTGCTGAACGAGGCAAGCCGATCGTTAGACGAAGTGGTGGTAATAGGTTACGGTAGCCAAACTAAAAAAGAGGTGACCGGTTCTGTTGCCGGTATACAAGCCGATGAATTTAACAAAGGAAATATCAACAATCCGGCTCAGTTAATGCAAGGAAAAGTGGCTGGGTTGAGTATTGTAGGGGCGCAAGGTAATCCTAACGGCAGTTATACCATCCGTTTACGCGGTTTGTCAACTTTGGGAGCCAATACACAACCGCTTGTAATCATTGATGGTGTAATAGGAGCAGACCTCAACAGTGTGGATCCAAGCGATATTGCATCAATGGATGTACTTAAAGATGGCGCTGCGGCATCTATTTACGGCACAAGAGGATCGAGTGGTGTTATTCTTATTACAACAAAATCAGGAAAAAAAGGAAAAGTATCGTTAGAATATAACGGCTATCTGAGTTCGGAAAGCAAAGATAGATATATGCAGGTTATGGATAGAGATACGTATGTGAAATACGGCGGAACCGATTTAGGCGGTAATACAAACTGGATGGACGAAATTACACGCATTGCGTTTTCGCATGTTCACAATCTTTCTATGTCCGGAGGCTCGGATAAGACAACTTATCGCGCGTCGATCAATTACCGGGACGTAGAGGGAATTTTGTTAAACACAGGATATAAACAGCTTAATGGAAGGATAAACCTTGTTCAAAAGATGTTTAATGACCGCTTAACATTGAACCTGAATTTGGCAGCTACCTCTAAAGATGCCCAGCTGGGATTTGACGATGCGTTCAGATGCGCCATTATTATGCCGCCGTCAGCGCCTATTTATTCTGATGAATCATATTATACCAGATACGGCGGATATTATCAATCGGAAGTGTTGGAACTTTATAATCCGTTAGCTACCATAAAACAAAATATAAACGATCAAAAAACCACACGTATAATGTATAATATGGTGGCTGATTATACTATTTGGGATAATCTGGTAGCTTCTGTACGTTATGCCCGAAATAATGATAATTGGATGAACGGGCAGTACATAAGCAAATATAGCCGATACGGAGATGGTGTCAATAGAAACGGATTAGCTACCAGAAGCACTACCGATACGCGAAACGACCTGTTTGAAATGACGGGAAGATATATGAAAGAGCTGGGTAAGTTAAATGTGACGGCGCTTGCGGGATACTCCTATCAGAATTTTACAACAGAACGCTTTCAGATGCAAGGCGGTAATTTCTTGACAGATGCTTTTACATACAATAATTTTGCCGCTGCCAAAGACTTTACTGATGGAAAAGGCTCGGTAACCAGCGATAAGGAAAACAATAAGTTAATAGCCTTTTTCGGACGTGTAAATGCAAATTATGATAACACTTATTTCCTTTCGGCATCGCTTCGCCACGAGGGTTCTACCCGCTTTGGTGATGGAAACAAATGGGGTAATTTTCCCGGAATAAGCGCCGGCGTGGATCTAAGACGTTTGGTGGTTATCCCAAAGGTAGAGCAACTGAAAGTAAGAGCCAGCTACGGTGTTACGGGTGCGCTGCCGGATCAAAGTTATGTTTCACAGCAATTATACGGTCCCGGAACTTCTCCGACCTATTTTTTGAGCAATGGCGTATTTACACCGGTTTACGCTCCTCTGAGCAACCCTAACTCCGACCTGAAATGGGAAACAAAATCTGAAGTAGATTTGGGATTTGATTTCAGGATGTTTAATTCACGACTGACAGGAACATTTGATTACTACCACCGGAAAACTACCGGCGCATTAATCACGCTCAATGTGCCTGTACCGCCAAACTTATATAAAACCACCTTGCTGAATGCAGGCGAGTTGATCAACCAAGGCGTTGAGTTAAGTCTCGACTATATGGCTGTAAAAACACAAAAATTCAGTTGGAATCCGCAAATCACTTTTTCTACCTTTAGTTCCAAAGTCGGTTCATTGTCTATTGGAGATATTAAATACGGAGTAAGAGAAGTAGGTGGACTTCCCGCACCGTTGACCGGAAATGTGGTCAGGGTAGAAGAAGGCAAACAAATAGGTCAAATCATCGGATGGATATACGAAGGAGTGGACGAAAATGGTCAGTATATTTTTAAGAATTTAGATGACGATCCGGCTATCAACGACAAAGATGTTGCCGTAATCGGCAGAGGATTACCTAAATGGGAAATGGGATGGACCAATACATTTACTTACGGGAATTTTGATTTAAACTTTGTGCTCCGAAGTGTGTATGGTCATAATTTGATTAATTTAAGCCGGACAATGTTTGAACAGCTTGATAGAATCAGTGGATGGAATTTGGTTCAAACCAAGTATTTTGATCCTACATACAAAGGAAAAGCGGCTTACAACAGTTATTACGTAGAAGATGCTTCGTTCTTAAAATTGGATAATTTAAGCGTGGGTTATAACATCAAAATGCCGGCAAAAAGTGCAATTAGCACTGCCAGAGTTTATGTGACAGGACAAAATCTATTTTATATCACGGGCTATTCGGGAGTTGATCCGGAAGTGAGATATTCGTACGATAATAATGTGTTGTCTCCCGGCGTAGAGCCGCTAAATAGCTGGGTAACCACACGTACATTTACATTCGGAGTTAATTTGACTTTTTAAATCAATAGTATTATGAAACGAGCACGACAAATAAACGTTGATACACAATCAAATGTTTATGTGTGAGTTCCATGTGACAATTAAATAATAAACACATGAAAACAATGAAACAAAATAAATTCAAAACAAAAATTACGAAGTACATCGTACAGTTCTCGGTCATTTTCTTATTTCTGGCTCCGGTGATGTACTCATGTGCCAATTTGGATGAACCGCTGTACAGCCAGTTAAATAGCAATAATTTTCTTCAAACGGATGAAGAGATACTTTCGGCAATCGGCGCTGTTTATAGTGGCGTAAGAGCTTACCAGGATTTTGGTAACTTGTGGGCTGTATATTGTACTGCTGATGAAGTTGCTATTGTAGGACGTACCGGTGGTGATTGGGCAGGTGATGGTCAGGACCAACAGATGACCGACCACAAATGGACAAACAACAACCGCTTTTTTAATGGAACCTGGTTGTCCTTTTTTGGACAAGTAAACAAATGCAATCAGCTGATTTATCAATTGGAACAGATAGACAAAGAACGTTTTGCCAGCTATATCGCCGAAATCAGAACGGTGAGAGCCATGTGGTATATGTGGTTGATTGATATGTGGGGCAATGTGCCTGTTATCGATAAATTTGATGTGCCCAAAGGGTATTTACCGGCTACTAATTCACGGAAAGACGTCTTCAATTTTATTGAAAAAGAACTAAAGGAAAGTATGCCTAATCTGTCAAAAGACGTAAATACCAATACGTATGGAAGGGCTACCTATTGGATGGCACAAGCTATATTGGCAAAAATTTATTTGAATGCCGAGATTTATACCGGTACGCCACAATTACAAAAAGCGTTAGACGCTTGTGACGAGATAATCGATTCAAAAAAGTTCAACTTGACGGCTACTTATCGCGAAAACTTTATCGCAAAAAATGAAAATTCGACAGAAGCAATTTTTGCTATTCCGTTTGATGCTATTTACACACAATGGCAATGGTTTTTGCCTTTAATTACGTTGCATGGCTCATCTCAAAAAACATTCAATATGACCAACCAGCCTTGGAACGGTCTGTCGGTACAAACGGATTTCTTCTACAAGTTTGAAGACAATGATATTCGTAAAAAAGACAATTTCATTTGGGGACCTCAATATACTTCATCGGGTGAACCCTTGTTAGACCCCGGATACGAGAAAGATACTGCCATAGACCCTGACGGACCTCAAATTATTTTTACTCCTACATTTATTTCACTGTACAGCACCGCCAGACAATCGGGCGCTAGAATCGGGAAGTGGGAGATAGAAATAGGAGGTTCGGGACAGATGAACAATGATTTCTTTATGTTCAGGTATTCGGATATTGTATTGATAAAAGCGGAAGTACTATGGAGAAAAGATAATAGTAGCAAGGAAGCGTTGGATTTGGTTAACTTATTCAGAACGAGAGCCGGAGTCGAAAAATTTGAATCGCTCACTGCCGATAATTTGTTGGATGAACGCGGGAGAGAATTATTTATGGAAGGATGGCGACGTAACGACTTGATACGATTCGGAAAATTTGACGCCCCAACCATCTTTTAGACCGTGGGTGAGTGAATCGTTCAGAAGTCTCTTCCCTATTCCCAAAGAACAAATTGACGCGAATCCGAATTTAGACCAAAACACAGGATACAACTAAGATGCGACCACACCACTTTTCATACGTAGGGAAGTGGTGTAGTTTTATCTTATTCATTATTCATTCAGAGGATGATAAGATAACTATCCGGTATTTCAAACGTTTGAAAAAATTAAGTAGATAAAAATCGGGATAAATAGCCTGATATTGAAATAGTTTGGTTAATTTTACTAATATATTTTTTAAATCATAATTTTGTACTAATGAAAAAGTTTTTTTTGAGTAGCTGTATGCTATGTATCTCGTGTCTCGTTTTTCCCTTGGATTTAACTTCGCCAAGCCGGCAATTGTCAATGAAGTTTTGGTTGAACAACAAAGGGGAACCGCTATATTCGCTCCAATTCAACGACAAAGCGGTGATTAAGCCCTCTTTGTTAGGTTTTGAGCTAAAAGACTCATCCGGTTTATTGGACGGATTTGTAGTGAAAAACTCGGCTCTATCCACCGCTGATGAAACTTGGAAACCGGTGTGGGGCGAAGTAAAGGAAATAAGAAATCATTACAACGAACTATTGGTGGAATTGGAGCAACCGAAAGAGAACAGAATAATGAAAATCCGCTTCCGTTTGTTTGACGACGGTCTTGGTTTTCGTTACGAATTTGATAAACAGCCCAATCTCTCCTATTTCAAAGTAGCTGACGAACGGACTGAATTTGCGCTCACCGGCGATCATAAAATCTTTTGGATTCCGGGCGACTACGATACCAACGAATACTATTATTCTACCACCAATATCTCCGGAGTTGACGCTTCAAAAGCAGATGGAAACGGAATAGGTACTCACGGATACTTTGCTAAGAATGCCGTACAAACTCCCACATTAATGAAATCGTCCGATGGTTTGTATATCAGTATTTTTGAAGCGGCGTTATTAGATTATCCCGCGATGAATTTATTGATTGATCAGCAAAACATGGTGATGACCTCGTCGCTTGTTCCTGATGCTTACGGTACAAAAGCGTATATGCAAACACCCCAATACACACCGTGGCGTACAATAATTGTGAGTGATAAAGCAACGGATATTTTGGCTTCCAAAATGATTTTGAACTTAAACGAACCTTGTAAGATTGAAGATACCGACTTTATCAAACCGCAAAAGTTTATAGGGATATGGTGGGGAATGCACGTACCTGATCATTGGACGTGGAACTATGCCGATGTACCGAATATCAAACTGAAAGATACCGACTGGAATGCGCTTAAACCCAATGGAAGACATGGAGCAACGACCGAAAACGTAAAAAAATACATTGATTTCGCAGCCGCTAACGGAATAGCAGGGGTGTTGGTCGAAGGTTGGAACGTAGGATGGGAAGATTGGGCAGGCAACTGGAAAGAAGAAGTCTTTGATTTTGTAACGCCTTATCCCGATTTTGATGTGAAAGGGCTCAAAAGATACGCCGAAGAAAAAGGGGTGAAACTCATAATGCACCACGAAACATCAGCCTCTGTCACTAATTACGAACGCCATATTGACAAAGCCATCGGATTTATGAAAGAAAACGGTTACGATGCCGTAAAAACAGGATACGTGGGTTGGATTATACCACGTGGAGAGAAACACGACGGACAATGGATGGTGAATCATTACCAGCGTGTGATTGAAAAAATGGCTAAAAACCGGATTATGCTTGATCAGCATGAACCCGTACGCCCTACCGGACAATGCCGCACTTATCCGAATCTTATGGCTTGTGAAGCTGCTCGCGGAAACGAATTTAACGCTTGGAGTGTGGGAAATCCACCCGAACACGAAACGATTCTTCCTTTTACCCGTTTGCTCGGCGGTCCGATGGATTATACTCCGGGCGTTTTTGAAATTAAAATGGACTATTACCAAAAAGGCAATACCTGTCAGGTGCATACCACCCTTACAAAACAATTAGCGCTTTACCTTACAATGTACAGTCCGCTTCAGATGGCTGCCGATTTAATTGAAAATTACGAAAAAAGGATGGATGCCTTCCAGTTTATCAAAGACGTAGCGGTAGATTGGGATGATTCTAAATATCTCGAAGCGGAACCGGGCGATTATATCACGGTAGCTCGTAAAGCCAAAGATACCCAGGGACTGGTTTGTTGGTGCCATTACCGATGAAAATTCGAGAGTAGCTAATATTACATTTGAGTATTTAGAACCGAAAACGCAATACATTGCTACTATTTACGAAGATGCGCCGACCGCAGACTGGAAAAATAATCCGATGGCGTATAACATTAGAAAAGTAGTTGTTACGAACAAAACTATTTTGAAACAAAAATTGGCTCCCGGTGGCGGAGTGGCTATCAGTATAAAGAAAGCCGATGGCAAAAACAAAGGAATGAAAAAAATATAAACGGTAATTTTATAGTAAAAAGATAAAAGAGACAGGCTTTAGCTTGCACGATATGTGATGACTAAAGTCTGTCACTATAATTTTAAATCACTGTTGTCCGGTTAAAAAAACGTATCTCTTAGATAACGAAGTTGTCCTTACTTTTAATTTACAGCAATAATAATCAATAGATGTTACACCGACGGTGCTTAAAACCAATGATGTATATTCTTTGTTAAGATTTCTGAAGACTATTAGGTACGACATATTAACAACAGAATGATTATCTACCCATAAAAAGTGACGTAGGAACGACACGCAATAAATCAAGAAAAGTCAAGATGACTTCCATTTATACTCCCACAAAAACCAAACCCTCCGGACAAACTTTAGTCCAAAGGGTTTGGTGCGGATATATCGAAGTGAAGAAAGTGCTATGTCGCGGATAGTTGTGTTTTACCGTTGCGTTTTATTCCACGGTAGTACAAGACGGTGGTGGTAATAAAATACACCAATGTTTGAATCCAAAGTCCGGCGGTTTCAAAACGTATTTCGGCCGGAGTGGCTCCCATCGTATTCGATTTTATAAATCCCTGTACGCCGAATGTGGATGGAAATAAATAACTGAACACCCTCCAAAATCCACTCATATTGGATTGAGGCCACGAAATACCGCTCAGAAAAAGCAATATCAGCGAAAAAAAGACGAACAATATCATTTGCGTTTCCCGTTCCATATTAAACACCGATAAGGTCATCGAAAAAAAGATAGTTGCCAGCAAAAACGGCACTACAAACGAGAGTATCGTGTGAAAATCGCCGATATGCGGCAGGTTAAAGATACGTGGCACCACCAGCAACATAAATGCCGACCAAAACAAATACAGCGTAAAGTAGGAGAGTGCCCGTCCCAAAATAACCCTAAACAACCCTCCACGCGAGGTGGTAGATGTGATTAACTCGTGGTTCGGATTATCTTCACGTTCGGCGCCGGCTGCCATTCCTATGCCGAACACCAGTGTTTGGTGCAACATAATTATGAGTACGGCGGTAAGTAAAAAACTGGTAAAACCCATCCCCGGATTAAAGAGAATGGTGCCTTCGTTGAGCATCGGTTTTGCAGATACTTCGGCAGCGTGCCCCGAGATTCCGAGGTCGTTTAATCGTTGAATCTTGACCTTTTCGCCCATATCAAGCGTAACGTAATTAACTCCCAGCACCATTGCGCGATAATACAGAAAACTGCTCATATCACTGTACATACTGATAAAAGCCTGCTGCCGATTGGTAATTTTTTTGTTGAAATCTTCCGGAATATAAATGATTCCGTGTATATTTCCCTGATATATTTCTGCCCGGCTTGTTCTGAAGTTATCCGGTTTTGCTACTACTTTTAAGTCCATTGTAGCGTCTAATCCCGCAATAAATTCCGCAGAACGGGTGGTGTTGGAGTGATCCACCACAGCGATAGGAACATTTACAATGGTTTCGTTCTTATAAAGGTAAGGATACAACAGCGGATAAACGATGGGTGCGAATACGATGATAATCATCACGCCACGATCCCTGAAAAGACCTTTAAACTCCTTTGCGAAAATATGCATTGTAGCCCGTAAATTGGATACAAAACGGAGAAAAATATTTTCGTTTAGTTGAATTGCTCATAATTAAATAAATTCTGAATACGATAAAATATACTTCGTTACCGAGAAAGCTAATGTGCCGGATACTTTTGAGTGACGGCTGCTTTCTTTAATCGCATAAATACTAAAAAAGGCAAGGCAAGAAACGTTAGTAACGCTATAAAATATGCCGCTACATAATGTACCGGTGCGCCCAGCAGTGCTTGACTCGCGTATACTTCAAAATAATACCTTATCGGAAACAAATAACTGAATATCTGAATATTACTTACCATCTGCTCAATAGGGAATGTGAATCCGGCAAATGTAAAGCCCAATAATCCGTAAAAAGCGGCGATAGCGACTCCATCGCGCAATACGGGTACCAGCCCGATGATAAATACGCCGATTGCCTGATATGCCAGCACAAAAAGGAACGATGCCAAAAACATCCATCCGATACTTGTGTTGAGTGGAAAATGGAGATACCGGTACAGCAACACATTGGAAAATAGTGCCAATAATGTAAAAATAAAAGTATACGGTAACAGTTTTCCTGTGAGTGCCACAAACATATTATTGCCGGCATTTTCGAGCCATACGTGCGAAGTTTTTTCCTTTAATTCGACTCTCTTATGACAAAAATAGTCATCATTATTATCATCAGTTGCATCACCCCCGGGAGAAGTAAGTTGGTTAAATACACCCCGTAGTTTGTCCACGGATTGCCAAGTAAATGCGTATCGATGGCACTTGGGCTGAATCTCCGACATTATTTGCTCTTCGGGCATCCCTTTTTTTCTTAAAACAGCCTGATTTAGCGCGCCGGAACCGAGTTCGCTCAGGTAGGTGATGTCCTTCATCACCAATGAACCGGCAACCAAATAGCCGTCGTTTATATAAAAGGTGATTGTAGGTCTTCTGCCGGCAATGGCATCTGCCTCAAGGTTATTTTTAATGACTAAAAAGCCGTAGATATTCCCTTTTTGCATCTCTCGCCTCGCTTCGGTGTAGCTTCCGAGATGCATAGCCACTTTAGCCTGCTGTGTGGCATCAAGATTTTTTATCAATGCGCGAGATACCCACGATTGATCCAAATCTACCGTAGCAATCGGCATCTTATTCGGCATTCCCTCTTTAAGCAACGTAGTGAAAAAAACGAAGCAAAATATCATCACTCCAAAGGTGCCGACCAAGTAGATAGGACGCGAAACCATCCGCAACAACTCCCTTCTCAGCGTTTGTTGAAATAATTGATATAAATTTTTATAAAACATATTATTGTTAGTTCTTAAATGATTAAATTCAAAATCTTACCCCACACAGACATTCAAACCCACAAGCCTCCAAACGATTAAAATTATTTAACCACCACACTCGTCATACCCGGAAGCAGGTTTTCAACTTTGTTCATCGGGCGGGCTTTTACTTCAAATGTTTTTACGTCAATTTGTCCGCTGGTTTTTGTTGAACGCCACGTAGCGTACGAAGCAAGTGCTTTCATATTAAATATTTTAGCTTCAACCACTTTGTTTTCGAGCGCCGGTATTTTTACTTTCACAACGGTGCCTTCTTTCATCGAACCGAGTAAATCTTCCCGTACGTTAAATGTGAACCATATATCGTTTAAGTCGATAATGCTCATAATGGGGGCGCCTGTACCAACCAACTCGCCCCGTTCCGGATATATTTCTTCGATTTGTCCGCTGATGGGAGCCGTGAGGGTGATTTCTTTTAAGTATGATTTCACTTCGTCCACAGCACCTTTGGCTCTCATTACGAGTGCGTTTGCAGCCAATTTGTCTTCGGCTTCAGCGCCGTTCATAGCCATATCATATTGCGATTTGGCAGCCCGTGTTGTTGCCACAGCTGCGTTGTATTGCGCTTCGGCTTCGTCTCTTTTTTGAGCCGGAATTACCCCTTTGTTAAATAAATTTTGTACACGATCAAAAGATTTTTTAGCAATGTCTTCGCCTACTTTTGCTTTTTGCCACATCTCATAAGCGCCTTGAATCAATTCTTTGCGTGCTCCTTTTTGTGCCTTCTGACTTTGAGCGGAAGCTGCCAGTTCAGCGGCAGTAGCCTGTTCCATTTTAGCCGATAGTTCGGGGCTGTCAAGAAATACCAATGTGTCGCCTGCTTGTACCATATCACCTTCTTGTGCCGTAAAACGAGCTATACGAGCCGGCACTTTTCCCGAAACACGCAATACCGAGGCTTCGGCTTCGCCCTGAATAATTTCAGGTTCGGGCTTGTAAATAACCAATCCGATAATAAATACCAATATTAATACGATGACTAAACCTATTAATCCCAATCGTAAATCTTTGTTTTGTTCTTTCATTTTTCTAAAATTTTATATCGTTATTTTTATTTCTTCGCTTTTTGTTATCTCTTTCTCAATCTTTTTTAATGTTATCTTATTTCGCAATAGGTACTTCAATGGTTCCCGACGCGCGTTTTAAATATAATTGATTCAGCATTACGTCAATTTTTGCGTCGATGTCGTCCGATTTTGCCGAAAGCCAAGCCGTTTGCGCCCCGAGAATGTCGGTCGATGTAATCACTCCTTCATTAAAACCTTCGTTTGCCAAGCGCAGATTTTCTTCTGCCTGCTCAATATTTTTACTGGTAGCTTGTTCTTTTTTGATGCTTTCCAGTACTTTATAAGTTGATTGGTTGATTTGAAGCGTCATTTTTTCTTTGGCTTCTTCCAGCTCAAGTTCGGCAATACGGCTTTGTGCTTTGGAGGCATTGAGCGTATGTATTCTGTCTCCAAAGTGGAAGAGTGGGATAGTAGCTGCCACGCCAATGTTAAACATTCCTCCGAATTTCTTTTCGTAACCGTTGTAAACATTCGGATTTGATATAATGTAATTAGCTGTTAATCCGATGTTTGGCAAAAAACGTGAAAACATAATTCTTTCGTTGGATTTGGCTATGTTTTGCAACTGTGTCAGCATCATTATTTCGGGGCGTTGATCCAAGACTTTGTCGGGCGAAACAAGCGTGGCATCAGTCGCGATACCGATTAGGTTCTCGTCTTGCAGATGAATGTCGTTTTCAAGTGGTAAACCGCACAACTGATTCAAAGCCATTTTTGATAAACTTAAACCGTTGTCTGCCCTTGTTACCGAGACTTCCGCTTCGTTGAGCTTTACTTTCACTTTGAGTTCATCCGCTTTGGTTGCCACTCCTTCCTGCACCATCTCATTTACGTTTGAACTTACTTTTGCCAACATATCCCGGTATTCGCGCGCCAATTTTAACTTATTCTGAAGTGATACTACACGCCAATATGCTTCGTCAACTTCCACCAAAATATCGATGGCTTTGCCTTTTTGTTGAGCGACGGCTAAGTTTTCGTTATATTTGGCTAATTTGTTTAATTCCAATAATTTTCCTCCGGTGAAAATGGGTTGAAACATCGTAATTGTTCCTACAAAAAGATTTTGCACATCAAATTCCATCGATTCTTTAGGAAGGATGGCATAGTTTTTCCACAGTAGTTTTTCCGGATTCTTTGTTGGGTCAAACGGTTTGCCACCGGCATCAAGCGGTACCGGCGAACCATTCACCACCGTAAATTTATTGGAAATGGAGGCATCTTTAAAACTCAGCGTTCCGTCGGGGTTTATTGTAGGTACAGATGTGGACGAAATCCCCGTACCAAACGAACCGTCAACGTTTTTTACACCCACCGGTAACAAAGCGTCTTCGCTCAGCAGTGAAATGTTTCTTTGATTCCACGTGTAAGCGGCGTTTGCAGAAAAATTCGGCAACAATTGCGTAAAAGCCGATTTCTTAAGTTCTTTCGCCGCGTTAAGCGATTCTTGTGAGATTTTCAGATTCTTGTTGTACTCCAATGCCATTTTCGCGGCAATCATCAAGCGATAAAGTGTTTTGTGCTCCTACACAAACAACGCCTGATATCCATAGTAAAAGCAAAATTTTTCTTTTCATGTGTTTATAATTATTTTTTTTAATTGTCTTATAGAATATACTCGCACATAAACTGCTGTTTGCCCATTTTCCGAGCTCAATCGGGAGTATTTGTTGTGCTTGTTCCGTCTTATTTTTATTTTTCGTTATTTTCTGCTGTATCAAGAGCGATCTTTTGCTTTCAAATAAATCATCTGTCGTCGATTATAATTGCTTGCTTATTCGTTCCAAATTTTATTGCCGATATTTAATTAGCTATACAATGGTTAACGAAACAACTATTTGAGTAAAAAATCATTGAAGATTCTCGATAATTTTTTTTAATACATTTTTACTGACACTTAGCTCTATATCTTCAATTCCATTCAATGCTCTTTCTGCGATTTTTTGAATGCTTTCCATCGCTTTATTTTGAAGTCGTTCCCCTTTTGAGGTCAAATGTATCAGGTTGATACGCCTGTCTTTAGCATCTGAAACACGGGTAACCAAATTTCTTTTTTCGAGATTGTCAATCAAACGAGTGATACTGGGTTTATCTTTAGAAGTTAAATCACACAATTTTTGCTGTGTCACCTTGTCTTCTTTCCATAAACAAACCATCACCGCCCATTGTTCGGTGGTAATATCAATATTGCATTCGGCAAATCCGCGCAGAACGGATCTGTTGATTGCAGAGCTGATTTTACCGGTCAATACCAAAAATAATTCTTCAAGTTCGATAGATGCATTCATATATTGTCGTGCTTATTGTTGTGCAAACAACTAACAAAAACAATGCCAAATAGAATTTGATTCTTTATTGGTTTTTTGTGGCAGATATTTTCTGCAATTTTGACAGGGATTGCAAATCTTGTATAATTGCCGAAAAAAAGTACTAATTTTACACGTCAATAATTTTCGTCTACTTTTGTTCCAATTTTGTTAGGCAAATTTCTAATTTCCGACTTTACTATTTTGTATATACAATCACACATTGGAGAATTAGCGGCTCTTCTTGTTGCCGTATGCTGGACTTTTAGTGCCCTTTTTTTTGAAAAGGCGGGACACCGGGTAGGTTCGCTGTCGGTGAATATTATTCGTCTGTTTTTAGCGATATTTTTTTTAGGAATTACTTCGTATTTTATGCGAGGATACTTTTTTCCTGCTGATGCTAATTGGCATCAATGGTTTTGGCTCGGAGTGTCGGGAATAGTCGGTTTCTTTATCGGTGATTTGCTTCTGTTTCAATCGTACATTGTTATTGGCTCACGCACTGCGGCATTGATTATGAGCTTGGCTCCTATGATAACTGCCATAATTGGTTGGTTTTTTTTAGATGAAATTCTTCAGTTTAAAAGTATTTTGGGGATTGTGGTAAGCGTTGCGGGTATCGCTATTGCCATTTCAAACCGAAAAATGAAATTAAATATTCCGTTGAAAGGATTTTTATTGGCATTTGGTGGTGCAATGGGGCAGGCGATAGGCTTAATTCTAAGCAAAAAAGGGTTGGGTGGATACGACCCCGTAAGTGCAACTCAGATTCGCGCCATATTTGGTTTTGTGTGCTTTGCCATTTTTATGACTGTTTTAGGCAAATGGAATAACGTACACAAAGCCGTAAGAGATAAATCAGGTATTGCAAATATCACCGTAGGCGCCATTTTTGGTCCTTTTGTCGGAGTGGCTTTGGCGCTGTTCTCCATTCAACATACCAAAACGGGTATTTCATCGGCATTGATGGCATTGGTACCAATTTTTATTATTGTGCCATCGGCCATTATGTTTAAGGAAAAAATAAAACTACAGCAAATCATTGGCGCGGTTATCAGTATTGTGGGAGCAAGTATATTTTTCTTGTAATTATCAGTGTACTAACGTGAGTTTCGGATAAGAAAATTTTGATATTTCAATCCCCTTAGCCCCCTTTTTTAAGGGGGAATAACGCATTTCTGCAATGAAAGAGCTATATTTCAAAAATCTCACATCCTAAAGTCCCCTTTGGAGAAAGGGGATTTAGGGGAATTGACTGTTTAATACATCATATAGATAGTTTTTTTATATTTTTTCTTATCCAAAACTCACGTTACTAAAAAAATCTTATCTTTTTCTTGATAAAAAGAAGACAGGAAAGCATCGAAAAACGATACCTTCCTGCCATTCTAAGCAATTATTAAAGTTGAAGCACAATCAAAAACAATGAAAAACAGCCGTTATTCCTTCACCACATAATTCACTACGGGAAAAGTTTGATTGCCTACCTTATATTTGTACCAGCACACTGTCCATCGATAATCTTTCAAGCCACTGTCACCGATGCTTTTTAACCCGGAAACATGCCCTGAAATACTATGCCCTTTTCCTTCGATGTGTGACGATTCGTTGGATTCTCCGTGCCCGTAGCCGGCTCCCAATTTTACACCTGCCAAAGTGCCTACCAATTCCATATCCAGATTGAAGTTAAATCCTGCGGTTTGTGTAGTTGTTTCATCAAGTGTTATGCTGCGGTTCACGTCTGTGCCGCTGCCTACGCTCACAAATTCGCTACCTCCAAAGGACGCCGCCCAAAGTATGGTGCTGTTAGCTACATTGCTTACAATCTGAGTTTTGCTGTTAGGATATGTGAATGGATACCCTACGGTGTGCTTGAATAGTTTACGCAAGTTGGGAATTTCGGTGTTATCGGCAGCCAGACGTTCGTAATCGTTTAGATCCATTCCCATCGTACGCGTTTCGGAAGGGATGGAAACAGAAATAGTTGAACCGATTTCATCCGCGTTGCCGGAGCCGGTAATTTCATACGTATAATTATCGAAGAAACTTGCCGTCAGGATTACTGCATCATTCTGCGGTGCTGTGAATTCAATACTTTTAGTGGTGGTATATTCTTTCTCGGTAGAGTTTGTCCACTCAAATTCAAGCTTGGTAGTAAAATCTATCCCCCCCACTTTTGTACCGAAGATAGGCACATTAAATTCATTTTCATAACCAAAAATGACAGATACCTTGTTGCTGCTGGAGTTGGAGGTGGCACTCCCCGACACTTCCGATTTTCCCCACGAAGTACCCATCGAAGCAAAATTGCCGTATTCGTATGGTGTTCCATCGGGTTTGTAGGCATAGAAAGGCGGCGCAGCCAGCAGGGCATAGATACGCGGTTCGCTCATCGTTATATCGTGGTTCTTATATTTCAGCGTTTTTGCAGCTTCGGCGCTACGTGCTACTGCCATTACAGGTATATTATTGTATTCGGCTGCAACTCCCGTCATTGCATAATTGCTACCGCTACCGCTGCCACTTATATCCATATTCATGCAATGCGGCACATTATCTTCCGAACCTTCTATTTCGCTTGTTTTATTGTATGTGGTTCCGGAAACGCTGATGATATCGTGTGAAATTTGTTTCCAAGTATATCGGCTGCCTCCCCAACTTGCTTTAAGAACGGTATGCAGCACGCTCAACTGTTCTTTACCTTGGTTGTTGCCATCGAAATTACCGGCCGCAATCAGATCGTTGTGTACAAACCAATGAACAGGCGAAAGGCTATTACTTGTTTTCTTGCTCAATGTTCCCGTGCCTGCACTCGTTCCGTCTTCTGTAAATTTCAGGAAGTCTAAGCCTGCCACAATATCGGATTGAGAGCCAGTGCCATCAAAATTGCACAAGGTGACGTTAAAATTGAAATTATTCACTCCGGGAGTATTTCCCCCGCCGTCAGTGTCAAATGATTCGCGTGTTCCGCTATTATAAGTGGCAATGTTTCTCAATTTTCCCGATTCAGCAGTATTGTATTCAAACAAGGAAACGGTAGGAGAATTGCCGGGTTGGGCAGCCATTGCCACAATGGTATTGACGGCGTGGCCTGCCACATTCCCTATTTTAATGTCTTCAAAAGTCTGATAAGCCCGTCCGCTTGCGCTTCCATCGGCATAGCCTCCTCCATTGGTGTGTACAAAAGATTTATTGTAGGAGGCAGCCAAAGTCAAATTACCGCCCGGATACACTTCAATATTCCACAAATAAGCCGCTTTACTCGGATCGGTGTCTGCACCGGGAGCCTCGTAAATGGCTGCTATGTCGGGTGTTTTATCGCCATCTACATCGCCCACCGCCAGGCGGACATTTCCATAAAAGTTGTGGGCAACATCACTGTCATAGGGCTTTGTCTCTTTGGTGGAAAATGTCCTTTCGTACAGTTTTGAATAGTTAGCCCCGCTTGAACTTTTTTTATAAACAATCGCTTTCCGGTCAACCGTCACCACGAGTTCGTCTATGCCGTCCTGGTCAAAATCGGCAGCAAGAATCTGGAAACGGCTCATATAATCTTCGTAAACAGAAGCAATATTTCTGCCCGTAAAACCATGCGTGCCATTGGTGATGGTTGCCTCCCCAATCGTTGTGGCTGCAATCGCTCATTGTGAAATTATCGGGCAGAGTTATACTGTCGCCGCGGGAATAGCCCAATGTGCTGTCGTTGTAGAAAACGATGGAAACAGTTCCAGTTCCATTAATTTTATCGGTGGCATTGCCTATGTAAATGCCCATCGGACGGTTCCAAACGGCAACAGCCAAATTCTCGCGGGCATTGCTGTTTTGCACGGCGGTTGCTTTTTTGAGCCTGTCGCTTACACTCAATCCGCTGGCCGGCATTTTTGTTTTGGTATAAGTGCCGTTTTTATAGTCGTAACGGTAAAACTGTTTTTTTCCGTCGGTAAACAAGTTGCCGTTATTGTCCGCTTCGCGGAAACTGCTGTAATCGGCAAATATCTTTTTCTTTTCGGAACTTACATTATAACGTCCGCCCAAGGGTCCGCTCTCAAACAAGGTGGAGGCTTGCGGAGTTTTCATCGGAGCACCGCTACTGCCCGTTTTAAATCGGGTGGCAATATCGGCGTAAGCACTCGGTGCCGGACGGCAAGCGCGTACACGAAGCCCATATTCCGCGCCAGCCGTATTGGTCGCACTAAAAACCATTCCTTCAATTCCTATTCCCCAATAGATGGGAATATTATTTTGGGTACTTCTTGTCCAATAACGCGCTCCTACTCCCATACCGTAGAAGTCTCCGGCAGGTCTTAATCCGCCATAAGCTATCGCTTGGAACGAGATACTGTCCTTATCAGCCAGCGACGGCATTATCCAGTCGGCTTCGTTCCTGCTTTTCAGCAAATTGGCAGCCCGGTTGTAACCACCGAGTTTCCCCAGCACGTAATCTACTTCCCCGGCAGTAGGCAGGTTCCATCCCACGGGCAAGGCAGCTTTGGCGCCGCTGTGGTTGTAATATGCTCCCAACGAGGCATTGGAGGCATCAAATTGGTAATAAGCAGCTTTTGCACTGCCGGCAGGATAGCCCGCCCAAGCCGATTGGCTCGTAGTAAGCCCTACTTTCGACGCTACCATACCTAAGTCTTCCGCCATCCACAGCAATCCGCCCACATTTACAATGGGATAATTCCGTCCCGAAGCGTCTTTACATTCGTAAAAATCGAAGGTAATGGAGTGACTCAGCGTGGGCTGGTTCATCACGATGGTGGTCATGTCGCCGCTTTTGCCGGTAAAGCGGAGCAGGTCTCCGGCTTTAAAATACATTTCTATTACATTAGCCGACACAGGAGCTTTGTGCTTTTGTATTGTGGCTGTCGAAAGTTTTGCCGATTCATTATCTGTAATTTGGATAGCTGCATCCGAATTGAAAGCACTGATTGCATTCAATTTAAGACTTTCGCTGATACCGCCACCGCTTACCGATACTATATACATTCCGTTTTTGAGAGCCGGAAGTAAGGCTGAGTGCTTTCCTGCGGCAATATTAAATGAATTTGAAATAATTGTTTTCCCCAAAAGATCGGTTACTTTTATATTCACATTACCGGAAATTTTGGAAGCAAATGTAAGTGTAGTAGCACCAAATGAAGGATTAGGATAGATACCGGGTTTCTCAGTAACAATGTATTCGGTATCGTCGATACCGGTAGGGATATTGGTAAGGCGCAGAATATCGGAGCCGTTTAGCTCCAATGAAGTGCCTTGGCTGAGGTTTTCAATCGTTACCGACTGAACTGTAACCGTAGTGGCTTTTTCTCCACGTCCCACAAAATTCATATCGTAATGCAAAGGGGCTGTATCCTCTGCCCATAAACATACTGTTACCAGTAGGAAAAATGTTGTTAAGAGTAATTGTTTAGTTCTCATACTTATTTTTTGATTAATAGTTTATTAATAAATTATTGGTGAAAATTTTTGTTTCTTTCTGTTGAACAAGCACCGCATCTCTATGGACACGGTGCGTATCGTTTTTACCATAAATCTATTTCTCAATAGATGAATTTCTTCACCACCGTTTGTCCGTTTATGGTCAAGTGCAACACATAGATGCCCTTTGCACAAGTAGCCATCGACACATGTTCGCCGTTGGCAACTGTTCGGGACAACAGTAAGCGTCCGTTCAGGTCATAGAGTTTCAATTGTGCCTCGCTGCCAATGCCACGCACCGAAAATCCGTCACCCTCAGACACGACAGACAGGGAAGATAACACCGCATTTTCCACAGAGGAGCTATTGTCCTGAATATATTTGGCATACAAAAATGTATAGTCTTTCGTAATTGTATTATTGGCAAAATCCCAAGGCTGGGTACAATTAGAGTCTTTGTACCATCCACCATCGAACACGTAAGAATATCCATAACGTTCAAACTTCTGCGGGTCTGCCGGTTGTGCAATGGGGGTGTTTGCTTCTGTATCGATAAAACCTAAATTTATGTTAACCAAATCATTGCCTGTAAGAAGAAATACCCGATAGGATGTGCTTGTAAAAGTGAACGCATCCTTCAAAGAGATGGCTCCGCCGGTGGTCTCAATCATTATAGAGGCTGTGCCCGCCTCACCCGATGGCATGATAAACGAAATGGAATTATTGCCGTTCACGGTGAATGAAGATGTATTTTTCCCGTTGACGCAGACGTTTTTCACACCGGAAAGATGCGTTCCGGAAAGTGTTATAGTAGAATTGTATGTTCCGGACAAAGGAGAGGAAGAGGTGAGCGTTGGAGGAGTACCACCATTGTAGGTGAGCACTCCACCCGTCATGGTGAAGCGGGAGTAATACTTGTTCATGTAAATCATATTTCCGGGATTGTCTGCATTCGACAGGTTGATGGTTCCGCCCGAAATCAGTAATGACATTTGATTCGGAACATATATGGGGTATCCTACGCCGGTGGCAGAGCAGGTTACTGTGCCTGTGGTGGAAATGGAGGGAACATTCATATACGACCAGCAGTACAGGCCAAAGGTATGGCTTCCGTTCCCTATAGCCGACACATTGGCACTCCCTCCAATCTCATAGTACCCGGTCACGATAGCCGCAGCATATATTGAGACGCTCGTTTTCCCATCATCGCTTGTAGTAGTCTGGCTCAATCCGGAAATGGTGGCATTTATATCCCCGCTGTAAACAGCCAATTTCCGACCGACATATATCCCCGCATAATAATCGCTTCCTGTATAGGCACAGTTCAACTTTCCGCCGCTGCCGTTTATCACCAGCGAGCCATTGCAAGACAAGGCATCAGTCACAGCAGAAGTGATGGAAACATTCCCATTATAGTTTAATTTAATTGTATCCGAATAAACACAATCAATTGAAACAGCTTCGCCCGTGTAAGCAGAAGTCAAGGCGAGTCTATTGGTTGCAGCCGTCCAGGCCCACCCCGTTCCGGAAGCATCGGCTGTGATGTCGGCTACGGAAGTGCCGCCAATAGTCAGGCTTCCTGTCGCCGCATGCAGGCCGATGCTTGTCCAGACGATTAATACGAATGTCGATAGACGTGTAAGTAAATGTTTTGTTCTCATATTTGTTTTTGATTAATAGTTTTAATGGTTATCCGCAAAGCGACATAGTATATTTCTTCAGTTGCCACGCCTTTTAAGGCGTGGATTACAAAATGGTAATTTGTGGGCTTTAGCCCAAATTTATCCTATAATCTATAGAAATAATCATAAGTAGTAAAAAACAATTAACGCTATAATTATTAAAAACTAAATCTAAATGCTTTGTTTGTTCTTTCGGTCTCTTTTTAGCATCTTTTTACGCTTTTATCCTTGATTTAGCCCGCTAAATCTTCGGACAAAATCCCAAAAAATCTGCTCAAAAACAGCCTCGAAAAAACATTACAATAATTATTTTCTACTACTTATATTTTGACTAAAGTCATTTTCATTCCGGATATTGGTTCCACGCCTTAAAAGGCGTGGCAATTAATTTTTAGGTCGTTTTACGGATAATCATTAAATATATCATTCATTGTTTCTAATTACTTAGTTGTTTAATTATTATTTTTTAAAACGATTATCCGCTTTAACTTTAACACCAGACTTGCGAGCATTGTCCGTTTTACGCGGCTCATCGTCTCTTTTTGTCCGACTTGTCGGGGTAGCGATGCCCGACAAGTCGGCTGTCATCACTCCGACTTGTCGGGCTGTCTTCACCCGATTAGTCGAGGTTTAAAGCCCGACTTGTCGGGATTTAAACCAATGACTTTTCACCGTTTAAGTCAATTTTAATTTCATTTTTACCGCATTTCGACCACATAAGTAGTAGAAAACAATTAACGCTATAATTAACCATTATATAAGTTACATAAACACATAGTTGCACAATAGTTTTTCACTAGATTAGATATATATATAAAGAAAGAACACATAGTTGTGAAATAACTTGTTATTTCACGTAGTTTGATTGAATTTAGCGATTTGTTAAGTTTGAGAGTAAATATTTTTAAACATTTACAACTATGTGTTCTTCTTTTCAACAGTTCTAAGAATAAATTCTATTGTGTCACTATGTGGTTAAATATCTAACTTATATAAACTCTATTATTAAAAACTAAATTTAAATGCTTTGTTTATTTTTTACTACTTATAATCCGGCGGAGTGATGATTTGGATATTTGCTCCAAAAATAATTTATGTCCCAGAGCGTCAATTAAGTTTTGATAACAACGTACGTATATAATTTTCCACATATTGTTTAGCTGTTTTGTTAGGCTGACTAAATCTGCAGTGTATCCTATTGTGTATTTCATTTCTTTGCCGTATTGTAGAATGTAGATGTAATACATTTTTTTCGATTTGATATTTCTCTGTAACTTTCATAATTTGCTGTACAAAAATAAGACAGGCACGATTGTGAAGCTTGTTGATTCCGAAAATTTGTTTGTCGATTCCGAAATTACGGCAAAATATTTAAACTACTCCAAAATAGAACGGGAGCACAGCTTTTAAGCTGCGCTCCCGTGAAGATAAATAAACATCTATAAAGGACTTATTTAGTCTATAAAATTCTTTATTTTCTTTTGGTGGCTGAGGATAATCTTCTGTATTCAGAAGGGGTGATACCGTATTTTTTTGTAAATGCCCGGTAAAATGGCGAATAAGAGCCGTGTCCGGAATCAACAGCGATTGCCTCCAATGTTATATCGGGATTATTGTCCAATAGTTCTATGGCATATTGCAACCTTAGGTTTGAAATATACACCGAAAAAGTTTCGCCTGTGGCCTGTTTGATGGCATCGGCAAGATAGCTTTCATTGGAACCGATATGATCGGCTAACTTTTTGCGATTTAAATCGGGGTCGGTAAATAGTTTTTCTGCTTTTATGTCTTTGCTCAAACGCTGAAACAGCCGCATCTCCTTGCTTAAACTCTCTTCAGGGCGAGTAAGTAAGCATTGTTCTACGGCTTTTTCTTTTTGCGTAAGTTGTTGTACTTGCTCAAAAAGTGATTTGTTTTTTCGGCTCAGGCGGCGGGAATAGGCAATGTATATAATTAATAAAATTAAGAGCAAAGTGCTTGTTGTTACCGCGATAATCCATCGCTGACGGTTAATTTCTTTTTCGGCAGTCAACTTATCTACCTCATACTGTATGCGCAATTCGTTAAGTTGCGTATGTGATTCGCTCTGAAAAATAGAATCCCTCAAATCAAAAGCATCATCTAATATCGTCATACTTTCATCTGCTTTCCCTTCGTAAATAAGTACGCGGGCTTCTTCACGGGTGGCGAGGTAACGGTCGTATACATTGTTGGTCTGGGTGGCTTCTGTCTTCATCTGCCGCACATACTGCATTGCCTGCTTATAATCTCCTTTGGCAATGGAGGCTTCTTTTCTCAAGTAGATGAGGGAGCTTAATCTATCGGGGATATTGGTTGTCTGCTCGGTCAGCTTGCAATAATACTCCATTTTATCATAATCCTTTATAGCCAAATAATAGCGTGCCGAACCGTAATAAAAGTTTAACCGGCTATTTTTATCCGAGTTTCCTTCCGCTTCCTGTTTTTTTAGTTCTGTTTCCCATGTGTTCAGCATAGTGCGCAGCTTATCTGTCTGATCTTTGTTGGAATAAATTTGTGCTAACTCCGTATAGATTGTTTGTTTTATATTATAAGCGTCCTTGTTTTTTTCGGCTTCTCGGAGCCCTTGTTCCAGATAGTCCATAGCTTCTTTTTCGCGTTCGCTCCAAGCGTATATATGCCCGATGGTGTACAATGCGTAAGCTTTTACTACAGGTGTGTTTATCTGTTTGGCTTTTTCGTAACATTTGAAGGCTTCGTCGAGCGCTTTTTTCTTTTGTCCGTCAAAAAAATAAACTTCAATAATGGCAGAATAAGTTTTAAAGTATAAGTTCCACTCTCCTTGCTCGGCGATGAACTTCAGGTCGGCATCTGCATTTTTAAGTATTTCTTTATATTGATTGTGTGCTGAGCGCACTGTAATAATGTTTCCTCTACATTTGGCAGCTGTTTTTTTGTCTTTTTGCCTGATGGCTTCGCGTTCGCATTCTTTAATGGCTTTAATTACATTTTCAGGATTACTGTCGTTGTAAAACAGAAATTCAACTAAATTGCCATAAGCATCTATTTTTTCTTTACCTTGCTTTGAGTCAATGATTTTTTGTAACGAATCTTTTGTATATCGATAATCACCGTTGCCGGCTTTGATGGGGAGGGTGGCAATAATACCAATAAATAAGATAAGAAGAAAGTAAATATATGTTTTCATAATAAGCTGATTTTTATCGTTAAAACATTATGCCTCTTTTTATGATAATTGATTTAGTACAAATCTAATTTTCTCATAAGTTTTTATTGTGTTTGGAACCAACGGAAGTCGTAGCTTGTTTTTAATCATTCCCATCAAGGCAAGCATACTTTTTACGCCCGCAGGATTTCCTTCCACAAAAAGCAATTCAATTAATTCGGTAAAACGGTAGTGAATTTGGCGGGCATTGTTGTAGTCGCCTTCGATAGCTAAGCGTACCATACGGCTGAACTCACGCGGAAAAGCATTGCCAATCACTGAAATGACCCCGACAGCGCCTAATGTTATCAGCGGAAAGGTAATGCCGTCGTCGCCGGAAATGACCATAAAATCTTCCGGTTTATTTTTTATAATCTGGTCTATTTGAGTAAAGTTTCCCGAAGCTTCTTTCACTGCGCAAATTTGCGCAAATTCATTTGCTAATCGTAAAGTAGTTTCCGCGAGCATATTAACGCCCGTTCGTCCTGGAACATTGTATAAAATAATCGGGAGTGGCGATGCTTTGGCAATGGCGGCATAATGCTGATATAATCCTTCCTGAGAAGGTTTGTTGTAGTATGGAGTGACTGAAAGAATAGCATCAATACCTCTCAAATCAATTTTTTGTAGTTTTTCCACT
This sequence comes from Paludibacteraceae bacterium, assembly GCA_049840795.1. Taxonomy (GTDB): domain Bacteria; phylum Bacteroidota; class Bacteroidia; order Bacteroidales; family Paludibacteraceae; genus UPXZ01. The sequence goes on from JASGJK010000012.1 coordinate 71,405, forward strand.
ACTGCTTTGGTATTATTTCCTCCAACTCCGAGCACAATGGGGATTCGTCCTTTTACTATTTCAACCACAAAACGTTTTATATCTTCCTTTTCATCTTCAGTCAGTGTAGGTGTTTCGGCTGTTGTACCCAGCACCACTAAATAATCTGTCCCGTTTTTAATCTGATACTCCACTAATTTTTTAAGAGCATCAAAATCGATCGTTTCATCCTCTTTAAACGGCGTAATCAGCGCAACGCCCATTCCTATCAGTTTTGTGTTCAGCATAATTTGTCAATAGTCGGTAGTCAATAGTCTGTAGTCAATAGTCTGTAGTGACATAAATTTCTGCAAAAATACGATTTTAATCGTTAGATTGTATGGTTTTGAGATAAAAAATAATATTCCGGAAGATGTAATGCTCGTCAATAAGCAGCTCACTTTGCATGTTTTCTGTTTCTTCCGCCGGTTTTTTCCGTGTCTGCTGAAACATTTTCGTCCTGAGGAATCTGAAGTTTGAAATCTAACAAATTTTCATCGTATTTATTTGTGCCGGCTTTGCATGCGGCATTTGAATACAATAAAATATATTTCAACGGCAGAATATCGTTTGTTGTTAAATCGATGAGCAAATCATATTCATTTTCTTCTAATTCCCTTAAAAATGATTGAGCCGGCAATTCTGTCCAATCGCACGACTTTTTATTCAGAATTTTATAATCGGGCAAAATGGCAGAACCGATCTCTTTTTTATTTACATATCCGAATGCGTTCACTTTTTTGCCCTCCGCCTTGAGATGTTCTATCACCCGTTTTATGAATGGATTTTTTTCCATATAGTCGCTTTCGAAAAGCAAGATAATGTTTTTTGCTTTTTCGTACGTTACAAATCTCTTTTCGCGTGTGTTTTGAGCAAGGTGTTTTTTTTCCCTCGATTTGAATATGTATTGTTTTAGTTTTTTCACTGAGTTATGGCTTTTTATAGTTTTTATTCCCCGCCCCCAATTGCATTGGGGGTTATTTGCAGATTTGTCCTACGGACAAGTTTTGTTTCATTTTCAACTCCCCTAAATTTCCTTTCTTGCCTGCGGCAGGCATGCTCCAAAGGGCACTTTCATATTTTAATATTTTTGAGAGTTGCGCAAACAAATTCCCCCTTAAAAAAGGGGGCAGGGGGATTGAATCATTTTATCATTCCCAAAAACTCGTCTTCGTTTACTATTCTCACTCCCAATTTTTCGGCTTTGTTTAGCTTTTCGGGACCCATATTTTCTCCGGCAAGGATAAAACTGGTTTTTCCCGAAACGCTTCCCACGTTTTTCCCTCCGTGTTGCTCTATGATTTGCTTGTATTCATCCCGTGAATGTTTTGAGAAAGTTCCACTGATAACGATGGATTTTCCTGACAGCACATCGCTTTTGGGTTGGAGGTTTTCTTTAGAAACGGAGAATTGTAGTCCGACTGATTTCAGTTTTGCTACGATTTCAATATTTTGATTATCGGAAAAATATTTCAAAACACTTTCGGCAATTCTTCCGCCAATTTCATCCACAGAAGTCAATTCGTCTAAGGTTGCGCGTTCTAAATTTTCGATGTTTTTGAAAGCATACGCTATTTTTTTTGCCACCGTTTCGCCTACAAAACGAATGCCGAGTGCAAATAGAACCCTTTCAAAAGGCACTGATTTTGATTTTTCGGTTCCTTCTTTGATATTGAAAGCTGATTTTGTTCCCAATCGTTCCAAACTTGACAAATCGGGCACTTTTAGCTCGTAAATATCGGCAATGTTCTTTAATAAATTATTCTGATAGAGTAAATTAATGGTTTCCTCCCCAAGTCCGTCGATATTCATTGCTTTACGGCTTACGAAATGCTCCATTTTACCTTTAATCTGCGGAGGACAATGGTTTTCATTCGGGCAGTAATGCGCGGCTTCGCCTTCAAAACGCACCAAATCGGCACCGCACTCAGGGCATTTTTTGATAAATAGAACTTTATCGCCCAGCATAAAATTGTTTTCGCGTGCTTTTTTATCCACTTCTGTGATTTTTGGGATAATTTCGCCCCCTTTTTCAACAAAAACCATATCGCCGATATGCAAATCGAGCGTTTCAATGATATCGGCATTGTGTAGCGAAGCACGTTTTACGACCGTTCCCGAAAGTTGCACCGGGTCAAGGTTTGCCACAGGCGTAACCGCACCCGTACGACCGACCTGATAACTCACCGAATTCAGGCGCGTTACCGCTTTTTCGGCTTGAAATTTATACGCAATTGCCCAGCGTGGCGATTTGGCAGTAAAGCCCAAATTGCGTTGCTGAACCAGCGAATTTACCTTGATAACAATTCCATCGGTAGCCACAGGCAGATTTTTGCGTTCAACATCCCAATAATTGATAAAATCAATCGCCTCATCCAACGTTTTGCAAAGCTTTGTGGCATCTGAAATCTTAAAGCCCCATTTTTTAGCTGTTTGAAGGTTTTCATAATGACTATCGGAAGGAAGATTTTCGCCCAGTATATAATAAAAATATCCATCCAAACGGCGTTTGGCAACTTCAGCTGAATTTTGCATTTTGAGCGTTCCCGAAGCGGCGTTGCGTGGATTGGCAAACAACGGTTCTTCCTGCGCCTCGCGTTCTTTATTCAAATCGTCAAATACATTCCAAGGCAATAAAATCTCACCCCGTATTTCAAATTCCTCAGGAAAATCATTGCCCTGCAAACGAAGCGGAATGGTGCGGATGGTTTTTACGTTGGCAGTAACATCATCGCCTTTTTCACCATCGCCACGCGTTACGGCTGTTTTCAATTCACCGTTTTCATAAATCAACGATATGGATGTGCCGTCGTATTTCAGTTCGCAAACCAATTCAAAATCATCGTTTAACGCTTTTCTCACCCGTTCGTAAAAATCATTCACTTCTCCTTCGGAATATGTATTCCCAAGCGAAAGCATCGGGTATTGATGTTTTACTTGTTTGAAAGCCGTATTCAAATCGCTTCCAACACGCTGTGTAGGAGAATTGGGGTCAAAAAACCCAGGATGTTGCGCTTCCAACTCCTGCAACTGGCGCAGTTTCTGGTCGAATTCAAAATCCGAAATCGTTGGAGCGTTCAACACATAGTAATTGTAATTATGTTGATCCAATTCTTTGCGGAGGGAAGAAATATGCCCCCCAAGTCCCGATAAATCGGGACTTTCGTCAAAGAGGGAAGGTGTATCGTTGTTTGAGTTTTTCATTTATATTTTTACACAAAAATAGTATGATATTTTTAAAAAAAGAAAAGCGGAACATTTATTTGTAAAATCTGTTCCGCTTTATCAATTAAATTTCAGAAAAAACTAATTTTTGACGTATTTACCTTCTTTTTTAAGTTCATCAATAAGTTTATTCCAAGCGTTCATTATTTTTTCAGCATTTACTCTTCTTGTTTGTTCTACCGATACAGCTTGGTCTGTTCTCACACTTGTGCTGTCGTCAATAGGAAAGCCCCAAGGATAACCGTCTCTGATATAGTATTTATCACCGTCAAGTGTACTATAATGTAACACAGGTTCATTGTATATAGCGTTATCAATATCGAAAACAATTTTGGATTTTAAAGAAAATAAAAGTTCTCCATTCAAATAAAAGTCTAACTTATCGTTAAAGCTTTGTAAGATGGTTGAAAGATTTTTTTCCGCTGTATAATTCTTAAAAATTATCTCTCCGGTTTTTTCGTTATATGAAATAATATCATCTCCTGTAAATACAGTATTGACGCTTTCGGTAGCTGTGTTTGTATTGCCTTTCACAGCTTGTTGTGCAATGGGTTGTGCTTTGACCACAATCCCGGTCATTTCTGCGATTTGTTCTTTGCTACTGCAATTGACAAATAATAAAGAAATAGACAGAATTGATAAAAATAATTTTATTGTTTTCATCGTTGTAAGTTATTAAATTGAATACATTATTTTTTGAGTAGTTTTCTTATATAAGTTTTTCCGTTAATATCTACCATACATAAATTAATTCCTCTTGCTAGAATATCTGCATTTATGTTAAATAAATATGTCCCTTTTTCTAATTCTTTTTCATCAACTATAGCTATTCTCTTTCCTGCTAAATCAATAATGTGAACTGTAATATTCGATTTTTCTGGTAAATTAATATTTATTTTTGATTGTTCAGAAATAGGATTTGGCGATATTGAAAAAAGTTCATTATTATCTATGTCAACATTATTTTTGTTTGACTTTTCTATATTTAATTTATACTGTTGATTTATAATCTCTTTTATGTATTTCTTTGTGAATGTTTCAGGAAGAGGGGCGATATAAGTACCTTCATCATTATAGCACTTATTCTGCCAATCTTTTTTAATTTGATCAATAATATTGCCGTATTTTTCTTTTGCAATTTCGCAAAACATATAATATGATATATTTTGTTCAAAAACTTTATTCTCATTCTTTTCAAAAATAACATCAGCAAATAATAATAAAGCATCTGGCAGATTGTTTTTTGAGTATTCTAATAATATTTTTCCGCTTGATGTTTCTATCATTTTGTAAGGATTGCTAATATCAGCAAATTTATCTGATGTTATTTCTTTTTGCCAGTTGTTAAATAAATCATTTATCTTATTTGATTTATTCCTTGATGAAATGATGTTTTTTTCTGTTTCAGTCAATTCTACGTCTTCTATAGTTGTTAATCCTTCTTGTATTGATTGTTCAAAAGTATAAACCTTATTCAAAGGTGTAACTGACATTACCTGATTATGTCTTTTAATATGTGCGTAAATGTCTCCAGATGCATTTTTATAGTATTTTACTATGCTTCCATAACTATTCCCGTTTAATGCATCCCTTGGATGGAATGTTCTCATTAGCGAGCCTGGTTTGCTTTCCCAATCATAACCGTGAGGATAAGCGTTTGCATATCCACGTACAGAACCATGGGTAATCTCACCATTGCTTAAAGCCCACATTGCAACAACTCCATTATCAGAATTAGCCCCACTAGATGTATATGTTGTAGCTCCAACATATCTCAATGGATTGTTACCAAAATAATTGTCCCAAGTACTCCAAACCTGTGGATTTCCGTAATAATAAGAAGGTGTATAACCCCAAAACCAGAATGATGTTATTCCTCCAGCCCAAGAAGTACAATTATAAACGCCAGAAGTTGGTGCTGATTGAATTGCGTCATCTGTTTTTAGAAGAGGGAAGTAGCTCATAATATTACTATTTTTACAAGCAATATATAAATCGCAAGTCGTAGAAGGATTATATGACCCATAAGTTGATAGCAAAACACCAGAAATTGTTTTGCCTATTTGTTTTTTTATACGAGAATTTAATCCCCATGACCAATCTCCACCGTTATAACCATAATCATCATTATAAGCGCAGATTTTACCCGGAAAACCATCACTACTTTCCATCCAAATTCTTGGGTCACCGGTTATCTTGTTACAAGTGAAATAGTTTAAAACTTCTTGCGGTGTATGATAAGCACTTACACCATAACCCGCTACAGGAACATTAGCAAAATAATACAGACCGTTTACATTTAAATCAACTAAGCCTCCAGCCCCAACAGTTTGCCTATACGCTCTTACTCTTACATAATATGTATCAGAAATAGGTATGTTAATGTTTAAAGACGCCAAATTGCTGGTGTTTGACTTTACAGACCAAGAATAATTTTCGGTGTTAGTAGAACTAAAAACTTCTAGTATATGTTCGTATCCTGACGAGGCATAAGTCGTGAAAAATACTTATTGTCCTGCTGTAAAATAATAAGTTTTGTAGGTTGTATAACTAAAAGACACATCCATATAATGCGTATAGTTTCCTTCTGGGTTTGATAATTGAAATACTTTTTGCATTTTAGGTGTGGAAATACTATCTTTACCAATTAAACCTTTGTTTAGTTCCATATTGACTTTTGCTTTTTCTATATAATTAAGATATTTGCTATCGTCTAATTTAATTTCATTTGCATTTTTGCTGAATTTTACAAACTCAATATCAGGAACTTCAGGGAGTTGTGACTTGAAAGTCAGTTTGTTCATCCCTGTTGATAATTTAACTGGCGTTAATTCTGATTTGATCTTTAAACCCAATACTTTGCCAGCAACTTTTTGTAGGAGAAAGTTTTTCAATGAGCTTTTCACCATTGAGTTCTAGTTCATAAGAAATGTAGCCTTCTTTTGTTTGCGCACCCATAAGCCAAACAGAAAAGTAATAATTTCCACTTTCATTAGCTTGTACTTCAAATGTACGGTAAGCATATTTACCATCAAATTGAAGTGTGGAACTTTTAGCAGTAATCATGGATTTTTCACTGCTGTCAACAATCGTGTCATTTTGAGCATTTAAAATACTAAATGTCAATAATCCAAGTGACAAAATCATAAGGCGTAATTTTTCAATCATAAAATTCTCAATTAAAAGGTTATTAATAAAAATTCATACAAATGTGAATAAATATATTTGATTAAAAACCTAATAATAGTTGTTTTTTTTGTTTTAAAGTTAAATAAATATAAAATATTTGATTTTATAAATAATTATTTTATTTAGCCGGGTGTTCGCATTGTTTTTAGTGAAATTAGCTAATAAATGGACGTTTTCTTCTTAAAAAAAGAAGTTCACACTGTACTAAATAAATCTTTAAAATATTTTGGTGATTACTTGACCCAAATTTCTCATTCAGGGGGGTAAAAGAGTAACTACTCGTATCTCACAATTTTTGCCGGTGAAATTTTGGTGATTAAATACGATGGACCAACCAGCATGAGTACCGAAGCAGCAAATGTCCCGATATTCAATAAAACAATATAAAGCCAATTAAACGTTATAGGAACCGTAGAAACGTAATAAGAAACAGGATCGAGAGGAATGACGTGAAAGAAATACTGCACAGCGCACAATCCTAAGCCAATGATGTTTCCCCAAAGCATTCCCTTGCCGATTAAAAACAATGAATGGTAAAGGAAAATCTTGCGTACACTCCAATTGGTGGCTCCATACGATTTTAAGATGCCAATCATATTAGTACGCTCTAAAATAAGTATCAGCAAACCTGAAATCATATTGAATCCCGCCACGGCAATCATCAAACCGAGAATAAGCCATACATTCATATCAAGCAACGCGAGCCAACTGAAAATTTGCGGATTAATCTGTTTAATCGTGGTAATAAAATACCCCTTCCCATTTTCGTCAAAACGATTAGCACAACGCATATATACTTGGTTATATGCATTATCTAATTGCGAAAAATCACCTAATTTTATTTCGATACCGCTGAATTGGTTTGACTGCCAATCGTTGATTTTTTGTACGGTATTGATGTTGGTAAGCACAAAAAGTCGGTCGTATTCTTCAAAATTAGTGGAATAAATCCCTACAATTTTAAACTTGCGGGCACGAATATCGTTTTGTAAAAAATAGGTGATGAAACTGTCACCGAGTTTAAGTTTGAGTAAATCGGCCAGGGATTTTGAAATCACTGCTTCGTTTTTTGAAGTACTATCGTTGAACGAAAGTATATTTCCTTGCACCATATTTCCTTTGAAAAAGTTCCAATCAAAATCATCTCCAACCCCTTTGAGCACGATGCCCTGAAATTCTTCATCGGTTTTGATGATGCCCGGCTTGGTGGCAAAATGCTGAAGGTGTTTCACATCTCTGATATTGGCAAGAGAAGTCATCAGAGAATCATCCATTTCGATGGGCGCGGTTTCGTAGGTATTGTTGGTGTCGAAATTACTGATTTGAATGTGCGAACCAAAGCCGATGGTTTTGTTGCGCACCTCTTTTTTGAAACCTACAATCACACAAACCGAAACAAGCATCACAGCCAAGCCCACGGGCAATTCCAATGGTTGCCACACGCACGGCAGGGCGCGAAACATTACGCGTGCCACGCTGCTGAAAGTGAATTCGTTTTGCTATGTAATATTCGAAATTCAAATTTGGTTGATTGCCTGCCTGTGGCAGACCGGGTTAAATGGTGAATTAGTTAAATAGTTTTTTACAAACACAAAGTTAGTATTTTTTGTTGGTTGTCGAAAAATAAACAAGGAAATGGTGGTTTGTTTTAATAAAATAAATTTTCTTTATGAGTTGAATTAAGATAAACTGTTTGATTGTCCTTATTTTAGACACTAAGTAAACAATTGTGTTCTTTATAAAAACTTGTTGTAGCAATGTTTCCATTTGCTGTTTGTTATAGAAAGTCAAAATAAACTTATTTTTTAAAATAGAACTCCGCTAAAAGTAAGCATCTTCTAACGGAGTTTTTATGTACTGACAATCGGCGTGCTGTTTAATAGTGCTTTACAGTCGCATGTGAACAAAATTTTAATGAATAGAATAAATCGTCGATTAAAGCACCATAAGTGCGATGTTTTTTCAAATTTGTGACTATTTTTGTCCTTTTTTTTGCATTCTTGACAAGAAATAGCATAATCCCGCTGTTCCGTCCATCGTAGGTTCGTTTGATGAATAGTCGCCAATGTCATCATGATACACGGCAGGTCCTTTTTGAAATGGCGCATATTCGTCCGCACGCTCAAGTTTTATTCCTAAGCGTGTTTCATAAATCGTGCGGTTAATGGGTCCGTCAATTAACCCACCGATAGGTAATTTTTTCTCAAGTACGAGCGAAGAGTGAGGGAATATCGGGTAATCTCCGTTTTCGGGTAAACCAACTATCATCGAAGTACCCCAAGGATTACATCCGAAAAGCCAATCGCGTAAAGCTGCTTCCATTTCGGCAAAGGAAGTGTCGCCCGTTAGTTCACAATAAAGCATAGCCTGAGTTACCGCAGCCGACACAAAATTGCTCGAACACCATAAAAACGGAACTCCATTGAGAAATGGATCGTCATAATTTTCGGCACGTTTCTTCAGAAAATCTAATCCTTTTTTCATATATCCCTGATATTTTTTGCTGATGTTTTCATCGTCTGACGAGCCTAAATAGAAATGTCCTAAATTGATGAAAGGGTAAAATTGGTAATGACGTGCACGATTGAGTTCTATCCAAGGCGATACTTCTTCGAGTTGTCCCCAATAATCAGCTTTTTTCAACCATATATTATTTTTAGACAGATTATATTGTGTGGCGGCTGCCAGTTCCATATCGTCCACCCAATTATCTTCTTCGTAAAAATAAGGAGATACTGTACAAACTGTTTGATTGTTGCCTGGAATAGCCTCACTCCAATGGTACGCAGGTAATACTTTCTTCTCCATTTTGTTTGAAAAATCAGAATCAATCGTTTTGAAAATATCTGCACCCATCGCAAATGCTGAGGCATATTTGGCTGCCGAAGAGGAAACACCTGTTGATCTGTTTTTGTAGATGCTTAACCCTTGAGGTTTTCCGGTTATGGGATATACTGGTCTGCCGGTACCGGGTCCCCAGCCATAATCAACTTTGTCGGCTGCTGGTGAGCGGAAATTGGCATGATCACGATCATCGGCAATCTGATTAAACATCAATGCTGAATCCGGATTCATACGCAACATCCACTCCAATCCCCAACGAGCTTCATCAAGAATATCCGGGATGCCGTTTGCTCCTTTTCTTCCAGACGCATCATATTTATCTCCAAATATACTTTTGTCTGGTGTTTGTTGCCATGCAAAAAGCATTTGAAAAGTTGCCGTAGCCGAAGTAGTCAGGTATTGCAGGTAGTCAGAAGCATCGTGCCAGCCACCACGAACGTCAATATATCGTCCTTCGAGTGTGGGATGATCGACGATATAACCGTCGTGTTGATGGCATTCGGCATCTAAAAACGGATTATAACCGCAGCGTTGCTGGCGCATATAATTCAGTACAAAATCTGCCGCGCCATCATATACATTATTATTAACTGCAAATACCGGAGATTTTGCTCCGTTACATTCCACGTAATACTTTCCTTCTGTTTTCAGTAGTGAAAAGTCTAAGCGCAATGCACTATTCATACCCCAGCGTGCTGCATTGCCCTGTTTTCCAGTTCCTTTTATTACTGCTTTACCTGTTACAGCATCTTTTATTAAAAATGCTGTGCCTTGTTTTCCTTTCTCAGAAAGAAAAACCGCTACTTTTACATCTTCGGGCAAATAGCCCAACTGATTTATTCGTACCCAAGCTCCGTTTTGACCGAAAATAACGGAGGAGCAAGCTATTAAAAATGATAAGGTCAAATGTATATTTTTCATGTTGATGTTTTTAATAAATACTGTTTTTACATAGTTCGTCAAACAGTTTCGCTATTTTATCTGTAACTACTTCTACATATCGTTTTCCCTTTTCTGCGGTCGCAAGACGCGGATCGCCCACACCGGTATCAACCGTTGTTTTGTCCCATTGACGCGGTACCCATCCTACCTTTTTATTTAAGCTATCAATGGCAAACGGTCGGCTTGCACCATTACCCGCAATCTCAAAATGAACAAGATCCGGATGATAATGTAACATAACCGATGTTTCCATTTCTCCCGCATGATCATCAAAATTTTCAAAATACTCTTTTTGGGGTTCAATGGGAAACCAATCAACACAACAAATGGTCATATCGGGATAATCAAATGCCAAATCACGTACCAATGGCTTGAAATTATTACCCCCATGACCACTCAACACAAATAGTAACTTTATCCCCTGATAATGAAGTGATTCAACAATATCAGTTAATACCAACCGCTGTGTTTCTACTCGCGTATGGATACAAAAGGGCAGTTCTTTTTGTCCCGGATTTTGTGCGCCCAACGGAATGGGAGGCAATACCATTCCGAATACATCATAACGTTCTTGTGCTTTTTTTACCGAATCCGATGCAATATCGTGTGCTATATACCAGTCGGTGAGATAGGGTAGATGATAATTATGCGGTTCGGTAGCACCCCATGGCAACACGGCAAAAGAATAATTGCCGTGTTTTACATCGTGCCATGTAGCTGATTGAAGATCAAAAGGCTTCATAAATATCCAATTATTTATGTCGGAGTTTTGTGACTTGAATTCTTATACTCCTGCTGTAACTTCTTTGTATTTATCAAGGCAAGCGTCCAAGCGTTCGTGAGCCGTTGTGTCACCTGGTACATTGTGCGAAGGATGAATGTAGAGTTTCACTCCTCTATCCGCAAGTATTTCGGCGCAAGTGGTAACAGTCATCCATACCAAAGTTACGAATCCGAGAGTAGATACAGGTCCTACTTTGTCCTGATGATTTTTCAGAACCACCGAAGCATCCACAATAGGCACACAGGAATCCACAACAATATCGGCAATATCAAAAATTGTTTTTCCGCTGGGATGCCGCGTGGTTTTGCCTTTGGCTTCGTCAGCCGAACCAAAAACGATAACTTTCATACCGATTTCTTTTGCTCTTAGTGCCACGTCAATATTTACATTATTAATGCCCGTATGAGAAAAAATCCATACCAAGTCTTCTTTATCAAAATGATAATTTTTCATAATGGCATTTCCGTACCCTTCCGCTCTTTCTAAAAAAAGGAACGAATGAATACCTCCGGCGCCATTAATACCGGTAAAGTAGGTCATTGATGGTTCTACAATTGGATGAAAGCCCACAAAGCCTCCAATGCGGGGATACATCTCCTCAACAGGAATTGTTGCATGTCCACAACCGAAAGTATGCACCAAATGTCCTTTTTCTATACAGTCTGCCATAGCGGTAGCGGCTTTTTTGATGTTGTCTAATTGAGTGTCTTCAATCTTTTGCATAATGCTTCTGGCATTTGCCAACCATTCTAATGCTAACATAATTCTTTTTGTTTTTTAATTTAGTTAATGTATAATATTTTTAATTCTAATCTTTTATGTTTCGTTTTGCCAATGGTAACAGTAACATCATAGTTACTACCGCAATTGTCAGCATAACGGGAAAGTATCTGAAATGATTATGGTTGAAAAGTAAACCGGTTATTTTGTTAAAAGTAAATTGACCCCATAAAGCAATGAAGATTGCAATAGAAAATGCTGTGCCCGACATATCTTTGAAAGTGTTGCCTAAATAGTTGAAAACGACCGGATAGGTTGCTCCTACTCCCAGTCCTATAAGCGCCATTGCAACGTAAACTAATGTTACGCCTAAAGGAAAATAAAGAATTGCCACTCCGGCAAGCGCTATCATTAAATAAATGTAAAGTGTAGTGTCGTTGCTAACCTTTTTAATAAACCATCCGAGTAAAAAGCGTCCGGCTAACATCCCGATAATGAATGAGGTGAGTGAAAGCACAGCGGCTTCGTGTGGTGTAGGATATTTTTTTTCTAAGAACTGAACTGTAAAATTGCCAGTGATACCTTCAAAGCCGCTTTGAAAAAACAATAGCAGAGCAAACAACAAAAGTGCAGGATATTTAATAAAACTAAAGATTGTTTTTAATGATACTTTTGTTTGTGCTTGTGCGGGCGGAAAATTTATCGTAAAAAAGAAAATAACGAACGCTATCATAATTAAAGAAACTATGTTTAGCGGTAAAGTGTAATATTCCGGAATAAAATAGTTTAGTAAAGTCCAAAACAATGCTCCGACACAGTAAAATGCACCGAGTATGCTCAACTTACTTCCGCGTTGCGAATTGTCGTAAATAGTTGCAACCAGTGCATTTGTCTCTCCGTTGAGAATACCTCCTCCAATGCCGAGAGAGAGCATAGCTGCGTGTAGTGTGTTTATATTGTTAAAATGAACCAATCCTTGAATTCCGGCTAATGCCAAAAGAGAACCGATAATCAGTAACCATTTGTATCCAAATTTATCTACCACAGGACCAAATATTACTGTGCCGATGATGATGCCCAGTGATAAAGTGGATGGTAATCCGTTGGTGTGTGTGCCAATTCCGGATAATATAGGTCCCAAGGCCAACATACTGACTCCAAAAAAAGCCAACCCTGCACACGCTGCAACAAAAACCAATGAGTTGGAAAAGTGACCAACTTTACCTCTTTTTTTCAAAGGAGTTATTTCAATATTTGTATTATTTGTTATACTCATACTTATTTTGTGTTTATGGTTTATTTCTTTAAATAGAGAGGGTGTTTGATTTAATAAGTGGCTAATCTTCCAGCACCGTACAGTCCGGCATCTCCGCTTAATTCAGATGGTACAAAACGGACTTGTTTTATTGATATAGGTTGTGCCCATCTGCAGGCTTCGGCGTAAATGCGCGGTAAAAATTTTATGGCAGGTCCGAAAATACCTCCACCCCAAACGATTTTTTCGGGATTTAACAAGCTGACAATATTTGCTGCTGCCATACCCCATAACTTTATAGCTTTTTCTACAACTTCGTACGCGAGTGGGTCGTTGTCTTCGTACGTAGCAAAAACTTCCCGCGCTGTAATGTCTTTCAGATCGTATTTATACAATATACTATTGGGAAATTTTTTGTTATGAAGTAAATGTTGTGCGCAGCGTGCAATGCCATTGCCGGAGGCATTACTCTCAAAGCAACCAAAAAGAGGGTAGTCTATTTCGTTGTATTTTATATCGAGCGCCAACCAGCCAGCCGCACCGGTAATATCTGCATTGCCGTGTAAAATATGTCCATCTATAAGTATTCCCATGCCAATTCCGGTACCCACCGCAACAAAAACGGCATTTTGCGAACCGTATGCGGCTCCTTTCCATGTTTCACCAAGTATATAACATGTACGGTCGCTGTCAATTTTTACTTTAATGGATGAGTTGCGAAGAAAATCTTCTATTTCATTTTGCAAGGGATAGTTTTGCCAACCATCTATATTAGGAGCCCATATCAAGCCAGTTTTACTGTCAGCAATACCGGGAACGCATATTCCTATAGCTTCAATGGAATCGTTGTTATTATTGGCAAGATGAGTTAACTTTTCAATGGTTTGCGTAATTAGTTTACCTACGAATTTTCCCGTAGCGCCATTGAGCAAGCATTTAGTTTCATACAGCAAGTTGCCGCTTTTGTCGAATACTGCACCGCTGATTTTTGTGCCTCCTAAATCAATTCCGATTACCGACATAGTTTTGTGTTTTTCTTTATTCGAAAAAATATGGTTAAGAAAATTTCTGCAAATCTATTTATTTTTTTTTAATCTGAAAAATAAACTATAATGTTTTATTTGTATTATTTGTTGTAAACACAAATTAATTAAAATTTAGATATTTGATAATTGATTGTTAATTAGGTGTTTATTTATTTTTTATATTGTGTTTTAGTTATTGTAAAATACGAAAATATACAAATTAAAATTAATAAAATGTAATTATATGTTGATTTGTTGCGTAAATTTACTAATCTTGTGCAAAAAATGAGACTCTTACCTGTGTAATTGTTAAATTTTGATTATTCTAAATTTTAGTTTGATAAGCGGTTTGATGCTTAATTTATTTTTATAGTATTAGTTATCAAATTTATAAGTATATTTTATTTGTTTTTGAGAAAGTAAATGCTACTTGATAACTGTAACTAAATTTGTAACATTGACACAATTATTTTGATGATTTTCTTTCGCTTCTGCTGTTCAATGGCTTATACGATTGTGTTTTGAATGTCTCTTTTATTTAATCTCTTTTAGTTTTTGCGTTACATAATTAAAATTAAGCGCTGTTGTTTGAATTGCTGAAGTAAAAATGCTTGCATAGAATAATCGTGTTTCCTGTAATTAGAAATGACACTTACTTCAGTGAAGAGGTAAAAGAAACTTTTGAATTGTCTTAATTAATCTCTTAAATTAATTATTTTATATAAATCACTAATGTCAATGGTATGAAACACAAAAGAAAGAAAAGTTCGCTTTTAGGTTGGGAACTGACACGTATGGTTACAATTACGTTGCTTATTCTTACAATCGGAAATTTCGCGAGCAAAGCTTATGGGCAACAAACGTTTTTAACAAATGGAGTTGTCGTCGACAATGACCGAAATCCAATTGTGGGTGCGGCTATTTTGGAAAAAGGTACGAGTAAAGGAGTTATCAGCAATGTAGATGGACGTTTTTCATTTACAGTTGATAAAAACGCTATTCTCGTGATTTCGTGCTTAGGGTATGAACGTATAGAAGTGCGGGCAGCTACCAATCTGACTATTACCCTAACTGAAAAAAGTGATTTCTTGGATGAAGTAGTAGTTGTTGGCTACGGAATTCAGAAAAAGAAATTAGTTACCGGCGCCACGGTGCAGGTAAAAGGTGACGACATTGCCAAATTGAATACTCCTAGCGTGCTGGGCGCGTTACAAAGCCAAGCCCCGGGTGTTGAAATTACACAGAGCAGCGGTTTCATCGGCGATGGTTTCAAAGTAAATATACGCGGACTTGGAACAAATGGCTCAAATACGCCGCTTTATATCATAGATGGCGCGGCAGGGAGTATTGATGGACTCAGCCCTAATGATATTGAGAGCATTGACGTGCTGAAAGATGCGGCTTCGGCAGCTATTTACGGCGCCCGTGCCGCTAATGGTGTTATTCTAGTTACCACCAAAAAAGGAAAACTTGGAAAGTATGAAGTAGTTTACGATGGTTATTATGGCGTACAAAACCTTTATAAAATTCCAACTCTCCTAAATGCGCAAGAATATATGGCAATTCAGGACGAATCTCAGATTATTAACGGATTATCTCCATTCAACTGGGCAAACTATCTTCCCGGTTCTGATTTAACTGCCACTCAAAACGGCTCATGGACAGGGACGAACTGGTTAAAGGAAATTATGAATAAAAACGCGCCTACACAAAGCCATTCACTCAGCATTACCAGCGGAACGGAACGGACAAAAACCGCTATGGGCGTAACCTATTTTAGTCAAGAAGCCACACTGGGTGTACCAAGCGATGTTCCCGGACTTCAACGGGTAAACTTCCGCCTAAATACTGAGCAAGTCGTTTATAAATACAAAGGATTTGATTTGTTCAAAGTGGGCGAAACACTCAATTATCGTTATAACATAATGCACGGACAAGTACCGCGTGATGACATTTATTGGAATTCGGTTCATAATATGCTGGTTATGAGCCCGCTGATGCATGTCTACAATGCTGAAGGCAATTATTACATACTTAGTGACCAGCAGGCTGACGGCTACAATTGGGATGTGTCAAACAGCGCAAACAAAAATCCGATAGCATATATGGATTACACCGGCAACCAAAATGTCAGTAAATCTTATTCGTTAAATGGAAGTGCATATGCAGAATTACAACCGATTAAAAATCTGAAATTACGTTCGCAATTTGGATATAACTTCGGTGCATCCTCGTATCGCTCTTACACTCCGGCTTATGAAGCACTGTCTTCTACTGTATCGAACAGAGTTGACCGTGTTTCACAATCACAAAGCATAGGACATTCATGGTCGTTAGAAAATACGTTAAATTATGTGTTTGATATTTCGGGTGGTCACAATATTGACGTACTATTCGGTCAAAGCATTGCTAAATCAGGGTATGGTGAAAGTCTTGGCTCAAGTAATACAGAATCATCGTTTACCGATTTTGAGCATGCCTATCTGTCTAATGTGCCGGGAACGGCGACAATAACATCTGCCCCTACGGGGTCGCCGTATGGTGAGAGTGCTTTGGTATCTTTCTTTGGACGTGTAAATTATAACTATCAGGAAAAATATTTGGCAAGCCTTGTTCTACGTTCAGACGGTTCTTCGGTATTTGCCCGCGGCAATCGTTGGGGATATTTTCCTTCCGTATCGGG
This sequence comes from Paludibacteraceae bacterium, assembly GCA_049840795.1. Taxonomy (GTDB): domain Bacteria; phylum Bacteroidota; class Bacteroidia; order Bacteroidales; family Paludibacteraceae; genus UPXZ01. Next base: position 88,090 of record JASGJK010000012.1, read on the forward strand.
CGGTTGGGTTATCAGTAATGAAGATTTTTGGAAAGAAAAAATCAAAGGCGTTGATTTTCTAAAACTACGTCTTTCATACGGACAAAATGGTAATAATGCAGTATCAGCCAACCAGCATTTATCATTAATAGTCTCGGATGGCGAATATGGGTATCCATTCGGAAATTCGATGGGTGACCCGTCAGTGGCAGCCTATCCACTTAAGCTTGTCAATACTGATTTGAAATGGGAAACTCAACAAATGATAAATTTTGGTATCGACTCCCGCTTTTTTCGGGATCGCCTGAGTGTTGAATTTGATGTGTATCAACGTAAAACGATGGATTGGTTAGTTAAACCACAAGTTCCTGTTTATTGGGGTGGCGAACCGGCTTATGCGAATGGAGGTGATGTGAAAAATACAGGTTTTGAAGCCATTATCCGATGGAATGATCATATTGGTAAAGATTTTTACTATGGAGCCAACTTATCGATAGGCCAAAACAAAAATGAAGTAACAAAAATAGCAAATGAAAACGGGTATATCGACGGATCACCGGGTATTTTATGGTCAACAGCTCCCACGTGCTACCGTATTGAAGTAGGGCAGCCGATGGGGTATTTTTATGGTTATAAAACTGCCGGTGTATGGCAAACCCAGAAACAAATAGATGCGTACAAAGGTGCAAAATTTGGCAATCCGGAACCAGGTGATCTTATTTGGGTGGATAATGACGGAAACGGTGTTATAGATGAAAACGATCGTACCCTGATAGGTAATCCGCATCCGGATGTTACATTAGGCTTTTCATTCAATGTGGGTTACAAAGGAATTGAATTGTCCGTGACAACTTATGGCGCATTCGGACAACAAATTCTGAAATGCTACCGTGATTATGTATCATCACCGCTCAGCAATTATACAACAGAGGTGTTTGAACGTTGGCACGGTGAAGGCACTTCTAACCGTATGCCTAAATTAGCTAGTTCGTCAAGTACAAATTACAGCTGGGTTTCAGATATTTATGTGGAAGATGGGGACTACCTGAAAATAAAAAATATAACACTGGGTTATGATTTGAAACGGCTACTACCCAAATTGCCAATATCCCAGATGAAACTTTACGTTACAGCTCAAAACGTATTTACATTTACTAACTATTCGGGCATGGATCCTGAAATTGGTTATTCTGCAGGCGATTCATACACAAAAGGTATTGATCTCGGATTTTATCCAAGCGCGAGAACATATATGATAGGAACCAATATTAAATTTTAAATTAACTAACAGTCATGAAGAAAATACTAATATTCATCTTTACAGCGGTATTATTTACCGGATGCGAAGATTTTTTGGATACAAAAACGCTAACAACTAAATCTAGTGAAAATTATCCAACAACAATGACCGAAGCTGAAGAAATGCTAACAGGAGTATATGCAAAAATGCTTTTTGAAAGCCCCGAAACATCATCACAATTCTTTTTGGCTCAATTGGCCGGCGATGAAGGGCTTGGAGGCAACCTTTCGGGATCCAATAATTGTGCTATGAATTTCTTAAAATACATCAATATTGATAATTTTTTGGGAACAATGGATGGTACCAATTGGAATCCTGGAATATGGCAACGTGATTATCAACTGATTTATCGGGCTAATACGGCATTAGCGGCTTTCAATAAATTTGAAGGTTGGACAAGTGAAAATGAAAAAGAACGGTATTTAGGAGAAGTCTATTTTTTGCGGGCTTACGCCTTTAACGAGCTTGTTCAAGTATTTGGCGGTGTTCCCTTACGTTTGGAAACAGATATGACAGCGCTAACACGTGCTTCTGTAGATGAAGTTTACCAACAAATAGGTTCTGACCTGAAAAATGCTATTGAACTTATGCCGGACAAAGCTTATTTAGGAGATGACGCTATGGTCGGACATACTACTAAATATGCGGCTGAAGCGATGATGGCACGCGTGTTCTTATTTTATACAGGACGTTATGCTAAAACAGAATTACCGGGTGGCATTACAAAAGAACAAGTCATAAACATGGATCGATGACTGTGTAGAAAACTCAGGACATGACCTTGTTAGTGATCAACGTAATTTATGGGCATACACTAATGTGCTACAAACGAACAAAGCGGACAATATAAATATAAGTATGCTGTAAACAACAATTTGCATTGGGAAGGATTAAATTCCATAGAAACCGTTTATGCCAATAAACATAAACTACAAGGCAACAGCTGGGGTAATACTATGTACAGCAATACGACCATTACGTATTTTTCGCCTTCTCACGATAATTCTACTTTTGCAGAACGTTATCCTTTTGGGCAAGGTTGGGGAGCCGGACCTGTTTCACCCGCCTTGGTGGAAGATTGGAAAACATGGTCAGCACAGCAAACCTATTTGGACGGCGTTACGCAAGACCCACGTCTAACCGGTTCTGTCTGGTCTTATGACGCGTTAGATCCTAATAATACAGGAACAGTATTGATTGGCGACCGCAAAATGAGCGCAGACGAACCAAACTATACCGTATCAAAACGTTATTACGAACAGACCGGATATTTTCAGAAAAAATACATCGCTATCAATTCCTATTACAATGACGGATTCAAACCTTTTGGTCCACAGTTGTATCCGGAAATTGCAGTTGCCACCCCATCACAAACCCTGCATCAGATTCCCGATTTGATTCTGATACGTTTTGCTGATGTATTGCTTATGCAATCGGAATTAAAAGAAGACGCAGCAGGATTAAACCGCGTACGTGCTCGTTCACATTTGGCTCCCGTTGCCTACTCGTTAAATGCTATTAAAAATGAACGGCGTTATGAATTGGCATTCGAGGCGCTTCGTTGGTACGATTTGTTGCGTTGGTCAGGTCCCACGCTTGAAGAAGCGGGTAATGCACTAAACAAGCAGAACGGTTTTACAGTAGTAAATGCGGCGGCAGTAGTACCTATGGTGCAGTATGATTACAAAGCACGTTTGAAAGAAACAGAAGGTTACTGGTATATCCCCCAGTCAGAAATAGACCGTTCTAATGGTGGAATAAAACAAAATCCCGGTTGGGAAAGTGCAGACGCACTATTCAAAGACTGGAACAATATGTAACAAAAATTTTTCCAAAATAATATGTATAATCTTTTAAAATTAAATTATTATGAAGAAACTTTTTATAATCATTTCAGTTGTGTCATTTATGACAGCAACTGCCATACAAGCGCAAACACTCACAACAAAAGTTACTAAAACCTACACTTGGAATACAGGGAATGCTTCACGCGACTTTACTATTTACAATGGTAAAGCTTATGTTATTGATAATGCAAATACTTCTATTCACGTAATTGATGGCTCTACCGGCACAGAAGACGCGGCAACCATTATTACCGATGCATCCTTTGTGAGTTGTGGTATTACCGCTGACGGTGCAGGCAATCTTTTTTTAACTCCCGTTAGTTGGATAGGTAATCCGAATTGGAAACTCACCAAGGTTGATTTGTTGAACGGCAATGCTGTAACAGCGCTAAATAACGGAGCCGCAGTAGGCAGTGTTCGTACCGATTTTATCGAAGCGTTTAGCGATGGCACCAACACACGTATTGCTGGAGCAGTTTGTGGCGGAAGTGCAAATAATTTACAGATATTCACCGTAAGCGGTGCAACAGCCGCGCTTACCATACCGTCGGGAACCATGTATACCGAAGGGGCATATTACAACGATGCAAAATGGATTGACGCCACTCATTTGCTTATGACTTCAAAAGGACAAGTGCCGTACTATGTTACAGTTGATTACGGCACATCCACAATTGCTGCCACTCCTATTGGAGAAACGGCGGCAACTGCTGCCGGAAGTGCTTACTTCAAATTGAATGATAAGCCTTATATTGTATTGCCTCAAGGAAATCTTGGAGTGGTAAAAGTCTTTGATATTACCAATCCGGCTGCTCCTGCACAGGTAGGCGAACCTACAGCCGCTATCGGTACAACAGGTTTAGACCATATAGGTATAGAAGCTAAAGTAGATGGTAATAAAGCTAATATTTACGTTTGGACACCCAATGCTGGTTTAGCAATACACGAATTTACCGCGATACAAAATTCTGTAAAAACAATTGATATTAACAGTATGATTACGGTATCGGTAAAAGAGGGTAAAATAATATTGAAAACAGATGAAGACATTCTTTCCGGCTATACATTGTATAATGTTGACGGACGTACACTCTTAACCGGAAAAGCAAACGACACAACTGTTGAAATATCTACCAATCATTTAGCAAACGGCGTGTATCTGCTTCAAGTCTCTACATCTAAAGGTGCAGCAGTAAAAAAAATAAATTGGTATAGGCGCTTAGTTCGCTGTTGTTATTTTATTTTTAATCAATCTCTTAGGTTCGCTTAGAACCATCCTTTTTATGAGTAAATCGAAGATTGACCCCATCATTGTCCGTCTATTATAACGAAAATGATATTCATCGAGATAACCTTGCATCCGTTCTTTTGAACAATGGTGGTGTATTCCTCGTAGCCATCCCTGAATGTTCATTATGTGAATATGCAACTGCTGCATGCCTTTCCCTTTCTCCGAAGGTATTTGTTCTAAGTTTGGATAGTCTTTTTTCAATGGTAAATAACCTTTCCAAACATCAGTAATAACATTTGCATCGTTGCTGATATATGTTTGAAAAAATGGTCTAAATTCTTTGCTCGAAGCATGCTCAATTACTTGTGCATAAGCTCGACCAACACCTTTTTTATCTTCCAAAATTTCAAGCCCAACAATTACTAACTTCTTTTTACTGTCGCCACTACGACCAACTTTACCTTCTTCGTATTCTCCTATGAGAAACTCATCAACCTGAACTTTGCCCTCCAATCGGCTTTTACGGCTACTTGTCATTGCTTGTTGGATTTTCCACTTAAATTCCCATACAGGTGCTGTTGCATTTATCGTGTTTCCCTATTAACCTTAGCAATACGATAATTCTGAACCAAGTAGGT
>JASGJK010000013.1:0-54502 GCA_049840795.1 Paludibacteraceae bacterium
CGTTTGGCGAAAATGTTCACGTAATTTTTGATGACTCTGAGCAGGAGCTGGTCGATTTTTTATTGGCAAATAATTTGAAAAATATCAAAATTGAAAAAACAAAAGCTACTGTGGAGGATTGTTTTATTGATTTGTCGCAATTGGGAACAACGAAATCCTTTTTGTTGAAAACATATAAAACGATTAGAAATCGTTTATCCTAAATCAACAAACGCAGAATAAAAACAGATAAAAATGAAGGAAATGAGTTATTCCATTACAACAAACAACCTTGTGAAAAAATTTGGTGATTTTACAGCCGTTGACCACATTAGTTTTCAAGTTGAGCAAGGAGAGATTTTTGGTTTTTTAGGTGCGAACGGTGCTGGAAAAACCACTGCAATGCGTATGCTGTGCGGACTTTCGTATCCTACAAGCGGAAAAGCCACTGTGGCTGGATTTGATGTCTACAAAGAGCAGGAAAAAATCAAAAAAAGCATTGGTTATATGAGCCAGAAATTTTCGTTGTACGAGAATTTGACAGTAAAGGAAAATATCACTTTTTACGGCGGAGTTTATGGGTTGAAAAAAAGTGAAATCAACGAAAAACTCAGTAATTTATTGAAAAAATTAGAGATGGAAGAAGTGGAGAATAAACTCGTGAAGTCGCTTCCTTTGGGCTGGAAACAAAAACTGGCTTTTTCAACCGCCATTTTCCACGATCCAAAAATTGTTTTTCTCGATGAACCTACCAGTGGCGTTGATCCCATTACGCGCCGTCAGTTTTGGAATATGATATACGAAGCCTCTGAAAAAGGGATAACCGTTTTTGTAACAACACATTATATGGATGAGGCTGAATATTGCAACCGCATTTCGTTGATGGTAGATGGTAGAATTGAAGCACTCAACACCCCTTCGTTGCTAAAAAGGGAGCATAATGCACAATCAATGGACGAAGTTTTTTATGCATTGGCGAGAAAAGCGAAAAGAAACGAATAAAAGCCCCCTAAATCCCCCCAAAGGGGGAATATGTTTTAAGACTAAAATTCATTACAAACAATATCTTTTAGAATGAAAAATAATACGAAACAAAATAGATATACCTTCAAAACTCCCCCTTTAGGGGGCTGGGGGGGCAAGTCTTATTGCATTTGTACATAAAGAATTTCTCCACGTTTTTCGCGATAAACGTACGCTGTTAATTATGTTTGGATTACCTATTGTGCAGATTTTGATTTTCGGATTTGCCTTAACAAACGAAGTGAAAAATGCACGCCTGCTGGTTGTAAATCCAAACAACGAAGCGCAAATTGAACAACTCATTCAAAGAATAGAAGCCAGCTCTTATTTTACTATTAAACACATTGAACCAAACACTCAAAATCTAGAGAAATATTTTAAAAACGGTGAAGTTCAAGCAGCACTGATTTTACCCGGTAAGTTCTCGGCTCCTAGAAACGAACCGACAGAAATACAAATAGTTACAGATGCCTCCGACCCAAATTTTGTCAAAATAGCCATCAATTATCTATCGGCAATTATTATGGATTTTTTGAACAAACCAAATTCAGTGCAGATTGCACCGATGCAAATACAAACTGAAACACGGATGCTTTTTAATCCTTCTTTGAATGGGTCGATGAATTTTGTGCCGGGAGTTATTGCGCTGATAATGATGATTATAAGTACCACGCTGACGTCAGTTTCCATTGTGCGCGAAAAAGAATTCGGAATGATGGAAGTATTATTAGTATCGCCCGTAAGGCCTATTTTTGTGTTGATTTCTAAAATGCTTCCGTATTTAATTCTATCGTTTGCAAATCTTATTTTAATACTTTTAATGAGCCATTATGTGCTTTTAGTGCCTATAAATGGGAATATCTTACTCATTTTATTCGTTGGAGTATTGTACATTCTCACTTGTCTGGCTTTGGGCTTGCTAATTTCTAACGTAACTTCCTCACAGGCATTTGCAATGATGTTTTCAATGGCGGGAATAATGTTGCCCACCCTGCTTTTCACCGGATTTTTATTTCCACTTGAAAATATGCCGATAGGATTTCAATGGTTTTCAAACATTGTCCCTTCAAAATGGTTTTTCTTAATTTTTCAATCGGTGATGCTCAAAGGATTAGGATTTGCTGATGTTTGGAAGGAAATGTCTATTTTATTTTTTATGATGATTAGTTTAATAACGATTAGTTTGAAAAAATTTAAAACCCGTTTACAATGAAAACGTTTTTATTTGTTTTACGGAAAGAATTTTTACTCATTTTTCGAGATAAAATGATTGTTCCGATGATGTTTATGATGCCTATCGTTCAATTATTAATACTTCCGTTCGCCATTGATATGGATGTGCGTCATTTGAAAATGACTATTGTAGACAACGATCACAGCACTTATTCTCAGCAACTTATCGCTAAAATAGCCTCGTCTGATATTTTTTCAATTTATTCGGTAGAAAATTCGTACAATGAAGCTTTAAAAGACGTAGGAAAAAATCAAGCCGACTTAATCATTCAAATTCCCCAGGGTTTTGAACGTAATCTGGTTCGTGAAAACACCTCCAAAATATCAATTTCTGCTGATGCCGTAAATATCGTAAAAGCAGGGCTCGGCACAAGTTATTTGAACTCTATCATTTTGAATTTCAACCAGAAAATCCGCACCGAATGGATGTCGGGCCAAGAAATCATTCAGCCTGTAGATGTAAAATACTCTTTTTGGTATAATCCACTGATGAAATACCGAAATTATATGGTGCCAGCTATTTTAGTACTTCTAATCACTACTTTAAGCGGATTTATAACGGCGCTGAACATTGTGCGCGAAAAAGAAGAAGGCACGATGGAACAAATAAATGTAACACCGCTTAAACGGTGGCAGTTCGTCCTCGGAAAACTCATTCCTTTCCTGTTAATTGGTATTTTTGTGATGTCGCTTGGACTTACTATAATGAGATTTGTTTACGGAATTCACGTTGCCGGAAGTTTTGGCACGCTGTATCTTTTTGGAATTGTGTATATTACAAGTATTTTAGGTGTTGGCTTACTTATTTCTACTTTAGCCGACACGCAACAGCAATCGATGTTTATCGCTTTTTTCTTTATAATGATTTTTATCTTGCTCAGCGGACTTTTCACCAATGTAGAAAGTATGCCTCGCTGGGCTTACACAGTTTCCGATTTAATTCCGGTAACACACTTTATGCATGCAGTCAGAGCCATCGTAATAAAAGGAAGCGCATTTATGGATATTTGGAAAGATCTGGTTTATATTATTGCTTTTTCGTTTGTTATGAATATATTGGCAATAATGAATTATAAAAAAACCGAATGATGGTATTGTCGAGCGTTTTTGTTTTTTTACGAAAAGGTGGTAGAGGCGGTATTCTGAAGTGTTGGACATCTATTTGAAATTAACCTTAATTTTCATATATTAATAATGTGGGCTTTTCAGGGTAAGATATTTATTAATACTTTTGTAAGTATCAAAACCGTACTGTTAAATTATTTGTTTGTTCTAAAATAAACTACACTTTTAACAAACAAATAACTGCCCATCTATGAGACTCGTCGTTATCTTGAAAATATGGTCTGTCTCCTGCTTGACCATTATATTATTTCTATTTTTTAGCTGCAACAGTGACGACAAAGACAAAGACCTGCTTTATTTAGACTCGTTGGACAACATTTTGGCAGACAAACCGGAAGCCGCTTTAGACAACTTAATGAAAATTGACATACGTGATTTATCGCAATACAACAAAGCCTATTTCACTCTTCTACAAACTATTGCATTAGACAAAACATTCCACGACTTCACCTCCGATAGCGCTATAAACCACTCGGTTAAAACATTTTCTTATTATAGAGTTCACCACCCACGACAATATGCCAGAGCATTAATGTATCAAGGGTTAGTAAGATACAGAATGGGTACAATTAACAACAATGCCTACCAACCAATAAAAGATGCGGTTACGATATTAGAATCTTTGCCATGTAAAGATTTACATAACTTATATTTAGGATATTATTATTTAGGTATTTTAAACTACAAAAATAATAATCTGCAAATCTCGGATGCTTATTTTAAACACGCTTTGAACATTGCTGAGAAAATACAAAATAAAAATTACATTTTTACCATTAACTGGAATTTTTTCTGGAATGCAATCAGAGCCTCAAAATATGCTCAAGCAAAAATTTATTTGGATGTTTAAACCAATGGAGAACACTACCCGAGTATAGAAGCGATATAAATTATGCTTTTGCGACCTATTTCAAAAGTCAAAAACAATTTCAAAAGGCATTAGATGTTGAATATGAATTACTTAAAGACAAATCACCTAATGAAGATAAGTCGGTATTATCTGGAATATATTATCGTATGTCAGAAGAGTACAGGCAACTTAACAAATTTGACAGTGCACTTCATTATGCTTTTCTTGCAAAAGAAAATATAAATGATAGTGCTAATTATATTAATTATTTTTATGATCAAACAATAGCAAAAAATGCTGTTGATTTAGGATATTGGAAAGAAGGAGCAATCTCGTATCAAAAAGCATTTGAACTCTTAGATAAATCCATAAAAAGTCAGTTAGACACGCGTGTTTTGGAATTGGAAAAAAAATACGATCTTTCTGAATCACGCAACAAAAAATTAAGGGCAGAAAAACGTTCTTCTTTTTATTTAGCATTGATCAGTCTGTTATTCGCTCTTGTTCTTTATTTCTATTTTTACTACCGTCAGCGCTTGATACAAGAACGATTGGCTAAAAAAACCGTAGAACAAGAACTCGTTATTCAAAATTATCATTTAAAACAACAGAAAAAGACGCGCTAACTAAGCGATGGGTGAATGATTTATATCAATATGTTATTGAACGAGACAAAAAACTACAAAACTTACTCTACAAGTTGGAAAATAATAAACTATTCAGGCAAGACGAAAAGTTGATGAATCTGCTAACGGAAACAATGAATGAATACAACAAAGAAATGAAAGAAAGTAGCATCAAGCTATTAGATGATGATATGTTTATTCAATTTACCGGAATTAAAGTTGAAAAAGCATCACTTTTGTTGGATAGCGAGAAACTTCTTTTGGTTTTAATGGTTTGTGAGATGAACAATAAGCAAATTGCCTCTCTCACCGGAAGTAGTGCCGAAAGCATCAGAAAAAGAAGAGCCTTACTAATAAAAAAAATAGAAGAAAACAACATATCTTTGGATGAATCTTATACAAAACTCATCAATAAAGAGTAAATATCATCATCTACCCACCGGAAATTAAAAAGCATAATGCATTAATAAACAATATATTAAACGAATTAAATCCGGAAATTTCCTCACGCCTATGAAAAAGTATTTCATAGGCTTTTTGTTTGCCCTAATTTTGCATCAACAAAAACAAACAGAAAACACAACTAAAAAATTTGCCCTATGAAAAAAGTTTTATTATTCGCATTACTCATCCTGAGCTCTATCAATTTTGCAAGCTACGGTATTACTTTAATCCCGGCGCAAGATGATAACAAAGAAATTATTATAGAAAAACAAACATCTCGCAAAGAACCTCGTGTACGTGGAGTATCTACACCTACTGTACAAGCCAACATAAATAACGGTTATCTTACAGTAGCAGTAGGCAATTTCACAGGAAACGTAACTGTTGAGATTGTTGGTGAAAACGGTCTGACGACTTCATTCTATTGCGATGGTGCAACAGACCGAGGCTATCCTTGTAGATCAACTTATTTCAGGTCAAACTTACACAATAAATGTGATCTTGGAAGAAAAAGGGCTTTATTCCGGGGAATTTACCTACTAAATAAAACTCTACTTAGTACTAATGCTTAACATATCAATCTATGAAAAAATATATTATTCCTTTTATAATCACATTCGCTTGTGTTGTGATATTTGAGAACAGAGATACTGAAAAAATAAGTTATAGCAACGATACTCTAACAAAAAAGTATCAACTTTTCCGAAACACAACAAAATCCTTATATTGTCCGACATCAACTGCCGGAGATGAGGAGATGAGAAATGAATCACAAGTAGTGGAACTCAGATAAACCAAACACGCCGTCTCATCGATAGATGAAATTACAAAAAAGGAATACTATTTAAAATTAAAATTCATTCAAATTTGAAGTAAAATAAAAATTTGAACATCAAATAGCTTGTGATTTTGAATGTTTTTTAATCTTTCGTCGTATGAAATAATCACAACAAGTAGTTGGTCAATCGATGTTAATCTTAAAATCTGATAATTGAAAAAGCGGAACGCCTTCCGCTTTTTTTATTTCTATACAATACGTTTAATCTGTGATTGTTACTAAAAAAATAAAAGCGATACTACAACTATGCAATATCGCTTTCATTGTTGTTCCATAAGGACTCGAACCTTAACAAACAGATCCAGAGACTGTTGTGCTACCATTTCACCATGGAACAGTTTTGTTCTGCAAAAGTAGGAATTTTTTAGGAACTAATTTATACTTTCAACCCATTTTTTTTGCGAATATAAAAATTCTTAATCTAAAAAACTACGCTTTAAATATCGGCAACAAATACATTGTTTTTAGAAAGGTGTTTCACCGGACTGATTCTCAAACGATGTATTTCTCAGATAATCAGGCATATTATTAGACTCGTCAAAAGAATTCTTTACCATCAACTCATCTACCACCACCATATCATCCGTAGATAATTTTGACTTTACCGTTAAAAAATTTTGTGAAGCAAATGGATCGGCTTCATCGGTGACATTCATAAACTTAGCAAATACGTTTTTAAATTTCAATCGTACGTCGCCCACCGCACCATTACGATGTTTGGCAATTATTATCTCTGCTATTCCTTCATACGAATTGCCTTCAGGATCTACTTTAATACCATAATACTCCGGGCGGTGAATAAAACAAACCATATCGGCATCTTGCTCAATAGCTCCGGATTCACGCAAGTCAGATAATTGCGGGCGTTTTCCCTCGGCAGCCGAGCGACCTTCCACACTACGGTTCAACTGCGAAAGAGCAATTATTGGAATATCAAGTTCTTTGGCAAGACCTTTTAACGAACGCGAAATCAAACTCACTTCCTGTTCACGGCTTCCAAAGGTCATTCCGCTTGCGTTCATTAGCTGCAAATAGTCAATAACGATACACTGTATATTATGCTCCTTCATCAACCGGCGTGCCTTACTACGCAATTCGAATATCGACAAACTGGGAGTGTCGTCCACATAAATAGGAGCATCAAGCAACAGATTCACATCTCGGTCAAATCTTTCCCATTCTTCCGGTGTGAGGCTTCCATTTTTAATCTTTTCCCCTTCCAAACTGCAAACATTCATCAACAAGCGATTAACCAACTGTACATTTGACATCTCAAGCGAAAAAACAGCGACAGGTGCATTCATATCTACCGCCATATTTCTTGCCATAGAAAAAATAAACGCAGTTTTTCCCATAGCGGGGCGCGCGGCGATAATTATTAAGTCGGAGCGTTGCCAACCTGAGGTTATTTTATCCAACTCTCTGAAGCCTGATGGAACACCGCTTGAGCCCTGTCGGTTTGCAGCATCCTTCATTCTACTTCGTGCTTCTCCGATAACGGAATTTATCTGAACTACGTCTTTTTTTAAATTTTGCTGCGTTATTTCAAACAACTTTCCTTCTGCTTCCTGCATCAAGTCATCTACATCCATTTTTTCGTCGAAAGCTTTGGTCTGTATGTCGCTCGAAAGACGGATAAGCTCACGTGCAAGATCTTTGAACAATAATTTGCGAATGATATATCAGGTGAGCGGCAGAGGATACGCGCGAAGTAAGCAGTGTAATAAAATATGGACCGCCAACGTCATCCAATGTTCCTTTTTTGCGAAGCATTTCGGTGACTGTATGCATATCAATCGGATTTTGATGCAACGCCAAATCTACAATAGCCTCAAAAACTTTTTGATGCGCCGTTTTGTAAAAACAATTTGGTTTTAAGATGTTCCGAAATCATCGAATAAGCATCCTTTTCGAGCATCACAGCTCCAAGTACATCTTCTTCCAACTCCAATGCCTGCGGTGGAAGTTTGCCATATTCATTTGCAGGAATAGGTTGCTATGTTGTTTCTTCTTGTTGTAAGTGCGTTTCTATTGCCATATTTTTTAGCTGCGTTTTTCTCTTTCAAAAAAAAGAGTTGAAGTCTTATTTTATAATTTTAGAAAGGGTTTCAAAGTTACAAAAAGAAAAAAGGGAAGAAAAGAGATTTACATTAAATCTATCAACAAGAAAAAAAATATATGTTGAAAACAACGCAACAAATTAATATACAATCTCTTACCAACATCCATCAGTATAAACTTCATCACAAATTTCACAAGTTTCATATAAAAAACCGTATCTTTGAATTCTTAAAAACAATTGAACATTATAGATTATGCTCGTTTACCCTAACGCAAAGATAAACCTCGGGCTCAATGTTGTTGAGCGCCGTGCTGACGGTTATCATAACATCGAAACCATTTTTTATCCGATTGGAATTCAGGATATACTAAGTGTAGAAGCTTCTGAGACTTGTACTGACTACAGCTTCTCGTCATCCGGAATAGCGATTGGCGGTGATGCTGAAGATAATCTGATTATCAAAGCTTACCATTTATTGAGTTCGGAGTATGAATTTGCCCCAGTGGATATTTCTTTGCACAAACAAATTCCTTTTGGAGCCGGCTTAGGAGGCGGTTCATCCGATGCTGCCTTTATGTTGAAAGCGCTTAATGAGCTTTTTAGTTTAAATATCTCGACAAAAAAGATAGAAATACTGGCTGCTAAATTGGGTGCCGACTGTCCTTTTTTCATCCGAAACAAGCCCGTATATGCCACCGGTATCGGTAATATATTTTCTCCTGTGAATATCTCACTAAAAGGCTACCAAATGTTATTGGTAAAACCGGACATACACGTTTCCACGCCAGAGGCTTACGCAGGTATCACCCCAATCCCATCGCAAAAGTCGCTGGTTAAATTGGTACAACTTCCCATTGAAACTTGGAAAAATCACATCAAAAATGATTTTGAAAAAACAGTTTTTGCCAACCAACCGACTATTGGAAACATAAAAGATAAAATGTATGAACTGGGAGCCTTATATGCTTCTATGTCTGGCTCGGAGCCTCGGTATATGGAATATTTAAAGAAAGACCAAACTTTGAAGGATTATTTGAAGAAAGTTTTATAGCTTGCGGAATGTTAGAATGAATACTTTGCGTAGAGTTATCTTGACCTTTTCTTAACTTCGTTTCTTACTGTAGAGATAAACACAAAACACTCAACATGCTTATTTATAAACATTTAGTTTTATAACTATTCGATTTTCATCACTCAAAGTTTAAAAAAAGAAAGGTTGTCGTCACGACAACCCAATCTTCAATTAACCTTAAATCTAATACCATGAAAAACACAGTGCAAAGATACATCATTTTATGCTATAAAACATATTTTTCAAGCATAAAATCCCAATATTTAACTTTTATTAGGCTGACAGCTTCCTGATAAGCAAATCTTAACACTAAAATAAAAAAAACGACATCATTTTAACGCTTTTACATTTCAAAATATTCCATAAATACCAGAAACAAATACATTTTGAAAGACAAAAATCACAACATATTACAAAAAGATAACAATAGAAACATTTTTTACACCTTTATCCCAAAGCTTAAAAAGTTTTCAAACGAAGAATAACTCACATCCGTAAAATATTTATAATTGGTTTTTCGCATAAACTGAGCAGAATTAATCTCTATATATAGCTTTTCCGTCAGTTTATAGTGACACTTAAATTCTGCCACAGCCAATCTCGCTTTACTTTTATCGCCCTGAAAATTATAACGAGACCAGTCTTTCAAATCTATATTTTTATATTCAACCGTTTCATCCGCGCCTTTCCAAGTGTAAATAAAATAATTCTCGACATTAAAAGAAAACATCCACTTTTTTGACAAATAGATATTTCCGTTCAACTTCAAACTATACCCACTACCCAAATCATAATCTTTATCGTCAATCTTAATATAGTCGGAATATGAAGCGCCCAGTAGCATAACACTAGCAAAAAACTTCCCATCCATTTTCAGTTTACTGTTTTGAGTTTAAAAGGCAATCCAGGGCCTGCCGATGCTACCTCCGAGATGTAGTACGGAGTAACATAATCACCATTTTTTAATTTAATGTGTGATTGATAAAAATTAAAATGTTGAAATAGTCCTCCGTGAAATCGAAATTTTTCATATTCTAAAAGTTTTCCATTACGAATCACACCCATCAAATTTACATGATTGATATAAGGTTTCGCATTAATCATATCAGCCTGAAAGCGCATTTGAAACCAATCATACGGTCTTTCAATATCAGTTTCAAATATATCGCCATAATCGACATCCGCAGTCATACTTGCACCGCGAATAGTAAAATCCTCCATCCTGTAATTTGTCCTGTAACCCAAGTTAAGGTAAACATTGATAGGGATAAGTTTACCTAAATTACCTTTCTCGCTCCTTCTTCTCCACACCTTGCCTGAACTTACACGCTCAATAAAACGAGAAGGTGACAATACTCCTGCGGTAAATTCCCGTAAAAACCGATTAAAACCGGCCGCTCTATCATCCAAAATATTGTCGGACAAACGAAATGCAACTTCACCCAGCGCGCTACCACCTAACGATGTAGATATCAAATCATTAATCGACGGCAATTCGTTTTCCATAAAATACTCCCACATCAAGCTACCCCCCAACGCAAAAGGAACCGATTCATAAAAATTAAATCCATTCAACCTCGCACCGTTAAAATACATCGAACCGTGATATGGGTGCATTAACAAATTTGTTGAAAATTTATCCGTATCCCATACCGGAAGATGACTGAGATTATTCTTGATAGTTTGTAAATTTATTCGGGAATATTCGGTATTTAACACGCGGCGGTCAAAGCTCCACACGCCTATATTTACTACCGCAGCGGTCATTGCCGTTTTGGTATAGCTATTCCAAGTTACGTGAGGGATGTATTTTAGCACCACATCGGCAGTATCCTTTTTAAAGTCAGCAGACGACAAAGATAGCGAATCTCGCGCTAAAGTCACAGAATCAGGCAACATCTGAGCACACACAAAAACGCAAGACAAAACAAAAAAGAAAGACAAAAAAAATTTTTTCATAAAATACATAAATAACACCAAATCACAAATGCCCCAATTACAAAAATAATATTATTACATTTGTTTACAATAAAAACTGAAAAACATTAAACAAACACGTAAGACATTTCGTTCGGAATCTTAAAAATCCGACAAAATGATAAGTTGTACAAAGGAAAGGATTTAAGCTATATGAAGAAAGTTGGATAATACAAGAAGAACAAAAATACAGACTACAATCATTATCGGCAAAAAGCTGTTTCTGAAATAAACTTTATTTTAAAAAAATTCAAGACCTCTTTTCGATTATCAGATTTTAGTTTGACAAAAAGAATGCCATTTTTTGAGCGTCTCATTTTTTACGCAAAGATTAAATCAATTTATCTTTCAAAACATACGTGGACAACTTGCCAAAAACACAAACAATATAACACACTGTCATTTTATTTCCGATTGACAAAATTCAGCATACACACGCCATTAATTTTATCAGCGAATTTTGCCTTGATTCCACACATAAAATCATCTTACAAAACTTTTCAACAAGTGTGTTTTTTAATCATTTTTTGATATGAATTTTCAAAATAATTCATTTCCTTTGCACCTTATTCTAAAAAACAATAAACAGAAAAGTTCAACCTTTAAGAGGCAAAAATGATCAAAGAATCTACAATGCAGAAGCTTACGTTGCTTGCCGATGCCGCTAAATACGATGTCTCATGCGCATCAAGCGGCACTACACGTGGCAATCCGAACAAGATGCTCGGTACAGCTACGGGGTGGGGCATTTGTCATAGCTTCACTGCCGATGGTCGATGTATTTCTCTCTTTAAAATTCTGATGACAAATCACTGCATTTACGATTGCGCCTACTGTTCCAATCGACGCTCAAACGACATTAAACGAGTTGCCTTTTCCCCAAAAGAGCTGGCTGAAGTTACGATCGAATTTTATAGAAGAAACTACATCGAAGGGTTGTTTTTAAGTTCAGGGGTAATCCGCAATCCCGACTATACGATGGAGCAGATGATAGGCGTGGTAAAAGAGCTTCGCGAAGTACATCGTTTTAACGGATACATCCATATGAAAAGCATACCCGGAGCAAGTCAGGAGCACGTAAACACAGCCGGAATGTACGTTGACAGATTAAGTGTAAACATTGAAATTCCGACAGAAGATAGTTTGAAAAAACTTGCACCCGAAAAAGATTACTTGAGCGTATGGAAACCTATGAAATACATCAAACAAGGGATCTTGGAAAATTCGGAAGACCGAAAAAAATTCAAAAAAGCTCCTAAGTTCGCACCGGCGGGACAAAGCACCCAAATGATTGTAGGTGCTACCCCCGAAACAGACAATCAGATTCTCACACTCGCCTCCAAACTGTATAATATTGACAGTATGAAGCGCGTTTATTACTCCGGATATATTCATATAAACCAGAATGACAATAGATTACCCGTTTTAAAACAACCACCACTGGTACGTGAGCATCGCTTATATCAAGCCGATTGGTTGATGCGTTTTTACAATTTCGGAGTTGATGAGATTGTAAACGAAGAGAATCCCACACTCGATTTAGAAATAGACCCGAAGGTTTCGTGGGCGTTACGCCATCCGGAATTCTTCCCCATTGACATCAACACTGCACCTTATGAAATAATTCTTCGAATTCCGGGCATTGGCGTATTATCTGCCAAAAAGATCATCGCCGCCCGTCGTTATGGCAGACTCAACTCCGAACAATTACGAAAAATTGGCGTAGTTATGAAAAGGGCGAAATACTTCATCGTTTGCAAAGAATTGCCAATCAATACCGTGAACGAAGTTCGACCGGAATATCTGCGCAATGTGTTTGTAGAAAACAATTCGAAAGACAAAGACCCTTTGCAATTAAAAATAGATTTTGTTGTATAGGCACCTCTCTATACCGTTTAGCAAGGCAGTAACAGCTAAACAAAAACAAAGACACAAAAAGCAAAATCAGACAACAAGTTGCTTATGAATAAAAATAACTTCAACAACAATCCAAACGAAACAATATTTACCTACGACAAAACATTTGAAGGATTACTCTGTTGTGTGTTTTTTGCATTTGAAGCAAAAGAATCCCCCACTGTTTTACTCGGTATTGATGAAATCAAGCCTCTGTTTGCAGATAAATCATTTTACATAACAACAGAAGAAGCGAAGGCGAAACGCGTTTGGAACGGTTTGGAAAAGAAAATTTCCAAATCTGCCTGCGAAATGATTCTCACCGTTTGGCTATCAGAACTTCAAGAAATCGATTTTCTGCTCTTTAGATACATCACAAAAGCATTTAAAGCTACAAAATCTATCGAACTGAACTTTGGTGATGAAGACGTTTTGCGCTGCGCGGAGATCTTCAAAAAAGTCAACACTGCCCGACTGAGGATGTTGCAGTTTATCCGGTTTCAAAAAACAATTGACGGAATCTATTTTGCACCCGTAGCGCCCGATCACAATGTCATCACATTAGCCATAGACCACTTCAAAGAGCGCTATGCAGACCAACAATGGATTATTTACGACACCAAACGAAACTACGGACTTTACTACAACTTAAAATCGGTCACCGAAATCACTTTCCCGGAAGATGTATCACCCGTCAACAAAAACGGAAAACTAAACACCGAACAACTTGACCCCCAGGAAAAACTATATCAACAGATGTGGAAAGATTATTTCAAAACAATGGCGATAAAAGAACGAATCAACCTTAAGCTTCAACGCCAGCACATGCCCGCGCGTTATTGGAAATACCTCACTGAATTACAATAAACAACCATTGACACATAGAGAAAACACATCACAAAATTTCATCTTCCTACCACATTTACTAAACCAGACACACCAAAAAACTGCAACTTTCAATCACAATCAATTAAAAATCGTTCTGAATAAAATGAACTTTTTAAAGATAAACGTGTTTTAATTCAAAAAATAAACAAAAAAAATATGGAATGTAACACTGCTTATAACGGAAAAAAGAATTGTCCCGAACTCAAAGATTTCGGTTTGTTAGTTTTCAGATTAATTATTGGTTTTTTCATGCTTTCTCACGGATGGCAAAAGCTATCCAATTTTGGAGAAATGTCGCAACAATTTCCTCCTATGCTCGGATTAAGCTCACAGGTAGGATTGTCACTTATTATCTTTGCCGAATTTTTCTGCTCCATAGCATTGATATTAGGTTTATTTACCCGATTGGCAACTATTCCGCTAATCATAGGTATGTCGGTAGCCGCTTTTTTAGCCCACAGTGGACAACCTTTTGGAGCAAGAGAACTTCCTTTATTATATTTGGGAATGTACGTTGTCTTACTTCTTACCGGCGCCGGAAAGATTTCGATTGATAAAGTGTTATATCGCAAATTTTGCCCCCGAGCGAAAGCGAAGGAGTAGCTTCAAACCATTTATCTGTTGCAAAAAGAACGCACTTTTAATGCGTTCTTTTTTTATGCTTAGGTTTGCGCAATTCAAATAAAAACACTATCTTAGTGCGTTTTTTCAAACAACAAGATACAACTTATAAGGCGTTTATTTTCAGACTCATTATTCGATCCTAACAGAAGAAAATCCGAGCAAAACGCACTTTTCTGATTATAAATTAAAGCAGATGATTGACAACAACGACAGAATTATTAAGGTAAACATTGACGATGAGATGAAATCGTCATACATAGATTACTCTATGTCAGTAATTGTTTCACGTGCATTACCCGATGTCAGAGATGGATTAAAACCCGTACACCGTCGCGTATTATATGGAATGAACGAACTTGGGAACAATTCAGACAAGCCCTATAAAAAAGCCGCGAGAATCGTGGGAGAAGTAATGGGTAAGTACCACCCGCACGGCGATTCATCTATCTATGGCACATTAGTGCGTATGGCTCAACCTTGGGCTATGCGATATACATTAGTGGACGGTCAGGGCAACTTCGGTTCTGTGGACGGCGATGGTGCTGCCGCTATGCGTTATACCGAAGCCCGTTTAAGAAAAATGGCAGAAGAAATGCTGATAGATATCGACAAAGATACCGTTGACTTCCAATCTAACTTTGACGATACGCTTAAAGAACCCAAAGTTTTACCTTCACGCATTCCTAATCTGATTGTGAACGGTTCGTCCGGTATCGCAGTAGGTATGGCTACCAATATGGCTCCACACAACATATCTGAGACCATAGAAGCAGCCGTTGCCTATATTGATAACAACGAAATTGAAATATCAGAACTTATCAAATATATCAAAGCGCCCGACTTCCCTACGGGAGGAATTATTTACGGCTATGCCGGAGTAAAAGAAGCCTTTGAAACCGGACGTGGACGCATTGTCATCCGTTCGAGAGCAGAAATTGAAACAGAGAACTCAGGAAGAGAAAGAATCATTGTGAGCGAAATTCCGTATATGGTGAACAAAGCGGAACTCATTAAAGCGATCGCCGCGATGGTGAACGAGAAAAGGCTGGAAGGAATTTCAAATATCAATGACGAATCAAATCGCGAAGGAATGCGAATTGTCATCGATATCAAACGAGATGCCAATGCAAGTGTTGTATTAAACAAACTATACAAATTCAGCGCTTTACAGTCTTCGTTCAGTGTCAACAATATTGCTTTAGTCAACGGGCGTCCCAAATTATTAAACATCAAAGATTTAATAAAATACTTCATTGAACACCGCCACGAAGTAATCACACGACGCACACAATACGAACTGGCTGAAGCTGAAAAACGTGCACATTTGTTGGAAGGATTTATGATTATTCTCGACAATCTGGATGAAGCCATTCAAATCATAAGAGATTCCAAAACACCGGAAGAAGCTCGTACACGTTTGATGGAACGATTCGGTTTATCCGAGATTCAATCAAGAGCAGTTGTAGAAATGCGTCTACGCCAGCTTACAGGTATGGAACAAGATAAACTGCGAGCCGAGTATGAAGAAGTTTTACGGTTGATTGAAAAATTGAAAGAAATTTTAGCGGACATCAATCTGAGAATGCAAATAATAAAAGACGAACTACTTGATATAAAAGCGCGTTACGGCGATGAGCGTAAAAGCGAAATCGTATATTCGTCTGAAGAATTTAACCCTGAAGACTTTTACGCAGACGACGAAATGATCATCACCATTTCACACCTCGGATATATCAAACGCACAGCATTAACTGAATTCAAAGCTCAGGGACGAGGCGGAGTAGGCTCCAAAGGAAGCGACTCTCGCGATGAAGATTTTATCGAATATATTTACCCGGCTTCTATGCACAATACAATGCTACTTTTCACTCAAAAAGGAAAATGCTATTGGTTAAAAGTGTATGAAATCCCAGAAGGCACTAAAAATTCAAAAGGAAGAGCCATACAAAACTTACTGAACATCGACGGTAATGACAAGGTAAACGCCTTTATCCGTGTAAAAGGGTTGGACGACAAAGAGTACATAAACTCACACTATCTGATTTTTGCCACTAAAGAAGGCGTTATTAAAAAGACACTATTGGAAGCATACTCCCGTCCACGTCAAAACGGAGTAAACGCCATCACCATTCGTGAAGAAGATCAAGTGATACAAGTTCGCCTAACCGATGGAAACTCGGAAGTAATTATGGCAAACAAAAACGGCAGAGCCATTCGTTTCAACGAATCCAAAGTACGCACAATGGGACGTACCGCAACCGGAGTTAGAGGTATGACACTGGATGAAGACGGAATAGATGAGTTGATCGGCATGATTTGTGTAGTACCTCAAGAAAACGAGAACATCTTGGTGGTTTCAGAACAGGGCTACGGAAAGCGTTCCGAACTGGATGATTATCGTATCACCAACCGTGGAGGAAAAGGGGTAAAAACAATCAATGTTACCGAAAAAACGGGTAAATTAGTGGCTATCAAAGCCGTGAATGACGAAAACGACTTGATGATTATAAATAAATCGGGTATCACCATACGTTTCAAAGTTGCCGATCTACGGGTAATGGGACGCGCCACACAAGGGGTACGCATCATCAATCTCGGTAAAAGAAACGATGAGATTGCATCGGTCTGCAAAGTTCAATCACAGGAAGAAGTGGAAGAAGAAATCGTCGAGAATGGTATAGATACGGAGATAAACGACGTTGAGAACACTGAAAACAACGAATAAAAACAGGATATTAACACTTCTCCGGAAGTAACCAGCCGTACAAAAGTAAGCGGCAAATAAAATTATTCAGATAAAAACAAACTTAATTAAATTATTAACAAACATGAAAAAACTATTTTTATCATTATGTGTAATAATGGCGGTTTCATACACATTTGCTCAAAAATCAAATGTTTCCAAAGCCGAGAATCTCATAATGCAAGAGACTCCAGATTTCAAAGGCGCTCGCGAAGCGATAAAAGCCGCACTACAAGATGAAACCACAAAAAACGATGCTAAAACGTACTACATCGCAGGTTTGATCGGACAACGCGAGAATGAAGAACTTGTAAAACTTATGATGTTAAAAAAAGACGTAGATCAGATGCAAAAAGGGAAAGCCATTATGGAATCTGTCCAATATCTTTTAAAAGCCGACAGTTTAGATAGACTTCCAAACGAAAAAGGCAAAGTGAAACCTCGTTTTTCTGTTAAAATCAAAGACACATTAAAAGACTTCTACGTTCAACAATACAATTTGATTAGCTACGGAGCAACACTGTACGATAACAAAAACTATAAGAACGCTTTTAACACCTTTAATACGTTTTTAGATATACAAAAATTACCTATGATGAACAACGAGCTGAAAGTTGACTCAACGTATAATATGATTAAATATTATACCGCAGCAGCCGCAAGCAACACTGATGATCATCAAGCAGCTATAAAACTTTTCACTGAGTTGAAGACGGAAGATTTTCAACCAAAAAACGTGTATCAACTTTTGGCAAATGAATATTTAGCCAGTAAAGACACTGTAAACTATATTACAACCTTAAATGACGGATTCAACAAATTCAAAGATGAACCTTGGTTTTTGCAAAACATCATCAACCACTACATCTTTACAAACCAAATAGAAAAAGCATTGAAATATTTGGACGACGCCATTGCCCAATCTCCAAATAAAGCCGAGTACTATGCCGTAAAAGGAAATATTGAAGACCGCTTAGGTAATTCAAAAAACGCCCGCGCTTCATTTGAAAAAGCATTATCCCTCGACCCGAATTCAGCAGAGTCTTACGGCGGTATGGGTCGCGTAATGTTCAATCAGGGAGTTTTAATCCTGAATGACGCCATCAATATAAAAGACAATAAACTTTATCAAGCTGAAAAAGACAAAGCGGACAAATTATTTGAAAGAATCGATGCCTTATCTCAAAAAAGCGATAGAATTAAATCCCAAAGACAACGATTATAAATATGCTTTAAAACAACTTTATTATCGTCTCAATATGCAAAAAGAATATGACGAATTGAGCAAAGAGATGGAACAATAAAAAAACAGCATAGTTCATTAAACCACGATATTATTCCTTATTATCGTGGTTTAATAATTTTAAATCACATCCAACATTACAATTATCATTCATAAAAACCATCCCTTCCTTACGATTCAATAAAAAAAAGCAATTTTTACTATTAAACTATTGCATTTACAAAACAAATACTTTATCTTTGCACAAAATTACAAGGGATGATACCTCAAAGCACTAACAACCTCCTCATTATTGTCGTGTTACTTTTGGTCAACAATCAAAGGTGAGAATGGTTGCGTGTATAATTTAATATGTAAAAAGCATTAAAAACCTTTCTCACCAAATTGAGAAAGGTTTTTTTATTAAAAATAATCACAATGAATTTAAGAAGTTACACAAGCACGCAAGGAAGACGTATGGCAGGCGCAAGAGCACTATGGCGTGCCAACGGAATGACCGATGAACAAATGGGAAAGCCTTTGATAGCGATTGTCAACTCGTTTACTCAATTTGTACCGGGACACGTACATCTGCACAAAATCGGTCAAAAAGTAAAATATGAAATAGAAAAGCTCGGTTGCTTTGCCGCAGAATTTAACACCATAGCCATAGATGATGGAATTGCTATGGGACACGACGGTATGCTATACTCGCTTCCTTCTCGCGATTTAATTGCCGACAGCGTAGAATATATGGTCAACGCGCACAAAGCCGATGCGATGGTTTGCATTAGCAACTGCGACAAGATTACGCCAGGGATGCTGATGGCAGCAATGAGATTGAATATTCCGGCCGTTTTTGTTTCAGGAGGTCCAATGGAAGCCGGAGAGTTAGATGGACAACATTTGGATTTAATAGACGCGATGGTACAATCGGCTGATGAAAGCATCTCGGATATACAAGTTTCGAGAGTAGAAAATGCAGCCTGTCCTACATGCGGTTCCTGCTCAGGTATGTTTACCGCCAACTCTATGAACTGTCTAAATGAAGCCATTGGCTTAGCTTTACCCGGAAACGGAACCATCGTAGCAACACACGCTAATCGCGAAAGGCTATTTTCAGATGCCGCCCAACTTATCGTTGAAAACGCTTATAAATATTATCGTGACGGAGACCTTTCAGTTCTTCCACGCTCTATCGCTACACGCGAAGCATTCTTAAACGCAATGACATTAGACATAGCTATGGGAGGCTCGACAAATACCGTTCTCCACATTTTAGCAATTGCACACGAAGCAGAAGTTGACTTTTCTATGAACGATATAAATGCTCTTTCTCCAACACTCCTTGCTTGTGCAAGGTAGCTCCCAACACCCTAAAAATATCATATTCAGGATGTAAATCGTGCCGGAGGAATTTTGGGTATTTTAGGTGAATTAAAACAACCGGATTCTACCGGAGCAGAGCTATTATATTTAAATGTAAAACGTGTAGATGGTCTAACCTTAGGTGAAGCCATTGAAAAATATTCAATTATCAAAGAAAACATTACTACCGAAGCTGAACGAATTTACAAAAGCGTCCTGCACACCGTTTCAATTTAGTAATGGGTTCTCAAAACACACAGTACAAAACTCTTGATACCGACCGCGAAAACGGTTGTATCAGAAGTTTGAAACACGCCTACACAAAAGATGGCGGTTTAGCTATTTTAAAAGGTAATATAGCACAAGACGGATGTGTAGTTAAGACAGCCGGTGTGGACGAGAATATATGGAAGTTTACAGGAAAAGCAGTCGTATTCACATCACAAGACAGTGCCATTGCAGGTATCCTTCAGGGTAAAGTCGTCGCCGGCGATGTCGTAGTCATCACCCACGAAGGTCCCAAAGGAGGTCCCGGAATGCAGGAAATGCTCTACCCTACTTCATATATCAAATCACGTCATTTGGGCAAAGCCTGCGCTCTTATTACCGATGGACGTTTTTCAGGAGGCACTTCGGGTTTATCCATCGGGCATATTTCACCGGAGGCTGCGGCAGGTGGCAATATCGGGCTCATCAAAGACGGTGATATCATTGAAATTGATATTCCAAATCGCTCAATAAATGTAAAATTAAGTGAAGATGAATTAGAAAAACGAAGAACCAATGAACTTTTACGGGGGAAAGACGCTTTTACACCTATTGACCGAAATAGACAAATTTCAAAAGCTCTTAAAGCGTATGCAAGCATGGTAAGTTCGGCTGATAAGGGAGCGGTCAGGTTAATACCTTGAAACAATCGGACTTAATTTAAGAAAATTATGTATGTTTTTTTGAACTTTAAAATCATTTTTATGACTACAAATAACACAACTACCGACAGCCAGTCGGCAATATATAAAACTGAAGCCAACGAACCGATCAACGGCGCACACGCACTGATGCAGTCGCTTATCAACGAGGATGTTGACACGATATTCGGGTATCCGGGTGGCGCAATTATGCCTGTTTTCGATGCGTTATATGATTATCACGAAAAGCTAAACCATATACTCACCCGCCACGAACAAGGCGCCACACATGCTGCTCAAGGGTATGCTCGCGTCTCCGGGAAAGTGGGAGTTTGTTTAGTCACATCAGGACCGGCAGCCACAAACGCCATCACGGGCATTGCCGATGCTCTCTAGACAGCACTCCATTGGTGGTAATTGCAGGTCAAGTTACTGCCAGTCTACTGGGAACAGATGCTTTTCAAGAAATTGACGTTGTAGGCATCACACAGCCTATCACCAAATGGGCATATCAAATCCGCAAAGCAGAAGATATTGCCTGGGCAGTAGCGAGAGCATTTTATATTGCACGTTCCGGACGTCCCGGACCGGTAGTGCTTGATTTTGCCAAAAGCGCGCAAATAGAAAAAGTTCAATTTGAGTATAAACCGTGTAAATTCATACGCAGTTATGATTCAATGCCAACTATCAAAGACGAACAAATTGACAAAGCCGCCAAAATAATCAATCAAGCAAAAAAACCGTTTGCGCTTGTTGGGCAAGGAGTGATTTTGGCTAATGCCGAAAAGGAATTGAAAGAATTTCTTGAAAAAGGAGATATTCCCGCCGCGTCAACTCTACTTGGTTTATCGGCAATGCCTACCGATTTCAGACTGAATAAAGGTTTTCTCGGAATGCACGGAAATGTTGCACCAAACATAAAAACAAACGAATGTGATGTACTCATTGCTATCGGGATGCGGTTTGACGATCGCGTGACGGGCGATTTGAATACGTACGCCAAACAAGCCAAAATCATCCATTTGGATATTGATGCTTCTGAAATCGGTAAGAATGTTGTTCCGGATGCACCGGTGCTTGGTTCTGCGAAAGACAGTTTAAGCGCCTTAATCGACAAAATAAGTCCGGCTCGCCACACCGAATGGATTGAAAGTTTCGCTGCACACGAGAAGAAAGAACAAGAAGCCGTTATCAACAAAGAACTATTCCCGGCATCGGGTGAACTGACAATGGGCGAGGTCATCAATAAAATAGCTGATGCTACGGGCAACAACGCTGTTATTGTCACCG
Organism: Paludibacteraceae bacterium; assembly: GCA_049840795.1. Classification (GTDB taxonomy): domain Bacteria; phylum Bacteroidota; class Bacteroidia; order Bacteroidales; family Paludibacteraceae; genus UPXZ01. The sequence continues at coordinate 22,169 of JASGJK010000013.1, forward strand.
ATGTAGGTCAAAATCAGATGATGGCAGCGCGATACTCTAAATTTAACAAATCAAGAAGTTTAGTTACTTCCGGCGGCTTAGGCACTATGGGCTTTGGACTTCCGGCAGCAATGGGCGCTAAAATGGGAGCTCCAGAGCGCACTGTTTGCACTTTTTGTGGCGACGGTGGATTTCAAATGACCATTCAAGAACTTGGCACTATAATGCAGGAACAAATCGGCGTAAAAATGATTGTGCTCGACAACCGTTTTTTAGGAATGGTACGTCAATGGCAGGAACTATTTTTTGACGAAAGATATTCCTTTACCAAAATGCAGAATCCCGATTTTATAGCTATCGCCAAAGCATACAATATCGATGGTCAGAAAGTAACGAAAAGAGAAGACTTAGATGGCGCCATAAGCGATATGCTGAAAGACGACAAGCCCTATTTATTAGTAGTGGAAGTAGAAAAGAAAGGAATGGTTTATCCGATGGTACCAGCCGGAACTTGCGTAACCAATATAATGTTAGGAGAATAAAATATGGATAAGGAACTATATACAATTACCGTTTTTTCTGAAAATTCTGTAGGTTTATTGAATCAAATCACTGTAATTTTCACACGCCGCGCATTAAATATCGAAACACTTTCCGTGTCTCCCTCTGCGCTCGAAGGAATACATAAGTTTACCATTACCATCTATTCGACACAAGATGTGGTGGAAAAAGTAGTAAAGCAAATAGACAAACGCGTGGACATACTCAAAGCGTATTATAATACCGATGAAGACCTTGTTCACCAAGAGTTGGCAATGTATAAATTAGCAACCGACAAAGTCTTGGAACACGGCTCCGTTGAACATTTTATACGAAAATACAACATCCGTGTATTGGAAATATCAAATGACTGCACTGTATTTCTCAAAGCCGGTCACTATGCAGAAACACAGGCGCTTTTTGACGAGCTAAGTAAAACCATCGGTGTACTTCAATTTATCCGTTCGGGGCGAATCGCTATCACGCGCTCCAAAGTAGAACGCTTGAGTGACATGCTCGAAAATATGCGCAAAATAGAAGACCGAACCAAATGAAAGGGGAATATAAGTACATCATAGCACCTCAAACGGTTGATTTTACGAAAGAGATAACACTGGCATCATTGGTAAATTTATTACTGACTACTGCCGGAAAAAATGCGGATGACAACGATTTCGGCATCCGAAATTTGCAAAAATTAGACTGTACTTGGGTCTTGTCACGTTTAGCTGTGGAGATGAGTTGTACACCCTCACAATACGAAACATTATACATTGAGACTTGGATAGAAGAGGTATATAAGTTAAACACTACGCGTAACTTTTACATAAAAAACGAAAAAAAAGAGATTATCGGACAGGCTGTTTCTATGTGGGTGATGATAAATTTTGACACGCGAAGACCGATGGAACTTTTCCGGCTTGGCAACATAGAGCAACATGCGGAGCATACCGGAATAGATATGATGCCGCCAGCACGTATCGAGGCGGTAAATGGTACCGTAGAAAACTCATTCTTGACTCGGTACAGCGACATCGACATTAACAGACATGTCAACACCACACGGTATCTGCAATGGATGAGCGACTGTTTTTCGTTGGATTTTCATCAGAGCCATCAGCTCAAACGATTTGATATTAACTTTATGTCAGAGTTAGTGTATAACGAGCAAGTGAAAGTTCTGAAAGAAAAACTATCCGAAAATGAATTTAAAATAGAAATAGTAAAAGATAGCAAAACTTCTTGCAGAGGAAAATTTATATTTCAATAAAACAATATCAAGACAAAAAACAATCAAGAATAATAACGCCTTTAAAAGGCAAATAACACTTAACAGATGGCAATAATGAATTTTGGCGGAGTGGACGAGAATGTTGTTACCCGCAGTGAATTTCCGCTTGAAAAAGCACTTGAAGTAATGAAAAACGAAACCATCGCCGTAATAGGTTACGGTGTACAAGGTCCGGGACAATCTTTGAATTTGAAAGATAACGGCTTCAATGTAATTGTAGGACAACGCAAAGGCGGCAAAACATGGGACAAGGCAATAGCCGATGGATGGGTGCCGGGAGAAACCCTGTTTGACATTGAAGAAGCATGCGAAAAAGCAACGATTATTCAATATTTACTTTCGGATGCAGCTCAAATCGAAGTTTGGCCTCGAATCAAACCTTATTTAACTGCCGGTAAAGCGCTCTATTTTTCGCACGGATTCGGCATCACTTACAAAGAACGTACAGGAATTATTCCTCCTGCCGATGTAGATGTAATATTGGTAGCACCTAAAGGTTCGGGGACTTCATTGAGAAGAATGTTTCTTCAAGGACGCGGTCTGAACTCGTCATATGCTATTTTCCAAGATGCTACCGGACACGCCAAAGAACGTGTTGTAGCACTCGGCATCGGGGTGGGCTCCGGATACTTATTTGAAACCACATTTAAACGTGAAGTATATTCCGACCTGACGGGCGAACGCGGCACATTGATGGGAGCTATACAAGGTTTGTTGCTGGCGCAATATGAGGTATTGCGTGCAAATGGACATACACCCTCCGAAGCTTTTAACGAGACCGTTGAAGAGCTAACACAATCGTTGATGCCTCTTTTTGCAGAAAACGGGATGGACTGGATGTATGCAAACTGCTCAACAACAGCTCAACGTGGCGCTTTAGATTGGATGGGACCATTCCACGATGCTACAAAACCGGTTTTTGAAAAGTTGTATGCCGAGGTAGCATGCGGAAACGAAGCGCAACGCTCTATCGACACCAATTCAAAGCCCGATTATCGTGAAGGGTTAGAAAAAGAATTGAAGGAACTGCGCGAAAGCGAAATGTGGCAAGCCGGAGCTGTAGTAAGAAAACTCAGACCGGAAAACAATTAATTGTATTTGCTTCTGAGAAAATCATTAAAAGGAATTGAGAAATCGGTTCCTTTTATTTTTTCATTATTTATTGCTACTTTTGCATCCATTATATTTAACCGATTCAATTTCTTTTCAAAAAAAATAAAGCACGCACAACATTAACTAATGACATACTTTTAGCACAAGACTCCACAACATCGAAGAATGAAAAAAAACATCTATTCTCTTTTTGCATTTATTTTAATTCCCGTATTTACTTTTTCGCAAACCGACGATGACAACGTTATAATAAACTCCGGAATTGAAACATACGATTTTAACCGTACTGACGAGCAAGTTACCATCACCAAAAGCAGCGACACAGAATATATTGCCACAAAAAAAAGCGATGTTATTTATGTAGCTGAGTTCTATAACCAACAATCGGAACTTAAAGAAGCAGACGTAGATGGAAGTAGCGCGTCTCCCTCCTATACACATTTAACCGATGATGAGATATTTTACAGCGACAACAAAGTTTGTTACTATGAACTTCCTTTCAAATATAAGGATAAAAAAATAAAAGTACAGTTTAAGAAAACATATAAAGACCCGCGCTATTTTTCTTCTGTATATTTATCGGAGACACTCTTTATTAAGTCAAAAACAATAAAATTCAATGTACCTGATTGGATAGAGATAGAATTTATAGAAAAAAATTTTAACGGGAATATTACCAAGAATATCATAAAAAAGGATGGGAAAAACAGCTCAATGACAGAATACATCTATACCATTAACAATCAAAAAGCAATTAAAATCGAGCCAAATATGCAAGGTCGCTCGTATATTTATCCGCATTTAATGGTAAGAATCCGCTCTGCGAAACTGAAAAATAAGACTGAGCGGTATTTTGATTCATTAGACGACCAATACGCTTGGTATAAAAAAATAGTCGCTACCACTCAAAACGACGAACAACTTATCAAAGATAAATCGGACGAAATTGTTGCAGGTTGTACTACAGACTGGGATAAAATAGCAAAACTGCTTGCTTGGACACAAAATAATATCCGTTACATTGCTTTTGAAGACGGCATGGCAGCTTTTAAACCAGACGAGGCTCAAGAAGTCATTCGAAAAAAATATGGAGACTGCAAAGGGATGGCAAATCTGTTAACACAATTACTGGTAGCACAAGGATATGATGCCCGACTCACTTGGGTAGGCACCAACCACATTGCTTACGATTACAGCACCCCTTCGTTGATTGTTGACAATCATATGATTTGTACACTTTATTATAAAGGGAACACATACTTTCTTGACCCAACTGTGGATTATTTATTACCCGGAGAAATATCAAGCACAATACAAGGGAGGCAAGCTCTTGTTTATAATGAAGATAAGTATATTTTGGAAAGAATTCCGGAACTATCGCCCAGCTTTAACAATGACAGTCTCGCTTGTGAATATAAAATAGAAAATGGGAAGTTAGCAGGAAAGGCGACGTACAATTATAGCGGTGAATCCAAATTCAATATTTTAAGTATTTATCACAATACCCCTATTGATAAACGTGAATTGATGCTGAAAGTTTTCTTTGAAAAAAACAACGTCTTGAACAAAATGAATAATATAGATATTTCGGGACTCAACGACAATGCAAAAACTGTCCGTATTCAATTTGATGTTGAGAATCAGTCAACAATACAGCATGTAAACAACGAATACTATCTCGGATTGGATATGGACAAAGACATCAATGAACTAACTATTGACACGTTGAAGCGGGAGAATAATTTTTTATTTGCATACAAACACAGTATTATAAGAAATATAACATTACTTATTCCGCAAGATTATGCTATTTCTTATAAACCTGCAAATTTTGTAATCGATAAGCCTAATTATTATTTTTCTATCGATTACACCTTTGACAACAATAAAGTTGTCTATCACAAGAAAATCGTTATAAAAAAACAACTTATCAACAAATCTGATTTTAGAGACTGGAATAAAGACATAAGATCATTCAATGAAGCATTCCTTGAACAAATCGTATTAACAAAAAAATAACACTACATTATGAAAAGACTTTTTTTTACCTTAATAACTTTCTTATTGTTCGCCGTTTTCACATTCGCCGATGATTACGAGACACGTGCAAAAGCCGTGAGAGATACCGTTTGGAATTGGGATATGCCGATGTTTAAAAACAGAACGATACCCGACAGCTACTCCAAAGAATCTGCCGTTGTAATTGCGCAATATGAAGAGGTAAATGCTTCCGGAAAATCAAAACTTCGCTTTTTTACTACTTTAGCATTCAACAAAGAACTATATTACACGAGTATTATTCGCAAATTAGTCAAAATTAATGACAAATCTGCGTTAGAAGCATTCTCCGAATTTAGTTTTACGGAATCAAAAAAAATACTCGGTTTCAATTCCACCAACACACTATCTACCTACATTGGAGCTCGAATAATTAAAAGTGACGGCAGTATAAAAGAAGTAAATGTAAATGAAGCTGTAAAAGTATCCGAAAACAAGAAAGGGACAGAAGGATATAAAAAATTAGCAATCCCTGATTTGCAAGTTGGCGATATATTAGACTATTTCGTTCAAAAAGATTTTAAGATAGACAATGAGAATGTACCTCAGGAATATTTTATTTTTAGTGGAAGATACCCCATTTTAGACTATAAAGTTCACGTGGAACTAAACAAGAAACTTACTGCCGAATATCGTTCGATAAACAACGCGCCTGATTTTGTAAAAACAGAGATAGACGATGTTATCAATCTTGATGCTGAGCAACAGAATATAGCCAAAATGGAGATGGTCGTCTGGACAGCTCCATACAGACAAGTTCCGTTGATTCGGCTGAATATTTCTAAACAACGCGTCAAAATACATTTACAAACCATCTTCCGCCCGTAGTTTAGGAGTCTATCCGAATCTTGACCCTAATTACATATTGGCAGACGCGTATAATATGACATCCGATATGCAATCTTATTCTCCAATAAGCACCTCAGAGACAAGAAAGAATATAAAAAAATACAAATCGAGCCATCCCAATATAACTAAAACAGAATTAGCCGATTACATATATAATGTATATGCCATAGAATGGGGAAGATCTCGTATTCATCCGTTCAAATATATTGCTGAGTTACAGAGGTTGTTTGAGCTAAATAGTATAGAATCTAACGTTGGATTTGTCACGGATAATACCGGAGCAAGAATGACTGAAATAATGGAATTTGATGATCTTATTCCGATGGTAGCGACCGAAAGTGGACATTACTACACTTTTCCAACGATATTCTCGTATGCCGGAGAATCAAGGGCAGATATTGAAAATCAAACATTTATAAGTTTAACCGAATCTGATGTAAAGTTATTTCCCAAAAAACACAATTTTACAAATGCTAAAAAAATAGTACTTCCCGCTACTTCTGCGGAACAGAATAAATCGGTATATGAATTTGAAGTAAACATGGCTGACGTCAATTCGCAAAATTCAACTCTGAAACTAACTCAAGAACATTTCGGACATCTAAAATATCCCAATCAAGACCATATCTTAAATTTTTATGATGTTGATAAAGAACAAAGAACTTTTTATGAATTGCAAAAAAAAGAAATGTTGGAAGTTGTAAAATCCGAAAAAGATAAAAATGAATGGCGTGCTCAAATTGAAGAAAATCATAAAGCACAAAAAGACTCCATCAAAGCTGATCTCGAAGATTTTCACGGTTCAAAAATTCAAGAAGTCTTAAATTACAAAATACTATCACAAGGAGTTACCAGAAAAGATAGCACATTGAAGTATGAAGCGACTTATACGATAGGAGGATTAATAAAAAAAGCGGGAAAGAATATTATTTTCAATGCAGGAAAGCTCATAGGAGAACAAATGAAGGTTGACGATGAAGATAGAAACAGAACTTCAGACGCGTATATGCCGTTCAATAGAGCGTTTCAATTTAAAATCTCAATTTCTATTCCTGATGGATATACGCTGGAAAATCCGGAGAATTTTAATGTAAATATCCGGAATGAATATGCCAGTTTTACTTCTGAACCGAAAATAGAAAAAAATAAACTCGTAATAAATATCAAAAAATCGTATCTGAAAACTTTGGTACCCATATCAGAATGGAAAAAAATACTCGAAATGATTGATGGAGCTAACATTCTTTTCGGGCAATCAATAGTATTAAAGAAAGATAAAAATAGCATTTAATTCATAAAAATAACGATTCGCATCACATTGATACAGAATCATAATCAGAATAATGATAAACTTTTTTATCTTTGCTTTTGTTTTTAATAGTAATTCACAATTATAAACCATTTAAACATCTTCGTTATATGAAAAAAACATTTATTGGCATCTCTTTTTTAGCAAGTTTACTGCTTATTTTCAGTTCTTGCAACGTAAAAGAAATTCTGACGCACGATGTAGAGATTAACGACAAAGTCATAGAATTTGATTTAGGTCCTACCGGAGTCAAACAACAGGTGGCAAAAGTCGTATCCAGCGAATCCGAAGTAAACTTACTTGACAGTACATTTGCACTTAACGTAGAAGAAAAAATTTCAGACTTAGGATTTTCGGTGAATCTCATCAAATCTTTATTGCTGACTTCCGCCAAATTAGAAGTTCAGGTTCCTCTCGAATTTGCCGACGACGTTAACGGTTTTATGCAATGCTTTAGCAATATGAAAATTTATTTTGATGATAAAAGCCAGTTAGTTGCCAAGGGAAGCGATATAACTACTTCCGGACAAACCGGTATAGTGAATATAAACATTGTTAATGGCGAACTGCTCAACAAGCTTAAACAAGACCAACTTCGTATCATACTTACAGGTAGTAAGTATCCGGAAGCAATGGTACACGTGAAGTTTATCACAAATTATAAGGTAAAAGTAGGATTGACCAAGTAACTATTTTCCAAAAAAAATAAAAACCTTGTAGAATAAGAGTTTATCTACAAGGTTTTATTTATTTAAACAAGAACATTTACTATCAGAAACCAAACCAGCCTTTCTTTTTAGGCTTGGGTATTTCGTTTATAAGCTCTCCCGAAAGAGGCTCTAACGGATTACCGGACGAAATCATTCGATATATCACTCCCCAATCAGGTAAGCCTCCTAAATTGCGGTCATCTATAAAAATATCGGCATTCAGTTTGCGAGTCTGTGATGGAATAGCGTCTGTTTCTTCAGCAGGATAATTGCTATTCACAGCATAAAATTCAAGTCCACGACTACGACAATACTCTACCGCTTCTGCCAACAATTCTCCTTCGCGTACGCTCCAAAGTATTAGTTGATGGTATCCTTCCGATTGTAGTTTTTTCAACGTATCAATAGCAAACGGTATCTCTTTCCCTATTCGGGGATACTCGTGAGTTACAATGGTACCATCAAAATCCACAGCTATAATCATATTTCTTTTAATTAATTTATGGGTAAATTTCAAAATATCATAACAATCAATTCTCTTCTTCTTCGTCCAAGCCAAGTTCTTTTATCATTTTACCAACTGTTGGCTTGCAGAAGAAAAGCGCTACTGCCGCTATCGCCGCAATGTATATCATATTTGTAGAGCGCATTAAATAAGTCATTATCACTCCCAGAATCAATCCGGCGCCTATTACCCAAAGACGAATAACTGATGCTTGTTTATATAAACGAAATTTATCGAATTTATCGGTAAGTTGCTGCCATTTTTTTGTATTCTTGTAAAACCACCAAAAAGCCAACGGAATAGAAACAAGCATATAAATCACCAATAAGGAAGATATGGTAATTCCTAAGGGGCTTTTTTCGTCCACATATTGTATGTTCACATTTAAGTATGTAAACATAAATACCACCACAGCCGACAAAATGGTAATCATATAAACGGTATAATACACGCCGTTGATTCCTCTTAATGTTTTTTCCATAACATATAAAATTTTCTTTGTTTGACGTTACGTTTGTTCTATTTAATAGTTGCATCTCAATTTCCGCCACATCATCCTTACATCGGAGACTGTAAAAAGAGCGAAATACACGAATTACTATTTCAGAATTGAGTTATTTAAATGAATTGGTAAACTCTATCCTATTTAATATTGAGCGACCAAGTGTGATTTCATCGGCATATTCCAGCTCGTCGCCTATGGCTATTCCACGTGCGATGGTGGTTATTTTCACATCCAATGTCGAGAGCTTCCGGAAAATATAAAAATTGGTGGTATCTCCTTCCATCGTTGTGCTCAACGCCAGAATTACCTCTTTCACTCCCTCCTCTGCTACTCTTTTCACCAAACTTTCAATTTCCAAATCGTTCGGACCAACACCGTCCATCGGCGAGATTATGCCTCCCAATACGTGATATAATCCTCTGTATTGCTGCGTATTCTCTATCGATATTACATCCTTTATGTTTTCGACGACACAAACCGTTGCCGTATCACGCGAAGGATTGGAGCAAATCTGACACACTTCCGTATCCGAGATATTGTGACATACTTTACAATATACAATCTCTTTTCGCAGTTGAATAAAAGCATTTCCAAACACCTCAACATCATTCTCTGACTGTTTCAACAAGTGCAACACTAATCGTAACGCCGTTTTACGTCCTATTCCGGGAAGTTTTGCAAACTCATTAACAGCGTTTTCGAGCAGTGAAGATGAAAATTGTTGTTGGCTCATTCAGTATCTCAAAATTATAATGCAAATATACAGAAAAAAGTTGATTCTAAGCGAGAATATCGGCAGGTGTACGCAGAGTTTGTGCGCATTGGTTAAATCTTTTTTTTACCTTTGCAAAACTTGTGAAAATATCTTTTATGCAAAGCTCGCTGGTACTTATCGTAATTGTCGTTTACTTTGGAGTTATATTATTTGTTTCTTATCTGACAGGCAGAAAAGGAGCCGACAACGATACTTTTTTCCTTGCCAACCGAAAGTCGCCGTGGTATTTAGTGGCTATCGGGATGATCGGGACATCAATTTCCGGAGTGTCATTTGTGTCGGTGCCAGGAATGGTACGCGATATGAACTTTGCTTATATGCAATTAGTGTTGGGGTTTTTCTTCGGTTATGTGATTATTTCGTATGTCTTGCTCCCACTTTACTATAAACGTAACCTCACCACTATTTACACCTATCTGAACGAACGTTTCGGGCGGCAAAGTTATAAAACGGGAGCTTCCTTTTTCTTGCTTTCAAAGACGGTAGGCGCTTCGGCTAAACTGTATTTGGTGGCGCTCATTCTTCAGCAATTGGTGTTTGATCATTGGCACGTTCCGTTTTACGTAACGGTAAGCATCACCGTTTTTTTGATTTGGCTTTATACCAAAAACAGCGGGATAAAAGCCATTTTGTGGACAGATACCATACAAACTATAGTGTTGGTAATTGCCCTCGTAATGATTTTGTATCAGATAATTTCAAAGATTGAGTCTCCCCACATATTCACAGATTTATTTCAAAGTTCAAACACCAAGATATTTGTCTTCGATGATTGGCACAACAAGCAGTTTTTTTGGAAACAATTTCTGAGTGGTGTCTTTATTCCCATTGTGATGACAGGATTGGACCAAGGATTGATGCAAAAAAACCTGACTTGCCGTACACTAAAAGACGCGCAAAAAAATATGCTTTGGTACGGCGCTTCGTTTATTCCGCTCAACCTGCTTTTCCTTACGCTTGGGGCCCTATTAATGATGCTTGCCAAGCAGAACGGCATTGTACTTCCGTCACAATCAGATAGGATAGTCACTGTTTTCGCTTCGCAATATCTCGGAAATACGGTACTTATCTTATTTACCCTCGGAATGATTGCCGCCGCGTTTTCGAGCGCCGATGATGCGCTGACTTCCATCACCACTTCTTTTTCTATTGATATACTTGAGATAGACAAAAAACAAAAAGAAAAAGCCATTAAAATAAGAAAACGAATTCATACGGCTGTGGCATTTGTCTTTATTTTGTTTGTATTAATATTTAAAGAAATCAATAACAAAAGCATTATTGACACCATTTACACCCTTGTAGGCTATACTTACGGACCATTATTGGGAATGTACGCGTACGGACTTTTCACTAAAAATAGTGTAAATGACAAATTTGTTCCGTATATTTGCATTGTTGCACCAGTGTTGTGCTATGTCTTTAACTATATTGCACGGCAATATTTTTACTACACATTCGGTTACGAATTATTGATGATTAACGGTGGGCTTACATTTTTGGGGTTGACTCTTTCTCAATCCAAAACACAAGCGCAACATTAGTAAAACCGCATACACACGTAAATATCAAATAATTTACACCGCGCAAGCGACATCTTTACCGGTGCTCTTAAAAAAGTTAGCATAACTTTTTTAGTATTTAATAACACACTCAATCTTATTTTTAAAATTATGGATATCAAATCAGCTGAATTCGTTATCAGTAACACCGATTATAAGAAATGTCCGGAAGGCAGTTTGCCGGAATATGCGTTTATCGGTCGTTCCAATGTCGGTAAATCATCATTAATCAATATGCTTTGCAACAGAAAAGGATTGGCGATGACCTCTTCTAAACCCGGAAAAACGCTGTTAATTAATCACTTTCTGATTGATCAGGAGTGGTATTTGGTAGATTTGCCGGGTTACGGATTTGCCTCCACCGGAAAAAGTATGCGTGATAAGTTGAAAAATATCATCGAAAGTTATATTCTTAAGCGCGAACAACTCACTAATCTTTTTTTATTGATTGACAGTCGGCACGAGCCTCAGAAAATTGACTTGGAGTTTATGGAATGGCTTGGGATCAACGGCATACCTTTTTCCATCGTATTTACCAAAATGGACAAACAATCGGCAACTCGCGGTAAAGAAAACATAGAGAATTATACAAATAAACTTCTCGAAACGTGGGAAGAATTACCCCCCGTTTTCCTTACTTCCAGCGAAAAATTTCAAGGAAAAGATGAATTGTTAGATTACATCAATCTAATAAATAAAGATTTAGTTCGCAGTATAAACTGAATATCAAGTGAGTATGCCGCGCGTGATTAGACACATATAATGAGGACGTCTTCACTTTTTAGTTTACAAAAAGAACATTCAATGGATGCCTCACCTACGGCAGTTAAAATCAATGAGGTATATCCTTTTAATGATTATAAGTCCCTATGTTAGATTAGTTAATATTTTCACCACTCTTGTACCTATTCTCAATCAGGTTCAAGAGCTGGCGGAAGGACTTCAAAAAAGTGTAACGGCGGCTGGGAGCGATAGCTTAGTGGCGGCGCTTGAGGTGTATGCCGCCATCAAACAACACAAGGACAAAGTATCCGGATTGAGTGTGATGCACGACGAGATGCTTCCTTTCTTCAAAAAAACAAAAAGCAAAACACATGGAGAGTCGTAGAGACACTCAAAAGTAACTCAACCACACTCCGGAGTGTGATTTCCTCACTCCGGAGTGACTTCTTGCCACTCTTTTTTGATTACAAGACACTTTGGAGTGACCGGCTGCCACTCCGGAGTGAGTCACAAGCACTCTTTTGTGGCTGCTCGCCACTCCCGAGTGGCTCAATGCCACTCCGAAGTGGCTTACCGTCACTTCGGAGTGAGAAAAACACTCTCGGGAGTGGCGCCAAGACACTAATTTTCCACAGCAGCCAAGCCAGGTTACATCATACAACTGTAACGTTTGTGTTTTTTTACATCAAAACATTAAATGATTATCTGCAAAGCAACATAGTATATTTCGTTACTACTCAGCCCTCCATAAGGTATTTGTAAGTGCAATTTTAATTTTAAAATGATAGTTTTTTAGTCTGAATGTAAATAAACACAGCTCGCAAGTACAAATTAACTCTCTGTAATGCTCCAGAACTCCCCCTTTAGGGGGTTGGGGGGCTGAGCAGTAACTATATTTCTTCAATTGCCAAGCCTTTTAAGGCGTGGATTACAAAATGAAGTCATCTTGACTTTTTAATTTGTATAAATAATGTATTTAACTTTCGCACGTGTAATCTACACAATTACAGGGATTTACATTGGTGTGATAATTTTATTACTCTCACTACGTACCCCCCTCTCCATCGGGAGAGGGGTTGGGGGTGAGGTCGAATATAAACAAAATCAAAAACCTTAATTCCTATAAGCATCTGATAATCAGACAGCATAAATTTTTAATGCTCATAAAATCAGATGCTTAACTACTTGCGAAAATTCAATAAATATTTAAAAGATATCACACCTACGGCGCTCGAAATCAATGATGTACGTTTTGTTATTAAGATTTCACCCCCTATGGGGCTATAAAGTACCGTTAGGTACAACATCTTAATAACAGAATGATAATCAGCTTACAAAAAAGTTCCGTAGGAACGACACAGAATAAAATATAAAAAGTCAAGATGACTTCAAAAGTAATTTGTGGGCTTTAGCCCAAATTTATCCTATAATGTATAGAAATAATTATTTTCTACTACTTCTATTTTGACTAAAGCCATTTTCATTCCGGATATTGGATCTACGCCTTAAAAGGCGTGGCAATTAATTTTCAGATCGTTTTACGGATAATCATTAAACATTAAAAAAAACCCTCCTCAAACGTATTACTTTCTTAAAAATTATTTCAAATAGATTAATATACGTACTTTTATGTTATGTAACATAAAAATTATATAAATTAAATATTGTTTATTTGATTTTATTTGTGTTATTTTGCGCAAATGTTAATCTGTCTATAAAGCTTGATTCTATGCAGCTACAAGCAAGTTGTTATTTGCGTAGCTATAATCAAGCCATAAACTAATTTATGAAGAAAACCCACTATGAAGAAAACGCTATTACTCCTCCTGTTGTTATTCTCCGGAATAACGCTCTGTTTCTCACAAAGAGCTCAAGAATCTCTCCAAAAAGTAGTTTACCGTTACGATGATGCCGGCAACCGCATTAAGCGATCAATCGTCGTTGAGGAAATCACCATTCCCCGACAAGGCGTTGCCGTACCCGATAGCAACATACAGCAAGTAACAAATTATTCACTCAGAGTATATCCTAATCCCACACAAGGAGCATTAGGTGTTGAGATACAAGGGGTGGACGAAAAGGATAAAATTTGGCTGACCATCTTCAGCGCTACCGGAGCAATGCTTTACAACAAGCAGGGTTATACCGGATTAAATACCATTGATATAACATCCTATACCGATGGAATATATATATTAAAAGTAAAAATCGGCAAAAAATTATCGGAATATAAAATTATAAAAAGGTAGGTTCAGCTAATTTTAACAGCAAAGTTCTACTCAGATGAATTTCTTGATAGCAAGGTAGAAAGAAATTACTACCGTATCTCGACACAATATAACCCCTCTGTTAATAACCTAATCCCATTTACTCGGGGGAAAAGAGAGGGAAGAAATGTAATGTAATTGTAAAAAACAGTAAATACTTAAAATAATCGATAAAAAATAAAATCTATGAAAAAAAATCATTTAATAACAGTTGTGATGTGTCTGGCATCATTATTATTTGTATCGTTGGCTCAAGAAAACCCGACAAACAATGTAACCCTATTGATTGAAAGTCTGAATAAAGATGTACAATTAACCGATAGCCAAAAGGTAGTTTTAACACAAAGATATTTATTGATGCATGATATTGTCAATTCCAATAGTTCTGATAGAAACACCAGAGTTGACGCTTATAAAGCTTTCACCCAATCTATAGACAGTCTTTTGACAGTTGAACAAAAAGAAAAATTAAAGAGTGCCGTACAAGAAAGAGCTACACAGGCGTTCCAAAAATAAAATCAAGAATAAGTATCATACCCTTTTGTTCTAAAAAAATCCAATAATCCATAACTGTATAAATTTCACATATTATGAAAACGTCAATACCTAAATGTATATATTTCTTACTGACTTTATTGTATTTCACCAATACGAGCGCCCAAAATTCACAACCGGTATATAGTCCGGATGGGAAAAGTGGCAGTTTAACGCTAAATTCTACTGATTGCAATTATCCTGGATGGGCTTATTCATGGGAAATAACAGTTCCTGTTAATGTTCCGATAAAAATCACCTACACCAATTATATTGACTGTTTATCAAACGTTTATGCCAATGAAAATGGTTCGACATATCTTTTTGTTCAAACTTATGATAAATATACTTCAAACAGTTTTGTTTCAAAATCGGGAATTATTTATGTTTATTGTGAAGATATGCTTTATGAACCACTAAATAATGAACCTGTTTTCAATATTAGCTTTAGTGTAGATGATAGTTTTATAACGCAGGAAAATGCTTATGTCAAAGGGAATAGTATTATAAATGGAAAATTAGGTATTGGAATATCAATGCCTAAAAAAACGTTAGATATTGCCGGAGATGTGGGCATAAGTGCAGTAAATAAACAACAAGCATTCTCTTTATACAGCAACAATTCGTCAGGATACACTTATGGATTGTATAATCAAACAACTTCCCGAACATCTTCATCTGTTACGTATGGTATGTATTCCTCCACTCAGGGAACTCATTCTTCGACCGGAAATGTCTATGGTCTTTATAATTATGCATATAGTGCCAATTCATCAACCGGGAATATCTATGGTGTTTATTCCTCTATTTCGGGAGGGAAAAATAAATGGTCGGGATATTTCACAGGAGGAGACGTGGAGGTAAATGCCGGAAGAATTATTACCCAACCCTCCGGTATTTCACGCGATATGGGATACAACGGGCAAATTATGATAACCAAACCAGCCGCAAGTGCCCAGTATATTAATCTTGTGCGTTCCGGTCAATATCCCTGGTCTATAGGTACCGTTTACAATACCAGTAAATTTGCTATAGGAACGGGTACCGCAAGTGAATCTTCATTTACAAATCCGTTTTTTGTGATAGACCCCAATGGAGGCAATGTGGGAATTGGAACCACTATGCCCCAGGCAAAATTAGATGTAAACGGTAAAGTTTTCTTGAGGACTTTTGAGTCTATTGCCGGATGGTCACATAGCTATTTGAATTGGGAAGCACATAGTTTGGTTATGGGAACTCCCGTAGGAACTTACGCTCATAATTCTATAGACCTGAAACCGGGTGGTGTAAGTCAGGAACCGCTTTTTTCGCAAATACGTATGTACACTTCAACGAATGAAAACCAGCATACACTCAATATCCAGCTCAATTCTAATGGAACTTGCTTTTTTAATAATCCGGGCAACATAGGCATCGGCACTACCAATCCTCAAAATAAATTGGATGTAAAAGGCACCATTCGCGCCACGGAAGTAAAAGTGGAAAGTGTGGATAAATTTGCCGATTTTGTGTTTGACAAGGATTACGCACTTCCCACGTTGAATGAAGTACACGCCTATATTCAAGACAAAGGTCATTTGCCGAATATCCCATCGGCTAAAGAGGTAAAAGAAAACGGTATGAGTTTAGTGGAAATGAACGTAAAACTACTTCAAAAAGTAGAAGAACTGACATTGTACGCCATAGAACAACAAAAACGGATCGATGAGCAACAAGCACGAATAAATGAGCAACAGAAACAGATTGACGAATTAAAGTGTAAAGTAAAATAAAGCACTTATGTTGAAAAATTAAATTCAGTTTTTTAGAACAAGGTCACATAAAACAAATGCCATCTTTTAAACCTAAAGAGTAATTTATTGCTCCGATGTGCGAGTTATATATGACTATTAAAAACAAATATAAACATATGAAAAAACTAATTTTTTTATTTGTATTGATATTTTCTATAGGAATAATCTATTCGCAAAACGTCAAAATAGAATATACTTATGATTTGGATGGAAATTTATCTGTAAGAAGAGTAGTGCAAATAAATATACCTCCCGGTGTAAAACGCCAGTCTGAAGATAGTACGAATTATGTGAAAGATGATCTCGGTAACCAAAAGATAACACTATATCCTAACCCTACAAATGGACTATTTAGGGTAGTTATTACTGGTTTAGACTACAAAGAAAAAAATTATTATCAACTGTTTTCACTTGACGGAAAATTAATAAAACAAAGTAATATCAGTGATGAAAATATCAACTTTGATATTTCTATGTACTCGTCCGGTGTGTTTTTACTTAATGTTTATTTAGGCAAAAAAGTTTCTTTGTGGAAAGTGATAAAAAATTAATTAAATTTCCAATTCTTATGAAATCTAAATATATTATTATACTCGGGTTTTTATTATTCAGCTCTGAATTTGGATTTTCACAATACCAAAACTACGAATTAAAGGAATCTGATTCTGAAGCAAAAACATATATAGGTAGAGATTATGTGAAAATGCTTCCCGGATACAGATTTACTGCTTCCATAAATAAATCGGTGAATGCAAAAGTAAGTAACGGTAAACTAAGTGATACTGAAATCAATGATTTTTTATCAAACACTGGTTCAGCCAATCCACAAACACTAACAGCCATCGATACTTCTTTAGGTGTAGGTGAAATACCAATTTCGTCTTCCATTAGTCCTTCTGGTGCAAAACTTTATAATGTGCCTATTGACGTTCCATCGGGTAATCAGGGATTTCAACCTAATCTTTCGTTATCGTATAACAGCCAAGCCGGAAATGGAATAATGGGTATGGGATGGAGTATATCGGGGCTATCGTCTATAGAGAGAGTGAATAAAAATTATTATTTTGATGGTAAAACGGATGCTATTAAATCTGCATTTTCTATTGAAGATGCACTTGAATTAGATGGTAATCGATTAGTTGAGATACAAAGAACTAATTCAGAAGTAGAATATGCGACTGTTACGGGTAATATAAAGGTAAAGGCTTTTTATCTGAAAATGATTTTTACAACGGTTGTTACTCAATATATAGTTTATTTTGACAATGGTAGCATAGGAGCATATTCACGCAAAGGATTCTCTTATCGGTTAGATCAATTAAGGAATATAAATGGAGATATTATCGATTATAGTTATGAATCAGACAATGTTGATATAAATGGTGGAAATGAGAATGTAACCTGCTATCTGAAAGAGATAAAGTATGGAAGTGGTAACAGAATAAAGTTTTATTACGAGGATAGACCAGATCAAATATTAAACCTCCCATGTTCTCAAATTTCAACGTCAGAGATTTACAGAAAAAGATTAAGGTCTATTGAGACTCTTATTGATTCTTCTTCGGTTAATATATATAAAGTTTTATATACAAATATAGATCCGAGAAACTCAAAAAACATAAATGATGTGTCAAAACTGACGGAAATACAGTTTTCATCACACGGACGGGAGTTAAATCCACTAAAATTTTATTACTCTAAAATAGATAAAACATTAGAAGAAAAATCTGTCAACTTAAGTTTTAATGACCTTACTAACTTAAATATAATAAAAGGGCACTTCAATATAAATACAGAAGAGGATGCAATACTTACTTATCCCAAAGGAAATACTTATCAGTTTTCGCTTACATCTGCTTCTTATTGTTATCCCGCAGATAATAAAATAAAAGTTTATCAAGATAGCAAAAATGGGAATATCCTTACCACTGAAATATTGGCTGAGAATAATTTTTTGTCTGTTTTATCCGCTGATGTTGACGGTGACAGTAAAGATGAAATAATAAAAATAAATGCTGACTTAAAAGAGGGATGGGAAGAGCTTAAATTTAAAATTTATAAATCAAATTTATTGACAAACCCAAGAAAAAGAGGAATGTAATTTCGAATATGAAATAGAAAAATTACCAATTCTGATTTTCCCACTCCCACTCCCAATCGAAAAGAGTTTTTTTGCAGGAAATTTTACAGGAAGGGGCTATCAAGAAATTTTAATAGTTCCTAATTCCCCTACACACTCTTCTTATTTAGTAAATCTAAACAAAGAAACTATTAATGTAACAAATTTAGGCAGCTTATTAAATTATGACATCAATGAAGATATTTTATTCTCATTTGATATTGATGGTGATACTAAAGATGAAATAATAAATGTAAGTAAAGATGAGTCAACGATTTACAAACATACTGGGACTTCTTTAGAAAAAATTGGAAGTTGGGATATGAAGAAATCTGATTTTGAAAATAGAAAAACTTTTTTTGGGGATTTAAATGGAGATAATAAAATAGATATAGTTAACTCGCCCAAATATTGGAATGTATTTAAATATAACGATTTTGAGATTTTGAGATATGTCCGGTGTCCAAATTGTGGAAAGTTTTATAAAAGAAAATGGGAAGAAGTTTATATAGATCCACGGGGTATTCATCCTCCTTATTTTGTCGATATATTCGAGTCTTGTGACCATTGTGGAAAGTCTTTTTCATATAAAAATTTACTCCCAGATGAAGGAACTTGTGTAAGATGTAACGACTATAAAAACTATAAATTGTCAAAGGGGTGTCCACATCACGAAAACCATTTCACATATTCTGTTAAGGATAAACCATTTGAAGTTGTAGATAAATCTTCTTATGACAGTAAATGGATTTTTTATTTTACAAAAGGGGTATCCTCACCGCTAAAAGTAGAAAGAAATTCATTTAGATTTGATGAAAATCATGATTTTTTTGTACACGATGTTGATGAAGATAGAATTTCAGATTTAATCATTAACTCTGGTGGATTAGTGGCTTTTTATCCTTTTAGTGCTAAAGATTTGTGCTTCATAAACACTCCTTATGCAGATAAGTTTAATACTGATCTACATTCAAATATCATCACAAAAAACGTTAACTCTGTTAATGGTAGTTGTGATATGTTAATTGTGGACTATTTCGATAGAGATAAACCTATGAGAAAAATATCTTATAAAAGCAATCATGCAAGAGATAATAATATTTCCCTAATGATCAATAGTTTAGGTGTTGCAGATAAAACAGAGTATTCATCTCTTTATCAAGGAAACGATTACTCAATAGGTAATCAAGCTCAATTTCCTTATGTTGATTTCTCCGGACCTATATGGGTAGCAACTCACAATAGTGTAATGGCTGATAAACAAATCATGAGCAATAATATCTATAATTACGAGGGAGCCATTGTACATAAACAGGGATTAGGATTTTGTGGCTTTATGAAAACCACAACTACTGATTTATTCCGAAATAAAACTGCTTTAACGGAGTATGATCCATATAAAATGGGAGTTGTTACACATACAAAAACAGATATAAGTGAAGGTACATATCAATATTATTTTAATGTTGCCGATAATAAAAAGATGACTTTACGTCCAATATCTAAAGTTGAAACGAATCTACTTACCGGAAATACCATTAACTCAACTTACACAAACTACGATACCTATGGTAATTGCGAACAGATAGTTAGCGATATGGGGGGAGGGCTGAAAACTACAACCACCGCAACTTATGATAATATTATTGCAGGAGATTATTATTTAATAGGGTTACCTAAGACTCATAAGGTAAAAAGTGAGCGAGGTAGAAAGTTACTAATATCGTCTCAAGAATTTGAATACTATCCTGATTATAAATTGCATTATAGTAAAAATTATACATATGTCGGTTCAAACGACACAAAAACGTTAACTAATACAACCGAATATAAATATTATCCTACTTACGGCACATTACAAGAACAAACGAAAACCAACAACATCAATGGTGTAAGCCAAAAATCATCTTATACCTACTGGGATACGGATAATTACTCTTTAAAAACCAAGACCGATCCTTTTGGAAGAACTACTACATACAATTACGATTTTGATAAACGGTTATTGCAAAACGAAGTCGATTATCTTGGCAACACAATCACTTATGGCTATGACGATTTCCGAAGGATTAATAAAATTACAAGTTCCATCGGAACAACAACAGATATTTCGTTAATATGGAATAACGAAAATAACCCAAAAAGGATAATAAAGGAAACCACTACTACGACAGGAACCCCTATAACTACTAAGTATGTAGATTTATTTGGCAGGGAAACTCGATCAACTGTGGTTGGTTTTAATGGAGAAACCATATACAACGATAAAGAGTTTGATAACTTTGGCAGGTTAGTACGCAGCTCATCGCCTTATTCCAATACTCCCTTATGGACTGAAAGCACGTATGACGATTATGACAGATTAAAGACCGTTACAGCGCCCGGAGGCGGTTCAAGCACATATACTTATTCTGGGAATACGGTTTC
This sequence comes from Paludibacteraceae bacterium, assembly GCA_049840795.1. Classification (GTDB taxonomy): domain Bacteria; phylum Bacteroidota; class Bacteroidia; order Bacteroidales; family Paludibacteraceae; genus UPXZ01. Next base: position 43,228 of record JASGJK010000013.1, read on the forward strand.
AGAAAATAATAATGGAGTAATTAGTTCCAAAACAACAAATGCTCAGGGTAATCTCATCAGTTCTACCGACGGCGCAGGCAACACGGTTACATATACTTGCCGACCTGACGGACAACCCTACAAAATTTCAGCAGGAGGGGTAGTAACAACCATCGTTTACGATGATTACGGCAGACGGACAGCAGTTGTTGACCCAAGTACCGGTACTGTACAAACCATATATGATGACGCCAACCGAAAAGTAACACAGCGCTATAACAGCGGAAAAGAGATAAGTACTGTTTATAATACGTTGGGACAACCGGTTTCTAAAACCACCCCCGATTTCACTACAACCTACGGTTACAATAACTTTGGTGTATTCACGTCGTCAAGCAGTACCAACGGTACTTCAAAAAGCTTTGAATTTGATCAGCAGGGTAGATTGTGGAAAGCACACGAAACGGTAAATGGCAAACAATACCACGAAACATATAACTACACAACTTCCGGTAAACTGGATAAAATACAGTACTCTCCGCTAAATTATGATGTTGTTTATAAATACAATACCAACGGTTATTTATACCGCTTAGAAGATGCCGGAGGTAATAAGTTACGCGAAATAAACTCGGTAAATGCAATGGGGCAGGAAACAGCTGTTTCGTTAGGAAACGGACTGACTACTTCAATAAATTACACACCTGAGGGGTTGCTTACCAACGTTAGAACCATAAATGCAGGCAATACCACATTGCGGGATATGAGTTACAGTTTTAATCCTGTAACAGGTATGCTCAATTCGCGTGCCGACAATAAATATAATTTGAGTGAAACATTTAATTACGACGAACGATACCAACTGAAAGAATACGGATTAAGTGCGAGCAGGCAAAATATCACTTATATGCCAAACGGCAATATCGACCATAAAACCGATGCCGGAGCATATACGTATGACCTAAGCGAGCAACCGTATAATTTGTCATACCTCAACACACCGCCGGCATCGAAACAAAACACACCGTTAAATATAAGTTACACAGTAAAATCAAGACCTCTCACCATTGATAATGGAACGTATAATGCTTCGTTTACGTACAACGATAATTACGATCGGGCAACAGAACGAATAACCTTAAACGGAGCTGAAGTTTTATTCAAAAACTATCTTGCGGGGGGAAAATACGAAGTAGAAACTGCCGGAGGAGTTGAAACCAAACGCCTTTATTTGGATGGTTCTCCGTATTCTGCCTCCGTAGTATTACAGCAAACAGGTGCTAATACACCGCAACTTTACTATATTCACCGAGATTATTTGGGAAGTATTACGCAAATATCAGATAAAAATGGTAATTTAGCGGCGGAGTATAGTTACGATGCGTGGGGACGTATGTGTAACCCCGTGAACGGGCAACTTTATGCACCCGATGCACAACCCGCATTACTGTTTGGCAGGGGCTACACAGGACACGAACACCTCAACCAATTAGGTTTAGTTAATATGAACGCCCGCTTGTACGACCCCGTGCTGGGACGCTTCTTGGCACCCGACCCGCAGGTAACCGATCCTTCATCCTTCTTGGACTTTAACCGCTATATGTATGCGCGGAATAATCCGATGATATATGTGGATTTAAATGGAGAGTCGTTCAAAGATTGGTGGAAAAAAAATTTTGCTGACCCTTGGAAGCGTGAATGGAATGCCGTGTTTGGCAATGGATTTACGGTTAGCGTGGGAACAAATATGCAGTTACAAGGTGGAAGTTTTACAGTATTTCCTAATGCTCCTAATGGGATGCCTAACGGAGGTGGTTTTGGTTTTCAAACCAATAGTTTTAAGAATGTAAATTTAGTTCCGGTTTACGCAAACTATCAAGGTGGATTTGTAAGCACACAAGCCGTGAACTTTGAAAGTAAACTGAGAGATCTGAGTAGTATTTTAACTGAGAAGTGGAACGAAGAAGTAAAGTTGTGGAGAATAGATAATGAAATAGAAAAAATGCAAGAGGAAGAACTACGTCAATTTTTGAGAAGCAGTGCTGCCATTGATCCAGTTAGGAACAGCAATACCAGCATCTGGTATAAAATATCAAATGCATTACCGACATTTGGGGAATCTACAGCTTTCACTGGAGGATATTTAGAATATCAAACTTCTTTAGGAAATGTACCAAAAACAAAATTGAGTAAATCATTGATACGAACAGGCTCATTAATTGATAAAGCAAATAATTACTACAATGGATATAATTTGTATCAAAATCCAAGCGTTGAGAATGCTTTTACTTTCGGTATAGAATATATAGGGTCAAAAAGTTTTGCGTTAAATTGGTATTTTATGTGGTACTTTAATATTGCCCCAAAATTAGTACCCGAAATAAATTATGAAGGTACAAGAAATGGAGGATGGTAAAATATGATTATATTTGATAATATCTACTTTTTGTATTTTTCTTTTATTCAGAATAAAAGATTAAAATATGGTCCCAAACATCAAGCGTCTATGCTTGTTGCCATTTATTTAGGAATTACAATAGGAATAATAATTTTGGTAAATAACTTATTGATAAATATGCTTTTTTATGATAGCTATGCTTTTCATAAGAAATATTTTAATATGTAATCTAATTAATTATTTATATCTAAATAAAAATCATATAACTCCTATAATATTTATTGTTGTTTTTATTTATAGTGAAATTAGGTATTACTATATGGGAAAACGTATCTTTGACCGTATTGAAAAATATAAAAGTTCCATTGTTAGTTCAAAAAGAAAAAGACTTGATATGATAACTATTTCCACAATGGTGCTTTTACCTGTTCTTTTAGCATTATTGTTTAATCTTAAAAGTAATTTTATCGGTGTATATCCATAGGAGAGCAATAAGAAAGCTTTTGGCAGAATTTTGCCCCCGTCTTAACGGATATGTAAAACAAATGAGCTGGTTGGCGGGAAACAACGTTCGACGTAAGTCAATTGTATTCCCGCTTTCTTGTATTATTCAGATTTGTAATCTGAAATTAAATTCTTATTTTGTTGTATAATGTTTATCGGACTGCAAGTCCTAATAGTAATTTAAGCTGGGATTAAAAATCCCAGCAACCGGTGCACAAAGTTTTAGTAATGAAAAGTAAATCCGAAAGGACGAGACAAACTTCTTCCAATTAATACCAAATAAAAGTAAGCCTCCCAAATAAAAAACAGCCTGCAAGATTTGACAAAATCAAACAGGCTGTTTTTTTGAATACAATACGGCTGATTTGGGAGGCTTACGGAGCATAAACTGCCAAAACTTTCTCTCTGTGCCATTTATTTTAATTTTAAGAAGGCAAAAATAAAAATAGGCAAGGAAACATCCCTGCTTATTTACTTTATTTTTCGGAATTATTAGTGGATATCAATCTGTTATTTAGATAACTTCTGATTTGGAGCATTACCAAATGTGACTGAAAAAATCAAAGTAGTGCTTCAATTTTATCTTTGAAAATATTTTTAGGCCCGGCGCCAATTTGTTTATCTACCAATTCTCCGTTTTTGAAAAAAAGTACGGTTGGGATATTCCGGATGCCGTATTCATTCGGTGTATCAATATTGTCATCCACATTGAGCTTGCCTATTTCCACTTTATCGGCGTATTCCACCGAGAGTTCTTCTAAAATAGGACCAATCATGCGACAAGGTCCGCACCATTCTGCCCAAAAATCAACCACCACCGGTTTTCCTGAATTGATAACATCTTTGATATTATCGTCTGTAAATTCTTTTGCCATAATTTTGTATTTAATGTTTGTTATTGGCGCTTTTATAGGTATATATAACGAATATGTTTGTTTATTGTTTAAGTAGATTATCCCATTTCTATTTTAAAGTCGAGAATCTCTTCTTCCTTTGCTCTCTTTAGGTACTGATAGACACCCGAATTGATTTTAATACTGTGCTGGCGGGCAAACAACGAGACCTTTTCTGAGGTAAAAAAGTCTTTTACATCAATATAAACGTTTATATCTCCCTTATTTTGTAAAATAATATCCGAAAGTTCGGTTGCCACATCGTTGTCTAACTTTTGCAACGAGAGTGATATTTTGATACGCCGTATCATTTTCCGCACCTCTTTGATAGGCATCATTTTGACTATTTTTAGTTCTAATTCCGGTTTTGTGTTCGGGTCGGGTTTAAAGTTTCTGAAATCGGCTCCTTTTTCCTGAATAATACAATGTACAAAGATAAACAAATCTTTCACCATCAGATATTTACCGTAATCGTCATAATTTTTACCGAAAAGCGGTAATTCAAAAGAACCCTGATAGTCTTCAACAGTAAATATTCCATAAGGCTTTCCGTTTTTGGTTGTTCCTGTACGTGAAGCTGTGATCAAACCCCCTATTTTCAGTCCGGTACCAAGTTGAAATTTATTCAAGTCTCTTATTTCATTTGTATTTGTATTACATACGTGCTTCATCTCAAACTCAAACTCGTCCATCGGATGCGCCGAAAGGTACATCCCTATCATTTCTCGTTCTTTATTGAGTTTTACCAAACTACTCCACTCTGCGGTAAATGGTATTTCGGGCTTTGCGATATCCACACTATTGTCTAAACTACCAAAAAGTGAATTTTGATTGAAATTAGCATCTTGTTGGTACAAATTTCCGTAGCGCAACAGCGTTTCGAGCACTTGTTCTTCTTTACTGTTGGATGCAAAAAACTGCTCCCTCTTTACGTCGTCAAAAGCATCGAAAGCGCCGGCAAGCACCAAACTTTCTATATTTTTCTTATTACAAGAGGTCAGATTTACCCGTTCAAAAAAATCAAATACATTTTTAAATCTGCCGTTTTTTTCTCTTTCTTCAATAATACTTTCCACGGCTCCCTCACCCACATTCTTAATTCCTCCCAGTCCAAACCGTACGTTACCGATTTTGTTTACGGTAAAAGTTAAATCACTTTCGTTAACATCCGGGCCGAGTACATTCATTCCCATCGATTTACACTCGTCCATCAGTTTTCCCACTTCGGCAATGTCGTCTTTGTTGCGGGTAAGGTTGGCTGCCATAAATTCTGCCGGAAAATGCGCCTTAATATATGCTGTTTGATAAGCAACTAACGAATAACAGGTCGCGTGCGATTTATTGAACGCGTACGATGCGAATTTAGCCCAATCTTCCCATATTTGTTCTAATTTATCGAGCGGACCAAATCCGTTTTTTTGAGCTCCCTGAATAAACAATTGATGGAGTGACTCCATTTTGTCCTTCAGTTTTTTCCCCATCGCTTTGCGGAGCTCATCGGACTGACCACGTGTAAATCCGGCCAAGTCACGGCTCAAAAGCATAACCTGTTCTTGATAAACAGTGATGCCATACGTTTCTTTCAGACGTTTTTCCATTACCGGAAACGGATATTCAATGGGTTCTTGTCCGTGCTTACGCCTAACAAATTGCGGAATATAATCCATAGGTCCGGGTCGGTAAAGCGCATTCATAGCTATCAAGTCTTCAAACTTGGTCGGTTTCAGCTCTTTGAGGTATTTTTGCATCCCTGCACTTTCAAACTGAAATACCCCAACGGTATCGCCCTTGCTGAAAAGTTTGTACGTTTTTTTGTCGTCTAACGGAATGCTGTCTATATCGAGCTCTATTCCTTTCGACTTCTTGATGTTGGCAACGGCATCTTTGATAATAGAAAGCGTTTTCAATCCAAGGAAGTCCATTTTTATCAGTCCCACTTCTTCAATTACCGAGCCTTCGTACTGGGTAATCACCTTATCTTCTTTTGTCTCTTTATCTACAGCCGTACTGAGTGGAACCAAGTTCTTCAAATCATCGGAGCCAATGATTAAGCCACACGCGTGAACTCCCGTTTGTCGGATAGTCCCTTCCAGCATTTCGGCATAACGAAGCGTATTGGAGAGCATTGAATTATTCGAGTTTCTGGCTTCCTGTAGTTCCGGTACGTGTTTTATGCAGTTGGTAATATTGATTTTAATATCGTTTCCATTGGTGTCTTTCGGAAATTTATTCGGAATAAGTTTTGTCAGTCGATCTGCTTCCGAAAGTGGTAATTTTTGCACACGCGCAACATCTTTAATTGATGATTTGGTAGCCATTGAGCCGTAAGTCACAATATTTGCCACCCGTTCTTTTCCGTATTTTTCGGTTACCCAGCGCATCACTTGTCCACGTTTGTCATCTTCAAAGTCAATATCGATATCGGGCATCGAAATACGGTCGGGATTAAGAAAACGCTCAAACAGCAAATCGTAAGGAATCGGGTCTATATTCGTAATCTTCAAGCAATAAGCAACGACAGAACCGGCAGCCGAACCACGTCCGGGTCCTACCGAAATTCCCATATCACGTGCGGCTTGAATAAAATCTTGAACAATAAGAAAATAACCCGGAAAACCCATTTTCTTCATCACGCTCAATTCAAAATCAATACGCTCTTTCGTGTCATCGTCCATTGCTTCGCCGTACCTTTTCAAAGCTCCTTCGTAAGTTAATTTTTGCAAGTAATCGGCATCAAGCTTTATACGAAGTACCTTTTCGTATCCTCCAAGTCGATTATACGCCTCCTCAAATTCCGCTTTTAAATCGTCTTCCGAAAATTTGTCGCGGTACGCTTCCTCTGTTCCAAAGTCGGCTGGAATAGGAAACACCGGCATCATCGGGGCAGAATCAATGCTATAATTTTCAATCTTGTTGGCTATTTCAAGTGTATTTTCAATGGCTTCAGGAATATCCGCAAATATTTCAGCCATCTCCTCCGGTGTTTTGAGCCACTCCTGTTTGGTATAACGCATTCTTGTCTGGTCATCCAAATCTTTTCCGGTACTTAAGCATATTAAATGCTCGTGTGCTTCGGCGTGCTCCTCTTCCAAGAAATGGACGTCGTTGGTAGCGACTAATTTCGTGTTGGTTTTACGGGCAAGCTTGACGAGTTCGGCATTTTGCCGCATTTGCTTCTCGTATGTTCCGGTATCTGCTCCGGGTTTATCGGTTTGGTGACGTTGGAGTTCGAGATAGAAATCATCACCAAAAACTTTTTTATACCATAAAATGCGTTGTTCGGCACCCTTTAAATCTCCTTTTTCGACGTACTTGTGTATTTCACCTCCCAGACAAGCCGACGAAGCGATTAATCCTTCGCTGTATTTCTCAAGTATTTCGTGGTCAATACGCGGACGGTAATAGAATCCTTCTGTCCATCCCATCGACACTAATCGTGAGAGATTCTTATATCCTTGCAAGTTTTTAGCTAACAATACCAGATGATAACCACTCCGATCTTCTCTTACATCCTTATCCTTACAAAACCGTCCTCTACGGGCTACATATACCTCCGAACCCAAAATCGGTGTGATTATTTTTTGTTCAAGTTTTTCTATTTTTTGCAGAATATCTGTTTTTTCCTGTTCGGAAATACTTTCTTTATCAAGCTGTTTTTTCAGATCCTTAATTTCATCCTTGACCTTACCGTTTTTCTTTTTGGCATAATTGTAAAATTCTTTTACACCAAACATATTACCGTGATCGGTAAGAGCCACCGCGTTCATCCCACACTTCACAGCACGATCTATTAATCCCGAAACACTTGACATACCGTCAAGAACCGAGAAACTGGAGTGTACGTGAAGATGAACAAATGAAGCCATAACCTGAAAATGATTTACAATTTATAAATGCGCATTGTCTGCGTTTGTCGTTGTTTTGTTTCGTGAATCGCTGAAAATAAGCACGATAAAAAACAAAAAAAGAAGTGATAAAGATAAGATTTTTTCTTTCTGGATAAAAATTATCGGCAGAAAAGTTATAAACAATTTTATTAAAACAAACTTCTATGCAGATAATGAGAGGGATATACGCGCCGAAAACGATATAAGTTGACATATCAAACCATTAGCGCTAATACCCTCGAATCGGAAATAAAAAAGCCGCGACTGTACTCAATCGCAGCTTTTATATCCATATCGAAACCGATTATAAAATTACCTTACCTATGCGGCTACCAATTTTGATAATAGTAACACCTTTGTTTTGAAGACTGATGGCGTTTTGACCTTCTACGGTTGATTGCGAAGCTAATTTTTGTCCTACGGCGTTATAAACTTCTACAGTTTCACCCTGTGCGGCATTAAAGCGTACGGAACCGTTAGTAACCCACACATTTAAGATTTGACTCTTAGCAGTGTTGATACCGGTTGGAGGCGTACCTGTGATTTTAATGTTATCAAGACGGTACCCAAAATTGGTAGGGTTATTTGCAACTGTGAATAAAAAGCGAAGTTTTATTGTACTTGCCGGGTTGATTGCAATTTCTCCCGAATTTACATACGCATTTTGAGCCGTGAATGTGCCACTAGGGACAGTAACAGCAACATCATTTACTTCAACGGTCACTTTATTAACATTCGCGTTGGCAACATTTGCTGAGCCTGCATTCGTGGCTAAATCAAACGATAGTTTCAAATCGGCATAATCTGCTACGGAGATATTACTGATCACCAAATCTGTTTCTCTATTTGCAGGAAACCAAACGTGTGTATTGAGAGTACTCGTAGCTCTGATGTCCGGATAATCAGTGGTTGTAACTGAAAAAACAACAGGGGAACCATTATCGTAATCGGTGTATTCGCCGATTTTAGCGCGCGGATTGCTCGTAGGACCATTTTCTCCAAACGTTTCAAAGAAAACTGAACTTCCGTCACCTCCGGGAGTACCACCGTTTTCTTCGTACGAGATGGTTACATCGTCAATATAATACTCGGATGTAGCTCCGTAAATATCAAAATACATATATGCTTCGGCTGCTGTAGCTTCAACACTGTATTCAGCCCATTCACCGGTAATACTCACATCCGTGCCCTCATCGTAATCAAAACTTTCGGCTGTTTCGTCATACCAATTCGTATAAACAGTCAGCACATCTCCTTCGGCAGCTTTTGAGCGCGCTTTGAATTTAATCGTAACTGTGTTTGACCCGTCAAAAAGAGGAGTTGCTATGTATCCAGGCAATTCGCCATACGTTTCGCCATAATCAACCAATCCCATATAGGCAGTTCCACCTGCTTGAAAAACGCCGTATCCGTACCATTCTGCTATTTGTGTATATGTCGCAGGTATTTCGCCGGTTTCTGCATCGGCTATGTCTGTGGCATCGGGGGTAGTTTCGCTACCGGCAGTAAATAGGCTGAAATCTTCCGATAATAAAACGGTTGTGCCATCTGCTTTTGCCGACTGAACTGATTGCAGGCGATGCATTGGCGTACCTTTGGATAAATGAGCGCGTTTAATAGGTTGTTTGGCTCCGAAAGCCGACGTTGCCACAAGCAAAGCTACAAGCAACGTAAAAATGTAATTTTTCTTCATTGTTGAAATTTTATTAGTAAATTATTTGTTAAAAGATATTTCATATTTATTGTTTTGGTTATCGCTTCGGTCATCGAGGCGTGACTTCGACTACGCTCAGTCACCGTGGTCATCGAGCGGAGCCGAGGTGTCAGCCACCGCTTTGGTCATCGAGCGGAGCCGAGATGTCAGTCACCGTTTGGTCATCGAGCGGAGCCGAGATGACAGCCGAGATGTTCTTGCACGACGCTAATTCATGAAGTAAATCTATTTCACCGCGAATCAATGCTTCTTTCTTTTTTCTGCTCCATTTTTGAATCTGTTTTTCTCTGTAAAAAGCATCGGAAATGCGTGAAAACTCTTCATAGTAAACAAGCGTAACCGGTAAATGTTTCCCGGTAAAGTTAGAGCCCTCTCCGTTTTGATGCTGTTGGAGTCTTCTCTCCAAATTCACCGTACTACCGGTGTAGTACATTCCGTTGGAACATTTAAGTATGTACATATATGCGTTTGGCATCGTCTCAGATTATTTGAGTTATTGTTTTGGTCACCGCTTCGGTCATCGAGCGGAGCCGAGATGACTTCGACTACGCTCAGCCATCGTGCGGTCACCGAGCGAAGTCGAGGTGTCAGCCACCGCTACGGTCATCGAGCGGAGCCGAGGTGACGGGATAAAAAAAACCGCCACTTTACCAGCAGCGATTTTTATATGTTATTGTGTCGTGATAATTACAAAACAATTTTACCTACGCGGTTGCCGATTTTTACGATTGTCAAACCTTTACTGTCTACTGCAATGGCATTGCGTCCCTCAACAGCGGGTTGTGATAATAGTTTTTGACCCACGGCATTATATACTTCTACCGTTTCGCCTTGCGTAGCCTCAAAGTTTACTTTTCCTTCAGATAACCAAATGTTTAAACTCTGAGATTTAGGAGTGTTTACACCGGCTGTTTTAGTGCCTGTAATTTTGATATTATCCAAACGGTAACCAAAATTGGTAGGGTTATTTGCAACTGTGAATGAAAAGCGAAGTTTTATTGTACTTGCCGGGTTGATTGCAATTTCTCCCGAATTTACATACGCATTTTGAGCCGTGAATGTGCCACTAGGGACAGTAACAGCAACATCATTTACTTCAACGGTCACTTTATTAACATTCGCGTCGGCAACATTTGCTGAGCCTGCATTCGTGGCTAAATCAAACGATAGTTTCAAATTAGAGTAATCTGCTGCCGGAATGTTTGATATAATAAAATCAACATCATAATTTGCAGAAAACCATACGTGATTATTTAGAGTACTCGTGCTTCTAACGTCAGAATATCTTGTTGTTGTATTACTGAAAGTGATAGGAGCCGCATTGTCCCAACCTGTATAGGCGCTTACTTGCGGACGATAGGTTGCACTCCCGGAAGTATTTACATCTACTGTTCCGCAAGTTTCATTAAATACCGTTGTTTGAGCATTGGCAAAAACTAATGTCATCAAAAATAAAGATAATAGAGTAATTTTTTTCATACGTTTCAATTTTTTTAATGTGAATAATTATATGTTTCAACGACAAAAATCAACCGCTCGAATGCAAGCGGTCAATTTTTATCTGATAATATGGTTTTACAAAACGACTTTGGTTGTTTTATTACCGACTTTTACCACCAATACACCTTTAGCGTTTGGCAACGAAATTTCGTTTAATCCGTCAACAGAAAGTTGATTTACTACCGTTTGACCCAATGAGTTAAAGATTTGAACTTTTTCACCGGCTACTGTATTAAACTTGATTTTACCATTAAAGGCGTATAATCCCAATGTTGAAGCGGTGTTTGTTTCTACATTGGTACTTATATTGGTAGCAGTACCGGACAGAGCACGTGTTACGGTAGTAGCCCCGTCACTCGCCACGTTTAACGTAGCTGTGTGAGAACCTGCAACGGAAGGG
>JASGJK010000014.1:0-43308 GCA_049840795.1 Paludibacteraceae bacterium
ACCGACCTTACGTTTGAAAAAAACGAGCGGATTGATTGTTCTATTAACATTGTTCTTAATTCGGTGGACGGTGAAAATTACACAACCGAAATGATTGTTCAGGCTCGTCGTCCGGTATTTAATTCTTCGTACAATGCTACGCTCTTCAATTTTAAGGATAATACATTTAATTTTACTTATAAAGAATACGATCAATTTGAATTTACAAATAATGATTTAACGTCAAATATTGCCGCCACATTAGCTTATTACGCCTATATTATCATCGGTTACAATATGGATTCTTTCTCTCGATTAGGTGGTACCCCTTATTTTCAGCAAGCAGAAAATATTGTAAATCAGGCACAGAGCAAAGATTGGGCTGGTTGGAAAGCTTTTGAGAATAGTAAAAACCGCTATGCACTTATCAATAATATTATGGATGAGGCATTTAAGAAATACAGAGAGTATTTTTACGAATATCATCGATTGGGATTGGATGTGATGAGTGAAAATGCGACGAACGGACGAGCTAAAATTGCCGATGGTATAGGTGTGCTAAGAGAGGCGAATCGTGCTCGTCCATCAGCAATAGTTATCAGCAGTTTTTTAGATGCAAAAACCGATGAGCTGGTCAATGTATTCAAGCAAGGAACTACTGAAGAAAAAACGAAAGTTTTGGAAGTATTGTCTGATATTAATCCGGCAGGTATCAGCCGTTACGAAGCGATAAATAAAAAATAATTATCCGCTTATCTCAACCAAGTTGAAACTTATTGCGTTTTATTTCTATGCTTAAATCACTTTATATCTCCAACTACGCATTAATCAATGAATTAACCATCCGTTTTGAAGATGGATTTACCGTTTTGACGGGTGAAACCGGCGCCGGAAAGTCGATCATCATCGGTGCGTTGTCGTTGGTTTTAGGGCAGCGCGCAGAAACGCGTGCCATCAAAGAAGGTGAAATCGAAAAGCATTGTCGAAGCGCAGTTTGATATTTCAACCTATCGTCTGGAATATTTCCTTGTCGAAAATGAACTGGATTACAGTGATATATGTATTGTAAGGCGAGAAATAGCTTCCAATGGAAAATCACGGGCATTTATAAATGATACGCCGGTTTCGCTTATTCAGTTACGTGATTTGACGGTGCATCTACTCGACATCCATTCGCAACACGAAAATTTATTGCTTGCTACCGAAAATTACCAACTTCATTTTGTGGATGCAGTAGCGCAGAACCAAAAAGAATTGGAAGCTTATCAGAAAGCATACCAACAATGGGTGCAAGCGGAGAAAAAATCTTAAAAAAATTCGTCAGGAAACTGAACAACAAACTGCCGATTTGGATTATCTGCAGTTTCAGTATAATCAGTTGCTGGAGGCTAATTTACGCGAGAATGAACAAAAAGAACTTGAAGAAATGTATGAGGTGCTCACTCACGTTGAAGAGATAAAACGAGAATTACAACAAGCCGATTTTTTTATTTCTTCTGATGAAATCAATGCTTTGAAATTGCTGAAAGACAGTGCTGCCGGATTAAATCGTATTCGGTCGTATTTTCCGGATAGTGAAGAATGGACGGTCAGAATTGAAGGTGTTTTGCTTGATTTGAAAGATATAGCTTCCCGAGATAAACAAAGCGGAAAGCAAAATAGAGTTTAGTCCCGAACGACTAAGTGAAATTGAAGAACGTCTGAATTTGCTTTATTTGTTGCAGAAAAAATTCAAAACAGATAGTGTAGAGCAGCTTATTGAACTTAGAGAAACATTTCGGAATCGATTGAACCGGATTGAGAATTACGATGATTTATTGCAAGAAGCAGAAAAAACATTGCAACTTTCAGAGGAATTGATGGAAGAAAATGCGGAAGTTCTGACCACTACCCGCACACTGGCAAGTCCTTTAATCGAAAGTTTTTTAACGGATCGATTGATTTCGCTCGGAATGCCTGATGTAAGAATACATGTTTCGATAGTTGATTCGGATATTTTCACCGAGTGGGGTAACGATACAGTGCAGCTGATGTTTTCAGCCAACAAGAATCGCTCATTACAACCGATTGCGGATATAGCTTCGGGAGGTGAAATATCGCGTGTTATGCTTGCGTTGAAATCGCTTTCAATACAAACTTCGGCACTTCCTACCATTATTTTCGATGAAATAGATACGGGTGTGTCTGGCGAAATAGCGAGTAGAGTAGGAGAAATTATGAAGTTGATGAGTCAAAACACACAAGTGATAACGATTACGCATTTGCCTCAGATTGCTGCGAAAGGAAATTGTCATTTCAAAGTGTATAAAACCAACGATGCTGATGAAGTAACTACGTTTATTGCCAAATTAACAACACCCGAACGTGAAAATGAGATTGCTCAGTTGCTTAGTGGTCAGCAAATAACGCAAGCAGCAATACAAAACGCTCGCGATTTGATGACAAATTAAAATGATTATCCGCAGGTGACAAAGAATCTGTATCGCATTTCTTTTAAGGTGTGGAGACTATATTCGGAGTTTTGAATAAGGCGGAATACTTAATATTTCTTCAAAATCAAAAAGCTCATCTCTTAATTAAAAGAAGATGAGCTTTCCTTTCTTCATATTGGTCGGTTTAGGAGCGTCTCTTTTTATGTTAATATAATTTAAAATTTAGGTTTAATTTTGTTTGACTTTATTTAGCAAAGAGCGTGCCAGTTTTTAAAATTCTCTTTGTTTCTATGAGTTTAAGTATTAAATTCGCAGAATTGGCTTCTGTTTTATTGTTTTTTAACTTATCGTTTTCGTCCAAATGATTATTTGAAAGGGGCTGGATGATTGATTTGTTTTTAACTGATTATCAATTAAACCTCAATACTATAATCTTCTATTCTATATAATCTTAAAAGTAAATGCTTACCTTATGCACGTTGTTTAAAGAGAAATTTTTGAATACCTAAAAATCAAAAATACGCCTGATACTACTCGTCTTATTACGAATGGTTATACTTGTTTCAACGATTTTCTACCCCAATGGTATTTTTATCCTCCTGCAACTTGTTTTTTTCTTATAACTTTGCATGTAATTACTTTTTTCGTCTACTACTCATGTTTTGTAAAAGATTATCATTACTTTTTATACTTTTTATCGTAATCAACATCAAATATACTTTTGCTTCTACTCCTGACTCGGCATATGTTTTTGCTTATTCTACCACTAAAAACAAAGGACAAAACGGTTTACACTTTGCTTGGAGTGTTAATACTAAACATTGGTTTTCAATAGGTCCAGAACATTGCTTTCTGTTTTGCGATTACGGTCGCTGGGGAAAAGAGAAGAGGATGATAACTCCTTACGTTTTTTTAGATAATCACAAAATGTGGCACTGCTTATGGAGTGTTAATGAATATGACGGTGTTTTTGCCCACGCAACTTCGAGCGATTTCATGGAAACCTGAAACGTATCCTAATACTTTAACGGATAAATGTATTCTTCCTATAGCTACTTATGATAATGATGCTAATGTTTACATCATTTCTTGGTTCGACGCTACGGATGAAAATCCAACTTCCATCAAAAATATCTCAACGAAGGACTTCAAAACATATTCTGCCGTGTTTGTCACGGAACCATCAAAATATAAAAACAATAGAGAACGAAACATAATCGATGGGAACGAAGAGACAGGTACAGTACACAAGGTAACTTGGGCGACCATAGAAAATTTACTCAAAACTGACCAAATTGCTAAGTATAAAAAAATATCAGACAATCAATACTCTATAAATGACACGTATTATTTTAATAAATTAGAGCCTTTCGAAGCACGTATTACGATTGATGCCACCAAAAGTAAAAAGATAAGCGATATGCTCATCGGTGTTTTTTTTGAAGATATTAATTATGCCGCAGATGGTGGACTTTATGCTGAATTAATTCAAAATAGGGACTTTGAATATGATTTATCTGACAAAGAGAGCAGGGACAAATCTTGGAACCACACAAAGTCAGTGGATGATAAAAGGACAAGGTATCGATTTTGTTATTGATTCAATGTTTCCCATTCATCAAAATAATAAGTTTTATGCTACATTGAAAATTAAAAATGTGGGTGGTCGGTTCTCTAACGAAGGTTTTGATGGAATCTCTGTTAAAAAAGGAGAAAAGTACGAAATTTCTTTTTTTTCAAGAAATCCGGACAAAAAAAGTAAATTACTTGTCGTACGTTTAACTGATAGACAAGGAAATAACTGCGGTGAGACCAAAATAAACGTTTCTTCCGCACAATGGAAGAAGTATCGTTCGGTTATTACTTCTTCAAAATCAGGTGCAAATCTGAACCTCGAAATTGTTCCACTAAGTTTAGGTGCATTAGATTTAGATATGATATCCTTATTTCCTAAAAACACATTCAAGAATCGTACGAATGGACTTCGTGCAGATTTAGCGCAAGTTGTAGCCGACATACATCCAAGATTCGTCCGTTTTCCGGGTGGCTGTGTGTCTCACGGAGATGGTATAGGTAATATTTATCGCTGGAAAAATACCATCGGACCACTTGAAACCCGAAAGCCACAACGAAATTTATGGGGATACCATCAAACGGTCGGATTAGGATATTATGAATATTTTCAGTTTTGTGAAGACATTGATGCAGAACCCTTACCGGTGATAGCAGCCGGAGTACCATGTCAAAATTCTGCTGTGGGCGGCGCCGGGCAACAAGGTGGTATCCCTATGTGCGAAATGGATGATTATGTGCAAGATATACTGGATTTGATTGAATGGGCAAATGGAGGTGTAAATACCAAATGGGGAAAAATTAGAGCACAAGCAGGGCATCCTAAACCATTTGACTTGAAATATATTGGTATCGGTAACGAAGATTTGATCAATGATATTTTTGAAGAAAGATTTCTTAAAATATTCAAAGCTGTAAATGCAAAGTATCCCGAGATTACAGTTATAGGAACAGTAGGACCAACGTTTGAAGGTACAGATTATGTTGAAGGATGGAAAATAGCCGATAAATTGAATCTGAAAATGGTCGATGAACATTATTATCAACCGCCGGGTTGGTTTGTCAATAATTACGACTTTTACGATAAGTACGATCGTACCAAATCAAAAGTGTATCTTGGGGAATATGCTGCGCATCTACCGGGACGCCCGAATAATATCGAGACAGCAACAGCCGAAGCGCTTTATCTGACTGCGCTTGAACGCAACGGAGATGTGGTGAGTATGACTTCTTACGCTCCTATGTTGGCAAACGAGAAACATACACAATGGAATCCAAATTTAATATATTTCAACAATGATGAAGTGAAACCAACGGTCGGTTATTATGTGCAGCAGCTCTACGGGAAAAACTCCGGTGATATTTATTTTTCGAGCGACATTAAGCTGTCAAACCGTGATTTTAATGTCAAAAAACGCATAGCAATATCTGTGGTACAAGATTCTAAAACCGGTGATTTAATTCTGAAGATGGTCAGTCTCTTGCCGGTAGAAATAACTACGACGATTGATTTTGGCAGCAAATTAAAGATATTACCCAAAGCAACAAAAACGTGTACTTACCGGCGCTCCCGATGATAAAACGGCAAAACCCGTTACAACTGATATTGAGGTCAATAACCAATTTGCTTGTAGCATTCCACCATATTCTTTTACGGTCATCAGACTACAAACAAGATAATTAATAAAAATTTTAAATTAAGAAAAACATAGCTATGACATTAAAAAAAACAAACATTACACTGTTTACCATTATTACGTTGTTATTTTTATCTTCGTCAAGTTACGGACAAAAAACGCCGATCAGTCAAAGGTAAATATAGCGCGTATCTTTTTGTCTATTTTACCGGAAATAGAATTGACGAAGAACAAATACGTTTTGCAATTAGCGAAGATGGTTATAATTTTAAAGCCCTCAATCACAACCAGCCGATAATAAATTCAAAAGATATAAGTTTAACGGGTGGAGTTCGCGATCCTCATATTTTGAGGTGTGAAGACGGAAAAACTTTTTATATGGTGGTTACTGATATGGTTTCAGCAAATGGATGGAGTTCCAACCGGGGATTGGTGCTGATGAAATCAAAGGATTTAGTTCATTGGACATCAACAGCTATTCATATGTCCCACCGTTTTCCCAACCGAATTTGGTGATGTGCTACGTGTGTGGGCGCCACAGACCATTTACGATACTGTAGCTAAAAAGTATATGGTTTATTTCTCAATGTTGAAGAGCGGGAGTGGAGAGTATGATAAAATCTATTACGCGTATGCCAACAAAGACTTTACGGCATTAGAAACTGTTCCGCAACAGCTATTTTATCAGCCTCAACAAAAATCATGTATCGATGGCGATATCGTATATGATAATGGAAAGTATCACTTATTCTTCAAAACGGAAGGTAACGGAAATGGAATTAAAAAGGCAGTATATCTGATAAGGTAAATGGAGGATATGTGTTGGAAGATAGATACTTGCAACAAACAAAAGATCCAGTAGAAGGCTCGGGAATATTCAAACTGAATAATTCGGATTCTTGGATTTTAATGTACGACGTTTATACGAAAGGGCGTTACCAATTTACCAAAAGCAACGATTTGGAAAACTTTTCAATAGTTGATCACGAGGTTACGATGGACTTTAATCCACGGCACGGTACGGTACTTTCCATTACGGAAAAAGAGGCGCAACGATTAAAAACTGCGTGGATAACTCCGAAAGACATACTGGAATCAGTGCAATCTCCCTTATTGAAAAAAAACAATACGGTGGTGGATTTACAGGCTAAAAAAGTAACGTTTTTGGCAAAAGATGAGGCAGACTTAGGTCATTTAAATCCTGATTTTTAAGAAAATACAAGGCGTGAAAATTTCACCGGCAAAAGAGATGGATTTTACAAAAGGAGCTGTAAAATATAAAATTAAAAAAATGGATGAGAAACCTGAGATATATTTGGCAGAAGCTGTAAAATATAACAATCCGGTTTTAGATGGATTTTATGCAGATCCGGAAGTGTTATATTCCGAAAATACCGGAAAATTTTACATTTACCCAACAAGCGATGGCTTTACGGGTTGGTCAGGAACATATTTCAAAGTGTTTTCTTCTGATGATTTGGTGCATTGGACAGATGAAGGAAAAATTATTCAATTGGGTGAGGATGTAAAATGGACAAACCGTAACGCCTGGGCGCCTTGTATTGTAGAAAAGAAAATAAATGGACACTATAAATATTTTTACTATTTTACAGCAGCTCAGCGAGTTGGAGTAGCAGTAGCTGATCAACCTACCGGTCCATTTACAGACTTGGGTAAGCCGCTGATTGAAAATCTACCCAATGGAATAAATTACGGTCAAAATATAGATCCAGATGTATTCACCGACCCTCAAACAAATAAAAGTTATTTGTATTGGGGTAACGGATTTATGGCAGGCGCTGAACTAAATGACGATATGATGTCTGTCAAACAAGAAACCATAACACTCTTAAAACTGGACAGAACCTATCGTGAAGGTACTTACGTTTTTTACCGAAATGGAGTGTATTACTTTATGTGGTCGGAAGACGATACGCGCAGTCCGAATTATCGAGTGCGTTATGCTACTTCCGATGCTCCGCTCGGCAATTTTGTGATACCTCAAGATAATATTGTCATAGAAAAAGACGCTAAAGCAGGAATATATGGAACTGGTCACAATTCCGTAGTCAAAATCCCGGGAAAAGATGAATGGTACATCGTTTATCACCGTTTCAACTACCCGAATGGAATTACAATGGGGGATGCCGCCGGATACAACAGAGAGGTATGTATCGATAAACTTGAGTTTGATACCGATGGTAAAATAAAACAGACAACGCCTACCCACAAAGGAATAGCGCCGGTAGTGACGAAGTGAAAAATATGTAGATATTTCAGTGGCTTTTATACAATTATTTTAATTTTTTGCGTTTTATTCATTAGATGTTCACAAGGGTGCAATTTTTTACGAAAAATAAAAATTGTACCTTTGGAGAAATTTTTAATTCTCAGTAAAATTTACTGTATAAATGAAACAAGCGCAACAAGTAAGCTTTGGCGTGCAAAGATTATGATTATGTGCGAGTTTTATGTGACAATTAAAAAAATAATTATAAGCACATGAAAAGTAAACTGTTGATAACTTCCATTGTATTATTTCATACTTTTTCTCTGTTTTCGCAAGCCGGAGTTGGTGTATATCGATTTTTAGATTTGCCCGTTTCTTCACGTATGGCAGCGCTTGGAGGCTACAACATCTCTTTACGTGATAATGATCTAAATATATCATTCCTTAATCCATCTCTTCTCACTTCGGAAACCAATGGCGTTATAGGGTTGAATTATGCCAATTATTTGTCGGATATTCAATTCGGCTCAGTGATGTACGGTCACAATTTCGGAGATAAGAATTTTGCCGCAATCGGTGTACAGTACGTTGATTTAGGAGATTTCGATGGACGAGACGAAGAAGATACACAAACAGGAACGTTTACTGCCAAAGATATGGCACTTTATTTACTGTATGCACGTCCGTTAAACAAACGCTTTACCGTGGAAGCGACTTTGAAAACCAATATTCTCGGCGTATGAAAGTTACACGAGTGCAGGTGTAGGAATGGATGCCGGTGTCAATTATAGGGATAGTGTTGGAGTTTTTAGTGCAGGACTAACGTTTAGAAACATCGGTTTTCAGTTTAAGTCTTATCGTGACGATGAGGACGGACAGCATCGCGAGCCACTCCCTTTCGATATTCAATTGGGAGCAAGCTTAAAACTAAAACACGCTCCGTTCCGCATTTCGGCAACGCTACACGACCTCAATCGTTGGGATTTAGCATATCAATCTACTAATCAACCAACTACGAACTTAGACGGTACAACTACCGATAAAAAGATTAGTTTCCTTGATATGGCTTTCAGACACGCTATTTTTGGCGTAGAGTTTGTACCTTCCAATAATTTTTATTTAGCAGCCGGATACAACCATCGCCGCAGTAAAGAGATGAGTATAAGCGGATTTAGAAGTATGGCGGGTTTCTCGTTTGGTGGGGGAGTTAAACTATATAAATTTCATGTAGGTTTCGGAATGAGTCAATTCCAAACCGGTATCTATACTTATCAGTTCTCGATAAGTACTTCGTTAAGTGAATTTTCCGGAATATAACGTGGGAACCATCCGTTTTTTATATCAATGAGTATGAAAAATAAAATTATAGTTGCAATAGATGGTTTCTCATCTTGTGGAAAAAGCACAATGGCAAAAAGATTGGCTAAAGAGGTGGGATATATTTATGTTGATACCGGAGCAATGTATCGTGCCGTGGCGCTTTTCGCTATTCGTCAGGGGTGGATAACAGATACAGCAATTGACGAGAAAGAACTCGAAAAATACATATCAGAGATAAAAATATCATTTAAAACCAACGAAAATAATCGCCAAGAAACGTATTTGAATGATGAAAATGTAGAAAACGAGATACGCACATTACAAGTTGCCAATGGTGCCAGTAGAGTAAGCGCTATCGGCTTTGTGAGACGTGAACTGGTACGTCAACAGCAAGAAATGGGTAAAGAGAAAGGCATTGTTATGGATGGGCGTGACATAGGTACGGTAGTTTTTCCGCAGGCAGCGCTGAAGATATTTCTTACGGCTTCCCCCGAAGTGAGAGCACGCAGACGGTATGATGAGATGAAGGCAAAAGATGAAAATGTGGACTTTAACGATGTTTTAGTAAATGTTAAGGAAAGAGACGAACGCGATCAAAATCGTTCGGAAAGTCCTCTTATACAGGCAGATGATGCCGTTGTGATTGATAATTCAACACTCACACTTGAAGAACAACAAAAAATCCTCCAAACATTATTTGATGAAAGAACGTTTTAATTGACAAAAAACAGTTCACTATATTATCGGTAGAACTGAACAGAATAAACATTAAAATGTAAGAATTATGTCAAATATTGAAATAGATGAAAAATCAGGTTTTTGTTTTGGAGTCGTAAACGCAATCAAAAGAGCAGAAGAAGAACTATCCAAAGGTGAGCCTCTTTACTCCCTGGGAGATATAGTACACAACGGTCAAGAAGTGGATAGACTCTCTAAAATGGGTATGATAACGATAAATCACGATGAATTTGAAAAACTACACAATGTAAAAGTACTCTTTCGTGCACACGGCGAACCCCCTTCTACTTACGAAACAGCCCGTAAAAACGACATAAACTTAATTGACGCTTCTTGTCCGGTAGTTTTAAGGCTACAAAAGAAAATTAAAATCTCTTACGATAGTGTAGAGAAGGAAGACCAAATTCTTATCTACGGGAAAAAAGGACATGCAGAGGTCATCGGTTTATTGGGACAAACGGAAAACAGTGCCATTGTCATAGAAGCCGAAGATGATTTGACTAAAGTTGATTTCTCGAAAAACATCCATCTTTTCTCACAAACCACCAAACCACTGGATGGTTTTAATAATCTTGTAAAAACAATTTCGGAAAAGATGCAACCCAATGCCATATTTAAATATTCTGACACAATTTGTCGTCAAGTTGCTAATAGAATGCCAAATATTGCTAACTTTGCAGAAAAGAATGATATTGTGCTTTTCGTTAGTGGACAAAAGAGTTCAAATGGTAAAGTACTGTATGAACACAGTAAAAAAATTAATCCGAATACCTATCTGATATCCGTACCGGAAGATGTTGAATTGCTGAATTTGGACACTTCTAAAAAAATCGGTATTTGCGGGGCTACGTCAACACCACGCTGGCTGATGGAGGAAATTGCAGAACGGCTGAAAATATTCAAAAAGATAATTAAGACAGAAGACTGTCACCTTTAGTAAATTTGTCGTATAAACACGATTAATACCATACATTTTTTTATTTTAGTTTGGAAAATGTTCGATGCTATTGTTGATTGACTAAGCGTTTTGAAATAAATATCATTCGGTTTAACGAAATATTTTAAAAAATTAAAATATAAAGAGACAAGAATTAGGTTGCGATTTTTTTGTTTCAAAAAATAAACCGACTGTTTTTGTGAGGAGCAATATAATATTTTAATAATATGGAGTACAAACTTAAATGTATAGGAATACTGACTTCGGGTGGCGATGCTCCCGGAATGAACGCGGCCGTACGTGCGGTTACCAGAGCGGCAATATTTAATGGTATTCGTGTAAAAGCCATTTACAGAGGTTACAAAGGTCTTATTACCGGCGAGATTGTCGAATTTCAGACACAAAACGTAAGTAATATCATACAACAGGGGGGAACTATTTTGAAGACAGCTCGCTGTATGGAATTTATGACCCAAGAAGGGAGAAAAATGGCTTACGAGAGTATGAAAAAAGAGGAAATTGATGCGTTGGTGGTCATTGGAGGCGATGGAACTTTTACCGGCGCCCGCATTTTTGCTCAAGAATTTAATATTCCTATTGTAGGATTACCGGGTACGATTGATAATGATTTGTACGGAACAGACTCTACCATTGGATACGATACCGCGTTGAATACCATTATTGATGCTGTGGATAAAATCCGAGATACTGCATCTTCGCACGAGCGCTTGTTTTTTATCGAAGTAATGGGACGAGACGCCGGTTTTCTTGCATTGAACAGTGCATTGGCATCGGGTGCGGAAGCAGCAATTATACCCGAACGGGAAACAAAAGTGGACCAACTTGCCGAATTGATTCAAAACGGATTTCGGAAATCAAAAAACAGTAGTATCGTCATTGTGGCGGAAAGTGAAAATACGGGTGGAGCACAAGGACTGGCTGAGCGCATGAGACGCGAATATCCTGAGTATGATGTGCGCGTAACTATTCTCGGACATATCCAACGTGGAGGTTCACCTACTGCTTACGATCGCATTTTGGCAAGCCGAATGGGAGTGGCTGCCATAGATGCTTTGCTTGATGAGCAACGAAGCATAATGATTGGTATTGTGAACGATGAAATCGTGCACGTGCCTTTTACGAAAGCAATCAAAGACGATAAACCGGTTAATGAAAACTTAGTTGGTGTGCTTCAAATGTTATCTATTTGATATTTAATGTAAAAAATCCCTCTTATTGATTTTTTCAGATGCAGGACGACAATTCTAAAATATCGATTCTATTTATCTGCTTGGGGAATATATGCCGTTCGCCGATGGCTGAAACCGTGTTCAACAAAATATTGGAGAAAAATGATTGTTCCTCCGAATTTAAGATAGATTCTGCCGGCTTATTGGATTATCACGAAGGCGAAAAAGCTGATCCGCGTATGCGTTCTCATGCCGAAAAAAGAGGGTATAATGTTACTCACCGTTCTCGTCCCATCACTAAAAAAGATCTGGTTGAGTTTGACTATATCATCGGGATGGATGATCAGAACATCCGCCAATTATTGCGACTTGCGAAGACTCCGGACATTCAGTCAAAGATTCATAAAATGACTCTTTATAACCGTGATATAAAAGCGGACAATGTACCAGACCCATATTATGGAGGGGATAAGGGATTTGAATATGTAATTGACTTGCTGGAAGATGCCTGCAAAGGATTGTTTGATTATGTAAAGAATAGACCGTCCCGGTGGTAATGTTACGCGTTTGTGTATAAATAGAAATTTATCAAAATTAAAATATGAAAAAAATAGTATTACTTTTATTATTAGTCGGACTATTAACGACATCGTGTAAAAAAGAAGAACCGGCTCCTGTGATTGAAAAAGGCACAGTTTCGCTTGATCCTGCTACGGCTGAATTGGTATATAACACCACTGTAAAATTAACTCCTAAATTTAGCGAAACCGGTATTGCAAAAGAGCAGGCATATACTTGGAAATCAAATAATGAATTAGTTGCAACGGTAGATAAAGGTACTGTTATTGCCAAAAGAATAGGCACGGCAGAAATATCTTATGTATCGAGCGATGGTGCATTTACTGCCAAATCTGTGATAACGGTAAATGCTCGTTCAAATATATTGGGAAATGTCTATTACAAAAAAAGTGCCGATAAAGTAGCTGTTGAGGCACAAGAATCAGGTACCTTGAATACAACGGAATCAACAGCAAGTTTTAGAGTATATGATAGAGTACCCACATCGGTGGTAAAAATTATCAGGATTGTTTACCAATTTGATGATAGTAACAAGTTAGTAGCTACTTATGCCGCACTTGAAAACGACGCTGCCGGAGCAAATAAATTGAGCCTTGAAAAATACTTGGAAGAACGCTACGAATACACTTCGGAACTAAGAAGCATGTGGTTGTACAAAGCAGATGTAGCGCCTTTCAAATACGTATGAGACAAATACTTTTATCGGCTACTACTTTAATAACAATGCAAGCACAGGGTTACCTTCCGGATTAACGTATTCGTTTGGAGTAAAAATTTGTGACAGAACGGTAATGTAAAATCACCAGAATGATGTTGCCGGCAATTAACTTATTCCTTATAAGTATGTTATATGTCTAAAAAAATATTTTAAATACCTTTAATATGGTGAGTGTTTGCTTTCTTAAAACAAAATAGCTTTAAGGCACCATTACTATAAATAATAGAAAAGGATTCTCGGGATATTTTTAGTCTCCGAAAATCTTTTTTTTACGAATAAATTTGTTTGAGTTCTTATTGATGTTCTTTTCTCAATAAATCATTTACAGTTTTTACGGGATTGAATGTCTGAATGGGTACTTCTACAAAAATCGTATTCCAGTCACTCATAGCGCCATTCCAAAGACCTGGCAGCTCCAATGCTTTCAATTCCTTTCCGTTTTTTGATTTTGAAGAGATAAACCCGGTATTTTTATCTACAAATTGGAGTAAATCAAATTTTTGACCGTTATAGTTTTTTACCCCACAAACCAAATCTACCGGATTAAAGTGAGTTGATTGCAGCATTATTTCTTTGTTATTACTGCTGATTTGCGAGCTCTCCAATATCTGTGGTGAATATGTACCATCAGAATTTAATGCGATAAAAGGACCGCCACCCGGTTCGCCAACATTCGGCACCATTCCACAAACACGTATCGGGCGGTTCAATTTACGAATCAGATAATTTCTTAAATCATTACCTTTGAGATTGCGGTCTTTGGGATGGTTATTGAGCTTAGCCTCACAAAATTGTGCAATTACCGCTAATTTCGCATCGGAAATATGCTCATTTTCCAGCTCTTTGAGGTAGGCAAACGCTTGTTTTTGTAAATGCACCAAAATTCCGGCAATCAGTTTTTTATACTTCACCGTTTCGCCTTTCAATGAATCGGGCACTACATTATCAATGTTTTTTATAAAGATAATATCTGATGAAATGTCATTCAGGTTAGCGATTAATGCTCCGTGACCTCCCGGACGGAAAAGCAGTTCACCTTTATCTCGGAAAGGCTGGTTGTCTGCGTCGGCCGCCATAGTATCGGTAGCCGGTTTTTGTTCTGAGAATCCGATATTGAATGTTACATCCAGTGTTTCTTCGTAATTTGATTGGCATTCTTTCAGATGTGTTTCAAATAAACCACGATGTTCGCCTGATACAGTAAAATGGATATTAACTTGGTTTGATTTATTTTTAGTGTATAAAGCTCCTTCTACCAAATGTTCTTGCGTCGGGGTGCGTTTTTCGTTCGCATACGAATGAAATTTGAGCAAACCTTTTGGTAACGAACCATAATTTAATCCTTGTTCGAGTAATAAATTACGTACGACCTCTTTCTGTCTGTTTTCTTTTATCAGTTCAATAATAGATTTACCATTATTTTTTAAGCAAACATCATTTAGTTCTCCATAAAAAGCAAATTTGTCAATTTCATCAAAGAATTTTTTCCCAAAATCGCTCAGAGGCGTTCCGTTTTCTTTTTCCAACAAGTCGAACAAATCTTTAAACATACGGCTTGCAGCTCCCGATGCCGGTACGAATTTTAATACTTTGGCATCTGTTTGCAAATAATTTTCCCAGTCTTTCAGAAAAACATGCGTTTTCTTCTTCGGACGGTTTGATAATTCCTTTTCCGATGGATGCAGCATTTTTGATTTCGATAAAGAGAAATCCGGTTTAAAATAATTTAGTTGCTCTTCTATCTGTTGTGGTGTAATTCCTCTCTTTTGAAGAATAGCGATGTCATTGATTTCGAGATTCATATTTAGTTTTTTAGCTATGATAGCGATTGTTTTAATTGCCTAATTGTTGTTTTAATAACTTATACTCTTCATTTCTTTTTGGAACATTTCGTCTGTAATCAATCAATAAATAGCCGTCTTCTTCGGAAGCGTACAGTTGGTTCGTAAATTCACGAAGGGCTTTCTCGATGTATGTTAACGCTTTGGGCATATCACCAACTATCTCATAAGCTACGGCAATATTATCGTAAGCCTGGTATTTTGTTTTATTGGATTTTGTCAGTTCTGCTGCTTTTTTCCATAATTTGATGGCAGCTTCCCATTTTCTATAAGGCACAGAATCCATTGCCTGCTGCATTATTTTGTCTTTGGAACTAAAAAAATAACGGTCTTCTTTTTCCCAGCGCGGAGTCATCCGGTCGGCAGTGTTTGATCCGGTGAGTATGCAGGCGTCAACCAAAGCATCGTATCTTTTAGGGATACGCTCGTGTGCTATTTTTCGTTCTAAGTTATTGCTTTGCCATAAGAAACTATCTACAAATTGTAATATATTCGCATTTTTATCAGGATAGTACAGAGACCAGTTTGTTTGCACTTTTACATCCAATTCATTGTAAAAACCATCGTAATCAACATAATATTCTGATAAGTTATCTAAAATTCGAATCTTGTCCAACTGAGATAACTGCATCGGCATTGAACATCTTACAAAGTGTTTTTATCCGATCGGCAGATAATCTATTGGCGTAATTGAAGTTTCCGGAGGTATTTTGATTTACTAAACTTAATTCTATTTGGTTGAAAAAACTTTTGGTTTTCAACGCGTCACAAAGTCCGGCAGTAACAAAAATTGCCGCGCTATCAAACGGTAATGATTCATTAGTAACATTTCCGGCAATAGATGTGGTATAATGTCCAAAGTTACTCGGCTGAGGCACAGCGTTGTTCACTATTACCACATTATTCACATTTAATGGAAAACTGACTTCTGCCGGTTTTAGAATATCTAATGTAGTAAAACACATTTTACTGGCACACGAAGTCATCAATAGTACGCAGGCAAACAGTAAAAACGGAAAAATGCTTTTCGATCTCATCAGGTTAAATTTCGCAGGGTTAAGAAGTAAGCTGTTTGTAATCAATAACACAAAGTTATACATTTATTGACAGATTATCATACGATAAATGAATATTTTTAGGCAATTGTTTTTCTATTTCTTTGTGAAGTCCCAAATGGTGACTAAAATGTGTGAAATAGGTTGTTTCGGCATTTATTTTTTCGGAAACCGAGATAGCGTTTTCAACGTTCAAATGGGCAATATGCTCCTCTTGACGTAGAGCGTTTATAATCAGCACTTTTAATCCTTTTAATTTTTCGAAAGAGTGTTCCGGAATTGTTTTTACATCGGTAAGATACGCAAAATCACCTATCCTAAACCCCAAAATAGGGAGTTTAGCGTGCATAACCCGTATCGGTGTGATCTTAATATCACGTAGAAAAAAATCATCTTCCGTAATTTCAACCAGTTCAATTTTAGGCACACCCGGATATTTTTTTTCTGCAAAACTATAATGCAATGTTCTGCGGATAGATTTGGAAACATTTTTTTCGCAATAAATTGAAGCAGTACCAAGCGGTCTGATATCGTCAATCCCTCCTAAGTGGTCGTAATGCTCGTGAGTAATTAAAATACCATCTAAATAAGAGACTTTGTGTGTCAGCAACTGCTGGCGCATATCGGGTCCTGCGTCAATCAAAATGTTCATGTCATTTATCCGAATCAAGATAGAGCTTCTTAATCGATTGTCTTTTGGGTCGTTTGAAGAGCATACTTCACACGAGCAACCGATTTGTGGAACTCCGGTGGATGTACCGGTGCCAAGAAAAATTATTTGCATCTGTTTGTTATTAAAAAGCCAAAAAATCAATAATAACCAAAAGTCAACGAGCATATATCAAGCTATTTTATCATTTTCTCGTATGTGCTGAATAATATCTGGTTGTGCGTATCATTTGTTTATTAAATGTTTGTTCTGTTATGATGTCGTAGTGTTATTTTTAACAAATATAGAAATAAATTTTGTAGAAAATAGATTTATTATAAAAAAAAACATCCGTGTGTTTAAACTTTATACCTGTATAATAATTCCCTGATTAATATCGGTAGTATAAGCGTTGGAAAGTTTTTCTTGTTTCAGTTTATATTTTTTCTTATCCTGCGAGGCAGTGCTTACCATCATACAATGGTATTTTTGATTGACACTGTCCATTGTGTACATCACTGCTTTGTGCTTTGGGTTGCTATTTAATTCGCTGAATAGTGCCAGTTGTATGTCTTTTTCGTCTATAAAATCAAACAAAACTACTCCGGCGCGCTTGTATTTGTATCCTTGTTTGTATATCTGTTGTAAACCTTTTACCACACAGTTAATCAATTCCGGTGTAGAATAGGTAGGGAAGGGAAGTTTGATCCGCAAGCTGTTAGCGTACGCTTCCTCTTTTTCGTTAAACCGGCTTGTTTCAACAAAAATGCTGACACGGTTACACAGAGAATGTTGCTGCCTGAGTTTTTCGGCACTGAGTGAGGTAAACATCACAAGTCGCTCTTTTATTTTTTCGTATGTAGTGTATGCTCGTTCAAAGGTGCGTGTGTTGGAGATGGATTGACTTTTTTCTGCCGATAACATCTCTATGGACGGGATTCCTTTCAGGTCTCGTTGTAGATTTAATCCAACAATGGTCATATTACTTTTCACCCAATTCTCATCCAACAATGTAAACTCGTAGGCATTTTTTACTTTTATTGCTGATAGTTTTGCCATATTTCTTCTTCCAATGCCCCATACATCTTCAATTTTTAGCCATTTAAGTGCTTTAATTCGTTTTTCGTCCGAATCTATCACGTGACATCCACCGGTTTGCTGCGAAATTTTTTTGACAATTTTTTTCGCCGTTTTTGCTAATGCTTTGGTGGGAGCAATGCCTACGCTGATGGGAATTCCGGTCCAGTTTATCACATGTTCGCGCATTTTCATGCCCGTATGCTTTCCAATCTTTTATGAGCATATCAGATAAATCCAAAAAACACTCATCAACAGAATAAATTTCCTGACACGGACTGTAATTGGATAGAATACTCATTACTCTGTTGCTCATATCACCGTATAGCGGAAAATTGGCAGAAAAAACCTGCACACTGTGCCGTTCAAAAAGATATTTGTATTCAAATGCTGCGGCTGCTATCGGAATGCTGAGGGCTTTAGCTTTATTGGAGCAGGCAATGACATAGTCATCGTTGTTGCTGAGTACCACCACGGGCTTGCCGTTGAACGACGGAATAAAAACCCGTTCGCACGAAGCGCAAAAATTATTGCAGTCAATTAATGCAAACATCAGAATGTGTGTATGGTGTGAATGATTCTTCCCCAAATAAAGAATTTATTTTCTTCCGTTACTTTTATAGGTTGATACTCATTGTTGGTGGCTATAAGCCATATACAGTCTTTATCTATTTTCAAAATTTTAGTAGTGTAACCTTCATCCACGTAATAGATATATACTTTACCGTCAGTCATATACATCAAATCCTTTTTCAATTAGTACACGATCTTTGTCAAAAACACCTAAGTTTTGAAGAGAATTACCTCGTATAGTACCAATAAATGTCCGCTCGGGATGGCATATCAATTCTCTGTTTAAATCCACACGCTCAAAAGTAAAATCACCCGTCATAAATGCTCCGGCGCTAACTTCCCCAACATCGGTTAGCGTTGTCTGTTGCTCGGAGATATCTACCTTCTGTGTGTCTGTAATACAGGTTGCTATCTTTCTTTTCATAGATGCAAATATACTTTTTTGTCAATATAAATGAATTAAAAAAGATGAAAAAGTAAGGCCATTGTAGCAGGATATTTATTGAGTTTCTCAGGTAATCAGTCAAAATTCAAAAAAAAATTATTTTGAACCAATATACAGAAAAACAAGTCCGATAATGATAAGCATTAAATCGAAAATTTTGCCTTTGATATTTTTTTCTTTCAGTATAAATACACCTCCCCAAAAGCTAACCAATACGCTGCTTCGGCGTATCATTGATACGATAGAAATCATAGCGCCAGGCTGGCTTAGCGCCCAAAAGTAGGCTAAATCGGCAAAGGATAGAAAAACCGCGATGAAAAGGATAGAAACTTTCCACCGATAAGGTGTGGTGCCAAACGTTGGATTACGGTACAGTGATAGAAAAAACACACCTGTAAGTATGGTTTGATACAGCAAAAACCAGCTTTGCACAAACATACGATCGTAACGCAGCATCAGATATTTGTCGTATAGAGCACTGACTGCACCGAAGAGTACGGATAAGAACAATAACCAAATGTATTTGTTGCTCTTGAAATTGACTCCCTCTTTTTTACCGGTTATATTCATTAAAAATAATGAAGCAACGGCTACCGAGACACCAATCCACTGGTATAAGTTTAAATGCTCTCCAAGTATGAGTGTGGCGCCCACCAATGTAAATATAGGTTGCGATGCTTTTATCGGTCCGGTTAGTGTAATAGCGAGGTGCTTAATGGCATAATATCCACAAAACCACGATGAAAAGACAATAACGGCTTTGAGCATAGTATGCAAATGGGTATCTAAGTCTCCGTGCGGAACGTAAAAGAAGTTTTGTTGTGGAATAAGTCCAATTGCCGAAGCTACAATCAACGGGACAAACAAGAGAGCACTCAAAGCAGTGGAAACAAATAAAACGCTCAAGACGGCGTTTTTATTTAGCGCTGTTTTCTGGAATATATTATAAATTCCCAGCAAAAAAGATGATACTAATGCTCCGAATACCCACATAACGAGCGCAAAGGTACGAATAATCAGAGGAAAATTGAAATTATTTGTTGATGAAGATGTGTAATCTATTTATCTTACTTCACCAATTCTTCAAATAACCGTTCAAAAGTAGCATCTAAATTTTTTGATTTGCCAGGATGTGGACGAGAAGTTTGAACAACCGAACTTCTAACAGCCGTAAGCCATCGGAAACGTTCAGGTACATCAAGTGATGCGATAGGTCCGCCTTCGTTATTTCCTTGTGCATTTTTTTTGAAATTTTCCAGATTTTGCCGCACTTCTTCATACTCAAGTTTACTTTGCATCAGTTGAAATTTATAGGGGCATAAGTAATACTCCACGCGAATATAATTTGCTTTTTTTGAAAACAAAACTAAACCTACGTTGAAAAATTCCTCTCGTTCCACTTTGGGAACCAAGCGAATTACGGCATATTCGTATAATTTATCCTCTTGCATTTTTAGCTTCGTTTAAAAAGTTTTCGGAATGTTTTAAGCGCGTTGCCATAAACTGAAAATAAATATCACGGATTTGTTCGGGTGTTTCATCGGTATCATCCCAATGCAACCAATCTTCGGGAATTAAGTTGACAATTTCTCTGAAAATGTCTTCATCTAAAACCGATTTTGCAAAAGTGTCCGCTTCATCCAATTTACTTGCCTGTCTCAACAAAACGTGGTCTTTTATATATGGAAACGGACTTTTTGCCGCATTATCAAAGTTTTTCCAGTTATGATGAAAATAAAACGATGCGCCATTATCAATAATCCATAATTCTTTATGCCACCAAAGCAAGTTGGTGTTTTTGAATGTACGGTCGATGTTGGTAATAAAAGCGTCCAACCAGACAATTTTTGATGCCAACAACGGGTCGATTTTAATGCTTGTATCGTATGCAATGGCTCCCGAAAGA
The DNA here is from genome assembly GCA_049840795.1 of Paludibacteraceae bacterium. Classification (GTDB taxonomy): domain Bacteria; phylum Bacteroidota; class Bacteroidia; order Bacteroidales; family Paludibacteraceae; genus UPXZ01. Next base: position 20,879 of record JASGJK010000014.1, read on the forward strand.
TAATGCAAACCAAGATTCAGCCCTTCCGAAAACTTCAGCAAATCTTGAATCTCTTCATCGCCTTCCGTTCTTCCAAAATCCACATCCAAATTGGCAAAAACCAGCTCTGGAATTTTCAATCCGAGTGCTTCGGTAATTTTTCCACCCAGCAATTCTGAGATCAGCATCTTAACACCGTGTCCCGCTCCTCTGAATTTAAGCACATACTTAAAATCATCATCCGCTTCTGCCAGTGCAGGAAGAGAGCCTCCCTCACGCAAAGGGAGAATATACCGCATTACTGTAACTGTTCTTAAATTCATCTTTGTTTGATTTGTAAAACAAAATTAGCTGTTTAGTCTCACTACAAAAAACTTTTTAGAAACAATCTGTCGTTCCTCCGGAACTTTATTTTATAACCTTATTGTGTGTTACCATACTTGCCTGCCTACGGCAGTTTTTATCACTTGTCATTCATTACTCATCACTCATCACTCTCTCATCAGCTTCTCGATACATTTTTTACACCCTTGACATTTTTTATTTTTTTGATGATATTTTCCAGTTCTTTGTTATCACTCACCATTACCGTTATATTTCCTTGAAAAAGTCCTGCATTGCTGTCGATTGAAATAGAACGGAGTAATACATTTTTTTCTTTCGATATAATGGAAGAAATATTCGTTACAATGCCGATATCATCGTGCCCAACAACTCGCAGTGTGATAGGATATTGCGAGCCGATTGATTTGCCCGACCAGCGCGCTTTTACAATCCGGTAACCTAAACGTGAAATCATTTGAGGTGCGTTGGGGCAGTCGGTACGGTGGATTTTTATACCGCCCGAAACCGAAACAAAACCGAAAATATCATCACCGAAAATAGGATTACAACATTTTGCCAGTTTAAACTCCACATTTTTCAAATTCTCACCAATCGTAAGCACATCTTCTTTCGAACTAGTTTCGGGAATCTGCGGAATTTCAGCCGTGAAAGTTTCAGCCGTGCGTATTTCAGCACCCGTCGTATTATCGCGCTTTTCTAAATCTAAATACGCCTCACGAATTTCATGGATATCGATTTTCTCTTGAGCAATAGCCTGATAGAAGTCGCTGACCGTTTTAAAACTTTTCTTTTTTGCTAGACGTGAAATTCTACCGTCGTCCAAGTCTATTTTCCAGTTTTTGAAACGACGCAAAAGCGTTTCTCTTCCAATTTCCGCATCTTTATACTCAATTTCCTTGAGTGCTTGGCGGATTTTATTTTTCGCTTTGGATGTTGTCGCAATTTGCAACCACGCCTGATTGGGTTTTTGAGTAGGAGAGGTGAGTATTTCTACCTGATCGCCGTTGTTAAGTACGTATTTTATAGGTACGTTGCTTTTATCATTGAGTTTGGCTCCTACGCATTTAATTCCCAAATTAGAATGGATAGAAAATGCGAAATCAAGCACGGTTGCCCCTTTGGGAAGTTTGTGTAACTCGCCTTTCGGAGTAAAAACAAATACCTCTTTGTCATATAAATCGAGTTTGAATTCATCCATAAAGTCCACGGCATTCAATTCCGGATCTTCAAGAATTTCACGAATGCTCTTCAACCATTCGTCCATACCGCTTTCGCTTTTTATGCCTTTGTATTTCCAATGCGCCGCAAGACCTTTTTCGGCAATTTCGTTCATACGCTCTGTGCGTATTTGCACTTCTACCCACTTGCCTTGCGGACCGAGCACGGTAGTATGCAAACTTTCGTATCCGTTTGATTTAGGGATGGAGAGCCAGTCGCGTAATCGGTTAGGATTAGGCTGATACATATCCGCCACAATAGAATATGCCTGCCAACAAACCAACTTTTCCTTATCGATAGGCGTATCAAATATCACACGAATGGCAAATAAGTCATAAATTTTTTCGAAAATGGTATTTTGTTTTTTTATCTTATTGTAGATAGAATGAATGGATTTGGTTCGCCCTTTTATTTCGAATGGAAAACCTACTTCCTGTAATTTGGCTTTGAGTGGTTCAATAAATTCGGCAATGTATTTTTCCCTTGAGCGTTTCGTTTCGTTCAATTTGCGGGCAATTTCTTTATATATCTCCCGGTTTGTATATTTAAGAGATAAGTCTTCAAGTTCAGTCTTGACGGTGTATAGCCCCATACGATGTGCTAATGGCGCGTATAAAAACGAACTTTCACGGGCTATCTGTTGAATCTCTTCTTCGGGAAATGTGCTTAGATTGCGCATAGTGTGTAGTCGTACAGCCAACATAATCAAGATAACGCGCACGTCTTCAGCCAAAGTAAGTAGCAATTTGCGAAAATTCTCAGTTTCGAGCGCTAAATTTCGTTGATAAAGATCTTTTACCCGTTCCAGACCATTCATAATGGGTTTGATCGAAGTCTGAAATTCCCTTTCTAACTCTTCGATGGAAATTTGCTTATCGGCAACTATTTCCGAAAATAACAGGCTGATAACAGCCGATTTGTTAAGTCCTATCTCGTTCAGTAGAATGTCTATAATTTCTAACTTTTCGTGCAAAAACTGCACAGCACTCGTTTTGTCCGATTTCAACACCTGATTAAGCATCTTTTTTGCCTTGTTTCGCTCCTTGAAAGACAAAACAGTCCCGTTTTCAGTGATCAGTTTTTTGTATAATGTGGTGTGTGGCGCATTCATATCAAACAGTTTGGTTTTGCAAATATACAAATTAAGCCGCTTTAAAATCAAAACTTTTGTTCTTTTTTGGGTTGTGTGGATTTTCTTTTCTATTTTTGTAATAAATTTAACGAAGTTATGGTGGAAAAAGATAATGTACTATTGACTACGGCTTTGGAGAATATACTGGATATTTACGTTTTGGCCGATGGTATTTTGTGTTCAATATCGGATGAACATCAAAACGTTGTGCTTCGTAAGGAGTTACATATCCCTATTCATTCAAAAATGGATATTCATTTTGTTGAGAAGTTTTTTCATCAGCCGGAATTTGACTTGATAAACGAAAATGTGAATATTCATATCATTAATTTTGGTTATCAACTTATTCCGAGTGAACTTTACAGGCAAAACGATTCTGAAAAACTTTTTGAGATGATGTTCGGTAAAGCCGAAAACGAGACGCTTCTGGTAAATGTTTTGCCCAAATGGAATATGCACTTGGTGTATCGGATACCGGAAAAGTTGATTGTACTTTTTAATGATATATATCCGGATGCTGAAAAAAAACACCATATCTTTGAATTATTGAAGAACTTTATACATCGTTCGGAGGAGGCTGTATATCTTAATATTTTAAAGATTGCGGTAGATTTGGTATTGTTGAAAGATAGTAAACTGCAAATAATCAATACTTTTGCTGTGAAAACTGATGAAGACATCTGTTATCACACCTTAAATATATATGAACAGTTTCAGCTTAATACCGAAAACTTTAAGCTTAAAATTAAGAAGAATAGTACGATGTCCCAATCTGCGATAGAATTATTAAAACAATATATATCTGTAGTTGATATTTAGAAAGCAAAAAACAGCTAATCTACTCAATTACTTAATTAACTCATACACGTGCGTATCATCAGCGGAAAATATAAATCAAGAAGAATTGATGTTCCTCACAATATCACGGCGCGTCCCACCACTGACTTTGCCAAAGAAGGATTATTTAATTTACTGAACAATCAAATTGATTTTGAAGGCATTGATATGCTCGATTTATTTGCCGGAACAGGAAGTATCGGATTAGAGTTTGTTTCACGTGAGGCAAGGAGTGTGGTAAGTGTTGAAAAATCGGATTTACACTATAATTTTATTAGAAAAACATGTAAAATATTGAATATCGATTCGTTAACCCTCTTGAAAACCGATGTGTTTCGTTACATAGAGAGTTGCCGGACTAAGTTTGATGTGATCTTTGCCGATCCACCTTATGAACTATCTATCTTGCCGGATATCCCCGACTTGATTTTTAAGAATCAGCTTTTGAAGGAAAACGGACTATTGATTTTGGAACATTCAGCTAAGAATAATTTTGAGAATCATCCTCATTTTTTGAACCATCGAAAATACGGAAATGTGAATTTTTCCTTTTTTAGTCTTTGAGTCATTCAAACAAACAGACGTAACGACACCAATTTTCGGCTCAAGGTATTTGCTGTGAGTAAGTACATTGTAGAAGATCACTTGCTTTTCGCGTTTGAAATGTTTTTCACTTACCTTTTCCTTCTGTCCATATCAAAAACGGATCATTTATCTCATCTTACCAAAAAATAATTCTTTCAACACAACTTTATCGTCGGATGAGAGGTTGTCAGATTTAGAATATGTTGATATTTATCACTTTAATGTAAAAATTCGGCTGTCTTCTTTTTAAGTTTTATGACGGACTCGTATTGTCTTAACGAACAGGTTCTGCTTAAAGTAATTTATGATTTCATTATATGACACATTGATATTAGAGTGTATATTGTTTTTTTTTAGAAGTTTGTATAAAAATTGTTTTCTATTTGATATCATAGAAAAACATCCGTTTAAAAACACCGGTGGACGTTTATCATTTGATACTTGTCGAGTATATTTTGGCGTGATAGCCATACCAAATTCCAAAACCGGGCGTTGTCACATTAGAAGGCAGGGGTATATTTTCACTAATAAATATATTTTTGGCTATACCGTTTGTCGAAAACATAGTCAATGATTTGAAGAATAGGGTCGAAACGCTGTCAATACTAACCACACGTACATACACATTGGTATTCGCCTTGAAATATCCGGCTTCGTTATAGCTCAAATCGTTTTTCGTTGGCTTCGGACTAATAATAAACGTGTTTTCACCGGATAAATTCAAGTTCTCGTTGTAAACAAAAGGAGATTCTACGTAACTCTTATCAATACTTTTTTTAGTGTAAACCCTAAATCCGTTTGATCGGTCAACAATGTTTATGTCCATCAGCAGTGTGCGCATATTTTCTTGATTTTGAACTGGTAAGGTGGTAAATCTAATAATTTCGGGAGCATGCGGAATAGAGGTTTTTCCGGTAATCATATATCCGCTATAATCTATCCTAAGATAATATGACTTTCCTTCTTCTCCTCTCAACTCCGTACCGCGATATACAAAAGGTGGAAAATGCTCTTTTTCCCACTGCGCTGTCAATATCTCGCTTTTTAGCCCGTCTGATACGGTAACTTTTGCGGTTCTAATCACATTTTTAAGTATATTTGACGAATCTATTTGCTGATAAAACGGATTGTTCAGTGTAAGATACACACGCGGATATTCTCCGGCGCCAATGTAACCTTCTACGATTATTTTTTGAGTATAACCGTGTAACTCATATTCCGTAGTCGGTTTACAAGCAATAAAGAACAATATTGTGAACACGAAGAAATACTTCTTTATCCGTTGAGAATTATTTTTTAACGGTAAAATGTAATTCATACGGAGAAACTCCGTATTTGAATAAATGTCTTGCGTTAAACGTAGTTGTTTCATAAAAACAATTTGGTATAGGCGCTTAGTTCGCTGTTGTTATTTTATTTTTAATCAATCTCTTAGGTTCGCTTAGAACCATCCTTTTTATGAGTAAATCGAAGATTGACCCCATCATTGTCCGTCTATTATAACGAAAATGATATTCATCGAGATAACCTTGCATCCGTTCTTTTGAACAATGGTGGTGTATTCCTCGTAGCCATCCCTGAATGTTCATTATGTGAATATGCAACTGCTGTATGCCTTTCCCTTTCTCCGAAGGTATTTGTTCTAAGTTTGGATAGTCTTTTTTCAATGGTAAATAACCTTTCCAAACATCAGTAATAACATTTGCATCGTTGCTGATATATGTTTGAAAAAATGGTCTAAATTCTTTGCTCGAAGCATGCTCAATTACTTGTGCATAAGCTCGACCAACACCTTTTTTATCTTCCAAAATTTCAAGCCCAACAATTACTAACTTCTTTTTACTGTCGCCACTACGACCAACTTTACCTTCTTCGTATTCTCCTATGAGAAACTCATCAACCTGAACTTTGCCCTCCAATCGGCTTTTACGGCTACTTGTCATTGCTTGTTGGATTTTCCACTTAAATTTCCATACTGTTTTCTGGCGCAATCCAAATTCCTCTGACAATTCCAATGAAGACATTCCTTTCTTCTTGGTGCTAATTTTAAAACAGATATGAAATGCGATAAGCAATGAAAATTTCAACTTGTCAAACATAGTTCCAGAAGTAGGGCTTTCATCGTAATTGCATTTGGCGCAACGATGTGAATAGGGCTTTTTGCCTTTGCCAAATTTCAAATGACCACACTTCTTACATTGGTAAGGATGCTCGGCTGACCATTCTATTTCTGAAAGATAGCGATAGCAATCCTCCTGTGTCTGAAAATATTTATTGAACTCTATTGAATTCACTCCTATATATTGTTTCCTAATATACACGCTACAAAAGTAGCAGATTTATCCAAAATTACAGCGACCTAAACGCCTATACCAAAAAACAATTAAATTGCAAAATTCCACGATATTGAAGGCAATACCGGCAGTAAATAATTCATTTTCAATGCTTGAGTATCTCTACTGAAATATACCATAAACGGATTGGCACGATTATAAACATTATAAACCGAAAAATTCAGTTCGGATTTTATTCCACGGAAAGGTCTCATTTTGTACGAGGCGGATAAATCTAACCTGTGATATACCGGGAGAGTAAATGAATTATAGGTTCCGTATTCAAATACGGTTTTTCCGTCGATAATGTACCAACTCAGCGGTAAATTCAGTCGGCTTCCCGAAGCAAATGCAAACAAACCCGAAAAACTCCATCGTTCGTTCAACTGATACATCCCTACGATTGAAATATCGTGCCGCCTATTGTTTGTGTCAACATAAGGTTTCCCTTTGTTGATTCCGTCAAATTGCCGATAACTCCAGCATAAATTGTAGTTTATCCACCCGGTAAACTTTCCGGTATTTTTCTGTATTTTCCATTCGGCGCCATAAGCCCATCCTTTCCCGTTCAAGAGATAACGCTCAATTTCACCCGTGGAAAACAAACTTATGATCTCGCTTTTAAAATTGAGTTGATTCTCCATTGTTTTATAATAAACCTCCATACTGCTTTCCCATTGGCTTTCGTTGAAATTTTGAAAATATCCTGCTGCTAAATGCCACGAACTTTGTGGTTTCACGTGTAACGAAGCCGGAATTTGAATATCGGTAGGCAAACCGATGGAGAATATGGGTAGCTGATTCAGAAACTGATGATAACGAGATGTCGATAATTTCACGGATCGAGCATTGTCAATTAAGTATCGGACAAACAGACGTGGTTCTACCGAAAAGTAATTCTTAACCGGTTTATTGGCTGTATAATGCACGGTGTCTTCCGACAGAAAATCGGTGTAAGTGCCAAGATGTGTATAGTAATTCATTCTAATACCACCATTTATGAGCCATTTTCTCCACGTAAATTCATCTCTTAGATACAAAGAAACTAATGAAGAATGAAATACGTTACTTTTTTTACTGACGTTAAATAGTGTAATTGTATCTGTATCAATGATATTTGGTTTCGTATTGTTGAAACTTGCTTCAGCGCCGAATTTAATAATGTTGTTTCTGTACAGATAAAGAAAGTCCGTTTTGTAAGTAATATTTTTTAATTTAGATTTGATATGTTGTACGGAATTAAACCAATCAAACGATGAAAAGAGGTCGAATCTCGAAAAACATAATTTGTGACTCATCGAAAAGCTTTCTGAAAACAAGTGATTTAATTGTAGCGATGAGACTAAGTTGCTCCATTCCGAGCTATTCCCGTTGAAACTGAATTGCTTGTAGTCCGTTATTTTCAGTTCATCATCCCCTTTGTAAATTGTACCATACAACATACTTTTAGGGGATATTTTGTAAATGAATCCGGCATTTATATCCCAAAATTCATACCTGTTTCGTGTTAAACTGCTGTCAATACCTGCCAAGTGCAGAACCGGAAATGCAGTCTTGCTGATGTAACTCCCTCTCCAAGAACCATATATAGATAAATTTTTATTTAATGGTGTGTGTGTCATTAGCTTCGACATAATAAGTCCTATTGTACCTTTAACGGTAACTTTGCCGCGCACAGCAGAAAGGGTAGATACATCAATGACAGAGGAAAGTTTACCTCCGTATTCTGCCGGAACACCATATTTGAAAAATCGTAATTGACTGGTAATGTCGCTATTGAAGATAGAAAATAAACCGAGTGCGTGAGTTGGGTTGTGAACGATGGCGCCATTCAATAAAACCAAGTTTTGATCGTAGTTTCCACCCCTCACGTATAAGTTTCCGTTTGCTTCGCCGGATAATGTGACGCCACCAAGATGTTGTAAAGCTTTATAAATGTCATTTTCACCTATCAATTTAGGTAATTGTATTGCTTTTTTCAAGTCTATGTCTATTCCCGTGGAGCCGGAAAGTATATTGTTACTGACTTTTCCAAGTATGGAAATCTCTTTAATTTCAATGTGTTGTAAAGAGTCATTGGTTGAGGGGGCATTTTGAGCCCAAGCAATCTGAAAAAAAAGAAACAGAGGAAAAAGTAGATGTAGTTTCCTCTGTTTGATGTTTTTATGTTGACATATTGCCATTTTAGAAGTTATAGAACGTGATTTTTATTTCATAATTTCCGCTTCCATATTTTTGTTGCGGATTTTTACAAAAACGGGTGTTTCGCCATTGAAGTATGGTTTATTCACATAGCCCATTCCTATTCCTTTTTTAGTATCCGGAAGCATTGTGCCGGACGTCACAGTGCCTATCACGTCGTTGTTTTCATTTACAATTTCGTTATCCGTGGCGGGGAATACCTCGTTCTTTGAGTTCGAAACGGATCAACTTTCTTGAAACTCCGTTCGACTTCTGTTGTTCCAAGTGTTCACGGTCAATGAAATTTTTTCCGTCAGCAAATTTGGTTATCCAGTCTAATCCGGCTTCAATAGGAGAAGTGGTATCGTCAATGTCGTTTCCATACAGACAAAATCCTTTTTCGAGTCGAAGAGTGTCGCGCGCACCAAGTCCGATCGGTTTAATGCCAACTTCTTTTCCGGCTTCAAATATAGCGTTCCATATTTGTTCTCCATATTCGGGGTAGAAGTAAAGTTCAAAACCTCCGGCGCCTGTGTATCCGGTATTGGATATAATCACATTTTTTACTCCGGCAAATTCTCCTGTTTTGAAATTATAATATGGAATTTCGGAGAGTGTAATTGAAGTAAGTTGTTGTAAAACCTGAGTTGCTTTAGGTCCCTGAATAGCAAGCTGTGCCGTATGATCAGATGCATTCTCAAGTTCAGCTCCTTCTGTATTATTTTCAATTAACCAATTCCAGTCTTTTTCAACATTCGACGCGTTTACTACCAGCATATATTTCTCCGGTTCAAAGTAATATACCAATATATCGTCCACAATGCCTCCTTTCCCGTTTGGTAAGCAAGAGTATTGTGCTTTTCCTATAGTAAGTTTCGATACATTGTTGGAGGTTACTTTCTGTAAAAAGTTGATGGCTTTAGATCCTTTTATCCAAATCTCGCCCATGTGAGAAACATCAAATACACCTACGCCATTGCGTACCGTAATGTGTTCATCGTTTATTCCGCTGTATTCAATGGGCATATTGTAACCCGCAAATTCGTGCATTTTTGCACCTAAAGTAATGTGAATGTCTGTAAATGGAGTTGTTTTCATCAGTTGGTTTACTGTTTTAATATATTAACTGTTGTTTTCGTAGCGGATATTTATTCTAACAGAATGTTATGTTTGTTGAATGATAAATTAGATCTTTTTTTACAAATTCCTTTTTAATTTGGCAATAAAGGGATTAGATACACAAACTGTACAATTGAAAAATATAACAATCACTACTTTCTATTATCATATTAATACGTTTTGAGATGGAAATATATTTATAACAAAATTGGATATTATGATTTCTTTTCTAATATTTCAGCAATTTTTACAATTACCATCATCGCTTTCTCCATAGATTGAACGGGTAAATACTCAAAGCGTCCGTGAAAGTTATGTCCTCCGGCAAAAATGTTGGGGCAGGGCAGTCCTTCAAAAGAGAGTCTTGCGCCATCGGTTCCACCGCGAATCGGTTTTACGATTGGTTCTATGCCGTTTGCTTTCATTGCTTCAAAGGCTAAATCAACGATGTGCATTACCGGTTCCACTTTTTCGCGCATATTGTAATATTGGTCTTTTAGTTCGATGGAAGCGCTGTTTTCGCCAAATTCGGCATTAATTTTATTGACCAAATGTAGCATCTCTTTTTTGCGGCGTTCAAAGCGATCGCGGTCGTGGTCGCGAATGATATAGCTGAGTTTCGTTTGTTCTACATTTCCTTCCACATTGGTCAAATGATAAAATCCTTCGTATCCTTCGGTATGTTCGGGGGTTTCGCTACGAGGAAGCATATTTACAAATTGCATCGCGATTCGCATTGAATTTTTCATTTTGTGTTTCGCATATCCCGGGTGCACATTTAATCCATTGAAAGTTACTTTTGCACCGGCAGCATTAAAGTTTTCAAATTCTAATTCGCCCAGTTGACTCCCATCCATCGTGTAACCCCATTCTGCTCCGAATTTTTGTACGTCGAAATGATCTGCTCCCTGTCCTATTTCCTCATCAGGAGTGAATCCTACCCTTATTTTCCCGTGTTTGATTTCGGGATGGGCTATCAAATATTCCATTGCGGTAACAATTTCTGCAATTCCGGCTTTATCATCGGCGCCTAATAACGTTGTTCCATCGGTAACAATGATATCTTGCCCCTTATAAAGTAGTATTTCAGGATATTTCTCAGTTTCAAGTACAATTGCTTTTTCTTCGTTAAGCAAAATATCGCTACCGTTGTAATTGTTGACGATATTTGCTTTCACATTTTTTCCACTCATATCAGGGCTCGTGTCCATGTGAGCTATAAATCCAATAACCGGTACTTCTTTATCGGTATTAGCAGGCAAGGTTGCTATAATATAGCCGTTATTATCCAATGTCACTTCTTGCAGTCCGATAGATGCTAATTCTTCAACAAGAAATCGGGCAAAAACCATTTGTCCCGGTGTGCTTGGGGTCAAATTGGTGTTTTCGTCAGAGGTTGTGGTGAAACTTACGTATTTCAGAAATCGTTCAGTTATAGTCATAATTTCAAGTATTTATAATTTAACTTTTATGGTTAAGCAGAACTTGCACGGCAGAGCAATTATCACTTTCAACGTTTAATTGAGCGTACTCGTTTCCGATTTTTATCAGACTACAAATTTAATTATTTATTCTGACGTAAAAATGTAAAATTTATTGAAAATATAAGAAAAGAAGACATTTGATGGTACAAATTTATTTTTGATACTGTTCTTTTGTTTTTAATCATATCAAATTGATATTTTATTAACATTCAAAAATAATTGTATGCTATTTTTGAAAACTATTAAATGTGTTGATTCTGTTATTTGTCATCATAATGCAAAAAAAAATGAGTATGTTTGTGGTTCATTTTTAGTATATGCGGCTTTTTTTATTCATCATACTATTTTTTACGTTCAATATTTTTTTTGTTTCGGCACGTAGTAAGGAGTCGAAAGTAGATACTATTGTGAATAGTGTGATGACTGTCGCTGAAAATTTTGGTAAATATGTAGAGCAGTATGAAGCTGAAATATATATGCGTACTTATATTTTTACAATGCGAAAGAATTTTCTGTATAAATATGCTTATCGAATCCCTGATTTTGTGCTTTATGACCGGAAAAATAAGGAAGCAATCATTGAGACGTTGAACAGAGTTCATTTTCAATATCCTGATAATTACGATTATACCGTAACTCATATTAACGGAACATTGACTTCAAAACGCGATGTATTTATGCTACCGTTTAATCTGTTGAATGTTAATGTGTATGCTGAAGTAACCAACGATGGAAGTTTTTTGCTGCCGGCTCGTTTTGAATCGAAGAGGTATTACAAATATGTTTTGCAAAGTGTTTTTGAAGAAAAAGGAAAGACTTGTTACGTTATTCGAATATTCTCCCGTATATAGCAGTTCCAAACTTTTGAAAGGAACTTTCACTGTTGAAAATGGCTCGATGGAGAATCACTTCTTTTTCCGGCATTGGCAAAGATTTGTTTTTAGACTTCTCCTTTGAAATTAAAATGGGCAGCGATTCGCTCCAAAAGTATCTTCCCGTTCAGTTTCAGATGTATCGAACACATACTTTCTTGGGGAATAAAATTCAAAACCGTTATCAGGCTTCGATTCAATATAAAAATATAGAAATTAAAGGAGATGAGCCAATCAAAAAAACATTTGACATTGGTAATCAATATAAGTTGCGTTTAGATTCAGCAGTTGTTAAGGGAACTAAACATTTTAGCGAAAAGAGAATATTTTGCCAATATACGGAAGAGAAAAAGTGCTGCTGGAAGAGTTGGATCAGAAACAAATGGAGCACAGTGGTACAGATTCAATTGTATCGGGTAGAAATACTGCAGAACTTATTGCGCAAAGTATGATAGCCAATACAAAATATCACTATAAAAAAACGGATATTAAATACAGCGGTTTTCTTAATCCGGCTATGTTAAGTTATTCCACTCAGGACGGATTGAATTATCGTTTTCGACTTTCTTTTAAAACTCACTTATTAAATAGCAAAAGTTTAACTGTTTCTACTAATGCGGGTTACGCATTCAAATATCGCGATTTGGTGGCGGATATTTCTGCCACATTGCTTTATAACTCGTGGAGGTTGGGAAGTCTTTCTTTGTCAGCCGGTAAAGGAAATCGCGCTTTTAGTTCACTGTTTTTGCAAGAGCTTCAGGATAGTTTGCTATCGAAAGGTTTGAGATTTGAAGACGTTTTTGTAGATTATTACAAAGATTATTATTGGCGGGTTTTCAATAGCATTGAAGTAGCAAACGGCTTTCAGGTAGGAACTGGTATTGATTATCATATACGTCAGGCAAACAAACGCGAGAATGCTGAACACGTGGTTATTTTTAAGGCGCCCGGCAAAAATCAATTGTTGGATATACGTCGTTACTTTGTACCTACACTTCGACTTAGCTGGACACCGGGACAATATTATCGGCGTGAAGGTCACGAAAAAATCTATGTTCGCTCTTATTATCCTACCTTTAAGGCGGAATACGCCCATTGTTTTAACGGCATTTTGGGCAGCAACTCGGAATACTCGCGCTTTGAGTTTGACGTAAATCAAAGAATTGACGTTGGATTACTTCAATCCATTCGTTACCATGCCGGAGTGGGAGGTTATTCGCATCAGCAGACAGAGTATTTTGCTGATTTTACCTATTTTGCTCGCTACAAAATGCCCGAAACGTGGGAAGATGGAATTGGTGGCGTGTTTAATCTACTTCCGTATAGTATTTACAATTCATCCACTTCGTACGCGCAGCTACATTTGATGTACGAAACTCCTTTTTTTATTTTCACATTGTTTCCTCAAGTTTCCCGAGGTGTATTGAGCGAGCGAGTCTATTTGAGCCAGTTATATACACCTTCTCTTTTATCGTATAGTGAAGTTGGCTACGGCATTGGTAATCGTTTTGTAAATGTGGCAATATTCGGGTCGTTTCATAAGCTACACTATCTTCAGTTTGGTGCAAAATTAGTGTTTTTAATCTCCCAATAATCAGCATCCAATCGGTATTTTTAGAAACTCTTTTCTATTAACGTAATGTTGAATAATAATATAAACTGTAAAGTTTATTATTCTGTTGAAATGCAACGTATTTTAAAAGAAGGTCGTCTTTAATTTTGATTATTTTTCATTTTAATTTCAAATAAAAGAAGTATTTTTGTGAGAAAATTTTAATTAATATCGTGTTATTTTCTACAAAATATAATTTACATTATGAAATTGACAAAAGAAGATGCCTTAAACTATCATTCCAAAGGCAAGCCCGGAAAAATAGAGGTAGTACCCACCAAACCTACCAGTTCACAACGCGATTTATCGTTGGCGTATTCACCAGGTGTAGCCGAACCGTGTTTGGAGATAAAAAAGGATGTCACGAAAGCGTATGAGTACACTTCAAAAGGAAATTTGGTAGCGGTGATTTCCAATGGAACGGCTGTGCTTGGATTAGGCGATATTGGAGCGGTGGCAGGGAAACCGGTGATGGAGGGAAAAGGATTGCTGTTTAAGATATTTGCCGGAATAGATGTGTTTGACATTGAAGTGAATGAAAAAGATCCATCAAAATTTGTGGAAGTTGTGAAAGCCATTTCACCTACATTCGGAGGAATAAACTTGGAAGATATAAAAGCGCCCGAGTGTTTTGAGATAGAAGAACGGTTAAAAGCGGAACTTGATATTCCGATTATGCATGATGATCAACACGGTACAGCCATCATTTCGTCAGCAGGATTATTGAATGCTTTAGAAATTATCGGTAAAAAAATCGAAAAGGTAAAGATTGTAGTCAACGGAGCCGGTGCTGCAGCCAACTCGTGTACACAGCTTTATATGTTGCTGGGCGCCAAGCTCGAAAATATAGTGATGGTAGATTCTAAAGGGGTAATTAATAAAAAACGTACCGATTTAAACGACCGCAAAAAACCATTTGCTACCGATCGAGATATTACGACATTGGCAGAAGCTGTTGCCGGGAGCGATGTTTTTCTTGGATTATCCATTGCAGATGTGCTTACACCGGAAATGGTACAGAGTATGAACAAAAATCCGATTGTATTTGCGCTTGCTAATCCTAATCCGGAGATTTCGTATGAAAAAGCGATGGAATCTCGTCCCGATATTATTTTTGCAACCGGACGTTCCGATCATCCGAACCAAATAAACAATGTGCTTGGATTTCCGTATATTTTCAGAGGAGCGCTTGATGTGCGGGCAACGTGCATCAATGAGGCGATGAAGGTTGCAGCGGTAAAGGCTATTGCCGAATTAACCAAGAAACCAGTTCCCGATGTGGTAAATGCCGCTTATAGTTTGCAAAAAATAAATTTCGGACGCGAATACATTGTGCCTAAACCTCTTGACCCTCGTTTGCTTACTACGGTTGCTCCGGCGGTGGCTAAGGCAGCCATTGAATCGGGGGTGGCAGGTAAAACCATCGAAGATTGGGACGAGTATGAAGATAAGTTGAGAGATTTGATGGGGTATGACAATAAAATGATTCGCAGATTTTATGACGAAGCCCGTCAGCATCCGAAACGGGTCGTGTTCTCGGAGTCGTTGCATCTCAATATGTTAAAAGCGGCCGAGTCAGCTTATGCTGAACGAATTTGCTTCCCTATTTTGCTTGGAAATGAAGAAAAATTAGCCAATGTAGCTGCCGAAAACGGTATCGATCTGACCGGGATAGAGATTGTGAATCTACGTCACGACAGGGAAGAAGAACGACGCGTAAGGTATGCCAAATTGCTTGCAAAAAAACGGAATCGTGAAGGAATGACCTACGAAGAAGCGTATGAAAAAATGTATGAGCGAAATTACTTCGGAATGATGATGGTAGAAACCGGCGAAGCCGATGCGCTGATAACCGGAATAATAACGAAGTACGAAGACTCTATTCAAGCAGCCAAAACTGTTATCGGACTTCGTGATGGCTTGAATACGCTTGCCGCTATGCACATTATGAATACCAAAAAAGGGACTTTCTTTTTGGCAGATACGCTGTTCAATCGGCATCCTTCGGCAGAAACAATATCTGATGTAGCTAAATTGACGTACGAAGCGGTGAAATTCTTTGCTCACGAGCCTGTTATGGCACTTCTTTCGTACTCTAACTTTGGTTCGGATAAAGACGGAAGTCCGGCAGCAATGCACTCGGTAGTGAAAAATCTTCAGGAGAAATATCCGGATATGGTTGTAGATGGAGAAATGCAGGTGAATTTTGCCTTAAACAGAGAATTACGCGATAAAAAATATCCTTTCTCAAGATTGTATGGAAAAAATGTAAACACGCTCGTTTTCCCTAATTTAAGTTCCGCCAATATGATTCAGAAAATGATGCTCGAAATGGGCGTTGCCGAAACAATCGGTCCCATCCAAATGGGATTGAACAAGCCGGTGCATATTTTAGATGTGGAAAGCTCGGTACGAAGCATTGTGAATATGGTGGCGGTTGCAGTGCTCGATGCTATTGTTGAAGGACAAATTTCACGTGGAGACGCGGAGAGAATAGGAGAGTATTAATATTTTAAGAATTTATAAAGTGCGAGACTGCTTCATTGAAATGGGGCAGTCTCGTTTTTTTATTGTTTGTCATCCGTAAAACAACTCATTATTATGCCCGGTATAGAAAAATACCGCTATATATCAATATCAAATCCCACCAGTTTCGCTCGTCTCCTTTATTAAAAGTAGACATTAGACTAATAGAATTTTCCCTTTTGATACAGGAAAATACCCGCAGAGTAAAGGATTAGAAAACCTTGATTTAACATCCATACAATACTAATCTGGGGTTGCTTTGCGGATAAACATCTTTTTATTTCTAAATCCGCATTAACCATTTTTCTTGCCATCTTCTTCCTCTGTATTAATCCCCATTCTATTTTTATATTCTTGAGGAATAATACCGTATTTAGCCTTGAAACAGCGTGCAAAGTAGCGCGTGTCTAAAATGCCGACCATTGATGCCACCTCCTTCACCATAAGTTGACCGCTTTCAAGAAGTTGTGCGGCACGTTTCATTTTAATGTCACGGACAAATTCAATAGGCGAAAAACCGGTCAGGCTCTTTAATTTTTTGAAAAATACCGAACGGCTCATTCCTACGTGTTGACTAAGTTCTTCGACCGAAAAATCGTAATTATCCATATTATGTTCAATCAATTCCATCACTTTTTTCATCATATTGTCGTCTTGTGATGCTATGATAACGGCTTGCGGTTGATATTCTTTGGTTTGAGAAGTTTTTTGTTGAGTTTCGGTATTGAACGGTATTAAACTTTCGCGGTATATTTGCTGTAACTTGCGGCGTTGTTGTAGTAAGTTGGCTACCCTTGCACGGAAATAAGTTACACTAAACGGTTTAGTTATATAATCATCGGCTCCATACTCAAGTCCTTCCAGTTTTGTTTCTATGGTTGATTTTGCCGTGAGTAGAATTATCGGAATATGACTTGTAAATCTTTCTGTCCGTAATGCTTGCAGTAGCTCTATACCATCCATTACCGGCATCATAATATCGCTAACAATAAAATCGGGGCATATTTTCAACGCTTTTTTTAATCCTTCGGCACCGTCAGCAGCTTCGTGAATATGATATTCCTCCTCCAAAATAGTGCGGATAAACGAACGCAGGTCATTGTCGTCTTCAACAATGAGTATGGTCGGTTTCTCCACTTTTTCGGAGAATATATTATTTTCGTTTTCAACAATCTCGGAGAATATCTTTTCATCTGCACTTTCAGTCTTGTTTCCATTCTCTTGACTGGCTGCGATGATTTCCACCGTATCTTTAAAGTGGGCGATTCCTTTTTGAAAACTTACGATGAATGAACTTCCTTTTCCTTCTTCGCTTTCCACCGTAACTTTTGCCGCATGCTTATCGGCAAGCTCTTTTACCATATTCAGTCCTATGCCGGTGCTTGGTTTGGTCTTATCTTCACTGAACGACTCAAAACGATTAAAAAGTTTTTTTTGTTTTTCTTTTGAAATTCCGATACCTTCGTCGTTAATTTCCACGGATACCGTTTTATCATCGTTCTTGATTGAAACATTGATGGCTTTTCCCGATGGTGTATATTTAAATGCATTGGAAAGCAAGTTCATAATGATTTTTTCGGCAGAGTCGGGATCGAGCCAAACCGTGGCATTTTTTGAATAATCTTGAAAATTGAACTGTACTTTCTGATTTTCGGCAATTTCAGTAAAGTTATCGCACAAGTTGGATGTAAAGTCGGCAAGCCGTACTTCCTGCACTTTGATATTGGTAAACTGTATTTTTCGCAAATCAAGAATCTGATTCACCAAACGGAGCATACGGTTGCTATTTTGAGACACGGTTTTAAGCTGATTTTTAATGTTCTCCGGTGTTTTATTGTCTTGAAGCAGGTAATCTACCGGTCCGGCAATCATTGTAAGCGGTGTACGTATCTCGTGTGAAATATCGGTAAAAAAACGAAGTTTCAGGTCTGACATCTTTTTCTCCAACGCCACATTGGCTTTCAGATGATAAAAAGTGAGCGAAATTCGGATAATACCATATATTAAGCCTACCAAAAGTAAGAAATATAATATTTTTGCAAAAAAACTTTCCCAAAATGATGGCAGAATAAGAATCGGCAGGTTTCGTTCATTGTCCACCCAGTCGCCATCGCTATTTGTCGATTTTACTTTGAAAACATATTTTCCTTTGGGGATATTGGTATAATAGGCAATTCGTTGCTTTTGAACGTAGTTCCATTCTTTATCAAATCCCTCCAATTTATAGGCATACGATATGTTTTCAGGGTCAACAAAATCTAACGCGGCAAACTGAATATTGAAAAATTTTTGTTTATGGCTGAGTTTCAGCTTTTTCAAATCGTCAATATTTTGTTTTAAGTGGTGATTTCTCACCTACGGGCACATCTTTATTGTAAATCTGGAAATTAGTTAACGCGATATACGGTTTGAAGTTATTACCAATCATTTCGCGTGGTGAAAATAAAAGCAGTTCATCGGCATATCCGAAAATTATGTCATTGTTTCGTAGTTTGCAGGCACTAACTTCTGAAAAGTAGCTGTTAGTCATTATTTTACGTATTTCCGAAAAAGTTTTGAATGTGCCGGTTTCCGGATCAAATCTTGTTAGACTGTTTTCGGTGCTGATCCATAGTTTCCCAAATTCATCTTCAATAATGCCCAATGTAACATCAGAGGGCAATCCATCGACGCTGGTGTACGATTTAAATGTGGTTGGAAATCCCTGTTTATCAACCCCCGTAACTTTATTTATTCCACCCCCGAAAGTGAAAATAAACATCTCTCCCTTTTTTGTAATACAAAACCCATGAACATCGTTATTTGTTATGCTGTGGCGTTTATTGGGCTCAAGTGAATATTTTTTGAATTTAACGGTTTCGGGCGATGAAAAATCGGGTGCAAACATCAGCATACCGCCCGTAGTCCCCAAGCAGATATTACCTTGCTTTGTTTGCGCTACAAAACGTACCTGTGCTGCCGATTCAATCGGATAGTTTTCTAAATGATTGCGGTGACTGATAAATCGTGTTTTGCCGCTAATATTTTCTATTAAATTTAGCCCGCCACCGTAAGTACCTACCCACATTCTGCCTTGTTTGTCTTGAAAAATACTGTAAACGCTGTTGTCGCTCAGACTATATACGTCAGAAGGTATATTTTTATATTGTGTAACATCAAATTTTAGTGGATTCTGAGTTTTTTTCAGCCTAAAAATACCGGCTCTTTTTGTTCCTATCCAAATGTTTTTTTCTTTATCTTCGATAATGCAATAAGCAGTGGCCGGTATTAGATTATCTTGTCCAATGTTGCCGTTGGCGTTGAGTTCTCCGATTTTCACTTTGTTTTTATTGAATACCGATAGTTTCCGGTCTTTAGTCGAAACCCAAATATTAGATTGACTGTCTTCTAGCACAGCTCTGACTTCATTGGCCGTTTTGGGGTATTTTTTTTGCGAAATTTGAATAGTCGTAAAAAAACTTTTATCAAAAACAACCTTTTCTAACCCGTGTGTATGTGTGCTTAACCAAAGATTACCTTGTTTATCTGAAAACGCCGAGTGGATTGAGTTTGAAAAGAGCCAATTGTCTGATGTGGGCGAATTAAAAAACGCTTCCAATTGGTCGGTAGTACGATTGTATAACGAAAAACCACCGCCTCTTGGGCTGAATCCATAAACGACCGTTGACATCCTCAATAACAAATGACAGAGGAGGCGATACAAAATTCAGAATGTCCACCGTTGGCACGCTGTATTTTTTGTATTGATACGTTTTCAGATTGAACCGGCTTATACCTATACTATTTGTTTCAAACCATAAATTTTGAGCTTTGTCAATATGTATTGGGGTGATTTCATTTGATACAAGTCCCGGAAGGTTGGACGAATTGAAAATTTGTACGGCATTATTTTCCGGATTAATAACGGCAAAACCTTCGTTTCTCAAACACACAAACGTAATCTTCAGATATTTTTCTAAAATGAATAATATCTGAATGAAAGGGTAGCTGTAACAGTTTGTTTTTACCGTTATTTCTTTCTACACGCCAAATTCTGCCGTTTTGTGAGCCAAACCATAGTTCGTTTGCGAGTTCTACACCGCTAAAAAAAGCTTGGTTGTTCTCATTCGCACCGGTTTGTCCCGTAAAATAGTTTTTAGAATCATTTTTACGCGAGATAAACTTTATTCCGTTGTCCGTCAGTATCCATGTGTTTAACTTACTGTCTTCTATTATATTATAAATTTTATCCGAATTTAATTTGCCGTTCTTTACATTGTAATCATCTAAGTTAAAAGTAGAATCTTTCAGTAAAATACAGCCATTCGTATCTAAAATCAACCAAATTTTGCCTGAAGGCTGAAACGTAACGGTCGCAATTTTGTGTGTAGTGGTGTTTTCGATGGATTGAATGCCCCAGAAACTTTCTGTAGCGGGATTGAAGCAATGATTATCGCCATCGTACGATTTTAACCAAATTCTACCGTATTTATCCTGATATAATTTTTCAATGCGGTTGCTCCGCATAAAATATTTATCGGCTGAGTGAGCTTTGTAGTTTTTAAATTCATATCCGTCAAATTTGCTTAATCCATCCCAAGTGGCTAACCAAAGATACCCCTTTTTATCCTGAAGCATATCCATAATATTGTATTGGGGAATCCCATCTTCGGTAGAGTAGTGGTGAATGTGACACAAAGGCTCTGCCGGTGCGATGGAATGAAAACATAGAAAAATCCCGAGAAATAATAAAGCGATGTGTTTGGTCATAGTTATTCCAATTAAATTTTACTGCGAATATACGAAATTTTCATTTTCTTTCAGTCATTTTTTTACAGAGGAATGGGCTTAATATCAATGATAAGCATAAAACGAACGATAGAATTGTCGGTTTTGAAAAAAATACGGATATTTGTCATACCTCAAAAAACAAAATGTCGTACGTGCGATATTGTGAAAATTATTAAAATTGCAGAAAAATATTCGGACAAGAATTTTTTATTAATTAACCACATAAGTTTAATATGCAAACACACAAAATGAGAATGAGATTTTTTGTATTGTTCTCGGTGATTTCTTTGTTTGGCGCAAGTCTTTACGCTCAGCAAAAAACAATTACGGGAACGGTAACAGACACAAACGGTGAACCACTCATAGGGGCATCGATATTGGTCAAAGGTAACACACAAGGAACGGTAACCAACATTGACGGGAAATATACCTTGAGTTTATCAGCCGATGCCAAGGTATTGATATTTCGTTCGGTAGGAATGGTAACAAAAGAGTTGCCCATTACAGGAAGTATTATTAATGTAACGCTTTCAGAAGACCAAAAAACGTTGGATGAAGTAGTAGTGATTGGTTACGGAACAGTAAAACGAAAAGATTTAGTAGCTTCGGTTTCATCTGTTGACGAAAAAGCGTTGAAAGATATTCCTGTTGCGACCGTATCCGAAGCATTGACCGGGAAACTACCCGGTGTGCAAGTGACCACTACGGAAGGCTCGCCGGATGCGGAAATTAAGATTCGTGTTCGTGGAGGAGGCTCTATAACCCAAAGCAATACTCCGCTATATATTGTCGATGGATTTGCAAAAGATAATATTACGATATTTCACCTGCTGATATTGTTTCGGTCGATGTATTGAAAGATGCCTCTTCAACAGCAATTTACGGATCGCGCGGTGCAAACGGCGTAATATTCAATTACTACCAAAACTGCGCAAGCCGGAAAACTATCGCTGACCTACAACACCTACGTCGGAATAAAAAAAATAACAAAAATGTTGGATGTACTATCTCCGTTGACTTTGCTCGCAAACAATATGAAAGGGCATCTTGGGGAGGTGCCGATAAAGTTGCCAGCGAATATGAGAACTATTTCGGAAGTTACTGAATGACATTGATTTGTATAACTCAATAACTCCTACAAATTGGCAAAAAGAGACATTCGGCAGAACCGGATTCACACAAAATCACGCCATTTCTTTAACCGGAGGAAATAAAAAGTTTAGTTATAACGCAAACTATGGTTACATATACGACAAGGCAGTTATGTATATGTCGGATTATACAAGGAGTAATCTTGGGTTAAAATTAAAATACAATCCTTTAAAATGGCTTAAAGCTGACTTTTCGGCACGGTACGCATATACCACTATAAACGGTTCGGGCACAAACGATCAAACCGGTACCGAAAAATCGACCACAGACTCACGTGTAAAAAGT
>JASGJK010000015.1:0-22289 GCA_049840795.1 Paludibacteraceae bacterium
TATGTGTAATTATAAACAACTACGTATTGCTAAGGTTAATAGGGAAACACAATAAATCCGAACAGCACCTACGAAACAAGTTGTAGAGTAAAATTTGGAAAGAGTTATCGCGACCAACAAGGCGTTGTTTGTCCTCATTGTGGCGGAACAAATCATTATTGGAAGAAGAGATAAAGAATGCTATGAATGTAAAAAATGCGGTAAACGTCAAAGTTTACGTGCCAATACAGTAATTGCATGCGTTCACAATTCCCCATTTCGTTATTGGTTTATGGCCATTCACTTGCTGACAAGCACAAAGAAAAGCTTTTTCAGCGGCTGAATTCCAACGACAGTTGGGTCATAAACGCTATGAACCAATTTGGACTTTGCTTCATAAGCTAAGTGAGATTATGGGCAAGCGGAATGAAATATATTCAGAGTTATCAGGTGTCATTGAATTAGATGAAGGTTTCTTTTCAACAGAAACTCCTGACGATGAAAAGAAAAAGCCATTGAAAAGAGGTCGTGGAAGTCAGAAAAAAAGCAAAGTCCTTGTAATGGCAGAAAGTCAACCCGTTGAAGGACAAACGACCAAAACAGGTAAGCCAAGACAAGTGGGACATATCAAAATGATTGTTATAAATGACTTAAAATCAGCTACAATAACCTCATTGGTTGAAAACAATGTAACTAAAGAATCAACCATTGATTCTGACGATTCAACTTCTTACGTCAAAATAAAAGATATTGTCAAAGAGCACCGACCACAAGTAATACCAAAAGAAGAAATTGGAAAGGTATTACCTTGGGTTCATATAGCAATCAGTAACGCTAAACGAATGTTACTGGATATTTATCACGATATTAAACCTGAATATCTTCAAAATTATCTGAACGAATTCTGTTACAAATTCAATAGAAGATACTTTGGTGAAAATTTATTTGACAGGCTTATGATAGCATCGGTTACATACAAAAATCAATTTAGGTAACACAGCGGATAATCATATTATTTTTTCAATATACCTTTATCCACACTATCATTTATAAGTTTTTCGGCAAATTCCCATATTTTGTCAGACCCTTCTTTAATTACCTGTTTTTTTTCGTACACCTTATTGTAATTTACATCAAATTCTTTCCAAGTTCCCCCATTATTTGAGGTATTCTGAAGCAAAGGTTCCAACCTATCCATAGATTTTGCAAATTTTGCTTCATCCGTTTCACCGGCTTCAAACTCTTCCCAAATAGAAATAAACTCGCCGGCTTGCTCTGACGGTAGCAAGCCAAAAATACGTTGTGCCGCAATTCTTTCCTCATCGGTATTCGTATGATTTTTTTGCACATCATAAATAAATGTATCTCCTGCATCTATTTCTACAATATCGTGTATCAATACCATTTTTATCACTTTAAGGATATCGACTGGTGAATTTGTATATTCGGCTAAGACCATTGCCATCAAAGCCAAATGCCAACTATGTTCGGCATCGTTCTCTTTTCTATTGCTTCCGAACAATCGGGTTTTTCTTTCTATGTATTTGACTTTGTCAATTTCTTTTATAAAATCAATTTGTTTTTTTAATTTTTCTGGAAACATAATACAATCATTATCAAAAGAAGAATAATAAAGCTAACTGTTTTTTACACATTTTTATCATAAAAAAACATCCATCCTCTCCTTACAAACCTAATTATGATTATCGACAAAAATACTTAAAACAATGGAGAATCTCGTTATTTATCGGAACATTATTTTTGAAATATTGTTTCAAAGCGCTGTATCATAACAGTATGAGTTATTCTTAAACAGAAGAAGAAATGAGATCATTCACGTATCTCCATCGATGTGTTTTTTAAAACAACAACGAGAATATCACTTCTATTACGCAATATTTCTCGTTGTTTGTTCTATGCTAAGTATCAACACTTATTTTTTGTAACCATAAACAGCTAATTCGCCCAATTCTTCTTCGATGCGAAGCAATTGGTTGTATTTAGCCATACGGTCTGAACGGCTCAAAGAACCTGTCTTGATTTGTCCTGAGTTGGTTGCAACAGCGATATCAGCAATAGTAGCATCTTCAGTTTCACCAGAACGGTGAGAAGTTACTGAAGTGTAACCTGCGCGGTGAGCCATTTCAATAGCATCCAATGTTTCAGAAAGCGAACCGATTTGGTTAACTTTGATAAGGATAGAGTTTGCACAACCTAAATCAATACCTTTTTTCAAGTATTCAACGTTGGTAACAAATAAATCGTCGCCTACCAATTGGCATTTGTTTCCTAATTTGTCTGTCAAAAGTTTCCAACCATCCCAGTCGCTTTCGCCCATACCGTCTTCAATTGAATCGATAGGATAATTTGCTACAAGTTCAGCTAAATAATCAGCTTGTTCTGCAGAAGAACGTTTTTTGCCGTTTAGACCTTCAAATTTGCTATAATCATAAATCCCATCTTTGTAGAATTCAGAAGAAGCACAGTCAAGACCAATTGTTACGTCTTTTCCCGGTTCGTAACCTGCATTTTTGATAGCTAAAAGGATTGATTCCAATGCTTCTTCAGTTCCGCCTGCCAAGTTTGGAGCAAAGCCACCTTCGTCACCAACAGCGGTGCTTAAGTTTTTGTCGTGTAATACTTTTTTCAACGCGTGGAAAACTTCAGCGCCACAACGTAAACCTTCTCTGAATGATGGAGCGCCAACAGGACGGATCATAAATTCTTGAAAAGCGATAGGAGCGTCAGAGTGTGAACCACCATTGATGATGTTCATCATCGGAACTGGAAGCACGAATGTGTTTGTTCCACCGATGTAACGGTACAAAGGTAATTCCAATTCTTCAGCAGCGGCTTTTGCCACAGCCAAAGAAACACCAAGAATAGCGTTAGCGCCTAAGTTAGATTTAGTTTTTGTGCCATCCAACGCAATCATTTTTTTATCGATAGCTCTTTGATTGAATACTGACTCGCCAACCAAAGCGGGAGCAATCACTTTATTTACATTCTCAACTGCTTTTAAAACGCCCTTTCCGAGGTACCGTTTTTTGTCTCCATCGCGAAGTTCAATAGCTTCGTTTTCGCCGGTAGAAGCTCCTGATGGAACTGCTGCGCGACCTACAAAGCCTGATTCTAATGTTACATCTACTTCTACAGTAGGGTTACCGCGAGAATCCAATACTTCGCGGGCAACAATTTTTTCAATTTTACTCATAATTTTTATTGTTAATGAATTTGTTTTATATTGTTTTTATTCGATTATTATCTAAAAAGTACGGACGGAATACATTCCGTCTCTACTTTTTTAATTTTATAATTTTACCTTCCCAAGCCGGCATAAACACCCGGTATTGATTGCCTGCCGCTAATACTTGGCGTGGAAATTTTTCTGTTTCGTTTAATATGTTTACCGATTCATAAATATTCCCCTCTTCTATATTCAAATACGCAGACGCTTCCGAAGGAATGTTTATTTTAACATCAGCCGATCTATCATTAAAATTCAGTACAATGAGTAGTATTTCGTCATTGTATTTGCGAATGTATGCAAAATGTTCGTGTGTATTGAAAAATTCGTTACCAAAATTAGCATATTCCAAATCATACATCTGCCCTTGCGTAATGGCATTTTCTTTTAACGAAATCTGTAATAGCAATTGATAGAACGCCCGTAACTGTTTTTGTTCTTCGGTCAAGGACAAACCGTCAAATTTTCCATTGTTTGCCCAAGCGTTAACACTATGTACATTCCAATAGTCAAAAATAGTTGTTTTGCCGTCAATACCACTAAAACCTTCCATATCCATTCCGAGTTCGCCTAATTCCTGTCCGAAATAGATCATTACAGGAGCTTTGCTGAGTGTAGCCGAAACAATCATCGCCGGTTTTGCGTAGCTCCCGTTGCCACAGAAAAAACCGGAAGCTATTCGTTGTTCGTCATGATTTTCAAGGAAATTGAGCATATTATCTTCAATACCACTCAAATTTTGCCACGTATAAGTAATGTCTCTTGCTGATTCATTTTTGCTGATGACACCGCGTAGCTTGTCGTACAAACCTACCTTGTTATATAAATAATCAAATTTTCCGTTACAAATATAGTTTCTATATTCCGCCGGATTATATACTTCAGCTATAAAAATAATCTCTGGATTTATTTTTTTTATCTGCGGAATCACCCAACCCCAAAATTCAACCGGCACCATTTCCGCCATATCAACACGAAAGCCATCTACTTTTTTATTTGCCCAAAACGTAAGTATGTCTAACATCTTGTACCACGTATCCGGAATCGGGTCAAAGTGTTTTTGCCTTCCGTTCACATAATCCACTCCATAATTCAACTTCACTGTTTCATACCAATCAAACCGGGATGGTGTAGCCACAAATTGGTCGTTTCCCGTAGCTTTTGCCGGAAATTCTTCATATCCTTCGGTATTGAACGATGGATTAAATCGTTGACCGGGGACGTAATAAAAATTATTTTGAGGAGAAAAAAGCTACATGCGGATTATCGTTTTGCCCTAAGTTTTTTATCCCGATGGGGTTTTTATCGGATTTATACTCGCGCGCTACGTGATTCGGAATAAAATCAATGATAACTTTTAACTCTTGTTGATGCGTCCGCTCTACCAATGCCTCGAACTCTCTCATCCTGTTAGGAATATCCTCCGCTAAATCGGGCGTTACATCGTAATAATCTCTCACCGCGTAAGGCGATCCTGCAATTCCTTTAACTACTCCCGAATGGTTTTGCGTTATTCCATACGCCGAATAATTGGTTTTGGTTGCATGCTCTAAAATTCCCGTGTACCAAATATGCGTAGCACCCAACTTCTTAATTTCGCTTAAAGCTTTTATAGTAAAACTATTAAACTTTCCACAGCCATTTTCAGCCATAGTACCGTTGATTTTTCGAGTAGTATTATAGTTGCCGAATAGTCGGGGGAGAACTTGATAAATAACAAACTTTGGCATAGGAAATTTCACAAACTTTGTATTATGAATTTTGCTACAAAATTAAACAAAAAACCTCAAAGTGTTGTTATACCTCCGACAATAAAAAAGTAAATATTCATTAAATAAAAACTAAATAAAATGGCAACAACAAAATTCAAAGGAAACCCTATCAATTTAAATGGTAATTTACCCGCAGTTGGCACAAAAGCTCCTGATTTTACACTTGTAAAAGGAGACTTAAGTGAAGTGAAATTAAGCGATTTTACAGGTAAAAGATTAATTATCAACATATTTCCAAGCATAGATACGGGAGTTTGTGCTGCATCTGTACGTAAATTCAACAAAGTGGCTTCCGAAAAAGGAATCACTGTTCTTTGTGTTTCAAAAGACCTTCCTTTTGCAGCTTCCCGTTTTTGTGGTGCCGAGGGACTAACCGATGTTATTACCGCTTCTGATTTTCGTTACAATACATTCGCTACCGATTATGGTGTATTGCAAATAGATGGACCTCTAAAAGGTTTAACTGCGCGCGCGGTCGTCGCTTTAGATGAAAATGGCGTGGTTACTTACACCGAACTTGTTCCTGAAATTACCGAAGAACCTAACTACGAAGTGAGTTTATAATTTTCATTACAGAAGAGAAACAATAACGGCGGATAAATTTGTCCGCCGTTATTGTTTTATATAATCAATGTGCTATTGTAGGCATTTTCATCGGTTTTATTTTTCGTTTTTTTCGTTCCGTACGTGACTATGTTTGATTCCATACGTAAAATAGATAATAAATCCCAACGCCATCCAAGCCACCAACCTTATCCATGTATCTTTAGGTAGCGCTATCATTTGTGCCAAACAAATCAACGCTCCTAAAATAGGCACGAGCGGTACCAACGGAGTACGGAATTTTCGGGGAGCATCCGGTTCGGTTTTACGAAGTATCATTAGACCGATACTCACAATAACAAATGCCAAAAGCGTACCGATAGAAACCAATTCGCCAAGCAAACCTATAGGAAACAGACCGGCAAACAAGGCTGCAAATGCCCCGGTTACAATGCTTGTAATATATGGTGTCTGAAATTTGGGATGGGTTTTTGCAAAACTTTTCCACAAAAGACCATCGCTCGCCATTGTATAGAAAATACGACTCTGACCAAGCAAAAGCACCATAACTACCGAGCTTAATCCTGCAATGGCGCCTATTTTGATAATCGGTCGCAACCAATATAGTCCTTTGCCGGCTTTATCAATAGCCACCGCAATAGGAGCAGGTACATTTAATTCGGTATAATTCACTATCCCGGTTAACACCAAACTGACGGCTACATACAGAACTGTACATATAATAAGCGAAACTAAAATTCCAATAGGTAAATCGCGTTTGGGATTAATTGCTTCCTGTGCCGTAGTGCTCACCGCATCAAACCCAATGTATGCAAAAAACACCACTGCCGCTCCTGTAAGTACACCCGACCAACCAAAATGTCCGAAACTTCCTGTGTTTGCCGGAACAAATGGTGTCCAGTTATCTACATTGATATATGCTATTCCAAATCCGATAAACAAAAGAATTACCGCCACTTTTACAATCACTATAATATTGTTGAACTTTGCACTTTCCTTGATCCCTACAACCAAAAGTGTAGTCATCATAGCGACAATAAAAACAGCCGGAAAATTAATGATATGCCCGGTGGCAATCCACTGTCCGTGCTCAAATCTAAACGGACTATCACACATATAAGCCGGTAGGTTAATTCCTAAGTCGGTCAAAAAACTCACCACATAACCAGACCAGCCTACCGCTACCGTTGCAGAGCCAAAGAGGTATTCTAAAATCAAATCCCAGCCTATAATCCACGCGATAAATTCTCCCATAGTGGCATAGCCATACGTATATGCACTCCCTGAAACCGGTATCATCGAAGCAAATTCAGCGTAACAAAGCCCGGCAAGCAAGCAACCGAAAGCTGAAATAATAAACGAAATCGAAATACCGGGACCCGCATGATTCGCTGCTGCCGTACCGGTAAGCACAAAAATTCCGGCGCCAATAATACAACCGATACCGAGCAATGTTATATTCATCGCATTCAAATGTCTTTTCAGTTGATTTGTACCCTCTTCCGCCTGTCTGTTTATTTGTTCTAAACTTTTACGAATAAATAATTTTGTCATATTATTTTAATTTTTAAAGTATTCTCTACCATTATCTTTCATTTTATTTTGAAATAAGGCACAAAAATAACATTTTTTCATTAAAGACAGCTATTTACAATAAAAAAAAGAGCGGTGAAATATAAAATCACCGCTCTTTTGATATTTTCACCCCTATTATTAAGCAGAAATCTTATCTTTCTTGGGTGTTTTTTTCGTTTTCACTACCACAGCGTCACATTTTTCAATGTATGCAATTACATCACCTTTCTTAACAAAGTCACCTTGTTTTTTCTCAATACTTATAATACGTCCGTTGCAAAAGCTGGTTATATCTTCATATCCGTAGTTTGTTTGAATCATACAAACAGTATCCAGTTCGTTGAAGTATTTGCCGTGAGGCGGTTCTACCGATTTTTCATCAAAGTCAATTTCCCACAATACACGCCCTGTGTAAGATGACATTATTGGCTCGGCACTTGGGTGCTTCAATGCACGCAAGTTAACCGGCGCAGGCGCACCCGCTTTTTCGTATTTAGCCTTGATGGCAGCTTCCAATTCTTTTTCGAACCGCTGTTTTGCCTCTCCTGATTTGTATTCGCGGTATTGTTTTTCGTGCATCGCAAATTCAAACAGTTCTTCATCATCATCTCCTCTGTCCCAGTTTTTTCCTTCCATTTCTTTGATAAATTTAGGAAGTTCATCCGGATAATTATCTTGTGGGTTACCCGTAAAGAATTCAAAGCCGTTCTTCTTCGCTAAATCTATTATTTCCTGATCTAATTTTCCAGGTAATTGACCGGCTTTACCAAGAATCATATCCCACGAATTCTTGTCAATCATCGTCCAGCGGCTTTGTCCTTTTTCCATCAAAAATACATTCATCAAAGCGATATTTTTGACATACTGACTAAATGGAGTGACCAAAGGAGGATTTCCAAGTTTCGGCCATATATATTTCACCTCATCAAAGAGTTTTACCAACAATTGATCTTCGTTCAAATCTTCTTTCCCTTGACTTTTGCGGGCTGTATTAATTGCCTGATGTACACCCTTTAAGTCTGCCATCAACGACCCCATCATACCTCCCGGCAAGCCGCAACCTACCAATAACGAACTCATTACTTTATTACGTTCATCAATAAAGTAGCCCAAGAAATCGTCAACAAAACTTTGAGTTAAGCTACGAGCCTCCATATAGGCGTTCATATTAATCTCCGGCACTTTGAATCCGGCATCTTTTAACATAGCCTGAATGGTGATTACGTCCGGATGAACCATTCCCCAAGAAAGCGGTTCCATTGCTACATCCAAGTAATCGGCACCTGCTTTAGCCACTTCAAGCATCGAAGCCACAGAGAAACCAGGTCCCGTATGACCATGATACTGAATTGGAATTTCAGGATGCCTATCTTTTATGGCTTTTACTATTTTTCCAAGCATCACCGGACGCCCGATTCCCGCCATATCTTTCAAGCAAATCTCATCAGCACCGGCAGATATCAATTCTTCTGACATATTGATATAGTACTCTACCGTATGAACTTCGGAAACAGTGATACACATCACAGCCTGTGCAATCATACCGGCTTCTTTAGCATATTTTATACTATCCGATATATTACGTACATCATTCAAGCCATCAAAAATACGGGTAATATCCACTCCTTGCGCTTTTTTCACTTTGTACATCAAGCGACGCACATCGGCAGGTACAGGGTTCATACGCAAGCCATTCAAACCACGGTCAAGCATGTGTGTTTTGATTCCGACTTCATTAAAAGGTTTTGTAAATGCACGTACAGAGGGATTTGGATTTTCTCCGTACAATAAATTCACCTGTTCGGAAGCTCCTCCATTAGTTTCCACTCTGGCGAAACAACCCATATCAATAATTACTGGAGCAATTTTTTCAAGTTGATCAATACGTGGCACATATTTACCCATAGACTGCCACATATCTCTATAGACCAAGCTAAATTTGATTTCTTTCATATCAGAAGAAAATTATTATAAAAATGTAATCGGTTATATGTTAATCTTTTAGTTCTCATTTCAATCAGCTTTGCACAATTCTATTCCGAATGCGCATAATCAATTGATTTTCATTACAAAGTTCGTTAGTTTTTTTCAAACGGCAAAATAATTAAAGAAAAATTTCTTTAATTATTTTACAAGTAAAAAATATTTAAATTACAGTTTGTTACATTTAGTTTCTCTTATTTGAATGAATCATATCTTATATCATCAAAAGTATATTTTTATAAACAAAATCACAAAAAGAACAATTCTAATTTTTATCCATTCTAAACTGAAATATAATCAATGACCACTTATTTTTCTCGATTTTCAATATTTTTATCTTTATCAGAAAAAAATGATTTTTGTTGAAAAATATTCATCTTAAAAAAACTACTTTTACAAAAATATTGCCAAACTAATCAGCAAAATAATAATTATTATGAAATCTTATTCTGAAAAATTCTTAGTATCTCCAAACGCTAATATCGCGCTTGACGATTTGTCTCCCAACTATTCGGGAAGAATGAAAAAGAAAGATGGAACGAAAGAATTGCTCAAGAACACCAAAGAATTGGCACAACTTCAGGAATTATTTTGGGCAGATAATCGTTACTCGTTACTCATCATTTTGCAAGCCGCCGATGCTGCAGGTAAAGACGGTGCAATACGCCACGTAATGTCCGGACTTAACCCGCAAAGTTGCCGTGTATATAGCTACAAAGCGCCTTCAAAAGAAGAGTTGGATCATGATTATCTTTGGAGACATTACAAAGACCTCCCGGAAAGAGGTATGATAGGAATATTTAATCGATCGCATTATGAAAACGTACTGGTTACAAAAGTAAACCCGCAACTAATTCTAAATGAAAATATACCCGGCATTAATAATGTAAAAGATGTGGATGAAAATTTTTGGAAACAACGCTATGAGCAAATAAATAATTTTGAGAAACATCTGTATCAAAACGGGACTCATGTTTCAAAGTTTTTTCTTAACATATCAAAAGAAGAACAAAAAGCGCGTTTGCTTGCACGTTTAGAAGAAAAAGATAAAAATTGGAAATTCAGCTCGGACGATTTGAAAGCCCGCGCGCAATGGGATGAATACCGAAATGCGTATGAAGATATGCTCAATGAAACTTCAACCAAACACACTCCGTGGTACGTTATTCCGGCTGATAAAAAGTTCTTTGCCCGTGTGACAATTGGCGAAATTATCGTAGAAAAGCTCAAAAGTCTTGATCTGAAATATCCCACTGGAGAAACGGAAGAGCAACTGCAACAAGCGCTTAACACACTATTGAATGAGGAGTGACAATAAATTACATTTGAAGTTTAGTACTTTATATTCTCAACTTTTTTGTTGAAAAACATCAATTATATCTACAACAGGATGAAAACATTTCGTTTATGAAAAAAGAATATACTTTTAATGAATTATTACACAAGGCAGCATCTTATTGTTCCATTTCCGAACACTGCATTTCTG
The DNA here is from genome assembly GCA_049840795.1 of Paludibacteraceae bacterium. Lineage (GTDB taxonomy): Bacteria > Bacteroidota > Bacteroidia > Bacteroidales > Paludibacteraceae > UPXZ01. Next base: position 10,607 of record JASGJK010000015.1, read on the forward strand.
ATATGGAAGGAAAGCTTAAAGCCTGGAATGTAAACGCATCGGATAGCGGTAAAATCATCGAACATTTAATAAAACAAGATTTCATTAACGAAAAACGTTTCGCAAAAGCATTTGTAAGAGAGAAGTTCGGAATAAATAAATGGGGAAAAATTAAAATATCGTTGGCTCTACGGGAGAAAAGCATCGATAAAGAACTTATTGCAGAATCAATGGATACCATTGACGAAGGAGAATATGAAGAACAGCTCGCCCGATTACTTAAAAGCAAGTTACATACAATTACGTATGAATTTGAATACGAAAAACAAGGAAAACTTTTTCGTTTTGCTCAAAGCCGCGGTTTTGAAAGTAATATTATAGACAAAACTCTAAGACGAATATAGAAGACAACAAAACAAAAATCGTTGTAAACTAAAGTGTTACAACGATTTTTACAATTAAATCACATATTGTGGAGCTTACCGGACTCGAACCGGTCACCTCGACACTGCCAGTGTCGCGCTCTAGCCAGATGAGCTAAAACCCCGAAAAATCTTTAATTCGTGCGCAAAGATAATTATTTTTTTAAAACTAATTATTATATTTGTGATAAATAAAAACAATTTATATATGCTTATATACAATACGACCTATGTGGTGGAAAATACTGAAATTGCCTTGTGGATGAAATGGATTGAAGAGACACACGTCCCTTTTATGCGAAAAACCGGTAAATTTTCTGCCCCTCAAATAACAAAAATTCTTTATCCTGAAACCTCTAATTCGACTTCTTTTTCTGTACAGTTTAAAACAAAAGATTTAGAAACATTGGGTATATGGAGCGAACTTTATGCCGAAACGCTTCAAGAAGAGATTGTTAAGAAATTCGGCAAAGATGTTTTACCATTTTCCACTGTAATGGAAGTTATGGAACTCGTAGAATAATGACAGGCGAAAAAACGATATTGGGCATTGATCCCGGAACAACCATTATGGGGTACGGAGTACTTCGCCTAAAAGACAATAAAGCCGAAATGCTGGCAATGGGCGTATTAGATCTAAAAAAATACAACGACCATTACATCAAACTACAAAAATATTCTCGCGCACACTGTCGCTCATCGATGAATTTAAGCCCACTGCGCTGGCTATTGAAGCCCCTTTTTTTGGAAAAAACGTACAGTCGATGCTAAAACTGGGACGAGCACAAGGAGTTGCTATGTCTGCTGCTTTGTATAGAGATATTGAAATAACAGAATATGCGCCATTAAAAATCAAGATGGCAATTACCGGCAACGGACGTGCTTCCAAAGAACAAGTTGCCGATATGCTACAACGTTATTTAAAGATTTCTTCGGATAAAATGTTACCATATTTAGATGCAACCGATGGGTTAGCAGCTGCATATTGTCATTATCTTCAAATAGGCAAACCCACTCTTCAAAGCGAATACAAAAGCTGGAAAGATTACATCAACAAAAACGAATCAAAAGTATTACAACAAAAAAGTCCGAAATAAATCGGACTTTTTTGTTGTAATTGAAAATCGGTATTAAAAACTTACTCTTAGTTGTTTCCCTTATTTTCAGTTTCTGTTGTTTTTTCTGCGCGTTTTTTCATTTTTTCGATTCGTTCTTTTTGAATAGCTTCCCATTTAGCTGTTTTTTCTTTACCGATAATTTGCTCTACTGCTTTTTGGTGATTTGCAACCGCTTCCTGCATCTTTTCTTTGTTTTCATCACGTTTTTGTTGCATCTCATTTTGGCGTTTTTCTTTCATTTCTTTCATTTTCGAATCTTCTTTTTCAAAAAGCGCTTGAAGTTTCTGTGTTTCTTCTGCAGTTAAATCTAATCTTTTCTGCATATTTTCCGCTCTGTCCTTCGGAGAAAATTTTGTCATCATCCGTCCTCCGGCACGATTACCGCGTGGTTGAGCGGTAGGTTCTTGTGCTGACAAAGACATTGCTCCCATCAGCATTACAACTAATGCAATAATTCCATACTTTTTCATAACATTCTTTTTTAAGTGAATAATGTATTTCTTTTGCACTATTGACTTACGTAAGCAAGTGAAGTTTAATGAGATTATTCGGTTTTGATTTTTTTTAACAAACAACTTTATCCTTTTTTTGAAAATAAAAAACCGGAGAACAATATTTACATTCAAGCAAATAAAATTCACCGGTTTTCACACACACTTATAACTATTATCTTACTTTTTCTTATTCAACAGCACATTATCGATAGCTTCTTTAAAAGATGCTTTGGGCATAGCTCCGGCTGCCATTTGAGGTTGTCCCTGCATAGGCACAAACAGCAGGCTGGGAATACTACGAATACCAAATGCTCCGGCGAGTTCCTGCTCTTCTTCCGTATTTATCTTGTAAATGTAAATCTGTCCCTCATATTCTTTGGCTAATTCTTCCAATATTGGAGCTATCATTTTGCAAGGACCACACCAATTGGCGTAAAAATCGATAATGCAAGGTTTATCTCCCAAATACTTCCATTCATTGGGATTGGTTTCGTAATTTGCTACTTTTTTCAAGAATTCCTCTTTTGTTAAATGAATCGTTGTTCCCATTGTCTTCGTTTCTTTATTTTCTGTTAATACTTTATTTTTTTCGGTGGTTTTTTTGGTTTTTGTTCCGGATTGGTTGTTGCCCGAACACGAAACAAACGTAATAGAAAACAGCAATGCTGCAAAAGCTAATTTTTTCATTTGTTTATAGTTTATTTTTAAAATTATCACATAAAATTCGCAGACAAATACATCCTTTAATACTTCTTTCGGGCATTGGGACTATTTATCAAACTTATTTCACATTTAATTATTATTGTTATTTATTTTTATTTGCATCTTCAATATAGCCCAACGTTTCGAGCATTTCTTTTATCTCCTCACGTCTCACTTCATCAGTATGAGACACAAGTACGTTACCGTTTATCCGATTAATTTCCGCACCAAAGACACCCTGCAAAGTTCCTAATTTTTTCAGTGTTTGATTGGTACAAGTCATTCTATTTGTTTTTATGATTTCAAATTCACTATACATATACATCCTTTTTAGATTGAATAAGAATCGAGAATATAATTAACCCGTTTATTGCTCCTGATTTTTATTTGTTATTTGTTTTTCTTTTCCTCTAAATATATCAAAGAGCAAATAACCCATCACTCCTCCCCAAAAAACACTGATGTAAGGATTTGAGGTAATAGGACAAGAACCCGATTGGCAACCAACGAAATAATAATACAAGAATCCGCCTATTGCACCGACAACGGCTCCCACCGCCGAGAGCCAGTATTTTTTCAAGAATTTGTTCATATTTTTGTTTGAAATTTATGTTTTAATTAGCACAATTACAGCTTTTAATACAATCAATAATTTGCACTATTTGTTTGTTTTTTAGCGAATAAAAATTATTTTTACCTTCTCTGCGTAAATTTAACACCCCTTTGGCACGCATATCGGTCAAATGATGTGAAAGTAATGACTGTTCGCAGCACAATTCATCCACCAATTGCGTCACACTCATCTCTTCTTTATGAGCAAGTGTAGAAATCACCCTCAATCGTATGCCATTTGAGATAGCTCGAAGAGTATATGCAGCATCTTCCATCGTTTTTATTTCGTTTTCTGTATCCATATAACAATAATTTCAAACAAAAGTATGAACATATTTTCATATATTCACTCGTTATTAATGTTTTTTAGCAATTAAACAAGATAATTAAAAATGAAAAATAAAAAACAGGGATTTTGGGTGCAAATAATCACAAAATTCTAATAATATAATGTATCTTTGTACATTAAAAATTAACTGATGATAGATAGTAAAACCGTTGTTTCATTTGACTTTGTCTCCGAATTGCAAGAAGTAATTAGCGACCGAGAAGGAAAAGATATTTACATACTAACCGATATTAAAACGCGCGATTTGTGCCTGCCTAAATTGTTAGAAGTTGAAAAACTGCGAAACAGTCGCATTATAACACTAAACAATGGCGATGAGCACAAAAACATTGATTCTGCCGTCAAGATTTGGCAATACCTAACTGAGAACGGCGCTACGCGTCACTCACTGATGATCAATGTGGGAGGAGGAATGATTACTGATATAGGTGGGTTTACCGCTTCCACTTTTAAGCGAGGTATGCCCTACATCAATGTATCAACAACCCTGCTTGGCGCCGTAGATGCTGCTACCGGTGGGAAAACAGGTATAAACTTTTTAGGCTATAAAAATGAAATAGGGGTATTTGCACCAGCAAAAAATGTGCTGATAAACGTTGACTTTTTTAAGACATTAGATGATAAAAACCTACGCTCTGGATTTGCCGAAATGATAAAACACGCGCTTATCGATTCTTATGAGATCTGGAATCAAACGCTTAGTTTTGATTTGGAAAAAATAGATTTTGAGATATTAAAAAGTCTGCTGCAAAAAAACATTGATATAAAAGAGCGATTTGTAACGATTGACCCTACCGAAAAAGGATTGCGAAAAGCGCTTAATTTAGGGCATACGTTTGGACACGCCTTTGAAAGTTTATCACACATTAAAAAGAATCCGGTTTTGCACGGTTATGCGGTGGCTTGGGGGCTAATTTGCGAGTTGTTTTTGTCCGTTATAAAATTAGGATTCCCAAAAGACGAATTTCTGAAACTGAAACATTTTGTAAATGAAAATTATGGTACGTTTAATTGTGGTTGCGAAGATTATGATGAAATAATGAAACTGATGAAGCACGACAAAAAAAATGTATCGGAAGAAGAGATCAATTTCACACTCCTATCGGATGTAGGAAAGATTGAGATAAATCAAACAGCGACAAAAAAAGAAATTGAAGAGTGTATCGACCTGTTGTTTTGACAAGAAAACAAAACAAGTATTATCAAAAGAACAACTGTAATCAATAAAAAGATTAACAGACGACTTCAATGCTTTTTAGGAGAATAAGAACAAGGCATTGAAACAAATAAAGTGATCGCGTGACAATAAAATTAATTACTGCACATGAAAACATTAATTATAGGAGCAAGTAAAAATCCCGATAGATACTCGTATAAGGCTGCTGAAAGACTGTTGAATTACGGACACGAAATTGAATTACTCGGCTTAAGAAACGATGAAGTTTTCGGACGTCATATTGACACGGAATGGAAACACTATACCGGCATTGACACAGTTACGCTTTATATTGGGGCACAGCATCAACCGGACTATTACAACTATGTAATTTCACTTCGGCCACGCCGTGTGATTTTTAATCCCGGCACGGAAAACCAAGAGTTTATCGACCTTTTACAAAAGAACGGAATAGAAAGTGAAGTAGCTTGCACACTGGTGCTGTTGGGAACTGGACAATATTAGCAATTGAAAGTAGCGATGAGCAATAGGCTCTTGTTCATTTTTAGTAAATACGCATACATCATTATGAAAATAGCATTAATAGGTTATGGAAAAATGGGTAAAACCATTGAACGAATTGCACGTGAACGCGGACATGAAATTGTATCAATTATTGATATAGATAATGACGGTGACTTCGCATCGGAAGCATTCAGAAGCGCTGATGTAGCCATTGAATTTACTCGTCCTGAAGCTGCACTTCAAAACTACCAAAAGGCTTTCGATGCAGGGGTAGCTGTGGTCTCCGGTACAACCGGCTGGAATGAGAAACTTTCGGAAACAAAAAAATTGATTGAAGAAAGAGGATATACTCTATTTTGGACATCAAACTTCAGTCTGGGAGTAAATATTTTTATGGCGTTGAATAAGTATTTGGCTAAAATAATGAACCAGTTTGCCAATTACAATGTGGAAATGACCGAAATTCATCACACACAAAAATTGGATGCACCCTCAGGAACAGCCATCACATTAGCAGAAGGGATTTTAGAAAATATTGACAGAAAATCAAAATGGGTGAAAGAAACCGAACAAAGCAGTAACGAACTGGCTATCAAATCTGTTCGTGAAGGGCAAGTACCGGGCACACACACTATCCGTTACGAAAGCAATGTGGATAGCATCGAAATAACACACGCATTGAAAAACAGAGAAAGTTTAGCACTTGGAGCTGTATTGGCTGCTGAATTCGCCTGCGGTAAAAAAGGCTTTTTGGACATGGAAGATATGTTGAAATTTTAACTCGGCAACTTCTTAATTAATTGATTTTAGTTATAAGAAATTATTATAAATATGGAACAAGAAACAACAACATTCGTATCGCGATTTCAAAAAACCTGTTAAACAATGGGTTAAAGCTATTTTTTGGTGTTTAATTTATGTTCTCTTCATCGTTTGGGTAGGAAACTTTTGGTGGTTGTTTCTGCTTCCGCTGATTTTCGATATGTTTATTACCAAATTTATCCCTTGGACATGGTGGAAAAACTCCAAAAACAAAGCATTTGTCTCATTTATGAGTTGGGTGGATGCTATCGTATTTGCATTGATTGCCGTATATTTTATACACACATTTATATTTCAAAATTATCAAATCCCAACTTCTTCACTCGAAAAGTCGTTATTAGTAGGTGATTTTCTGCTCGTTAGTAAAGCCGATTACGGTCCTCGCGTACCTATGACACCACTTTCGTTCCCGCTGGTACAACATACTTTCCCTATTTTGGGAACAAGATCGTATTTGGAAAAGCCACAATGGGAATACCGTCGATTAAAAGGGTTATCATCGTTAAAGCGGGACGATATTGTCGTGTTTAATTTCCCTACAGGTGATACCGTACCAACAAAGGTAAATAACCCGGATTATTATACACTTTGCCGTATTTATGGTAGAGATGCTATTTGGTCGCAAAAAGAAACTTTTGGAGATATTGTTTATCGCCCGGTAGATAGACGCGAAAATTACGTAAAACGCTGTGTGGCAGTTGCCGGCGACACATTTCAAATTATCAAAAATCAAATTTACATCAACGGCAAACCTCAAGAAGATTTTCCCGGAATACAATTTAACTATTACATTCAGACAGACGGAACGCGCTTAAGCCAAAACTTATACGACAAGCTTGGTATTAGTAATGAAGATACCGATCCTAAAAAAAGTATTGTATCTAATCCTAAAGAGATTAGCTATATGGGCTTAGATCCCAACTTTCCGGTATATAAACTTCCGTTGACAAAAGAAATGTATTCTAAATTACAACACACGACCGGTATTGTTAAAATGGTAGTTGAACCCGACATCCAAACTCTCCAGTTTCCGGGGTATGTTTTTCCGCTGGGTTACAGCGAAAAACTCAAATGGGACAGAGATAACTACGGTCCGCTCTATATCCCTAAAAAAGGTACAACAATCACACTTGACAGCTTAAATTTGCCAATTTACGAACGAGTAATCGGTACGTATGAACATAATAAATTAGAAGTAAGAAACGGCGAGATATTTATCAACAACATAAAAACCAACAAATATACGTTTAAGATGGATTATTACTGGATGATGGGAGATAATCGTCATAATTCAGCCGACTCCCGCTATTGGGGATTTGTTCCAGAAGACCATATTGTAGGACGTCCCGTGTTTGTTTGGTTATCGTTAAATAAAGACAAGGGCTGGTTAAACGGCAAAATACGTTGGGATAGATTTTTTAAAAATGCAAAAAGGTAATTCACCCCTTTTGAGAAAGTGCCAATATGCCTATCAAAAATTATTATTTAGCGACTGCTTATTTAGCGCCGGTTTCGTACTATAAGATCTTGACCGAAGGCGAGAATATTTTTTTTGGAAGGTTATGAAAATTACATTAAGCAAACATACCGTAACCGGTGTAAAATAGCTTCGGCAAACGGTGTGATGACACTTAATATTCCTGTCGAGAGCAATGGTGGAGAAAATATTCATACGTGATGTCCGTATCTCGACTCATGACAATTGGCAGATACAACATTGGCGTTCCATTGAATCAGCTTATAATTCAAGTCCCTTTTTTGAGTATTATCAAGATGATATTCGACCGTTTTATGAAAAAAAATGGAAATTTCTTTGGGATTTTAATTTTGAACTGATGCAAACAGTAGTAAAACTTATCGACTTGAAACCAAACGTATCACTAACAACTGAATATCAGTTTTCTGTTGAATGTGATTTAAGAGACAAAATACATCCAAAAAAAGGAAGTATCATTGATTCGGAAAATTATCACCAGGTTTTTGAACAGAAATATGGTTTCTTACCCGACTTAAGCATTATTGATCTTTTGTTTAATATGGGCAACGAATCTCTGCTTAATATTAAATAATTCAACTATAAGAACATAAAAGATATCCCGTGAAAACGGACAAAACAAAAAAAGGTATGGAAAACATTGATTGGAGTAATATTGGTTTCGGTTATATAAAAACCGATTACAATATACGTTGCGCCTACAAAGATGGAAAATGGGGCAAATTAGAAGTTTCTGACAGTGAGTATTTGAACATACACATAGCTGCCACTTCTTTACACTATGGTCAGGAAGCCTTTGAAGGATTAAAAGCTTTTAGAGGAAAAGACGGGAAAATCCGTATTTTCAGGATGAGAGACAACGCCCTCAGACTACAAGACTCTTGCGAGGGGACAAGAATGGCTAAACTTCCCATTGAGATATTTGAAGACGCCGTATTAAAAGCCGTAAAACTTAACGAGCGTTTTGTACCTCCGTATGAATCCGGAGCTTCACTTTATATCCGCCCTATATTATTTGGCACCGGAGCACAGGTAGGTGTAAAGCCGGCAGATGAATACTTATTTATCGTTTTTGTAACCCCGGTAGGTCCTTATTTCAAAGGTGGATTTCAAACAACGCCGTTTGTGATAATGAGAGAATACGATCGTTCTGCTCCCTTGGGAATGGGCAAATTCAAGGTTGGTGGAAACTACGCTGCCAGTTTGGTCGCCGGCGAGCGAGCACATCAATTGGGTTATTCCAATATATTTTATTTGGATGCCAAAGAAAAAAAACACATTGATGAGTGTGGTGCTGCCAATTTCTTCGGAATTAAGAATAACACATACATTACTCCCGAATCATCGTCAATATTACCATCTATAACCAACAAAAGTTTGATGACTTTGGCAGAAGAACTTGGGCTAAAGGTTGAACACCGGCATATTCCTGTAGAAGAATTGGCTACTTTTGACGAAGCCGGCGCCTGCGGAACGGCTGCGGTTATTAGCCCTATTGAACGTATCGACGATTATGACGAGAATAAATCGTATATTTTCTCTCACGATGGAAAACCCGGTAAAATCTGTGAAAAATTATACAATAAACTTCGTGCCATTCAGTATGGCGATGAACCGGATACGCACAGCTGGGTAACCGTATTATAAAGTTAAAAGTCAAAAATTAGAAATTAGATAATAAAGAAAAAATGAAGAAAATAGCTCTAATTGTGCTGTCACTGATGATATTTGTTGGTGTAAAAGCAGATGAGGGTATGTGGATGCTCCCTTTAATGCGAAAAACTCAACATCAAAACAATGCAGGAATGGGTTCACGCTCACAGCCGATGAAATTTACAGTGATAAAAATGTAAGTTTGAAGGATGCTATCGTCATTTTCGGTGGAGGTTGTACCGGTGTTATGGTATCGCCCAACGGATTAGTCTTCACAAATCACCATTGTGGGTTACGATGCTATTCAAAAACAAAGCACATTGGATCATAATTATTTCAAAAAGACGGCTTTACGGCTAAAGCGTCTATAAATGAAATACCTTGTCCGGGCTTAAGTGTGACTTTTTTGGTAAAAATTGAAAACGTTACCGAAAAAATCGCGCCTTACTTAAATGAGTGTTTCCGAAGAAAAAAAGAAAACAAACTATTGATTCCATCGGAAAAAGCATTGGAAAAGAGGCTGTTAAAAGCACAACATACAATGCCGAAAAAAGTGGTTCCTGATGTATTCGGGAAACCAGTTTTATTTGTTCGTTTACGAAAAATTTCGTGACATACGATTTGCGTATGCTCCTCCATCGTCCATCGGTAAATTTGGCGGCGAAACAGACAACTGGATGTATCCACGTCACACCGGAGATTTTTCCGTTTTTAGAGTATATTGCGCACCAGATGGCAAACCGGCAGATAACTTCAAAGAAAATGTGCCTTACACCCCAAAACGGTATGCCACTATCTCCAATCAAGGATACGAAGAGGGTGATTATGCAATGATACTTGGAAATCCGGATCGACCAACCGATATTGACCTCGTGGGGTGTGAAAGATCAAATGAATGGCATAAACAAAGCCCGAATTGACGTTAGAGGTGCCAAACAAGAAGTGTAGCTGAATTCATGTCGTTCCAACGAAGCCATAAAACATCGCCTATGCAAGCAAATATGCACGTAGCTCGAATTATTGGAAAAACAGTATCCGGATGAACAAAGTCATTGTTCGCTTAGATGTAATTACTAAAAAGAACATCAACAAAGCGAATTTACAAATTGGGTTAACGCTGCTCCCGAACGAAAAGAGAATGTACATGGCAACACGCTCAAAAATATTGATACCTAATAACCGAAATCTCTATCCATATAGTAAATCACTGTACAACTTACGAGAAGCATTTATGGGTGGTGTAGAATTACCCAGATTGGCAAATACCGCGAAAAGTATTGTCAAAACTATTCCGTTGGTATTCGGTAAAATCAAAGACCAACAATTTATACAAAGATTATTATCCTGAAGTAGATAAAGCTACGTTTGTAGTGTTACTCAAGACATATAAAGAATTGGTTGATGCAGATGCGCTTCCTGAGTTTTAGAATACCATAAACAAAAAATACAAAGGAAATTACGAGCGATTCACGGATTATATTTTTATATGTTCTTTACATCGCAAGATAAACTAATAAAAGCCATAAAAAAAGGAGTTGACTTGGTGAAAGATCCGGCCGTTTTATTTTATGATGATGTAATACAAACTTTTTATTCGTTTCAAAATGAAGAATACAAAAAAGCTACGGATATAATTTCAAAAGGGGAAAAGAGTACGAGGCTGGTCTGTTAGAAATGGCCACCCAAAAGAACAAACCGACTTATCCGGATGCTAATTTCACAATGCGCTTGACGTATGGGCAAAATCAAAGGGTACAATCCTGCCGATGCAGCATCGTACAGATACTATACCACCACAGAGGGAATTCTCGAAAAAGAAGACCCGTCTAATCCTGAATTAATAATCGGGGACATTGAAACGTGATCGAAGTCCAAAGACTTTGGCAACTATATTGATAAAAAAGATGGTACAATGCACGTAGCATACACTACAACCAACGACATTACGGGCGGAAATTCGGGAAGTCCTGTTTTTAACGGCAAAGGAGAACTTATCGGACTTGCTTTTGAGGATGGTAATTGGGAATCGTTGAGTGGAGATATTATTTTTGAACCAAATTTACAACGTTGTATTTCGGTCGATATTCGCTACGTATTATTTGTAATGGATAAAGTAGGCGGTGCAAGTAGATTAATCAATGAATTAACGATAAAATAATTATATTTCGGAAGAAATGATTCAAAACAGATTACATTGGGCCACCTTTGTAGTCTGTTTTTTTAATATCTATGGGCGATAATCTGAAACAAAAACAATAACAGCCGTAAAATGGTCAGCTGTTGATAGATTTGGACAACAAGCTGTTCAGTTTGTGGAGGTGCTGTTCGGATTCTATCGTGTTTCCCGATCAACCTT